>NZ_JCALCQ010000015.1:0-124084 GCF_059812425.1 Mycobacterium sp. NGS56
GCCGAGGCGCCCGGAGCACGGATGTATCGCACCGGGGATCTGGTGCGGTGGAGCGCTGACGGACAGCTGGAGTATCTGGGCCGCGCCGATGACCAGGTCAAGATCCGCGGCTATCGCATCGAGCTCGGTGAAGTCCAAGCCGCACTGTCCGGTTTGGACCGGGTGCAGCAGGCGGTAGTGATCGCGCGCGAGGATCGCCCCGGCGACAAACGTCTGGTGGGTTATGTGACCGGGACTATCGACCCAAGCACCGCGCGGACCGCACTGGCTCAGCAGCTGCCGCCGTATATGGTGCCCAGCGCGGTGGTCGTGTTGGAAGCCTTGCCCTTGACCGTCAACGGCAAGCTTGACAAGCGAAGCCTTCCGGCGCCGGAGTACCAGGATGGGGCTGGCTATCGGGCTCCGAGCACCCCCACCGAAGAGATCGTGGCCAGCATTTATGCGCAGGTGCTCGGTTTGGAGCGGGTGGGCGTCGAGGAGTCCTTCTTCGACCTCGGTGGAGATTCGTTGTTGGCGATGCGGGCGGTCGCCTCGATCAACAAGTCGCTGCGCGCCGGGGTTTCGGTCCGTGCTTTGTTCGAGGCGCCGACGGTCGCTCAATTGGTGCCCCATATCGGCGGAGGCGGGAATGGGCTGGAGCCGTTGGTGGCCGGCGAGCGGCCGGCGGTGGTTCCGCTGTCGTTTGCCCAATCCAGGTTGTGGTTCTTGGATCAGTTGCAGGGGCCGTCGGCCGTTTACAACATGGCGATGGCATTGCGGCTCGATGGGCCCTTGAATCCTGAGGCGTTGGGCTCGGCACTGGCCGATGTGGTGGCCCGCCATGAAAGTCTGCGGACGCTGTTTGTGGCGGCAGACGGCATCGCCCAGCAGGTCATACTGCCGGCTGAGCGGAGCGATTTCGGTTGGCAGGTCATTGATGCCAGCGGGTGGTCTACAGACCGGCTACGCGAGGCCGTCGGCGCCGTGGCCCGCCACAAGTTTGACTTGGCGACCGAAATCCCTTTGCAGGCAAGGCTTTTCCGAGTTGCCGACGACGAGCATGTGCTGGCGGCCGCGGTGCACCACATCGCCGCCGACGGCTGGTCGGTGGCCCCGCTGGTACGCCAGCTTGGTGTGGCGTATGCCAGCCGCAGCGTCGGGCAGGCTCCTGATTGGTCGCCATTGCCGGTCCAGTACGTCGACTACACGCTGTGGCAACGCGCGCAGCTAGGTGAGCTAGAAGACGTGGACAGCCGCGTCAGCATCCAGCTGGCCTACTGGAAAGACGCCCTGGCCGGAATGCCAGAACAGCTGCAGCTTCCCACCGACCGGCCCTACCCCCCGGTTGGGGGTTACGACGGCGCCACCGTGGCGGTGAACTGGCCCGCCGAGCTGCAATCGAGGGTGCGGGAATTGGCGCGTGAGCACAACGCGACCAGCTTCATGGTGGTCCAGGCCGGCCTGGCGGTGTTGCTGTCCACGCTCGCCGCCAGCACCGATGTAGCGGTCGGATTTCCCATTGCGGGACGCCGCGATGCCGCACTGGATGAGCTGGTCGGGTCTTTCGTCAACACCTTGGTCCTGCGGGTTGACCTGGCCGGTGATCCCACTGTTGCCGACTTGCTGGCCCAGGTGCGAGGGCGCAGTCTCGCCGCCTATGAGCATCAAGATGTGCCCTTCGAGGTGCTGGTGGAGCGCCTCAACCCGGCCCGGAGCCGCGCCCATCACCCACTGGTCCAGGTGTTGTTGGCCTGGCAGAACCAGCAGCCCGCGAAATTGAAACTAGGCGATTTGCAGGTCACTCCGCTGCCGGCGGAGACCCGCACTGCTCGCATGGATCTCGCGTTTTCGCTCGCCGAACGGTGGACCGATGCGGGTGAGCCGGCCGGGATCGGCGGGGAGGTGGAGTTCCGCACCGATATTTTCGATGCAGCGAGCATCGAGAGGCTGATCGAGCGGTTGCGGCGGGTGCTCGTCGCACTGACCACCGACTCGAAACGGCGATTGTCCTCGATCGATCTGCTCGATTTTGCCGAAGAGGCTCAGCTGTTTGACCTAGGCAATCGGGACGCGTTAGACCGGCCGGCAACGTCGCCGGTGTCGATCCCGGGGGCGTTTGCCGCGCAGGTGGCGCGCACCCCGGATGCGGTGGCGCTCACGTTCGACGGCCGCTCCATGACCTATCGCGAGCTCGATGAGGCCGCTAACCGGTTGGCGCATTTGCTGGCGGCTCAGGGTGCTGGACCCGATGAGTCGGTGGCCCTGCTGTTTTCCCGGTCGGCCGAGGCGATCGTTTCCATTGCCGCGGTGCTCAAGACCGGGGCGGCCTATGTGCCGATCGACCCTGGGCATCCCGACGAGCGGATCAGTTTCATGCTGGCCGATGCTGGCCCTGTCGTCGCCGTTACCGGCGCCGACCTACGCTCCCGGCTCGAGCGGCACGGGCTGCCGGTCATCGATGTGAACGACCCCGTCGTCGATGCTCAACCCAGCACGGCGTTGCCCGAGCCCGCTGTGGATGACATCGCCTACGTGATTTACACCTCGGGTACTACCGGCCTGCCCAAAGGGGTGGCCGTCACCCATGGCAACGTGACCCAGCTCCTGACTGAGACGGACGCTTATGTGCCGCCGGGGACCTGGACCCAGTGCAATTCCTATGGTTTTGACACCTCGGTCTGGGAGGTGTGGGGTCCGCTACTGCACGGCGGGCGGGTGCTGGTGGTGCCAGAATCGGTGGCGGCGGCCCCCGAAGACTTCCACTCCTTGTTGGTCGAGGAACGAACCAGTTTTCTTGCGTGGACCCCGTCTGCGGTGGCGACGTTGTCGCCGCAGGGTTTGGATCAGATGACATTGGCTGTCGCCGGTGAGGCGTGTCCGGCCGAGGTGGTGGACCGCTGGGCTCCGGGACGGGTGATGCTCAATGCCTACGGTCCTACCGAGACGACGATGGTTTTGACGTTCAGTGCCCCGTTGAGGGCGGGGTCGGGAGTGCCGCCGATTGGTTCGCCGGTGCCCGGGGCGGCCTTGTTTGTTTTGGACCAATGGTTGCGTCCGGTGCCCGTCGGTGTGGTCGGTGAGTTGTATGCGGCAGGTCGTGGCGTGAGCTATGGCTATGTGCGTCGGGCGGGGTTGACGGCGTCGCGGTTTGTGGCATGTCCGTTCGGCGGCGTCGGTGTGCGGATGTATCGCACCGGGGACTTGGTGCGCTGGAGCGCAGACGGGCAGTTGGAGTATCTGGGTCGCGCCGATGAGCAGGTCAAGATCCGCGGGTATCGCATCGAGCTTGGTGATGTGCGGACGGCGCTGGCCGGGCTGGACGGGGTGGATGACGCGGCGGTGATTGCGCGCGAGGACCGTCCCGGCGACAAGCGTCTGGTGGGTTACATCACCGGGACCGCGGACCCGAGCATGCTGCGCGAACAACTTTCGGATCGGTTACCGCCGTATATGGTGCCCGCCGCGGTGTTGACGATCGACGCTTTGCCGTTGACCGCCAATGGCAAACTCGACGTCCGTGCCTTGCCGGCGCCGGACTATCAGGACGGCCAGCACTACCGCGCGCCATCCGGCGCAGTCGAAGAAATTCTGGCCGGCATTTATGCCCAAGTGTTGGGGCTCGATCGGGTGGGCGTCGACGACTCATTCTTTGATCTGGGTGGGGACTCGCTGTCGGCCATGCGGGTCATCGCCGCAGCGAACAAGGCCTTGCGCGCCGGCCTGGCGGTACGCACCCTGTTCGAGGCGCCCACGGTCGCCCAATTGGCGCCCCGCGTCGGTGCTGGTGGTGGTGGGCTGGAGCCATTGGTGGCCGGCGAGCGGCCGGCGGTAATTCCGCTGTCGTTTGCCCAGAACCGGTTGTGGTTCCTGGATCAGCTGCATGGCCCGTCACCGGTCTACAACATGGCGGTGGCGTTGCGGCTGCGCGGACCGCTGGACGCCGAGGCGTTGGGTTCAGCGCTGGCCGATGTGGTGGATCGACACGAGAGCCTGCGCACCCTGTTCGCCGCCTTGGAGGGAACGGCTCAGCAGGTAGTCATTCCGACTGACCGGGCCGATTTCGGTTGGCAGGTTGTGGATGCCGTCGGTTGGTCGGTTGACCGGTTGGAGGAGGCGATCGGCGCCGCGGCGCGTTATGCGTTCGATCTGGCCAGTGAGATCCCATTGCAAGCGCAGCTTTTCAGGCTTGCCGAGGACGAACACGTGCTGGTGGCAGTGGTGCACCACATCGCTGCCGATGGCGCCTCGGTAGGCCCGCTGATGCGGGATTTGGGCGTGGCGTATGCCGGCCGGTCGGTGGGGCAGGCTCCTGATTGGGCGCCGTTGGCGGTGCAGTATGTCGACTACACGCTGTGGCAGCGCGCGCAGTTCGGCGAGCTCGACGACAGCGACAGCCGTATCGCTGGGCAGTTGGCCTATTGGGAAGATGTGTTGGCCGGGATGCCCGAGCGGGTGCAGTTGCCGACCGATCGGCCCTATCCGCCGGTGGCGGATTATCGCGGCGCCACGGTGGCCGTGGAGTGGCCGGCTGAGTTGCAGGCTCGCGTGCGTCAGGTGGCCGGTGAGCACAATGCGACCAGTTTCATGGTGGTGCAGGCCGCGTTGGCGGTGTTGTTGTCGAAGCTCAGTAGCAGCGTTGATGTGGCGGTTGGATTCCCGATAGCTGGGCGGCGTGATCCTGCGCTGGATGAGTTGGTGGGATTTTTCGTCAACACGTTGGTGTTGCGGGTGGATTTGGCCGCCGATCCGACCGTTGCGGACTTGCTGGCTCAGGTGCGTCAGCGCAGTCTGGCTGCCTACGAGCATCAGGATGTGCCGTTTGAGGTGCTGGTGGAGCGGCTTAATCCGGCGCGGTCGTTGACGCATCATCCGTTGGTTCAGGTGATGTTGGCGTGGCAGAACTGGCAGGACGCCGATGCCGCCGGGACGATGTTGGGCGACATGCAAGTCACGCCGATGCGGGCCGATACCCACACTGCGCGTATGGATTTGACGTGGTCGTTGGCTGAGCGTTGGACCGATGCCGGTGAGCCCGCCGGGATTGGTGGGGAGGTGGAGTTTCGCACCGATGTGTTCGATGCGGCCACCATTGAGGTGTTGATCGGGCGGTTGCAGCGGCTGGTGCTGGCGATGACCGTCGATCCGGCGCGGCGGCTGTCCTCGGTCGATGTGTTGGGCGCTGGTGAACTTGCCCAGTTGGAGGGTTGGGGGAATCGGGCGGCGTTGGCTCATCCCACGCCCTTGGGGCTGTCGATTCCGGCGGTGTTCGCCGCGCAGGTGGCCCGGGCGCCGGATGCGGTGGCGCTGACGTTCGACGGCGGCTCGATGAGTTATCGCGAGCTCGATGCGGCCGCCAACCGGTTGGCGCATCTGTTGGCCGGCCATGGTGCGGGACCGGGTCAGCGGGTGGCGTTGCTGTTGTCTCGCTCGACCGAGGCGATCGTGGCCATCCTCGCGGTGCTCAAGACCGGGGCGGCGTACGTGCCGATCGACCCGGCGGTGCCGGCAGCGCGGGCTGAGTTCGTGCTCGGTGATGCGAAGCCGATCGCTGCGGTCACCACCAGTGCACTGGTCGACCGGCTGAATAGTCATGGCCTCCTGGTCATCGATGTCGACGACCCGCGGATCGAAAGCCAACCCAGCATTGCCTCGCCCGGACCGGCCGCCGACGATGTTGCCTACCTGATCTACACCTCGGGCACCACCGGGATCCCCAAGGGCGTCGCGATCACCCACCACAACGTGATCCAGCTGTTGGAGTCCATGGACGACAGCCTGGAGCTAGCCGGGCAGGTATGGTCCCAGTGGCATTCCCTGGCCTTCGACGTCTCGGTGTGTGAGATCTGGGGCGCGCTGCTGCATGGTGGGCGACTGGTGATAGTGCCCGAGTCGTTGGCTCGCTCGTCCGAAGATTTCCACGCGCTGCTGGTACGTGAACAGGTCAGCATGTTGAGCCAGACCCCCTCGGCGTTCTATGCGCTGCAAGCCGCCGACGTGCACGCACCTGAGTTGGGGGATCAGCTCAAGCTCGAGACCGTGATATTCGCTGGTGAAGCCCTGGAACCACAACGCCTTGCGCCGTGGCTGGACCGCCACCCGGGAGTACCCCGGTTGATCAATATGTACGGCACCACCGAGACGACGGTGCACGCCTCGTTTCGCGAGATCGTCGACAGCGACACCGTTAAAAGTGCGAGCCCGGTCGGGGCGCCGTTGGCGCACCTTTCCTTCTTCGTGCTGGACCGCTGGCTGCGTCCGGTACCGCCCGGTGTGGTCGGCGAGTTGTATGTGGCCGGTTCGGGGGCGGGGTACGGCTACGTGCGCCGGGCCGGTTTGACGGCATCGCGGTTTGTGGCGTGTCCGTTCGGCGGCCCCGGGGTGCCCGGAGCACGGATGTATCGCACCGGGGATCTCGTGTCATGGGGCCCCGACGGGCAGTTGCAGTACGTTGGGCGTTCCGATGACCAGGTTAAGATCCGCGGCTATCGCATCGAGCTCGGTGAAGTCCAAGCCGCGCTGACCGATTTGGACGGGGTGCAGCAGGCGGTAGTCATCGCGCGCGAGGATCGACCCGGCGACAAGCGGCTGGTGGGCTACGTCACCGGTACAGCAGACCCCGCCGGGCTACGGGTGCAGCTGGCGGAGCGGCTTCCGGCCTACATGGTCCCGGCCGCGATAGTCGCGGTCGACGCAATACCGCTGACGGTCAACGGCAAGCTCGACAAGCGGGCCCTGCCGGAACCGGAATATCAAGATGCGGGAGGTTATCGGGCCCCCGCCAGCGCTGTCGAGGACATTCTTGCGGGTATCTTTGCTCAGGTGCTCGGGTTGGAGCGCGTCGGCGTCGACGAATCGTTCTTCGACCTGGGTGGTGATTCGTTGTTGGCGATGCGGGTGATCGCCTCGGTGAACCAGTCGTTGGATGCCGGCGTCTCGGTGCGCGCGTTGTTCGAGGCGCCCACGGTCGCCCAGCTGGCACCCCGTATTGGTAGCGATGACGATGGGCTGGAGCCGTTGGTAGCCGGTGAGCGGCCCGCGGTGGTGCCGCTGTCGTTTGCCCAATCCCGGTTGTGGTTCCTGGAGCAGTTGCAGGGGCCGTCGCCGATCTACAACATGGCGGTGGCGTTGCGGCTCGGTGGGCGATTGGAAGCCGAGGCGTTGGGTGAGGCACTGGCCGACGTGGTGGGCCGTCACGAGAGTCTGCGGACGCTGTTTGTGGCGGCCGACGGGATCCCTCAGCAGGTGATACTGCCGGTTGAGCGGATCGATTTCGGTTGGCAGATCATAGATGCCAGCGAATGGTCGGCGGCGCGGCTTGAGGAGGCCGTCGGCGCGGCAGCCCGTCACACCTTTGATCTGACGACCGAAATCCCGTTGCGGGCAACCCTTTTCCGGGTCACCGACGATGAACATGTGCTGGTGGCCGTGCTGCACCATATCGCCTCCGACGGGTGGTCGGTGAACGTGCTGGTGCGTGATCTGGGTGTGGCCTACGCCGATCGGTGTGTGGATAGGGCTCCTGATTGGTCGCCGTTGCCGGTTCAGTACGTCGATTACACGCTGTGGCAGCGCGCGCGGCTGGGCGATCTGGCCGATAGGAACAGTCGCATCGCCGCACAGCTGAGCTACTGGCAGGATGCCCTGGCCGGGATGCCCGAGCAGCTGCAGCTACCCACCGATCGGCCCTACCCGGCGGTCGCCGATCAGCGGGGTGCCACTGTGCTCGTGGACTGGCCCGCCGACCTGCAGGCGCGGGTGCGCAGGGTGGCCCGAGAGCATAAGGCGACCAGTTTCATGGTTGTCCAGGCGGCCTTGGCGGTGCTGCTGTCCAGGATGAGCGGGAGTAGCGATGTGGCGATAGGTTTCCCCATCGCCGGACGCCCCGATCCCGCCCTCAACGAACTGGTCGGGTTCTTCGTCAATACCTTGGTGCTGCGGGTTGACGTCGCCGGTGACCCCACTGTCGCCGAGTTGCTCGACCAGGTGCGAGAGCGCAGCCTGGCCGCCTACGAGCATCAGGATGTGCCTTTCGATGTGCTTGTTGAGCGGCTCAATCCGTCGCGAAACCTCGCCCATCACCCGTTGGTACAAGTGGCGTTGACTTGGCAGAATCTCGTCGGGCAGGACAATAACCTCGCCGCCGCATTGACCCTGGGTGATCTGCGGGTCACCCATATGCCCCTCGAAACCCACACCGCCCGTATGGATCTGGTTTTCTCGCTCATTGAGCGCTGGACCGATGCTGGTGAGCCCGCCGGGATCGGCGGGGAAGTGGAATTTCGGACCGACATCTTCGACACGGAAACCGTGGAGGCGCTGACCGAGCGGTTGCGCCGGGTAGTGGTGGCAATTACGGCCGATCTGGAAGAGGAGTCGTGACCGGCCGTCCGAAGCAGCGATTGTCGTCAATCGATCTGCTCGACGAAGATGAGCAAGCTCAGTTGGCCCGGTGGGGCAACCGCTCGGTGCTCAGCCAACCCCCGACCGCCGCGTCGTCTATCCCGGAAATGTTTGCCGCACATGTGGACAGCGCCCCGGAGTCAGTCGCGCTGTCATTCCAGGGTGGGTCCATGACCTACCGCGAGCTTGACGAGGCCACTAACCGGTTGGCACATCTGCTGCTGGGTTTCGGCGTGGGTCCGGGACAGAATGTGGCGCTGCTGTTTTCCCGGTCGGCTGAAGCGGTCGTTTCGATTCTGGCGGTTTTGAAGACCGGCGCGGCGTATGTGCCCATTGACCCGATGGTGCCGGCGGCACGGGTTGAGTTCGTCATTCAAGACGCTGCTCCGATCGCCGCCATCACCACGACCGACCTACGGTCACGGCTGGACGGATTCGGCCTGCCGGTCATCGACATAAACGACGCACCGGCCGATCTTCAACCCAGCACCGCATTACCGGCGCCGGCGCCAGACGACATCGCTTACCTGATCTACACCTCGGGTACTACCGGTATCCCGAAAGGCGTCGCCATCACCCACCAGAACGTGACCAGCCTGCTGAGTTCTCTGGACGCGGGCCTGCCGGCGCAGGGGGTTTGGCCGTTGTGTCATTCGCTGGCGTTCGATGTTTCGGCGTGGGAGATATTGGGTGCGTTACTGCGCGGCGGGCGCTCAGTGGTGGTGCCTGAGTCTGTAGTGAGTTCACCGGAAGACTTTCAGGAGTTGTTGGCTGCTGAGCAGGTCAGCGTGTTCACGCAGACTCCGTCGGCCGTAGGAACGCTCTCCCCGGAGAGATTGAAGTCAACGGCGTTGGTGATGGCCGGCGAGGCATGTCCGCCCGAGGTGGTGGAGCGGTGGGCGCCGGGACGGGTGCTGATTAACGCTTACGGCCCGACCGAGACCACGATGTGTGTGGCGATCAGCGCCCCGCTGACTCCGGGGCCGGGAGTGGTGCCGATCGGCTCGCCGGTACCCGGGGCCGCGTTGTTCGTGCTTGATGGGTCGCTGCGGCCGGCGCCGATCGGCGTTGTCGGGGAGCTCTATGTGGCCGGTGCCGGTGTCGGATGTGGTTATGTCGGCCGGTCGGCTCTGACGGCGTCCCGGTTTGTGGCGTGTCCGTTCGGCGGAGCGGCAGCGCCGGGTATACGCATGTATCGCACCGGGGATCGAGTGCGGTGGCGCTCTGATGGGCAATTGCAGTATCTCGGTCGTGTCGATGAGCAGGTCAAGATCCGCGGGTATCGCATCGAAGTCGGGGAAGTGCGCGCGGCGCTGGCCGGGCTGGACGGCGTGCGCCAGGCGGCGGTGATCGCACGCGAAGACCGCCCGGGTGACAAGCGCCTGGTCGGTTATGTCACTGGAACCGCCGATTCGGACGAGATTCGCGCTGCGCTGGCAGAGCGCCTGCCCGCCTACATGGTCCCGGCCGCGGTGATCGTGCTCGACGCGTTGCCGTTGACTTCCAACGGCAAGCTCGATACACGCGCCCTGCCGGCACCGGCTTACCAGGACTCGGATCACTACCGCGCCCCATCCAGCCCCGTCGAGGACATCCTGGCCGGCATCTATGCCCAAGTGCTCGGACTCGAGCGGGTTGGCGCGGATGAATCGTTCTTCGATCTGGGTGGGGATTCGTTAACGGCGATGCGCGTCATCGCCGCGGTCAACACCGCTTTGGATTCCGAACTCGCGGTGCGCGCTTTGTTCGAGGCGCCCACGGTCGCACGGTTGGCGACCCGTATCGGTGCTGGTGGTGGGGGGTTGGAGCCGTTGGTGGCCGGTGAGCGGCCGGCGGTGGTTCCACTCTCCTTTGCCCAGAACCGGTTGTGGTTCCTGGATCAGCTGCATGGGCCGTCACCGGTCTACAACATGGCGGTGGCGTTGCGGCTGCGCGGATCGCTGGACGACGAGGCGTTGGGTGCGGCACTGGCTGACGTGGTGGACCGCCATGAAAGCCTGCGCACCCTGTTCGTCGCGCTCGATGGCATTCCCCAACAGCTGGTGGTTACGGACCCTGTGCGAATCGATTTCGGTTGGCAGGTTGTGGATGCCACCGGCTGGTCGGCCGCCCGGTTGGAGGGGGCGATCGGCGCCGCGGCGTGCTATGCGTTCGATCTGGCCAGTGAGATCCCATTGCGGGCGCAGCTTTTCCGGGTTGCCGAGGATGAGCATGTGCTGGTGACTGTGGTGCACCATATCGCTGCGGATGGGTTGTCGGTGACTCCGCTGGTGCGGGATTTGGGTGTGGCGTATGCCGGCCGGTCGATGGGGCAGGCTCCTGACTGGGCGCCGTTGGCGGTGCAGTATGTCGATTACACGCTGTGGCAGCGTGCGCAGTTCGGCGAGCTCGACGACAGCGGCAGCCGCATCGGCGCACAGCTGGCCTACTGGGAAGACGTGCTGGCTGGGATGCCCGAGCGGCTGCAGTTGCCTACCGATCGGCCGTATCCGCCGGTCGCCGACTACCGCGGGGTCACCATGGCGGTGGAGTGGCCCGCGGAATTGCAGCATTTGATCCGCCAGATGGCCGGTGAGCACAATGCGACCAGTTTCATGGTGGTGCAGGCCGCGTTGGCGGTGTTGTTGGCGAAACTCAGCGCGAGCGCTGACGTGGCGGTGGGTTTCCCGATCGCTGGGCGGCGTGATGCCGCGCTAGACGAGTTGGTGGGTTTTTTCGTCAATACCTTGGTGCTGCGGGTCGATGTTGCGGGGGATCCCACCGTTGCTGAGGTGCTGGCTCAGGTGCGTCAGCGCAGTCTGGCTGCCTACGAGCATCAGGATGTGCCGTTTGAGGTGCTGGTGGAGCGCCTGAATCCGGCGCGATCGTTGACGCATCATCCGCTGGTTCAGGTGATGTTGGCCTGGCAGAACTGGCAGGACCGCGATCCGGCCGGCGGGGTGACCTTGGGAGATTTGGCGGTTACGCCGTTAGCGGCGGATACCCACACCGCGCGTATGGATTTGACGTTGTCGTTGGCCGAGCGTTGGACCGAGGCCGGTGATCCTGCCGGGATCAGCGGGCAGGTGGAGTTTCGCACCGACGTGTTCGATGCGGCCAGCATTGAGGTGTTGATCAAGCGGTTGCAGCGGGTTGTGCTGGCGATGACCGCCGACCCGACCCGGCGACTTTCGACGGTGGATGTGCTCGATGCTGGTGAGCTTGCCCAACTGGCAGGGTGGGGTAATCGGGCTGCGCTGGGCCGGCGCGCGGTTTCGGCGGTGTCGATTCCGGCGTTGTTTGCTGCGCAGGTCGCGCGGGCTCCAGAGGCGGTGGCGGTTAGTTTTGAGGGCCAGTCGCTGACATACCGCGAGCTGGATGAGGCCGCGAACCGGTTGGCGCACCTGTTAGCCGGTCATGGTGCCGGGCCGGGTCAGCGGGTGGCGTTGCTGTTTTCCCGGTCGGCCGAGGCGATCGTGGCGATCTTGGCGGTGCTCAAGACCGGAGCGGCCTACCTACCGATCGATGCGGCGATGCCGAACACCAGAGCCGAGTTCATGCTCGGAGATGCGAAGCCGGTCGTGGCGGTCACCACCAGCGGGTTGGCCGAGCGGCTGCACAAACATGACCTGCCGGTCATCGACGTTAATGACGCGCGGATCGATACCCAGCCCAGCACCGCGTTGCCGGCGCCGGCCGCCGATGATGTTGCCTACCTGATCTACACCTCGGGCACAACCGGCGTCCCCAAAGGGGTGGCGGTCACCCATCGGAACGTGACTCAACTATTGGAGTCGCTGAACGCTGACCTCGAATTGACCGGGCAGGTGTGGTCCCAGTGCCATTCATTGGCCTTCGATTTCTCGGTGTGGGAGATGTGGGGTGCGCTGCTGCATGGTGGCCGGCTGGTGATTGTGCCCGAATCCGTCGTCCGGTCCTCGGAGGAGTTGCACGCGTTGCTGGTCCGTGAACAGGTCAGCGTGTTAAGCCAGACGCCTTCGGCGTTTTATGCGCTGCAAGCGGCCGACGCGCACGCACCGGAGTTGGGGGATCAGCTCAAGCTCGAGACGGTGGTATTCGGCGGTGAGGCGCTGGAACCCCCGCGGCTTGGGCCCTGGTTGGACCGCCATCCGGGATCGCCCCGCCTGATCAACATGTACGGCATAACCGAGACGACGGTGCATGCGTCATTTCGGGAGATCGTCGACACCGACGCGGCCAGCGCCGCCAGTCCTATCGGAGTACCGCTGGCCCACCTCGGTTTTTTTGTGTTGGACGATTGGCTGCGACCGGTGCCGGCCGGTGTGGTCGGCGAGTTGTATGTTGCCGGCGCGGGGCTCGCCCAGGGGTACGTCGGCCGGGCGGGACTGACCGCGTCGCGATTCGTGGCGTGTCCGTTCGGCGGCGCGGGAGCGCCCGGAATCCGGATGTACCGCACCGGGGATGTCGTGTCGTGGGGGGCCGACGGCCAGTTGCGATACCTGGGGCGTTCCGATGATCAGGTCAAGATCCGCGGCTATCGCATCGAGTTGGGTGACATAACGGCGGCAATGTCCGGGCTGGACGGCGTGCAGCAGGCGGTAGTCATCGCGCGCGAGGATCGACCCGGCGACAAGCGGCTGGTGGGCTACGCCACCGGTACCGTAGATCCCGCCGGGCTGCGCGCACAGCTGGCCGAGCGGCTCCCGGCGTACATGGTCCCGGCCGCGGTAGTCGCGGTCGACGCCCTACCTTTGACTTCGAACGGCAAACTGGATATCCGGGCCCTCCCAGAGCCGGAGTACCAAGATGGGGACCATTACCGGGCGCCGGCGACCGCCATAGAAGAAATCCTGGCCGACATCTACGCCGAAATCCTGGGGCTGGAACGGGTCGGCGTCGACGACTCGTTCTTCGGGCTGGGCGGAGACAGCATTTTGTCGATGCAGGTGGTGGCGCGGGCCCGGGCAGCCGGTGTGTTGTGCCGACCGCGCGACATTTTCGTCGAGCAGACCGTGGCTGGTCTGGCGCGGGTGGCCACGGTGGTCGACGACGTTGACAGGACGGTCGATGAGGGCCTCGGGCCCGTGATAGCCACCCCGATCATGCACTGGCTGCAGCGACTGGACGGCGCTGTCGATCAGTTCAACCAGACCGTGGTGGTGCAGGCTCCATCGCGTGTGACCGAAGCCGACGTGTTGGTGGTGTTGCAGGCCTTGCTCGATAGGCACGCCATGTTGCGGCTGCGTGTCGACGACGGCGCAGGCGTATGGTCGCCAAAGGTGCCCGACCCCAGTTCGGTCGATGCCCGTAGGTGCCTGCAATCAGTGGACGAGTTGTCGGAGGAGGCGTTGCTCGCGGCGCGCTCCCGGTTGGACCCCGGAGCCGGAGCGATGCTCAGCGCGCTATGGGCGACGCGCACCGGCCAGCTGGCGTTGATCATTCACCATCTGGCCGTCGATGGGGTGTCGTGGCGGATATTGCTGGAGGACCTCAATATCGCTTGGGCACAGCATCACAGCGGGCAGCCGATAGATCTCCCGGCGACCGGGACGTCGTTTGCCCGGTGGTCGGCAATGCTCGCCGCGCACTCGCGCCACCCTCGCACAGTCGACGCGGCCGGGGCGTGGCAGCAAGTATTGGCGACCCCGGCCGCGTTGCCGTCTTCCCAACCTACGGTCGATACCTTCGTCACCGCTGGACACCTATCGATGGAACTCGATGTACGGACTTCCGGCATGCTGCTTGGCGAAGTGCCCAAGGCATTTCATGCCGGGGTGCAAGACATTTTGTTGATTGCGTTCGCATTGGCGTTGGCGGAGTTTGTGGGAACCCGAGCCGCGCCGATCGGCATCGACGTGGAAGGCCACGGTCGTCACGAAGAACTGATGCCGGATGTGGACCTGTCGCGGACCGTCGGGTGGTTCACGGCCATCTACCCGGTGTCCCTCGCAGTCGACGACTTGCCGTGGGCGCAGGTGGTGGCGGGCGAGGCTGCACTGGGAGCGGTGATCAAGAGTGCCAAAGAACAGTTGCGCGCCCTCCCCGACCCCCTGAGCTACGGGCTGCTGCGTTACCTGAACACCGATGTCGGCCTGGTCGGGTCCGACCCGCCGATCGGCTTCAATTATCTGGGGCGCCTAGGCGGTGCCGTGGGTGGGGATTCGACTGATCTGTGGCAAATCAGTCACGACGGTCTGTCATTGACTCGGGCGGCTGTGGCGGTGCCCATGGCGTTGCCGCACGCGCTGGAGCTCAATGCCGCCACCGAAGAAACCGACGTTGGCCCGCGCCTGCACGCGAATTGGACGTGGGCGCCCTCCGCATTGGATCGCGAACAAATCAGCCGCCTCGGCCAGTTGTGGTTCGACGCTTTGACCGGTATCTGCGCCCATGTGAGCCGCGGCGGGGGCGGGCTGACACCTTCCGACATCCCGTCTGCCCGACTGACTCAGCAGCAGATCGACACGCTGCAGGCGCAATACCGTATCGCTGACGTTCTGCCCCTGACGCCGCTGCAACGCGGACTGCTCTTTCATGCCAGAGCGGCTCAGGACAGCGACGACGATGTGTACGCAGTGCAACTCGACGTCTCGGTGACCGGCCCGCTCGACCGCAGCCGGTTACGCCAGGCGGTACACGCGGTCGTCACCCGGCATCCGAACCTAGCGGCCCGATTCAGCGAACAGTTCGACCAACCCGTCCAGATCATCCCGGCTGATCCCGTCGTGCCGTGGCGCTGCGTCGAGCTCGAGGGCGATGCCGACGTCGATGAGCACGTCCAGCGAGTGTGTGCGACCGAGCGCGCCGCGGTATGCGACTTGGCTGACCAGCCGGCCGTGCGCGCCGCTCTGGTCCGCACCGGGGCAGACCAACATCGGTTTGTGCTGACCAACCATCACATCGTGCTGGATGGCTGGTCGATGCCGATCCTGCTGGGAGAGATCTTCGCCAGCTATCACGGCCAGCGCCTACCGGCGCCGGTTGCGTTTAGCAGGTTTTGTACGTGGCTGGCCGATCGGGACAGTGCCGCCGCGCAGGAGGCCTGGCGTGAGGTCCTCGCCGGTTTCAAGGAACCCACACTTGTGGGCCCGCCCGATCGATTGGGGTTGGGACCGCGAGGCGTTGCGTCGTTCAAGGTCCCCGAGGAGACCACGCAGGCGCTCAACGAGCTCGCGCGTTCGCACCACACAACTGTCGGCTCGTTGCTGCAAGGCGCGTGGGCGCAGCTGCTGATGTGGATGACCGGCCAGCGCGACGTGGTGTTCGGCACGGTGGTTTCGGGTCGTCCGGCGGAAGTGGCCGGCGCGGAGTCGATAGTGGGCCTGTTGGTCAACACGGTGCCGGTGCGGGTCCACATCACGGCGGAGACCACCACCGCAAACCTGCTGGATCAGCTGCAGAGCGCGCACAACAACACCCTCGATCACCAGCACCTGGGGCTTAGCGACATTCACCGGATCACCGGTCACCAACAACTCTTCGACACCGTTTTCGTGTACGAGAACTACCCGAACGCCACCACGGCATCATGGGGCGAGCAGCAGTTGACCGTCGCCGATTTCCGCGATTACTACCACTATCCGCTGACGGTCCAGGCCGGCCCGGGCCGCGAACTGGACCTGCGCGTTCAATTCCGCAGCGACGTGTTCGGCATTGCCGGCATCGAGGCGCTAATCGAACGACTGCAGCGAATTCTGGTGGCCATGGCCTCCGATCCGGTGCGGCCGTTGGTGTCGACGGGTCTACTGGAGGACGGCCGGGGCCACCATGTAGCGGGTGCCCGGTCGGCGAGCGCGACGGTGGCCGAACCCGACAGGCGCGACAACGGTGATGGTCATCGCGCGCCGGCGACCGTGGTCGAGCAGATGCTGGCCGACATTTACACCGCGGTGCTGCGGGTAGACGGCTTCGGGGCCGACGAGTCGTTCTTCGACCTGGGTGGTGATTCGCTGTCGGCTTTGAAGGTGGTTGCTGCAATCAACGCGGTATTCGACGGCGGCGTTTCGCTGCGTACCTTGTTCGAGGCGCCGTCGGTGCGAGCTTTGAGCCGGCGCTTGGGCAGTCAAGCCGGTTCGGTAAACGAAGTCCGCGACGGTAGCCATACTGGCGACCGCTAAGACGTAGGCCCAATCTGGCCCCGGACGGCGGCTACCACATGAGTGGCACTACGCGATAGCGAACTTTCTGCCTGTACTCGCGGTATCCATCCAACTGTTCCTCGAGAAGTCTTTCCTCGTCGCGGATTCGCACGGCGAGCACGATCAGGTGCGGTATGACGAAGATGAGGCCCCAGTAGGAACCGAGCGCGAGGGGGACGCCGACCATCATGATCACATTGCCGGTGTACATCGGATGGCGCACGAGCCCATACAGACCAGTCGAGGTGAGCTTCTGGCCTTCTTCCACTCGCACGGTCGCGGCCGCATAGCTGTTTTGAATCACCACCAACATCACCACGCCAAGTCCGGCGGCGACCAGCACATCACCGACCAAGCAGACCGCCGTGGGTACCGCCGACCACCCAAAGCGATGGTCGAGGGCGCTGACCACCAGCGTCGCCGTCAGCGACATCCATATGCCACCCATCACGAACTTCTGGACCGTTCGCGACTCCGCTGCTGGCCCCCCACGCATTCGCCGCTGCAGCGCAACGGGATTCGTTCGCAACAAGTAGATGCTGGGAATCCATGCCGAAACGGCATACACCGCGAGAAACACCCATGCTTGCCAGTAATGCAGCGTGAATGCCGACAAAAAGAGGATCAAGCCAAACATGCCCGGCTCAATCAGGCCGAATACCAACATCTTAGGAATGGTCTTCAAAAATTTTCCCTACCCTCCGTCCGGTGCACCACGCTAACAGCGCGCACACCGCGGCGCCGAAAAGCCGCCGCTCCCAGCGCACCGCCGATTGTCAGCGGCCACAACAACAGCGCAGGGCTGACACTACCGTCGGCTATCCAAAGGTTGTGCGCGATTGGGCAAAGGGTGAGTGGCCGGGCCAAGCCGCAAAGCCGTCTCGTCCGGCTTCGCGATTGGCCCGCCAGTTGCCTGGCCTCACCAGCAAAGGCGTTGAGCGCGGCGATTTACCGAACGGTGTCTGCGCGTTGCGCGTTTGCTGTACCCTAGCCCGCTATGGCGGGGGGTTCCCATCGGCCCAGAGCCGGCACGATCTCGCTAGACGACATAACTCGCAGGATCAGCGGCCTCGACGCCGCCCACAGTTGCCACGCTATTGCGCAGGAAGCGTATCCGCCGGCCGGACTGTCTCGGGGACGATTCATCGCCGCGATCATCGCGCTCGGCAGCGCGGAGCTGATGGCGTCGATAGAGCTCACGATCGGGATTGTGGCGCTGCCCAGGATCCAGAATGAGCTGAACCTGTCGAGCGCTGGGCGAAATTGGGTAGTGTTCGCCACCCTGTTGGCCTGCAACGGATTGATATTGGTGGGCGGTCGTCTCGGTGACACGATCGGCCGCAAACGCGCCTTCGTCATCGGCACGGTGCTCTCCACCGTCGCGTCGGTGATGTCCGCGATCGCGTGGGATGAAGGCAGCCTCGTTGTGGCGCGGATGCTGAAAGGCGTATCTATCGCGATCCTCGCGCCGACGTGTTTGGCCCTGGTCGCGACGACATTCCCGAAGGGCCGCCTACGCAATGGCGCGATGGCGGTATTCACCGCGATGGGGAGCGTCGGCTCGGTGCTGGGCCTGGTAGTGGGCGGAATAATCACCGAAGTGTCTTGGCGGCTGGCGGTTTTCGTGACCGCTCCGATCGGGCTGCTGGCGCTCTACCTGGCCCACATTGCGCTTCGGGAAACCCAGAAGGAGCGGATGAAGCTCGACGCCACCGGGGCTGTGCTGGCCACGTTGGGCGTCACCGCGGTGGTCCTCGGCTTCTCGATGCAGTCGGGTGAGGGAGTGCTGTCGGGCTCCACCATCGGGGCAGGTGTGGTGGCTCTGGCGGCTTTCACCGCATTCGTCGTGGTCGAGCGCAGGGCGGAGAACCCGGTCCTGCCATTCAGCTTGTTCGCCGACCGCAATCGGCTGGCGACGTTCGCTGCCTTGTTTTTGACCGGTGGGGTGATCATGTCGCTGATGCTCGTGGTCACCGTGTACGTGCAGGACATCATGGGCTACAGCACGCTTCAATCCGGCCTGGCCTTCATCCCGTTCGTCGTGGCGGCGGCCGTCGGGCTGGGTGCGGCCTCGCGGCTGGTGGCGTCGTTCCCGCCGCGGCTGGTGGTGATCGCCGGGAGCATCTTGATGTTCGGCAGCGCGGTGTACGCGTCGAAGCTGCACCGTGGCGTCCCATACTTTCCCGACCTGGCGCTGCCGATCGTCGTCGCCGGTGTGGGCGTCGCCCTGATCGTCGTGCCGCTTTCGCTATCGGTGATAGCCAGCGTAGGCGCCGACCGCATCGGGCCCACCTCGGCGATCGCTGTGGTGTTGCAGGGCCTGGGCGGTCCGGTGGTGCTGTCCGTGATCCAGGCCGCCATCACCTCCCACACGCTGTCCCTGGGCGGCGTCAGCGGCCCGGCGAAGTCCATGACCGCCGCCCAGCTGTATGCGCTCGACCGTGGCTATACCTATGGCTTGCTGTGGCTTGCCGGGGTGGTCGTCCTGCTGGCCGCGGTGGCGCTGCTCATCGGTTACAACGCGCAGGAGGTGGCGCGCGCGCAAGAAGCGAAAATGGCCGCTGAGCTCTAGCTGCCGCTGCGCATCGCCTATGCCTGCGAACGCGAGCGGGTGGCGGGTGAGCCACAGCTAACCCAATCTGCCCTATTCGAACATCCAGCGGCGAGGGCCCCGGTAATCTCAGGCACGTGTTTGAGACGTCCATTCCGGATGTGCTGCGTGAGCGTGCAAGTTTGCAGCCCAACGACCCAGCGTTCACGTTCATCGATTACGAGCAGGATTGGGCCGGAGTCCCCGAAACCCTGACCTGGTCGCAGCTGTATCGCAGAACTTCGAATGTCGCACACGAACTCAGCCGCAGCGCATCCAGCGGTGACCGGGCGGTGATCTTGGCACCCCAGGGGCTCGACTACATCGCCGCATTTATCGGCGCATTACAGGCCGGGCTCATCGCTGTGCCGCTTTCGGCTCCCACGGGCGGCGTCCACGACGAACGGGTCGACTCGGTCCTGCAGGACACGTCGCCGTCGGTCATCCTCACCACGTCCTCCGTCGTCGGCAATGTCGGCGAGTATGTCCAGTCGCGCAACGGTGATTCCCGTCCGTCGGTCATCGAGATCGACGCCCTGGACCTGGACTCGCACGCAGCCTCGGACGGCGGCAGCGCTCGGTCCGATACCGCCTACCTGCAATACACGTCCGGATCGACGCGCCGGCCCGCCGGCGTCATGATCTCGTATGAAAACGTGCTGGCCAACTTCCAACAGTGGGTGCAGGCCTACTTCGCCGATACCGGCATGGACATGACCGTCGTGTCGTGGCTGCCGTTCTATCACGACATGGGCCTGATGGCCGGAATCTGCAAGCCGATCCTCGGCGGGGTGCACGCCGTTCTCATGAGCCCGGTGGCTTTCCTCCAACGCCCCGCACGCTGGATGCAACTGATGGCAACCCATAGGCGCGCCGCCACGGCAGGACCGAACTTTGCCTACGAACTGGCGGTACGAAAAACCACGGACGACGACATGGCCGGGCTTGATCTCGGCGACGTTCTGGCGTTCATCAGTGGCAGCGAACGCATCCATGCGGCGACGGTGCGGCGTTTCACCGAGCGGTTCGCCGAGTTCAATCTGGACCACAGGGCCATTCGTCCCTCGTATGGGCTGGCCGAGGCAACCGTGTACGTGGCGACCAGCGCGTCGGGTCAGCCCCCACGGATCGCTCGCTTTGACTCCGATGCGTTGTCCGCCGGCCGTGCGGAGCGTTGTGCCAGCGCCGGCACCCCGCTGGTCGGCTATGAGCTGCCGCAGTCGCCGACGGTGCGGATCGTCGATCCCGAGACCAGCACCGAGTGCTCGGACGGAACGACCGGGGAGATCTGGGTGCACGGCGACAACGTCGCGACGGGTTACTGGGGCAAACCCGATGAAACGCAGAAAACGTTCCGCGCGAAACTTGTCAGTCCATCGGTGGGCACCCCCGAGGGGCCGTGGCTGCGGACCGGTGATCTGGGTTTCATTTCGGATGGCGAGATGTTCGTCATGGGCCGCATCAAGGATCTTTTGATCGTCTACGGGCGCAACCACTCTCCCGACGACATCGAGGCGACCATCCAGGAGATCACGCGGGGCCGCTGCGTGGCGATCGCGGTCCCCGACAAGGAGACCGAAAAGCTCGTCGCGATAATCGAGTTCAAGAAGAACGGCGATAGCGCAGAGGTCGCGGCGGAAAAGCTGTTGGCCGTCAAACGCGAAGTCGCCTCGGCGATCTCCAATTCACATGGTTTGGGTGTGGCCGACCTCGTTGTGGTAGCTCCCGGTTCGATCCCCATCACCACCAGCGGCAAGGTCAGGCGAGCGGCCTGCGTCGAGCAGTACCGGCAGAATCAGTTCGCCCGCTTGGACGCTTAGGCATTGGCCCAGCGTCTGGGAGCGTCGGCGGCGTTTGCGCCGAACGCGTGGGATGCTCAGACCATGACCACAGCCCGTGTCCCGGGACTGCCGCCCGGTGAGGCCAAAGCCGCCGCCGACGAAGCTGCCGTGCCCAACTACATGGCCGAACTCCATATCTTCCAAGTGCTTCTCAACCATCCGCCGCTGGCGCGCGCGATCAACGATCTGCTCGCCACCATGCTCTGGCATGGTGCGCTCGACCCGCGGTTGCGCGAGTTGGTGATCATGCGAATCGGCTGGCTCACCGCGTGCGACTACGAATGGACACAGCACTGGCGGGTCGCGTCGAGGCTGGGCGTGGCCCCCGACGACCTGCTCGGGGTCCGCGACTGGCAAACCCACGCCGGGTTCGGTCCCACCGAGCGCGCTGTGCTGGCCGCGACCGACGACGTGGTGCGCGACGGTGCGGTGAGCGCCGAGAGCTGGGTGGCCTGCGAGCGTGAATTAGAGGGCGACACAACGGTTCTCATCGAGCTCGTCACCGCCATCGGCGCGTGGCGAATGGTTGCGTCGATTTTGGATAGCCTCCGGGTCCCGCTCGAAGAGGGCGTGTCCAGTTGGCCGCCGGACGGTCGACAGCCCGCGTAGGCGCAATCGATTGACAGATCAATCCGTAGCTCCTTAGCGTCGGGCAATGAGAACCAGGGTCGCCGAGATGCTCGGAGTGGAATTCCCGATCTGTGCCTTCAGCCACTGCCGCGACGTGGTGGCGGCTGTGACCAACGCCGGCGGCTTCGGGGTCCTGGGCGCGACCGCGCACAGTCCCCGACGGCTGCAGAGCGAGCTGACCTGGATCGAGGAACAGACCGGGGGCAAACCCTATGGGGTCGACCTACTGCTGCCGCCCAAATACGTCGGTGCCGAGCAGGGCGGCATCGACACCACAAAGGCCCGCACCCTGCTGCCCGACGAGCATCGCGCGTTCGTCGAGGACCTCCTGGCCCGCTACGGCGTCACGGCGACCGCCGAGGAACCGCGCGGCTCCTTGGGCGGTCTGAGCGTCTCGCCCAAGGCGTACGAGCCGCTGCTCGACGTGGCCTTCTCCCACAACATCCGGCTGATCGCCAGCGCGCTCGGGCCGCCCCCGGCGGACCTCGTCCGTCGGGCGCACGACCAGAACGTGGTGGTGGCCGCGCTGGCCGGTACCACCCGGCACGCGCAACGCCACGCCGCCGCCGGCGTCGACCTGATCGTCGCGCAGGGCACCGAGGCGGGCGGTCATACCGGCGAGGTGGCAACCATGGTTTTGGTGCCCGAGGTCGTCGATGCCGTGGCGCCGGTGCCCGTCCTCGCCGCCGGCGGCATCGCCCGCGGCCGCCAGATCGCCGCGGCGCTGGCTCTGGGCGCCGAGGGCGTGTGGTGCGGCTCGGTGTGGCTGACCACCGAAGAGGCCGAGACGGTGCCCGTGGTCAAGGAGAAGTTCCTGGCCGCCACCTCGTCGGACACTGTGCGGTCGCGCTCGATGACGGGCAAGCCGGCGCGGATGCTGCGCACGGCCTGGACCGACGAGTGGGAGCGGCCGGAAAACCCGGATCCGCTGGGCATGCCGTTGCAGACCGCGCTGATCACCGAGCCGCAGGTGCGCATCAACCAAGCCGCCGCCCATCAGGGCGCAAAGGCGCGTGAGCTGGCTACCTACTTTGTCGGACAGGTGGTGGGCTCGCTGGATCGGGTCCGCCCGACGCGCTCTGTCGTGCTCGACATGGTCGACGAGTTCATCGACACCATCGGCCGCCTCGACGGCCTGGTCGAGACGTGATGCCCCGCGGACCAGCCGCGCCGCACTGACGTTTCCCTGCCCACTGGTACGGCAAACGCCCAGGTCAACCCGGTGGGCCTGGCCGAATGCTGTGGGCACCCCTGGCGAATGCGTACAGATCTTCCGACACGCTATCGGGGGATTTGACCGCGTCATACCCGTCGTGCATTATCGGTCCGGTAAGCACCTCGTTAGGTGAGGCGTCTACACGAATACAGGCCACTGACCCCGAACGTCGAAAGACGCCCCGGGTCAGGACAGCTCCTCCCGGCTTAAGGGTTGAGCCCAGGTGGCTTCCGGCTCGGATTGTGTTTCTGGGCCAGGACACGTCGTGTGGTGCCGAAGCTCTGACGAGAGGGGTGCGGATCTCCGACGGTCGTCGGATTCTGTTCCTCTGCTGCGCATAGATTGCATGCGACCCGCGCATGCGTCGTGACCGCGAGGAGGTGAGGGACACATGAGTTCAAGCGATAGTCCGGACCGAAGTCCGAACGGTGTCTCGTCCCGATCCGGTCTCCGGCGCGACCTTCTCGGTTGAGTCGTTCGCAACGCTGAGTCGTTCTCGGCCAAGCGTTTTGAGATCGGAACCGCCACGGGACGGGACACATACGTCTGTCCAATGAGTCCCCGTCGGATCTCCCTCTAGGAGCGAAAATGACCGCAGCCTTCTACGACGAAGTAACGACCGTAGCGCCCGCCCGCATGCTGACCGTGGTGCGCGACACCGATACGTTTCCGGCTCCCGCTCCGGTGGCCAAGGACCGCCGCCGTGGCGACACCCCCCGATTCGGCGCCGGTGGCGACCCGCTGGTGGACGGCGCGGCTCGCCTGCTGAGCGTTCCGCTGCGTCACGTGTACGCCGCGCTGTGGCGAGCTGGTGTCCTCGAAGTGCGGGCCTGACGGCCCAACCGTGAGAGGCGTCGAGAAACGTATTTGCGGGTCTTCGTAGAATCGTCTTACTGGCGTCGATCCGGCCATCACCGGGGAGCCTTCGGAAGAACAGCCGTCGGCGGCTCAGTAGAACCGAACGGGTAGGCCCGTCACAGCCGCGATCGAGTGGCCACGCGAAAGCGCGGCAAGCGGGGTGGTACCGCGGCGCTCGCGCAGCCAGCGCATCGTCGTCCCCGGTTTGCACCGTGGCACAGGAGACAACGCGCACAGTGACCGATACATCCGGCTCCGAAGCCGACCTAAAGGCTCAGCCCGCGGATTCCGTCCAGGCGTACCCGAAGCCAGGGGCGCCCGACTTCCCGGCGCTCGAGCTCGAGGTGCTGGACTATTGGGCTCGCGACGACACCTTCCGCGCCAGCATCGCGCGTCGTGACGGCGCACCGGAATACGTGTTCTACGACGGGCCGCCGTTCGCCAACGGGCTGCCGCACTACGGGCACCTGCTCACCGGCTACGTCAAGGACATCGTCCCGCGCTACCGCACCATGCGCGGCTACAAGGTGGAGCGCCGCTTCGGCTGGGACACCCACGGCCTGCCGGCCGAACTCGAGGTCGAGCGCCAACTGGGCATCACCGACAAATCGCAGATCGACGACATGGGCATCGCCGCGTTCAACGAGGCTTGCCGCGCCTCGGTGCTGCGCTACACCGACGAGTGGCAGGCCTACGTCACCCGCCAGGCGCGCTGGGTCGACTTCGACAATGACTACAAGACGCTGGATTTGCCCTACATGGAGTCGGTGATCTGGGCGTTCAAACAGCTGTGGGACAAGGGGCTGGTCTACGAGGGCTACCGGGTGCTGCCGTACTGCTGGCGCGACGAAACGCCGTTGTCCAACCACGAATTGCGGATGGACGACGACGTGTACCAGAGCCGGCAGGACCCCGCCCTTACGGTGGGGTTCAAGGTGGTCGGCGGACCGTTGGACGGGGCCCACCTGCTGGTGTGGACGACGACACCGTGGACCCTGCCGTCCAACCTCGCCGTCGCCGTCAACCCCGACGTGACCTACGTCGAGGTAAAAGCCGACGGGCGTCGTTTCGTCCTCGCGCAACCGAGACTGGCCGCTTACGCCCGGGAGTTGGGTGAAGAACCGGAGATCCTCGCCAGTTATCTCGGCGCGGACCTGCTCGGCACCCGCTACCTCCCGCCGTTCGCGTATTTCATGGATACGGCGAACGCATTTCAGGTGCTGCCCGGCGACTTCGTCACCACCGAGGACGGCACCGGCATCGTGCACATCGCGCCGGCCTACGGCGAGGACGACATGGCAACCACCGACAAGGCCGGCATCGCCCCGGTCACGCCGGTCGATTCCAAGGGCCGGTTTGACGCAGCGGTCCCGGATTACCAGGGACAGCACGTTTTCGACGCCAACCCGCACATCATCCGCGACCTGAAAAACGGTAGCGGTCCCGTCGCGGCCAACGGTGCGATACTGCTTCGCCACGAAACCTACGAGCACCCCTACCCGCATTGCTGGCGCTGCCGCAATCCGCTGATCTATCGGGCGGTGTCGTCGTGGTTCGTCGCGGTCACCGAATTCCGGGACCGCATGGTCGAACTCAACCAGCAGATCACCTGGTACCCCGAGCATGTCAAGGACGGTCAGTCCGGCAAATGGCTGCAGGGCGCCCGCGACTGGTCGATCTCACGAAACCGCTACTGGGGCAGCCCGATTCCGGTATGGAAGTCCGACGACCCCGCATACCCGCGGATCGACGTCTACGGCAGCCTCGACGAACTCGAACGCGACTTCGGGGTGCGGCCCACCAACCTGCACCGGCCCTTCGTCGACGAGCTGACCCGGCCCAACCCCGACGATCCGACGGGTGCCAGCACGATGCGGCGCATCCCCGACGTGCTCGATGTCTGGTTCGACTCGGGGTCCATGCCGTACGCCCAGGTGCACTTCCCGTTCGAGAACGAGGAGTGGTTCGACGGTCATTACCCGGGCGACTTCATCGTCGAGTACATCGGGCAGACCCGCGGCTGGTTTTACACGCTGCACGTGCTGGCCACCGCGCTGTTCGACCGTCCCGCCTTCAAAACCTGCGTGGCACACGGCATTGTGCTGGGCTCTGATGGCCAGAAGATGAGCAAGTCGCTGCGCAACTATCCCGATGTCAGCGAGGTGTTCGACCGCGACGGATCCGACGCCATGCGCTGGTTCCTGATGGCCTCGCCGATTCTGCGCGGGGGCAATCTCATCGTCACCGAGCAGGGCATCCGCGAGGGCGTGCGCCAGGTGCTGCTGCCGTTCTGGAACGCCTATAGCTTCCTGGCCCTCTATGCGCCCAAAGTCGGTACCTGGCGCACCGATTCGACGCAGGTGCTGGACCGCTACATCCTGGCCAAGCTCGCCGAACTGCGCGACGACCTGACCCACGAGATGGACACCTGCGATATCTCGCGGGCCTGCGAGCAGCTGCGCCAGTTCACCGAGGCGCTGACGAACTGGTATGTGCGACGGTCGCGTTCGCGGTTTTGGGAGGAGGACGTCGAGGCAATCGATACCTTGCACACCGTGCTGGAGGTGACCGCACGGCTGGCCGCGCCGCTGCTTCCCTCGGTGACCGAGATCGTTTGGCGCGGCCTGACCGGGGGACGGTCGGTGCACCTGACCGATTGGCCGCACGCCGGCGAGCTGCCCGCCGACCCCGACCTGGTCGCTGCGATGGATCAGGTGCGCGAGGTCTGCTCGGCGGCGTCCTCGTTGCGGAAGGCCAAGAAGCTGCGGGTGCGGCTGCCGCTGCCGAAACTGACGGTGGCGGTGGATAATCCAGGGCGCCTCGAGCCGTTCGTCGACCTCATCGCCGACGAACTCAACGTCAAGAGCGTCGAGCTGACCGATGCGATCGACGCCTACGGGCGCTTCGAGCTCACCGTCAACGCTCGGGTGGCCGGGCCGCGGCTGGGCAAGGATGTGCAGGCGGCTATCAAGGCCGTCAAGGCGGGACAGGGCGTCGTCAATCCGGACGGCACCCTGACCGCCGGACCCGCGGTGCTGCAACCCGAAGAATACAGCTCACGGCTGGTCGCGGCCGACCCGGAATTCACCGCGGCACTACCCGACGGGGCGGGCTTGGTGGTGCTGGACGGTACGGTGACCCCCGAGCTCGAGGCCGAGGGCTGGGCCAAGGACCGGATCCGCGAGCTGCAGGAGCTGCGCAAATCGACGGGTCTGGATGTCTCCGACCGGATTTCGGTGGTGATGGCGGTGCCCGGGGAGCGCGCCGACTGGGCGCGCGCCCACCGCGACCTCATCGCGGGTGAAATCCTGGCCACCAGTTTCGAGTTCGGCGATCCGGTCGACGGTGCCGAGATCGGTGACGGCGTGCGGGTGAGCATCGCCAAGGCCTAACTACCCGCGAAACTGTATTCCATGACGTATTTCCCAAGTGGAGCTGTCGGCAGTTGCAGTCTCGTGACATGTCAGGAGCGTCTGGCACCCTGCTGTCGTGAGCGCAGAACCCTTCATCGGTACCGAGGCCGTCCGCGCAGGAGCGTATACGGAACGTGAGCTTCGTGGCTCGTGCACCCGCATCTACCGGAACGTGTACCAACTGCGCGGCAGGGAGCTGACTGCCCGGGATCGCGCGATCGCCGCGTGGCTATGGTCCGGGAAAGAAGCCGTCGTGGCAGGTTGCTCCGCAGCAGCGCTTCTCGGCGCTGAGTGGATCGATCCCCACACACCTGCTGAATTGGTATGTGACCGCACCCGTCCGCCGTCGTTGATCATCACCCGCAACGAGACTTTGACCGAGGGTGAGGTTGTAGCGGTCAACGGCGTGCCGGTCACCTCGCCCGCCCGTACGGCGTTTGACCTTGGGCGGCGGCCAGGCTTGACGGTCGCGGTGATCCGGATCGATGCCCTGGCACGAGCCACCGGAGTTACCGCCAAAGACGTGTACCCACTGGTGCACTCCCGCCGTGGCGCTCGCGGCATGAAGCAGTTGCGGCGCGTGCTGCCCTTGATCGACGCGGGTGCCGAATCGCCGCAGGAGACGAGGACCAGGCTCGTCCTGATGCGCGGCGGCCTGCCCAGGCCGCAGACCCAAATCGAGGTGCGCAACGTCTGGGGCGCGGTGTTGGCGAGGATCGACATGGGCTGGAAGGAGTGGCTCGTCGGGGTGGAATACGACGGCGCGCAGCATTGGATGGATCCGCGCATTCGCGCCGACGATATCGATCGCACCGCCGAACTGGAGCGACGGGGATGGCGCTTGGTCCGGGTCAGCGCCGACCTACTACGCCATCGGCCCCAGGTCGTCGTGGACCGGACGCGACGTGCTTTGGCCGCCGCCGGCTGTCCAGTGTGACAGCGAGATTGCAACTGGCGACACGTTTCTCGAGAAGACCGGTCGCCACTTACAGTGTCGCGGAGGAATTCCGAGACCGCAGCGCCCGGTGGGCATGCGGCCAGAACGGCATGCCCGCCACCACCGTCGCCCCGGTGGCGATCAGCCCTACCGCCACATCGACGCTCTTACGACCATCCGATGCCCAGTAGACGTCCTTGAGGTCTAACAGCAGCGCCAGTTCGTCGACGATCATGGCGTTCGCGGCGCCATACGCCACCGCCGCTGCGGGATGCCGCCGTTGCTTGTCGCTTCCACGCAGCCCCACACCGGCCACCGTCGCCAGCATTCCGATGCCGATGTTGTAGTGGTGGAAGTGCGTGCCGCCCAAGGATATACCACCACCCGAGGGTCCATGGCCGGCGCGAATCCAGTGGGTGAGGCCGCGCAGGCCGGCGAAGGTGAGGGTGAACGACGCCCACGCCAGCACCGTCGTTTGCTCCCCGGGTTGCAGCCGCTCGTCCCATTGATGACGCAGCCGCGCCCGTCGCGTCGAGGGCGGCGAACCCCCGGGCGGGACGGCCGCGTCGCCGGGCTCGGCGCCCATCATTTGACCGCGCGCCAGCGCAGCCGACCTCGGCGAACGTCCACCTCGACGCGGTCAAACCCGGGCGCGCGCAATCGATCCGGCAGGGTATCCGGGGACACCGTGTTGCAGGTGTCACGGAAATGCAGGATCCGGAACCGCAGCGAGTTCACGCTGTCGCTGCCGGCGAACACGCCGCCGGGGCGAAGGACCCGGAACGCCTCGGCGAACAACCGGTCCTGCAGCTCGGCGGTCGGGACGTGATGCAGCATGGTGAACGACACCACCGAGCTGAACTCGTCGGCCGGCAAGCCGGTGGCGGTGGCGTCGCCGTTGATGATGCGCGCCCGGTCGCCGTAGAGGCGCTGCAGTCGTTCGGCCATCGGCGTGTCGATCTCCACCGAGGTAAGCCGTGGCGTCTTGTCGACCAAGACCCGCAGGATCGCGCCGTAACCGGGCCCGATCTCGAGCGTGTTGTCGCCCAAGTCCACATCGGCGAGCGCCCACGGGAGCAGATCCTTTTCGACAGCCTTCGCCCAGCGCTTCGAGCTGCAGATCCGGCGGTGCGCCAGGTTCATGGCCACGGCGAAAACGTTAGTCCAACTGGCCCGTCATGTGAGCCCTAGCATCGAGCCTGTGGAGTCGCGGTGGGTGCTGCACCTGGACATGGATGCGTTCTTCGCCTCCGTCGAGCAACTCACCCGCCCGACGTTGCGCGGGCGCCCGGTGCTCGTCGGCGGTGTGGGCGGGCGCGGGGTGGTGGCCGGGGCCAGCTACGAGGCGCGCGTGTTCGGGGCTCGCTCTGCCATGCCCATGCATCAGGCAAGACGGCTCGTCGGTGTCAGCGCGGTGGTGCTGCCGCCGCGTGGCGTGGTGTACGGGCTGGCCAGCCGGCGCGTTTTCGACACCATTCGCGCCGTGGTGCCCGTCGTCGAGCAGTTGTCCTTCGACGAGGGTTTCGCCGAGCCCGCCCAACTCGCCGGTGCCCCCGTCGAGGACGTGGCGGCGTTCTGCGAAGGCCTGCGGCGACGGGTCCGCGACGACACCGGCCTGATCGCCTCGGTGGGCGCCGGTTCGGGCAAGCAGATCGCCAAGATCGCCTCCGGACTGGCCAAGCCGGATGGGATCCGGGTGGTGCGCCGTGACGAAGAACGACCGCTGCTGGGCGGGTTGCCGGTGCGCCGGTTGTGGGGGATCGGCCCGGTCGCCGAGGAGAGGCTGCATCGTCTCGGCATCGAGACCATCGGCGAGCTGGCCGCGCTGACCGAGCCCGAGGCGGCCAACATTCTGGGCGCCACGATCGGGCCGGCGCTGCACCGGCTGGCCCGCGGTATCGACGACCGCCCGGTTGCCGAGCGTGCCGAGGCCAAACAGATCAGCTCGGAATCGACCTTCGCCGTAGACCTGACCAGTCTGGAGCAGTTGCGTGAGGCCATCGAGCCGATCGCCGAGCACGCCCATCACCGGTTGATGCGCGACGGCCGCGGCGCGCGCACCGTCACCGTCAAGCTGAAGAAATCCGACATGAGCACGCTGACCCGGTCCGCGACGCTGCCCTATGCCACCACCGAGGTCGCCACGCTGGCGGGCATGGCCCGCCGGCTGCTGCTGGATCCACGCGAGATCGGGCCCATTCGCCTTCTCGGCGTGGGCTTTTCGGGGCTGAGCGACGTGCGTCAGGAATCGCTGTTTCCGGACCTGGAACTGCCGGAGCCGCAACCGGATTCATCGTCGGTCGAAACCGCGACCGAGGCAATGTTTGGACCCGGCGCCCAGGCCGGAGAGGACGCCGGCTGGCGGATCGGCGACGACGTGGCCCACCGCGAGCTCGGGCACGGCTGGGTCCAGGGAGCGGGCCACGGTGTGGTCACCGCGCGGTTCGAGACCCGCAGCTCCGGTCCCGGCCCGGCCCGGACGTTTCCCGCCGACGGCGGCGACCTGGTGCGCGCCAACCCGGTGGATTCACTGGATTGGCCCGATTACACCGGCGGGCTGCAGGCCGAGGCGCTGTCAGCCCCACCGGGCGACGACGTCGGCGACCGGTAGCTCCGCGGCCAGCGCGGCGATCAGCAAGACGCGCGCCTGAGCCGGTCGCAGCCGCGGCACCATCACCGCCCCGGCGGCGGCCATGTCGTGCCCGGGGCCGTAGCTGGCGCCGACCCGCCCGCCGGGGACGCGGGTGGACACCGCGACGACGATGCCGTCGCCGCAGTGCCGGCGCACCCCGTCGACCACCGCGGGCCCGGCGTTTCCCGAGCCCAACGCCTCGAGCACCACGCCCCGCGCCCCGGCGGCCACGCACGCATCGAGGGCCACCGTGTCGCTGCCCAGGTACGCCGCGACGATGTCGACGCGCGGCGCGGCGGCGGCCCGCAGGTCGCCGACGTACGGGCGTGTCTTCGGGCTGGTCAGCGCCACGCCGTCGGCCACGGTGCCGAGCAGCTGACCGGTGAAGCCACTCAGGTCCTCGGTGGCCACCTTGCTCATGCCCAGCGGTTGCAGCACCCGTCCGGCGAAGCACAGCACCACGCCCAGGTCCCTGGCGGCGGGACTGGCCGCCACCGCCATGGCGTCGCGCACATTCGCCGGACCGTCCGCGTCGGGGGCGTCGGCGCTGCGCATCGCGCCGGTCAGCACGACCGGGGCCCGGCCCGCATAGGTGAGATCGAGCCACAGGACGCTCTCCTCCATGGTGTCGGTGCCATGAAGCACCACCACACCGTCGGCGCCGCCGTCGACCGCGGCCCTCACCGCATCGCCGATGCGGTCCCAGTCGGCCAGCGTCAGCTCCGAACTGTCGACCGCCAGCAGGTCAACGACGTCCACCTCGTGCTGGTCACGGAAGGACGCCGTCAGATCCGCCCCGCTGTAGGACGGCCGGTGCACGCCGTCGGGGCCGGTGCCGGTCGATATCGTGCCTCCGGTGGCGATCACGGTGAGGCGGGCCATGCTGGCATCATTGCGCATCGGCGCTGCGCGAACATGGCTAGCCTGCGTGGGCAGTAGGGGATGATGGGGAAGTGCCTGAAGAACCAACGAAGTCGACTGAGCCGGTGACCTCAGCCCAAGAGGCTGGTGCGGCCGCCCCGGTCGAGCGGGACGCGGTGCCGGAAACCGACGCGGCACCCGAACGTGCGCCACGGCGGTTGCGGCTGCTGCTGTCGATCGCGGCGATAGTCCTGATCCTCGACGTCGTCACCAAGGTCCTCGCCGTCAAACTGCTGCCGCCCGGCCAGCCGGTGCCGATCATCGGCGACACGGTGACCTGGACCCTGGTGCGCAATTCGGGCGCGGCCTTCTCGATGGCTACCGGCTACACCTGGGTGCTCACGCTGATCGCGACCGGTGTGGTGGTCGGCATCTTCTGGATGGGGCGGCGGCTGGTGTCGCCCTGGTGGGCGGTGGGCCTGGGCATGATCCTCGGCGGCGCGATGGGCAACCTGGTCGATCGCTTCTTCCGCGCCCCCGGACCGCTACGCGGGCATGTCGTGGATTTCCTGTCGGTCGGCTGGTGGCCGGTGTTCAACGTCGCCGACCCCTCGGTGGTCGGCGGCGCCATCCTGCTGGTGGTGCTCTCGATCTTCGGGTTCGACTTCGACTCCGTTGGCCGGCGCAAGGGCGACGGCGGAGACCGCGCGGGTGAGTGACCGCTCGATGCCCGTCCCGGACGGGTTGGCGGGCATGCGCGTGGACGCCGGGCTGGCGCGGCTGTTGGGGTTGTCGCGGAGCGCGGCGGCCGCCTTGGCAGAAGACGGCGGCGTGGAACTCGACGGCGTGCAGGCCGGCAAGTCCGACCGGCTGACCGGCGGCGCCTGGCTGCAGGTGCGCCTGCCCGAGCCGCCCGCGCCGCTGCAGAACACGCCCGTTGACATCGAGGGCATGACGATCCTGTACTCCGACGACGACCTCGTCGCGGTGGACAAGCCGGCGGCGGTCGCCGCGCACGCCTCGGTGGGGTGGACCGGGCCCACGGTGCTCGGTGGCCTGGCCGCCGCCGGTTACCGGATCACCACCTCGGGGGTGCCCGAGCGGCAGGGGATTGTGCATCGGCTCGACGTCGGCACGTCCGGGGTGATGGTGGTGGCGCTGTCCGAACGGGCTTACACCGTGCTCAAGCGGGCGTTCAAACAACGCACCGTCGACAAGCGCTATCACGCGCTGGTGCAAGGACATCCGGATCCGTCCAGCGGGACCATCGACGCCCCGATCGGACGTCACCGCGGCGGCCAGTGGAAGTTCGCGGTCACCAAGGACGGCCGGCACAGCCTCACCCATTACGACACCGTGGAGGCGTTCGTCGCCGCCAGTCTGCTCGACGTGCACCTGGAAACCGGTCGCACCCACCAAATCCGGGTGCATTTCTCCGCACTGCACCACCCGTGCTGCGGTGACCTCGTCTACGGTGCCGATCCGAAGCTCGCGAAAAGGCTTGGGCTGGAACGCCAATGGCTGCATGCCCGCTCGCTGTCATTCGCCCATCCGGCCGACGGCAGGCGGATCGAGATCGTCAGCCCCTACCCGCCCGACCTGCAACACGCGCTGGACGTGTTGCGCGAGGAGGGCTGACTCACCCGGGCTTGCGGGCCTCGACGAGCAGCCGCACGGAGTGGGCGACGAACGGACCGCCGGATTCGATGCGCTCGTGCAGTTCGGCCAGCCGCTCGCGGTAGCGCTGCACGGTGAAATCGGGCACCGTCCAGATCACCTTGCGCAGGAAGTACACGACGGCGCCGACGTCGAAGAACTCGGCCCGCATCCGCTCCATCCGCAGATCCACGATCTGCAGGCCGGCCGCCTCGGCCTGTGCACGCACGGCATCCGGATGAAACTCGGCCCATTTCTGTGGCTGTGGCCCGATGAAGTACTCGACCAGCTCGCCCATGGTGGCCGGTCCGATGTGCTGTGCGAAGTACGTGCCGCCCGGCCGGAGCACCCGCAGGATCTCGGTCCACCAGACGGAGATCGGATGGCGCGTGGTCACCAGGTCGAAGGCGGCATCGGCGAACGGCAGCGGCGGTTCGTCGCGCGTCGCGACGACCACCACGCCGAGCGGATGCAGGCGCTGGGTGGCCAGCGCGGCGTTCGGCGGCCACGTCTCGACCGCCGCCATGGTGGGCGGGAACGGCGCCGCGCCGGACAACACCTCCCCACCGCCGGTGTGGATGTCCAGCGCGGCCGACACCGTCGCCAACCGGCTCTTGAGCAGGCGCTGGTAACCCCACGACGGGCGTTCCTCGGTGGCCCGCCCGTCCAGCCAGGAAAACTCCCAGCCATCGACCGGGGCGGCCTGTGCCTCGGCGATCAGGTCGTCGAATGTGCGCCGCATGTCAGGCATGCTAGGCACTGTTGCACGCCCGTAGGCCGCGATTGCCGCCATGGCCGTCGCCGGCGCGCCGACGCCGGTGCGATGGCGATCCGGGCGGACCCGTTTAGACCTTGACCTTGCCGACGTCGGCGGTCGCGATCTCGGGGGCCAACGGTGCGATCGCGCCGAGTATCTCGGACACCGTCTCGGACGGCACCCCGGCGGCGGCCAGCGCGTCGGCCAAATGCCCGGCCACCAAACTGAAGTGGTGCATGGTGATGCCGCGGCCTTGGTGCACCTGCTTCATCGGGGCGCCCGTGTAGGGCTCCGGGCCGCCCAGGGCGGCGGCGAAGAACTCAACCTGTTTGCCCTTGAGGCGGTTCATATTCGTGCCGGTGAAGAAGCCGGACAGCTGTTCGTCGGCAAGCACCCGGACGTAGAAGTCCTCGACCACGACTTCGATCGCCTCGTGTCCACCGATCCGGTCATAGATGGGAGCCGGTGCCGACTTGCGGAAGCGAGCCAGAATTTTCATGAGCACGATTGGAACATCTCGACGTTGCTCGTCAGTAAGTGCGCGATCACACTCGAATTGCCCTGTGTAACAAGCAGATTGCCCACAGGTGGCAATTGTTCTCGGCGAGCTGTGAGAGCGGGCGTCCTGTCACATGACGGCAATTTGCATCGAGGTGAGCCGCTGATGCCCTAGGTTGGCTTAATGATGCACGTCACATCACTCGCCCGGCCCAGTGTCATGGTCTACGGGCAGGCCAGTTGGGTTCGGGGGGCTCTGATCATCAGGAGCGAAAGCCGATGAATCTTGGTGACTTAACGAACTTGGTGGAGAACTCGATCGGGAACCTGGTGGAAAAGCCACTGGCTGCGGTGTCTCAGATCGTCAACACCCCGAACTCGGCCGGACGGTATCGGCCGTTCTATCTGAGGAATCTGCTCGACGCGGTGCAGGGCCGCACGCTCGCGGAGGCCGTCAAGGGCAAGACCATCCTGATTACCGGCGGATCCTCGGGCATCGGTGAGGCCGCGGCGAAGAAGATCGCGGAGGCCGGCGGCGCGGTGGCGTTGGTGGCTCGCACCCGAGAAAACCTCGAGAAGGTCGCCGACGAGATCCGCGGCGACGGCGGCACCGCCAACGTGTACCCCTGCGACCTGTCCGACATGGACGCGATCGCCGCGATGGCCGATCAGGTGCTCAGCGACCTCGGCGGCGTCGACATCCTGATCAACAACGCCGGGAGGTCGATCCGGCGCTCGCTGGAGCTGTCCTACGACCGGATCCACGACTACCAGCGCACCATGCAGCTCAACTATCTGGGCGCGGTCCAGCTCATCCTCAAATTCATCCCCGGGATGCGGGAACGCGGCTTCGGCCACATCGTCAACGTCTCCTCGGTGGGCGTGCAGACCCGCGCGCCGCGGTTCGGGGCCTACATCGCCAGCAAGGCCGCGCTGGACAGCCTGTGTGACTCGCTGCAGGCCGAGACCGTGAACGACAACGTGCGGTTCACCACGGTGCACATGGCGCTGGTCCGCACCCCGATGATCAGCCCGACCACGCTCTACGACAAGTTCCCGGCACTGACGCCGGACCAGGCGGCCGGCGTGATCGCGGACGCGATCGTGCACCGCCCCCGCCGCGCCAGCTCCCCGTTCGGACAGTTCGCCGCCGTCGCCGATGCGGTCAACCCGGCGGTGATGGATCGGGTACGCAACCGGGCGTTCGCCATGTTCGGCGACTCCAGCGCCGCAAAGGGCGGTGAAACTTCAACCGACACAACAGAATTCGATAAACGCAGCGAGAACTTCGTGCGGGCGACCCGAGGGATACATTGGTGACACCATGAGCCTGCCAAAACCTGACATCCAGACCACCGTTGTCATCACCGGCGCCTCGTCCGGCATCGGGGCCGAACTGGCTCGCGGGCTGGCCCGTCGCGGCTTCCCGCTGTTGCTGGTCGCGCGTCGTCGCGAGCGCCTCGACGAGTTGGCCAACGAGGTGGGCCGGGAGTACTCGGTCGCCGTCGAGGTGCTGCCGCTGGATCTCGGCGACAGCAAGGCCCGCGCCCAACTGGCTGATCGGCTGCGCAGCGAGTCGATCGCCGGCCTGTGCAACAGCGCCGGTTTCGGGACCAGCGGCGTGTTTCACGAGCTGCCGCTGGACCGCGAGAGTGAAGAGGTCACCCTCAACGCGCTGGCATTGATGGAGCTGACCCACGCGACGTTGCCCGGCATGGTCGAGCGCGGTGCCGGCGCGGTGATGAACATCGCGTCGATCGCGGGGTTTCAGCCGGTTCCCTTCATGGCGGTGTATTCGGCCACCAAGGCTTTCGTGCAGACGTTCTCCGAAGCGGTGCACGAGGAGTTGCACGGCACGGGGGTGTCGGTCACCTGCCTGTGCCCTGGACCGGTGCCAACGGAGTGGGCCGAGATCGCCAACGCCGAGCGGTTCAGCATTCCCATCGCGCAGGTCTCGCCGCGCGACGTGGCCGAGGCGGCGATCGGCGGCATGCTGTCCGGCCGGCGCACGGTGGTGCCCGGCGTGGTACCCAAGGTGGTCAGCACCGGCGGCCGCTTCGCGCCGCGCAGCCTGCTGCTGCCCGGCATCCGGATCGGCAATCGATTCCGCGGCGGCCCCAAGAACTGACGGTGCTACGGGGAGCCGCTCGACTCGCGATAATCGCGCCGCGCAGAATCGTGACCGCGGCTTTCCTGGTCATGGTCGCAGCCGGAATTTTCGGGTTCGCCGCCCTCGAAGTGCTGTCGGCGGGGGGCTATCAGGATCCGTCATCGCAGTCGTCACAAGCTCAGCGGGTGCTCGCGGAGAAGTTTGACCTCGGCGACCAACAGATGGTTTTCGAGGTGACCACCGCGGCGGGCGCCCAAAGCGACTCCGCCCGAAACGTGGCAACCGACATCGTCGCGCAGCTTGAATCGTCGCCGGATGTTGCCCAAGTCAGCTCGGCCTGGACCCTTCCGCCCCCGGCCGCGGCCGGCCTGATCAGCAAAGACGGTAAGACCGGACTGATCGTCGCCGGCGTTCGCGGTGGCGAAACCGGCGCCCAGAAGAACGCCGCGGCATTGGCGAAGAAACTCGCGCACGATCGTGACGGCGTCACGGTGCAGGCGGGGGGCGAGGCCCTGACGTACGCACAGATCAACAAGCAAAGCGAAAAGGACCTGTTGGTCATGGAATCCATCGCGTTTCCATTGAGCTTCGTTGTCTTGGTCTGGGTGTTCGGCGGAATGCTCGCCGCGGCGATTCCGATGGCGGTCGGCGGCTTCGCCATCGTTTCCACCTTGGCGACGCTGCGAGCGATCACACTCTTCGCCGACGTCTCGATATTCGCGCTCAACCTGACGGTGGCCATGGGTTTGGCGTTGGCGATCGACTACACCCTGTTGATCGTCAGCCGATACCGCGACGAGCTCGCCGCCGGCATGCAGCGCGACGATGCACTGGTTCGCACCATGCGCACGGCCGGGCGAACCGTGCTGTTCTCGGCGACGACCGTCGCACTGTCCATGGTCACGATGGTGCTGTTCCCGATGTACTTCCTGAAGTCGTTCGCCTACGCGGGCGTCGCGGTGGTCGCTTTGGCGGCCGTCGCTGCGGTGGTGATCACTCCAGCCCTGATCGTGCTGCTCGGCGACCGGTTGGACTCGTTCAACGTGCGGCGGCTGATTCGCCGAGTGACCGGGCGCCCAGAGCCGGTGTCAGGCCCGATCCACGAGACCTTCTTGTACCGCTCGACGAAAGCCGTGATGCGACGGCCTATTTCGATCGGCGTAGCCGTCATCACGTTCTTGTTGGTGCTGGGGGCGCCCTTTCTGGGGGCGAATTGGGGCTTCTCCGACGAACGAGTGCTGCCGAGATCGGCATCGGCGCGTCAGGTCGGCGACGACATGCGCTCAGATTTCATGGTCGACACTGGTAGGGACGTGACCGTCGTGATCCCTGATGCGACCGGATTGGCGCCCGGCGAAATCGAGCGCTATGCCGTCCAACTCTCGCAGGTATCCGACGTCGTGTCGGTGTCAGCGCCTGGTCGGACCTTCCAGAACGGCGGGCCGATCGGGCCGCCGTCCGCACCCACCGGCGCGAAAGACGGCAGTGCCTTCCTCACCGTGCGCAGTGCGGCCGCGTTGTACTCCGTCGCATCCGAAAGACAACTGGATCGTCTGCGAGCCATCGCCGGACCTGGCGGCCGAGACGTGAAATTCACCGGCAGAGCGGGGATTAACCGCGACAGCGCGGGGGCCGTGACGTCGCGGCTGCCACTTGTCTTGTCGGTCATCGCAGTGATCACCTTCGCGCTGTTGTTCTTGTTGACCGGCAGTGTGGTGATGCCGCTGAAAGCTTTGGTGCTCAACGTCTTATCGCTGACCGCTGCATTCGGCGCGCTGGTATGGATCTTCCAGGAAGGCCATCTGCATGGCCTGGGCACCACCGCCAACGGCACCCTGATGGTCCACATGCCGGTGCTGCTGTTCTGCATCGCGTTTGGTCTTTCCATGGATTACGAGGTCTTTTTGGTGTCCCGGATCCGCGAGCACTGGTTGGCGTCGGACAGAACGCCGGAGGATAACGACGAGGCCGTCGCGCAAGGCGTGGCTCGCTCCGGTCGGGTCGTGACAGCAGCGGCGCTCTTGATGGCGATCTCGTTCGCCGCGTTGATAGCCGCGCGGGTGTCGTTCATGAGGATGTTCGGCCTGGGACTCACTCTGGCGGTGGTGGTCGATGCGACGCTCGTTCGGATGCTGCTGCTTCCGGCGTTCATGCGCTTGATGGGCCGCGCCAACTGGTGGGCGCCTAAACCGTTGGTCAAGCTGCACGAGCGCATCGGCATCAACGAGGAAGTAGGCGACGTTCGGCCTCGGGCCCTCAGCCCCGAACAGTGATGTTGCGCGGTTGCCCGATTCGAGCAACACAGCGATGCGTGCGCGCCGGAGCACACCCGTCGCAGCCGTCTTAGAGCGGCGTGTGTGGTGAATTGCCCGCCTTGAAGCGACAACTGGGCTGGCGTGGGTGGCCATGGCCGGCTTTCCCGCCCGCCCCTCTCGCGTTGTCGCTCAAACGCGGGCAACTGACCACATGCGTCGGCGGTGAGGCCGCAGTGGCGGATGTGACGAAGCGCTACGCTCAGGCGGTGGCTGCTGTGGACCTGACCGCCGACGTCCCGATGACCCCGCAGGACATGTGGGACCGCGTCTCCGACCTGTCAGATTTGGGCGAGTGGCTGATCCTGCACGAGGGATGGCGCGGCGAACTGCCCGACGAGATCGCGGAGGGCACCCAGATCGTCGGCGTGGCACGGGCTAAAGGCCTGCGCAACCGGGTGACCTGGACGGTGACCACATGGGACCCGCCGCACGAGGTGGCGATGTCGGGATCCGGCAAAGGTGGGGCGAAATACGCCGTCACGCTGACCGTGCGGCCCACCGACGAGGGATCGATGCTGGGTCTGCGCCTCGAACTGGGCGGACGTGCGCTGTTCGGGCCGGTGGGCTCGGCGGCGGCACGCGCCGTCAAAGGCGACGTCCAGAAGTCCCTGCAGAACTTCGTCGAGTTGTACGGATAGGACGTCGTGGCGATCGCAAGCGCGGCGAAGCCGAGCGCGGCGGGCGCCACCAATAAACACAGACACACGCCGCGACACGCCGAACTCGTGTCGGTCCGCGGTCATAGACTGGCGTCCCTATGAACCACTCGTCCTTCGTGCACTTGCATAACCACACCGAGTATTCGATGTTGGACGGTGCCGCGAAGATCGCGCCGATGCTGGCCGAGGTGGACCGGCTGCAGATGCCCGCGGTCGGGATGACCGACCACGGAAACATGTTCGGCGCCAGCGAGTTCTACAACGCGGCGACCAAGGCCGGGATCAAACCGATCATCGGCGTCGAGGCCTACATCGCGCCGGCCTCGCGCTTCGACACCCGGCGGATCCTGTGGGGTGACCCGGGCCAGAAGTCCGACGACGTATCGGGTAGTGGTTCCTACACGCACATGACGATGGTGGCCGAGAACGCCACCGGCCTGCGCAACCTGTTCAAGCTGTCGTCGCTGGCGTCATTCGAGGGTCAGCTCGGCAAGTGGTCGCGGATGGATGCCGAGATCATCGCCGAACACGCCGACGGGATCATCGCCACCACCGGTTGCCCGTCGGGTGAGGTGCAGACCCGACTGCGGCTGGGGCATGAGCGCGAGGCGCTGGAGTCGGCCGCCAAGTGGCGCGAGATCTTCGGCGCCGACAACTACTTCTTGGAGCTGATGGACCACGGGCTGTCCATCGAGCAACGGGTCCGGGACGGTTTGCTGGAGATCGGCCGCAAACTGGGCATCCCGCCGCTGGCCACCAACGACTGCCACTACGTCACCCGCGACGCCGCCCACAACCACGAGGCGCTGCTGTGCGTGCAGACCGGCAAGACGCTATCGGACCCCAACCGGTTCAAGTTCGACGGCGACGGCTACTACCTGAAGTCGGCCGCCGAAATGCGACAGATCTGGGACGGGGTGGTTCCCGGTGCCTGCGACTCGACCCTGCTGATCGCCGAGCGGGTGCAGTCCTACGACGAGGTGTGGTCGCCGCGCGACCGGATGCCGATCTTCCCGGTCCCCGAGGGGCACGACCAGGCCACCTGGCTGCACCACGAGGTGATGGCCGGGCTGCAGCGCCGCTTCCCGTCCGGTGTCAGGCAGGACTACGTCGACCGCGCCGAGTACGAGATCAAGGTCATCTGCGACAAGGGCTTCCCGTCCTACTTCCTGATCGTCGCGGACCTGATCAACTACGCACGGTCGGTCGACATCCGGGTGGGGCCGGGGCGTGGCTCGGCGGCGGGCTCGCTGGTGGCGTACGCGTTGGGTATCACCAACATCGACCCGATCCCGCACGGGCTGTTGTTCGAGCGCTTCCTCAACCCGGAGCGTCCGTCGGCACCGGACATCGATATCGACTTCGACGACCGTCGTCGCGGCGAGATGGTGCGCTACGCCGCCGAGAAGTGGGGCTCCGACCGCGTCGCCCAGGTGATCACCTTCGGCACCATCAAAACCAAAGCAGCGCTTAAGGATTCGGCGCGTATCCACTACGGCCAGCCCGGGTTCGCGATCGCCGACCGGATCACCAAGGCGCTGCCGCCGCCGATCATGGCCAAAGACATTTCGCTGTCGGGCATCACCGACCCGGGCCATGAGCGGTTCAAGGAGGCCGCCGAGGTGCGCGGTCTGATCGAGACCGATCCGGACGTGCGAACCATCTACCAGACCGCGCGCGGCCTGGAAGGCTTGATCCGCAACGCCGGTGTGCACGCGTGTGCGGTCATCATGAGCAGCGAGCCGCTGACCGAGGCCATCCCGCTGTGGAAGAGGCCCCAGGACGGGGCCATCATCACCGGCTGGGACTACCCCTCGTGTGAGGCGATCGGCCTGCTGAAGATGGACTTCCTGGGTCTGCGGAACCTGACGATCATCGGCGACGCGCTGGAGAACATCAAGAGCAACAGGGGAATCGACCTCGACCTGGAATCGGTGCCGCTGGACGACCGGTCCACCTACGAGCTGCTCGGCCGCGGCGACACTCTGGGTGTGTTCCAGCTCGACGGCGGGCCGATGCGAGACCTGTTGCGCCGCATGCAGCCCACCGAGTTCAACGACATCGTCGCGGTGTTGGCCCTGTACCGGCCCGGGCCGATGGGCATGAACGCCCACAACGACTATGCCGACCGCAAGAACGGTCGTCAGGCGGTCAAGCCGATCCACCCGGAGCTCGAGGAGCCGCTGCGCGAGATCCTGGCCGAGACGCACGGCCTGATCGTCTACCAAGAGCAGATCATGTTGATCGCCCAGAAGGTCGCCTCCTACACGATGGGTAAGGCCGACGCGCTGCGCAAGGCGATGGGTAAGAAGAAGCTCGAGGTGCTCGAGGCCGAGTACAAGGGCTTCTATGAGGGCATGACCGCCAACGGCTTCTCGGAAAAAGCGGTGAAAGCGTTGTGGGACACCATCCTTCCGTTCGCCGGCTATGCGTTCAACAAGTCGCACGCGGCGGGCTACGGTCTGGTCTCCTATTGGACCGCCTACCTGAAGGCCAACTATCCGGCCGAGTACATGGCCGGCCTGCTGACGTCGGTGGGCGACGACAAGGACAAGGCCGCGGTCTACCTGGCCGATTGCCGGAAGCTCGGCATCACGGTGCTACCGCCGGACGTCAACGAGTCGCTGGTGAACTTCGCCTCGGTCGGACGGGACATCCGGTTCGGGCTGGGCGCGGTGCGCAACGTCGGCGCCAACGTGGTCGGCTCGCTGATCGGCACCCGCAACGGAAAAGGAAAGTTCACCGACTTCTCGGACTACCTGAACAAGATCGATGTCGCGGCCTGCAACAAGAAGGTCACCGAATCGTTGATCAAGGCGGGCGCCTTCGACTCGCTGGGCCACGCCCGCAAGGGCCTGTTCCTGGTGCACACCGACGCCGTCGACTCGGTGCTGGGCACCAAGAAGGCCGAGGCGATGGGCCAGTTCGACCTGTTCGGCGGCGACGACGGGTGCACCGAGTCGGTGTTCAACATCAAGGTGCCCGACGACGAGTGGGAGGACAAGCACAAGCTAGCCCTGGAGCGAGAAATGCTGGGCCTGTACGTGTCCGGTCACCCGCTCAATCAGGTGGCGCACCTGCTGACCGCCCAGGTCGACACCCAGATTCCGGCCATCCTCGACGGCGAGGTCCCCAACGACGCCCAGGTGCGGGTGGGCGGCATCCTCGCGTCGGTCAACCGGCGGGTCAACAAGAACGGAATGCCCTGGGCATCAGCCCAATTGGAAGACCTCACCGGTGGCATCGAGGTGATGTTCTTCCCGCAGGCGTACTCGGTGCACGGTGCCGACATCGCCGATGACGCCGTGGTGCTGATCAAGGCGAAGGTGTCGCTGCGCGACGACCGCGTTGCACTGATCGCCAATGAACTTGTGGTGCCCGACTTTTCCAATGCGCAGCCGAACCGGCCGCTGGCGGTCAGCCTGCCGACGCGGCAGTGCACCATCGACAAGGTCACCGCGCTCAAGCAAGTGCTGGCCCGGCACCCCGGCACGTCGCAGGTGCATCTGCGGCTGATCAGCGGGGACCGGATCACCACGCTGGAACTGGATGCCTCCCTTCGCGTTACGCCGTCGCCGGCGCTGATGGGAGATCTCAAGGCGCTGCTCGGGCCTGGCTGCCTGGGCGGCTAGGCGGATCGCCAATTCTCCGCGAGTGTGAACCTAGCCGCACCCTCGCGCTCGAACGTGAAGCTAGCCGCACACTCGATCGGGCGGAGGCCCTACAGCTCCACCCGCACGATGACGCTGTCCGGCCACACCCCGCGGTCGCGGGCGCGCCGCAACTTCTCACGCGCACAGAGATCTCGGTGCACGTTGGTCACGCCGGGAACCTTGATCAGCGGGACGATATTCCACTGCCAGCCGTAGCGCCGGTGCAGCACGCGGTTGGCGCGGGTGGCCTCGGCACCGGACAGCACCGTGGCGCGACCCGCGAGCGTCGCCGCGCCGGGGCGAACCTGGCCCCGGTAGTCGCAGGCGACGAGTTCGACATCACGGCGCGCAGCCAATCGCCTGGTCTTGGGGCCCACCTTGGTCCGGAACAACAAGCCGCCGTCGTCGATCGCGAACCAGATCGGGGTGTCGACGGGCGTGCCGTCGCGGCGAAAAGATCGCAGCAGGGCGTAGCGAGAACCGCTCAGTTCGGCGTATCGGGGGATGGTCATAACCACAGTCAAGGACTTAGAGTTGACTCGAAGTCAAGCATTGAATCCTCAGGAGGCTGCGGTGGCGCCGAGCCTGACCATCGGGGACGTGGCGCGCCAGACCGGGGTGGCCGCGACTGCGCTGCGCTACTACGAGCAGATCGGCCTGGTGCCGGAGCCGGCGCGCCGTGGCGGTCAGCGCCGCTATGACGACTCCATTCTGGCCCGCCTCGAGGTGATCGCGCTCTGCAAGACCGCCGGGTTCTCGTTGGAAGAGATCCAGCTGTTGTTCGCCGACGATGCTCCCGGGCGGCCGGCCAGCCGCGCGCTGGCCGAAGCCAAACTGGCCGAGATCGACGCGCAGATGGACTCGCTCGCCCGCGCCCGGGCCGTCATCGAGTGGGGGATGCGCTGCACGTGTCCCTCAATTGACGCCTGTACCTGTGGCATTCATCCACCCGGCAAGGAGCGCTCATGACACGACAGCACCCCGTCGCGGTGCAGAACTTCTCCCACATCTGCATCGGCGTCTCCGACATTGAGGCGTCGCTGGCCTTCTATACCGCGGTGCTGGGCATGGACGTGGTGTTCGACGTCGAACTCGAAGGCGCCGGACTGGATGCGGTCACCGGGGGAGCCGCCCAGCGGGGCCGCATGGTCGGCGGGCTGATCGGCGCGGCGATGGTGGAGCTACTGTCCTTGGGCGCCGTGCCCGAGTGCCCGAGCGGCCCGCACCTGGGCTACACCAACATGTCGTTTCGCGTCGACGACCTCGACGCCGCCCACGAGACGGTGACGCGCGACCATCCCGGCGTCCGGGCCGACCCGCCTGTCGACATCGGCGGAGTGCGGATGTTCTTCATCTACGATCCCGATGGCACGCCGATAGAGCTGGTCGAACTGCCCGGAGGAGTGACGAGCACGGTGCAGCTCTGGCGTCCCGCGTCATGACCCGATATGCTCCCTGCCCCCGTGCTCGGACGTAGGCTCACCAAGGCAGTGCTGATGTGGCGCCGAGGAGGACGGACATGACGACGACGCAGGACCCGGCCACCTTTTGCGAGGCTTTCCAGCGCACCGCATCGATCGACCCGGAGGCCGTCGCGCTCCGGACGCCCGGCGGCACCCAGGTATTGACATGGCGGGAGCTTGCGGCGCAGGTGCGCAAGGTGGCCGCCGGCCTGGCGGGCCTGGGGGTCCGGCGCGGTGACACGGTGTCGCTGATGATGGCCAATCGGATCGAGTTCTATCCATTCGAGATCGGCGCCCAACACCTTGGGGCCACATCGTTTTCGGTGTACAACACGTTGCCCGCCGAGCAGCTGACCTACCTGTTCGACAACGCCGGCACCACGGTCGTGATCTGCGAGGAGCAGTACGTGGACCGCATCCGCGCCAGCGGCGTGCCCATCGAGCACATCGTCTGCATCGACGGTTCGCCGCCCGGCACCATCTCGGTGGACGACCTGTACGCCGCCGCGCAATCCGACTTCGACTTCGAGGCGACGTGGCGAGCGGTGCGACCCGAGGACGTCATCACCCTCATCTACACCTCCGGGACCACCGGAAATCCCAAGGGCGTGGAGATGACGCACGCGAGTCTGCTCTTCGAGGCGCGGGGACTCGACGCCGTGCTCGGCAGCCGGTTCGGCGATCGGACCACGTCGTACTTGCCGTCGGCGCACATCGCCGACCGGATGATGGCCCTGTATCCCCTGGAGGTCTTCGGCACTCAGGTGACCCCCGTGGCCGACGCCCGCGCCATTGCGACGGCGCTACCAGACGTGCGGCCCACAGTTTGGGCGGCGGTGCCCCGAGTGTGGGAGAAGCTCAAGGCCGCAATCGAATTCGTCGTCGCCAGCGAAACCGACGAAGCGAGGCGCCAGGCGCTGCAGTGGGGCTTGGCGGTGGCCGCCAAGCGGGCCGCCGCCCTGGTGTCCGGCGAGCCGGAGCTCGCTGAGGTGACGGCTGAGTGGGCCAAGGCCGACGAGCTGGTGCTGTCCAAGCTGCGCGAGCGGCTCGGGTTTGCCGAGCTGCGCTGGGCCGTGTCCGGTGCCGCGCCGATCCCCAAGGAGACACTGGCGTTCTTCGCGGGGATCGGGATCCCCATCTGCGAGGTGTGGGGCATGTCGGAGCTGAGTTGCGCTGCCAGCGTGGCACATCCGGACGAGACCCGGCTGGGCACCGTCGGCAAGCTGCTTCCCGGCCTCGAGGGCAAGGTCGCCGAGGACGGCGAATATCTGGTCCGCGGTCCGCTGGTGATGAAGGGCTATCGCAAGGAACCGGAGAAGACCGCCGAGGCGATCGATCCCGACGGCTGGCTGCACACGGGCGACATCATCGACGTCGACGCCGACGGTTACCTGCGAATCGTCGACCGAAAGAAAGAGCTGATCATCAACGCGGCCGGAAAGAACATGTCCCCGGCCAACATTGAGAACGCCATCCTGGCCGCGTGCCCCATGGTCGGAGTGGTGATCACCATCGGTGAGGGGCGGCCGTACAACACCGCGTTGATGGTCTTCGATGCCGACTCGGTCGGCCCGTATGCGGCACAGCGCGGATTGGCCGACGCCTCGCCCGCCGCCTTGGCGTCCGACCCCGAGGTCGTCGCCCAGATCGCCGCGGGGGTGGCCGCGGGCAACAACAAACTCTCCCGGGTGGAACAGATCAAGCGGTTCCGCATCCTGCCCACCTTGTGGGAGCCCGGCGGTGACGAGATCACGCAAACAATGAAGCTCAAGCGCAAGCCGATCATGGCGAAATACGCCGACGAGATCGAGCAGCTCTACACACCCGAACCGCAGCCGGACGTGCACGAGCCTGCCGAAGCCGCCACGGTGCAGCCGGCGTGAGCGCGGGACCGGCGGGGACCGCCCGGGAAATCGGTCGGGTAGGAATGCGAAAGCTGTTGCAGCGCACCGGTATCGTGGAGGAATCGACGTCACCGCTGTCGACCGACCCGGCCGAGGTCGTCGAATTGCTGGGCGCCCCCTGGTATGACGACCGGCTGGGCAAGCTGGCCAACGAGCTCGGGCGCGAGCCGGACAGCGTGCGCGCCGAGGCCGCCTGCTACCTGCGCGAGATGGCGCCCTCGCTCGACGAGTCGGCCATGGCGGCCTGGCGCGGCTTCAGTCGCTGGTTGATGCGCGCCTACGACGTGCTGACCGACGAGGACCAGATCACCCAGCTGCGCAAGCTGGATCGCAAAGCCACACTGGCGTTTGCCTTTTCGCATCGCTCCTACCTGGATGGCCTGTTGCTGCCCGAGGTGATCCAGGCCAGCCGGCTCTCACCCGCGCTCACCTTCGGCGGCGCCAACCTGAACTTCTTCCCGATGGGGGCCTGGGCCAAGCGCACCGGAACCATCTTCATTCGGCGACAGACCAAGGACATCCCGGTCTACCGCTTCGTGCTGCGCGCCTACGCCGCCCAGCTGGTGCAAAACCACGCCAACCTGACCTGGTCCATCGAAGGGGGCCGGACCAGGACCGGCAAACTGCGGCCCCCGGTGTTCGGCATCCTGCGGTACCTCGCCGACGCTGTCGACGAAATCGACGGCCCTGAAGTCTATTTGGTGCCCACTTCGATCGTGTACGACCAGCTACACGAGGTGGAAGCCATGACCACCGAGGCCTACGGTGCCGTCAAACGGCCTGAGGACTTTCGCTTCTTGATCCGGCTCGCCCGCCAGCAGGGCACCCGGCTGGGGCGGGCGTACCTGGACTTCGGCGAGCCGCTGCCGTTGCGTAAGCGCCTCGAGGAGTTGCGGTCCGACGATTCGGGCGTCGGGACCGAGATCGAGCGCATCGCGTTGGACGTCGAGCACCGCATCAATCGCGCGACGGCAGTCACCCCCACCGCGGTCGTCAGCCTGGCACTGCTGGGCGCGGACCGCTCGCTGTCCATCAGCGAGGTGCTGGCCACGGTGCAACCGCTGGCGAGTTACATCGCGGCGCGGAACTGGGCGGTGGCCGGGGCGGCCGACCTGACCAATCGCTCTACCATCCGCTGGACCCTGCACCAGCTCGTGGCCTCCGGGGTGGTGAGCGTTTACGACGCCGGAACCGAGGCGGTGTGGGGCATCGGCACCGACCAGCACCTGGTCGCGGCGTTCTACCGCAACACCGCGATCCACATCCTGGTCGACCGCGCCATCGCCGAGACGGCGTTGCTGGCCGCGGCGGAGGACGCCGAACAGTCCGCGGACGGATCGGTGCTGCCGGCGACCGTGCGCGACGAGGCGCTGAAACTGCGCGAACTGCTGAAATTCGAGTTCTTGTTCTCCGCCCGCGCGCAATTCGAGAAGGACCTCGCCGACGAAGTCCAACTGATCGGTCCGGCGGAGAACCCCGTGGACACCAGCAAAGCCGCCAGGCCCGTCTTCGTGCGCGGGCTGCTGGAACGGGCCGATCTGCTGCTCGCGCATCTGGTGTTGCGCCCCTTCCTGGACGCCTATCACATCGTTGCGAACCGGCTGGCCGCGTACGAGGACGAATCGTTCGACGAGGACGCCTTTCTCGCCGAGTGCCTGCAGGTCGGCAAGCAGTGGGAGCTGCAGCGCAAGATCGCCAGCGCCGAGTCGCGGTCGATGGAGCTGTTCAAGACCGCGCTGCGGCTGGCCCGGCACCGCGAGCTGGTGGACGGCTTCGAGGACCCGGAGCTCGCCCGGCGGCGACGTGAGTTCGCCGACGAGATCGCGGTGGCTGTCCGGCGGGTGAACGCCATTGCGGAGCTGGCCCGACTGCGCTGATCGCCGGTTCGCGGCCGGAGGCCGGGTTCACGGACCGTTAACGTGTGGTCGCGATAGTGCAGGCGACGTCGGTGATGGTCGACGGTGTTCGATAGGGGCCGGTGAAGAGAGGATTCGATGAGCGAGCAATCCGGTGGGCAGTCCCGCCCACTGATCGGATACGTCACCCACGAGATCGCGCCGCCGATTCGCCCCGCGCCGATAGGCCGGACGTGGATGTCGGAGATACGGCAAGGGTGGCCGCATCGTTGTCTGCCGATGCTGATCGCCAACCAGAGCGGTTGGGAGGTGCGCAACCGCAGCGCGTTCACCGCTACGTGGATGGGCGGAAACGACCGCACGAACCTGATGATCGCGCCCGATACCCGTGAAAGCGGTCAGTTTCTGCCCTCGAGCCACTTCGGCTACGGCATCCTGACCTGGCATCTGCCGATGCTGTTCCGCACCCCGCCGGGCTACAACCTGCTGGTTCGCGGCCCGGCCAACCATCCGAAGGATGCCATCTGTGCTCTGGAAGGCATCGTCGAAACCGACTGGTCCAGTTCGAGTTTCAGCATGAACTGGAAATTCACCCGTGAGTTCATGCCGGTGCGATTCGAGGTCGACGAACCGATCTGCATGATCGTGCCGCAACGCCGGGGCGAGTTGGAGGAGTTCGCTCCCGAGCTCAGGCCCATCGAATCCGACGAAGAGGTGCACCGCAAGCACGAGCACTTCCTCGGTTCACGCGGCGCGCTGGGCCGCGAGCAACAAGCCGCGGGGGGCGCGGAGAACGAGAAGGTGCCGTGGCAAGGCGATTACACGCGGGGCCGGCACAGCGACGGCGAGCCCGGCGCGCACGATCACCAAACCCGCCGCCGGCTGCGGTCGTTCGTCACGCCCGAGAACACGGACTAGGACGAAATCACCGTGCGGGCAAGGCAACTGCCGTTCCCGCCGCGATCTTCGTGACCGCGTCGGGCGCCTGTGCCGACGCGCCGGCCCAGGCGATGTACCCGTCTGGGCGCACCAGCACCGCCGGCCCGCGGTCGGCCCGCTCGGCCTGCAGCGTTCCGGGTGTCTCGACCGGGGCGGCGCCGTATTCGCGGATGAAGACGTAGCCGCCGCCGCGCTGCAGGTGCGTCAGCCGTCCCTCGACGAGGGGAATCGTGGCCGCACGGGTGCCGACCAGGCCGCGCCGGCCGTAACGCAACGTCGTGCCCGCGAAGCTGCCCGCGACGAAGTCCTGCACCGCGGATATCCGAAGGAGGTTGGTAGCCAGCAGATTACGTAACCAGATCGCGGGTCGCCGATGCAGCGTCGCGCCACGCGCGATCATCCCGGACTGCAACAGCACCCGCTTGCCGATCGGGTGGCGTTCGTCCTGGTAGGTGTCCAGCAGTCCGTCGTCGGCGCCGTCGAGCACGGCGTCGAGCTTCCAGGCGAGGTTTGCGGCGTCCTGGATCCCGGTGTTCATGCCCTGGCCGCCCATGGGGGAGTGCACGTGCGCGGCGTCGCCGGCCAAAAACACCCGTCTGTGCCGGTACTGCGCGACTTGCCTTTCGTCGCAATGGAATCGCGATTTCCAGCCGATCTCGATCACACCGTAGTCGGTCCGCATGGCGCGACCCAGCACGTCGATGATCTCGTCGTCGTCGACGGGCGCGCTGTCGGGCAGCTGATGGCCGCGGTCCCATACCAGGGCCCGGTACCACGAGCCGTCCTCGTCGTGGCGGTTATACGGGGCCAAGAACCCCAGCACGTCGCCGGTGGTGCCCACCACCAACCCGCCGGCCGACGGGCCCTGGGCCAGCTTGACGTCGGCCAACATGAGCGAGGTCAGCACCGTCTTGCCGGGAAACTCGACGCCCAGCAGCGTTCGGACCGTGCTATGCGCGCCATCAGCGCCGATCACGTACCGGGCTCGCCACGCCTGCCGGTGTGCGGGATCGTCGTCATCCTTGGGCCGGGCGGTGACGGTGACGCCGGCGGCATCCTGCTCGAGCGCGACCACCTCGACGCCGCGCCGGATGTCGGCCCCTTCGGCCATCGCGTAGCGGTGCAGTGCCGTATCGACGTTGGTCTGCGGGGTGATCAAGACGAACGGGTAGGCCGAATCGAGGCGGGTCAGGTCGAGGCGGGCCTTGGCGAACAGTGTCACGTCCGGTCCGCGCGAGCCGAGGGCCAGCAGTTCGTCGGCGGCGTCCCGCGCGTCGAGGAGCTCCAGCGTGCGGGGCATGACGGCGAACGCGCGGCTGGTCGGGTTTTCGGCGGACCAGCGCTCCAGGACGGTAACCGACCGTCCGGCGCGGGCCAGGTCCCCGGCGGCGGTCAGGCCCGTGGGGCCGGCTCCCACCACCAGGACGTCGACATCGCGAACAGCGGTTGTACTCATCGGATCGCTCCCTGCGGGTCGGGGTACCAGCGACGGATGTCGCCGGGCGTGGCTTGCGCTGCCTGGTTGAAGACGAAACGGCAGCCGGGCCGGGTGGCGTGCGCGATGTTGACGATCGACTCGAACAGCAGCGTGTTGCCGGCGACCAGGCGAATTCCGGCCCCGATCAGTACAGCGTCATAGCGCTTGGCGCGCAGCCACTCGCCGGCCTTCTCGGCGCCGGCGGCGCCGAAGTCGATCAGGCAGTTGTCGACCCGGTATCCCGCGGCGCGCAATCCCACGACGTTCTCGTCGTTGGCGGCCCGTAGTACATCCTTCGACAGGCCTGCGAACTGGGCGAACTCCGGTGACGAGTAGTCGATCAGGTCGGGGTCGAGCCCGATCTGGATGACGGTCACGGTCATGTCGGACCTCCTCGACGACACCATTTCAACAACTGTTGAAATCAACGTAAGCCCCGGCTGGTAGCGATGTCAACAGTTGTTGAACTAGAATTTCGGGATGCCCCCCCGCGACGGCAAAGTCACCCGCGCGACGATCCTCAGTGCGGCACGTAACTTGTTCTCCACCCACGGCTTCGAGCGGACCACCATCCGTTCGATCGCGGCGGAGGCCGGCGTCGATCCCGCGCTCGTGATGCACTACTTCGGCAATAAGGCCGGCTTGTTCGCCGCGGTCTCGCGGCTCGATATCACCTTTCCCGACCTCACCGGTCTCGCCCCGGAGCGCATCGCCGACGTGCTGGTGCCGTTTCTCGTCCGGGTGTGGGATCCGGCCGGATCTTTCCTGCCGCTGCTGCGCGCGGCGGCAACCAACCGGGCCGCCGCCGACGCGCTACTGGAAGTGTTCGTCGAAAAGGTGGCCCCGGCCCTGACCACCATCACTCCCGACCGGGCCGCCGAGCGGACCGCGATGGTGGGATCGCAGGTGTTGGGAATCGCCATGGCGCGCAACGTCGTCGGCGTGCCCGCGCTGGTCGCGATGGATGACGCGACACTGACCGAATGGCTACGCCCGGTGCTCGCCCACTACCTCACCGGCTCGGCGCCGTGAAGGCCGGCCGCGACAACTGGCTGGTGATCGCTGGGGCGGGCAAGCCAATGCGGCAAAGCGGCGCGACCGCGAAAATCGCGCGCCTAGAGTTGACGGCATGCCGCTACAAGGGGAGTACCTGCCGAGCCCATGGGATTGGTCTCGCGAGCAAGCCGACAAGTACGCCGAGTCGGGGGGAACCGAAGCCGCCGACATGAAGGGCAAGCCGATCATTCTGCTGACCACCGTCGGCGCCAAGACCGGCAAACTCCGCAGGACGCCCCTGATGCGCGTCGAGCACGACGGCCAGTACGCGGTGGTCGCCTCCCTTGGTGGGGCGCCGAAGCACCCGGTCTGGTACCACAACATCAAGAAGAACCCCCGCGTCGAGCTGCAGGATGGCCCGGTGACCCGCGATTACGACGCCCGCGAGGTCTTCGGCGATGAGAAGGCGACCTGGTGGGAGCGAGCCGTCGAGGCGTGGCCGGAATACGCCGAATATCAGACCAAGACCGACCGCCAGATCCCGGTGTTCGTCCTGACCCCGGTCGACTGAATTCCGGAGTTGGCAGTCTGTCGTGGCACCATTGACCAGTGTCCGCCGAATTGAGCCATCACCCGAGCGTCTCGCCGTTGTCCGCGGCTGAGATCGACGGCGCGGCCAAGCGGATCGCCGCGGTCGTCACGCCGACCCCGCTGGAGTTCAGCGACCGATTGTCGGCGATCACCGGCGCGCAGGTCTACCTCAAGCGCGAGGACCTGCAGATCGTGCGCTCCTACAAGCTGCGCGGCGCTTACAACCTGCTGGTCCAGCTGTCCGAGGCGGAGCTGGCCGCGGGCGTGGTGTGCTCGTCGGCGGGTAACCACGCCCAGGGCTTCGCCTACGCGTGCCGGATGTTGCAGGTGCACGGCCGCGTCTATGTGCCGGCCAAGACGCCCATGCAGAAGCGCGACCGGATCCGCTACCACGGTGGCGACTTCATCGACCTGATCGTGGGTGGCGCCACCTACGACCTCGCCGCCGAGGCGGCGCTGACCGACGTGGAAAGCACCGGCGCCATCCTGGTACCGCCCTATGACGATCTGCGCACCATCGCGGGCCAGGGCACGATCGCGGCGGAATTGCTCGACCAGCTCGACGGTGAGCCGGATCTGGTGGTCGTGCCGGTGGGCGGTGGTGGCTGCATTGCCGGCATCACCACGTATCTGGCCGAGCGGACCGATAACACGTCGGTGCTGGGCGTCGAGCCGGCCGGCGCCGCGGCGATGATGGCCGCGCTGGCGGCGGGGGAGCCGGTGACGCTGGACAACGTCGACCAGTTCGTCGACGGCGCCGCGGTGCGGCGCGCCGGAGACCTGACCTACGCCGCGCTTGCGGCCGCCGGTGACATGGTGTCGATCACCGCGGTGGACGAGGGCGCGGTGTGCACCGCGATGCTCGACCTCTATCAGAACGAGGGCATCATCGCCGAGCCCGCGGGCGCGCTGTCGGTCGCCGGATTGCTGGACGCCGACATCGAGCCCGGTTCGACGGTGGTCTGCCTGGTTTCGGGCGGCAACAACGATGTGTCGCGTTACGGCGAAGTGCTCGAGCGCTCGCTGGTCCACCTCGGCCTCAAGCACTATTTCCTGGTCGACTTCCCGCAGGAGCCCGGCGCGCTGCGCCGCTTCCTCGACACGGTGCTCGGGCCGAACGACGACATCACCTTGTTCGAGTACGTCAAGCGCAACAACCGGGAGACCGGCGAGGCGCTGGTCGGCATCCAATTGGGATCTTCCGCCGACCTGGACGGCCTGCTGGCACGGATGCGCGCCACGGAGTTGCACGTCGAGACCTTGAAACCCGGCTCACCCGCCTACCGCTACCTGCTCTTCTAGCCCGCGGGCGGCGAACATGCAGCAGCCGTTCGGACCCGGTGCCGGCGGTTTCGGGCTGGTTAGCGCCTTCGTCGTAGGTTCGCTCGTACTGCTTGTGTGGGCGGCGATTTGGGTTGCTCGGCGGGGGCCGCGATTACTGGGACTCGGGCAGCGGATTTCCGAAGTTGCCGCGATCAACAAGACCACGGCATGGGTGCGGCGGCGCATCGGCGAGAAGGGGCGGGCGCTGACCGATCGGCTGCCCACGAGCGAACTCGCCAGCGTCGCATTGCTGCTCGGGCTGGTCGTGGTCGTGTCATTGGCGGTCGGTTTCACCGAAGTGCTCGACGACGTGCTCGAGGGCGACGGCATCGCCGGATTCGACCGGCCGATAACTTCGTGGCTTGCGGCCCACCGCGACCTGTGGCTGACCACCGTCCTGCGGGTGGTCACCCTCGCAGGCGGTCCGCTCTTGCTGGCCGCCCTTGCCTTGCCAATCTCCGTTGCCGCGGCCTGGCGGTGCAGGTCGTGGCGGCCCGTGGTGCTCGCTCTCGTTGGTGGCGGTGGCGTTCCACTGGTGCTCTTCACCGCCAAAGCCTTGGTAGGTCGCGAGCGCCCGCCTTTGCCTTTCGCCCTGGTCGACGCGGACGGGTATTCGTTTCCGTCCGGACACGCGACCGGTACCGCCGCGATCATGTTCATCACTGCGTGGATGCTGGCGCGCTGGCTGATCTCCTGGTGGAGCGGGCGCGTGATGGTTTGGACCGCGGCAATCGGTGCGGTGTACGTGATCGGGTTCTCCCGCGTGTATCTGGGAGTCCACTACGTCAGCGACGTGGTCTCCGGCTGGCTGCTGGGCATGGCCTGGGCCGGCGCCGTCATCCTCGCCGGATTCTGGTGGGATAACACCAGGCGGGCGCGCGGCCGGGTCGGCCCCCGGCAGCCGGACGCGTGAGCAACCCGGCTGCTCAGGGGCGGCGGTGGCTGAGGTATGGCGGCACCGAAGTGCCGGGGTTGAGGTCGTCGGCCGGCACCGGTGTTCCGGCGGCCAGGCTCAGCGGCACCACGCCCGCCCAGTGAGCCAGCGCAACGTCCTGGGGATCGTCGGCCGGGGGGCCGTTCCGCACCTTCGCCGACACCTCGACGAGGTCGAGGGCGAGCACCCCGGTCGCTGCGAGCTCGCGGGCATTGGGGGACCTGCAATCGTCGGCGCGCCCCGGCGCGATGTGGTCCAGCAGGCAGTGCAACGCCTGCGACTTCTCCGCCGGATCGTCGACGATGCGCGCATCGCCCACCACGACCACGGAACGGAAATTCAGCGAATGGTGCATCGCGGACCGGGCCAGCACCAGGCCGTCGACCAGGGTGGCGGTGACGCAGACGGGCAGACCCACCCCCGCTCGGTTGGCCGCCTTGGCCGCCAGCAACGGGCCGCTGCCAGTCGAACCGTGCAGGTAGAGCGTTTCACCGAACCGGGCATGCGTCGTGGGCAAGACCACTGGCCGCTGCCCGCTCGAGTAGCCCACATGGCAGATCAGCGCCTCGTCGAGGATGGCGTGAATGGTGCGGCGGTCGTAGTGGGCGCGCTCGCGGTACCGGGTGGGGGTAGTGCGTGCCGTCGGCTGATATCCGGTCTCCACGAAATTGCCCTCTACATTGTCCTAGTACATAATTCATTGCGTGCCAGTACAAAGCAGCATAACGGGAAGCGGCGCGGAATCCATAGCCGGCAGCATCGAAGCGGCGATCTCGGCCGGCGCCCTGGCGCCCGGTGACGCGCTCCCGCCGGTTCGCGAGCTGGCCGCCCGGCTCGGCGTGAACGCCAACACCGCCGCCGCGGCCTACCGCCTGCTGCGTCATCGCGGCGCCGTCGAGACCGCCGGCCGGCGCGGCACCCGCGTGCGCCGCCGCCCGGCGACGACTCCGCGCTCACTGCTCGGCCTGGACGTGCCCGCGGGCGTGCGCGACCTGTCGACCGGCAACCCGAACCCGGAGCTGTTACCCATCGCGGGCGCCTCGCCGGCCGGTTCGGGCGCCGGTCGGGTGGTGCTCTACGGCGAGCAAGCCGTCTCGCCGAGGCTGGAGGAGTTCGCCCGGCACGCGCTGGCCGCGGATGGGGTCCCCGCAGATCGCCTGGCCGTGACCAGCGGTGCACTGGACGGCATCGAACGCGCGCTCACCGCGCATCTACGCCCCGGCGATCGCGTCGCCGTGGAGGATCCGGGCTGGGCCAACCTCTTCGATCTCCTTGCCGCACTGGGGCTTTCGGCCGAGCCGGTGCGGGTCGACGACGACGGTCCGCTGACCGACGACCTGGCCCGGGCCTTGCGGAGCGGGGTGCGCGCTGTCGTGCTCACCAACCGCGCGCAAAACCCAACGGGCGCTGCGCTTTCGGCGGATCGTGCCGAGTCGTTGCGTGAGCTGTTGACACAGCGGGCGGGCGACCTGCTGTTGGTCGAAGACGACCACTGCGCGGGCATCGCCGGTGTACCGCTGCACGCCTTGGCCGGCTGCACCGCGCACTGGGCGTTCGTCCGCTCGGCTTCCAAGGCGTACGGCCCCGATCTGCGGGTGGCCGTCCTGGCCGGCGACCACCGTACCGTCGAGCGGGTGCATGGCCGGTTGCGGCTTGGGCCTGGCTGGGTCAGCCATTTCCTGCAGCGGCTCGCCGCCGACTTGTGGTCCGATCAGGCGGCGGCGGTGCTGGTCGCGACGGCCGAACGGCATTACGCCGCCAGCCGTCAACGGCTGTGCAGCGCCTTGGGCGAGCGCGGCCTATCGGCGCACGGGCGTTCCGGGCTCAACGTGTGGGTGCCCGTTCCCGACGAGGCGGTCGCAATTTCCCGGCTGCTCGGCGCGGGCTGGGCGGCCGCGCCGGGCAGCCGGTTCCGGATGACCACGCCGGCGGGCATCCGCATCACGATCTCGGATCTGACCCTCGATGAGATCGATCCGCTCGCCGACGCGGTGGCACGAGCGGTGCATCCCGCCGGCCGCGCGATCGTGTAGCCGCGACTCAAGCGCCCTCGTCGTCGCTGGCACCGGGGCGGGGACCGCTCCATAACGGCTCGCCGCCGGCAGAAGGCGCGATGTCGTGGCGCACGGTGCGCCGGTCCGACGCCGTGTTCGGGGCGCGGTGGCTTGGCTTGCGCAGGCAGATCCGTCGGGGACGGAATTCAGATGGACTCATGGCGACATCATCGGGCGTGGGCCGGCCGGCCGCCAGTCAGTTATCCACAGTCCGCTCAGGTTGACAGGATGGCGAACGAATGACCTTGTAGCACAGTGCTGTCCGCGTCGACGGTTGGCTCGTCCCAAGCAAGGACGACATCACCGCCGACCGGGATCCTGACCTGCTCGCCGCCCAGGTTGCACGTGATGCGCAACCGGCCCCGACGCACGATGATCCAGCGCTCGTCCTCGTTGTAGTCGACCGTCAGGTGGTCCAGCCAGGAGTCGGCCATGTCGGGGTGGCTGCGCCGCAACGCGATCAGGTCCCGATACAGGCGGTGTAGCCGGGCGTGCTCGCCCGTGCCGACCTCGGTCCAGTCCAGTTTCGAGCGGGCGAACGTCTGAGGGTCCTGCGGGTCGGGGATCTCGTCGGCGTCCCAGCCGTGTTCGGCGAACTCGGCCTTGCGTCCTTCGGCGGTGGCGCGGGCCAGCTCCGGTTCGGGGTGCGAGCTGAAGAACTGGAACGGCGTCGAGGCCCCGTATTCCTCACCCATGAAAAGCATGGCGGTGTAGGGGGATCCGAGCGCCAGCGCGGCTTTGACCGCCAGCTGGCCAGCGGTCAGGTTCTGCGACGGACGATCTCCCAGGGCGCGGTTGCCGACCTGATCGTGCGTGCAGGTGTAAGCGACCAGCCGGGTCGCCGGGATCCCGGATTCCTCACTGGTATCCAGCGGCCGCCCATGGCGGCGACGCCGGAACGACGAATAGGTGGCGGCGTGGAAGAAACCCTGGCGCAGCGTCTGCGCCAGGGTGGCCACGCTGCCGAAGTCGTCGTAATAGCCCTGGCGTTCGCCGGACACCGCAGTGTGGATGGCGTGATGAATGTCGTCGGCCCATTGGCCGGTCAGGCCGTAGCCGCCACGGTCGCGCGGGGTGATCAACCGCGGGTCGTTCAGGTCGCTCTCGGCGATCAATGACAGCGGACGCCTCAACTGCTTTGCCAGCCAGTCCGTTTCGGTAGCAAGCTCTTCGAGGATGTGGATCGCGGTGGTGTCCACCAAGGCGTGGACGGCGTCCAGCCGCAACCCGTCGGCGTGGAAGTCGCGCATCCAGCGCAGCGCGCACCCGATGATGTAGCGGCGCACCTCGTCGGAATCGGCGTCGGCGATGTTGATGCCCTCGCCCCACGGGTTGCTGGCCGACGACAGGTAGGGCCCGTAGCGCGGCAGGTAGTTGCCCGAGGGGCCGAGGTGATTGAAGACCGCGTCGATCAGCACTCCCAAACCCTTGGCGTGGCAGGCGTCGACGAAGCGCACCAGCCCGTCGGGGCCGCCGTAGGGCTCGTGCACGCTGTACCACAGCACACCGTCGTATCCCCAACCATGGGTGCCGGCGAAGGAGTTCACTGGCATCAGCTCAACGAAGTCGATGCCGAGATCGACCAGATAGTCCAGCTTCTCGATGGCGCCGTCGAAGGTTCCGGCCTCGGTGAACGTGCCCAGGTGCAGCTCGTAGATCACCGCGCCTTCGACCGAGCGGCCGGCCCACCCGCTGTCGGTCCACGCCGCGGCGACCGGATCCCACAATTGCGAGCGCGCGTGCACTCCCTCGGGCTGCCGCGGTGAGCGCGGGTCGGGCAGCACGGTGGGATCGTCGTCGAGCAGGTAGCCGTAGCGGGCATCCGCCGCGGTATCCACGGTCGTGTGCCACCAGCCGCCGGCCGAACGTTTCATGGCGTGCACCTGGCCCTCGACGTCGAGTTGAACCTGCGCGGGTTTGGGCGCCCAGACCCGGAATTCAGTCATGGTGGCGCTCCAGCAGAACAACGGGCAGGTCGGCGAACAATTGGCCGGTCGACGTCGGACCGTCGGCGATCACCCCGGTAAGGGCGTCCTTCCAGGTCCCATCCGGCAGCGGTAAAACCGTGTTCCCCCAGCCGGTTTCGGCCAGTCGGGCGGTCCAGCGGGTCACCGCCACCACGATGTCCTCGCCGCGGCGGAAGGCTAGGACGTGATCGCTGGCGTCGCCGTTGGCGAGTAGCGGGACGTAGTCGCCGTGCAGGAAGGTGTCCGGATGTTGACGGCGCACGCGTAGCGCGGTGGTGACGACCCGGATCTTCGGATGCTGCAGGTCTTGTAGGGCGGCGCGGCGGGCGGCATAGTCGACGGCGCGGCGGTTGTCCGGGTCGACCAGGCTGTCGTCCCACAGCTCGGTGCCCTGATACACGTCCGGAATCCCGGGCACGGTCAACGCCAGCAGCTTCTGGGCCAGCGCATCGCTGGCGGCGTGCGGATTGAGTTGGGCGACGAGCTCGGTCAGTTGGCCGGCCACCGGGCCGTCGAGCACGGTGTCCAGCCATTGATGCACCGCGCCCTCGAATTCGGCGTCCGGGTCATTCCACGAGGTATGCCAGGCCGCTTCCCGGATGGCCTTCTCGGTGTAGCCGTGCAGCCGTTCCCGCAGCGCGGCGGTGACCTCGCCGTTGACGGGCCATACGCCGAAGATGTTCTGCCACAGGAATTGTCCCGTCGCCGGATCGGGGGAGGGCGCGCCGATCTCCCAGCGGGCGAGGAATTCGGTCCACAGCGAGGGCACCTGTGACAGCACCGAAATGCGGGCCCGCACGTCCTCGCCGCGCTTGGTGTCATGGGTGGTCAGCGTCGTCATGGTCTGCGGCCACAGCCGGGCGCGGGTGGCGGCGCTGTGATGAAATTCGGCCGCACCGACACCGAAGCGCTGTGGTTCGCCGCCCACCTCGTTCAGCGAAACCAGCCGGGCGTCGCGGTAGAACAAGCAGTCCTCGACTGCCTTGGCGGTGACCGCGCCGCAGAGCTGCTGCAGTCGGGTGGCGGGTTCCCCGCCGCGGGCCAGCGCCGCGGCCAGCACCTGCAGCGCCGGGCCGAATTGTGGCGCGGCCGCCTCGGTTTCGGCCAGTGCGGTGGGCAACAGCGCGACCAGGCCGGGGTAGTCGCTGCGATAGACCTCGATGTGGCTGAGCAGCGCTGCCACCGCCTCGGGCAGCTGCGGGTGGTCGGCGCCTGCGGTCGCCACGATGCTGCGGCGCAGGCGGCGCAGCTCACTGGCCAGCGTGTCGGTGGCCGAATGGATTTTCAGTTTCGCCAGCATGTCCGGCATCGCGGAGTAGTCGACGCCGGCGGATTCCACCAGCGCGGTCAGCGCAGGCGCGCCGTTGGGATCGACCAGAACGCCGCCGATTTCACGCAGCACGTCATAGCCGGTGGTGCCGCCCACGGGCAGGGTGGGCTCCAGTGCCTCGTCGACGGCCAGGATCTTCTCGATCACGATCCAGGCTTTCGGGCCGGTCAGTTCGCGCAGCCACGCCAGATACCCGCACGGGTCGGACAGACCATCGGGGTGGTCGATGCGAATGCCGTCGACCAACCCCTCCGCGAACCACCGGCCGACCTCGGCGTGGGTGGCGTCGAAGACCGCGCGATCCTCCTGACGCAGCCCGGCCAGCGAGGTGATCGAGAAGAAGCGCCGGTAGCCGCACACGCCGTTGCGCCAGCCCACCAGCCGGTAGTGCTGGCGATCGTGCACCTCGGGCCCGCCGCCCACCGCGGTACCGGGCGCGATCGGAAACGCCAGGTCGCCCAGGCGCAACAGGTCCCCGTCGACCGTGAGGTCGGCCGTGTCGTCGTCGGAACCCAGCACCGGCAGCACGATGCGGCCGTCGTCATCGAGGTCCCAGTCGATATCGAAATACGTTGCGTAGGCCGAAGAACGCCCGTTCCGCAGGACATCCCACCACCACGGGTTCTGCTGCGGCTGATCGATGCCCACATGATTGGGCACGATGTCGACGATCAGCCCCATGCCGCGCGTCCTGGCCGCCGCCGACAACCGCGCCAGGCCGTCGGAGCCGCCGAGCTCGGGTGACACCGTCGTGGGGTCGGTGACGTCGTAGCCATGGCTGGACCCCGTGGTCGCGGTCATGATCGGAGACAGGTACAGGTGCGACACCCCGAGGTCGCTCAGGTAGTCGAGCAGGTTTTCCGCGTCTGCGAAGGTGAACGCGAAGCCACTCGATTCACCACGAAGTTGGAGCCGGTAGGTGGAGACGACGGGTAAAGCCATGCGTCACTGCGTCTTACGCAATACCAACAATGAGCGCGAGGGAAGCGACACCTTCTCCTCGGCGGTCACCGGCTGATCGGCCCCTTCTTTCCGGCCGGCGGGTTCGTTGGTGTCGAGTTCCACGGTCCACTCTTTCGCATAGTCGCTGTTCGGCATCACGAACTCCACCGGATCTTCACTCGCGTTGAAACACAACAGGAACGAGTCATCGACCACCCGTTCGCCGCGGGCGTCGGGGGCGGTGATGGCCTCGCCGTTGAGAAACACCGCCACGCACTTGTGGAAGCTCTCACCCCAATCCTCGTGCGTCATCTCCGCCCCGGCCGGCGTCATCCAGGCGATGTCGCGCACTTCGTCGCCGCTGCGGATCGGTTCGCCCTCAAAAAACCGCCGCCGGCGAAACACCGGATGGCGCTTGCGCAGCGTACTCACCTTGCGGGCGAATGCCAGCAGGTCGGCATTCTTGTCGACCAAAGACCAATCCATCCAGGACAATTCGGAGTCCTGGCAGTACACGTTGTTGTTGCCGTTTTGGGTGCGCCCGAACTCGTCGCCGTGGGCGATCATCGGTGTTCCCTGGCTGAGCATCAGGGTCGCCCAGAAGTTGCGCATCTGGCGGCAGCGTAACTCGGTGATGTCGGGATCGTCGGTGGGTCCTTCGACGCCACAGTTCCACGATCGGTTGTGGCTCTCTCCGTCCCGGTTGTCCTCCCCGTTGGCCATGTTGTGTTTCTCGTTGTAGGACACCAGGTCGGCCAGCGTGAATCCGTCGTGTGCGGTGACGAAGTTGATGCTGGCGCTGGGACGGCGACCGGTCGCCTCGTAGAGGTCCGACGACCCGGTCAGCCGGGAAGCGAACTCGCCCAGTGTTGCGGGCTCGCCCCGCCAGTAGTCGCGCACAGTATCGCGATACTTCCCATTCCACTCGGTCCACAAACCCGGGAAATTTCCGACTTGGTAGCCACCCTCGCCGACGTCCCACGGTTCGGCGATCAATTTGACCTGGCTGACGATCGGATCCTGCTGAACCAGATCGAAGAACGCGCTCAGGCGATCTACGTCGTGCAGTTCGCGGGCCAGCGTGGCGGCCAGGTCGAAGCGGAAACCGTCCACGTGCATCTCGGTCACCCAGTAGCGCAGCGAGTCCATGATCAGCTGCAGCACGTGCGGGTGGCGCGCATTCAGGCTGTTGCCGGTGCCGGTGTAGTCCTTGTACAGCCGCAAGTCGGTGTCGACGAGCCGGTAGTACGCGGCGTTGTCGATGCCCCGGAAATTGATGGTCGGTCCGAGGTGGTTGCCCTCGGCGGTGTGGTTGTAGACCACGTCGAGGATCACCTCGATGCCGGCTTCGTGGAAGCTGCGCACCATGGATTTGAACTCGGCGACGCTGGACGTGCGGTTGGCCGCGTACTGATTGTGCGGGGCGAAATATCCGAAAGTGTTGTAGCCCCAGTAGTTTCGCAGACCCAGGTCCAGCAGGCGCGAGTCGTGCATGAACTGGTGCACCGGCATGAGCTCGATGGCCGTGACCCGCAGCGACTTGAGGTGGTCGATGACGGCCGGGTGGGCCAGGCCCGCGTAGGTGCCCCGGAGTTCCTCGGGGATGCTGGGATGGGTCTGGGTCATGCCCTTGACGTGGGCCTCGTAAATGACGGTCTCGTGATATGGGGTGAGCGGTGCGCGGTCGGATCCCCAATCGAAGAACGGGTTGCTCACCACGCTGGTCATCGTGTGGCCCAGCGAATCGACCATGGGGGGAATGCCCGGGTCGGCTCCATCGGCGTTGGGCCCGTCTGGGTCGACCGCCTTCATGTCGTAGGAAAACAGCGCCTGGCCGAAAGTGAAGTCGCCGTGAAAAGCCTTGCCGTACGGGTCGAGCAACAGCTTGCTGGGATCACAGCGGTGACCGGCTGGCGGGTCGAACGGGCCATAGACGCGAAAGCCGTAGCGCTGGCCGGGGTTGATGTTCGGCAGATAGGCGTGCCAGACGAATCCGTCCACCTCTTCCAAGGGAATCCGCGACTCGCTGCCGTGATGGTCGATCAGGCACAACTCGACCTTCTCGGCGATTTCGGAGAACAACGAAAAATTGGTTCCCGCGCCGTCGTAGGAGGCCCCGAGCGGATACGGGTTGCCCGGCCACACGGTGGCGAGTTTGGGTTGGTGGTTACCGCCTGGTTCTGAAGCGGGACTGTTGGTTGACACCCTTTGACCCTATCCGCGCCCCGTTGCGTTCACGCGCGCTGGAGGCCGGGGAGTAGGGCGCGTCACCACCAGCCGGTGGCCTCGGCGATCTGGCGGCCCAATTCGGGGGCCATGGTCCGTACGTAGGTAGGGGACAGGTGGTGGGCGCCGTGATAGATCAAGATATTTCCCTCGACCGGGCGGCACACGTCGGTGCGGCAGATCGCGTCCGTCATGTCGAGCACCTTGAGCTGCGGGAACTGCGTGACGAAGTCGAGCGTCTGGTTGCGGTCGGAGAGCATGTCGGAGCGCTTGATCGCACAAGACTGGGCGGTGCCGCCGCGTTTGGCCAGGCAGTCCGCCGGGTCGAACGGTTGACCGTTTTTGACCAGCCACGGCGTGTCTCGCATGCCGAGAATCGGAATGTTGTTGTCGGACAAGGTTTGCCAGATCCCGATATAGGTGGCAGGCATCACATCGCCGGTCTTGATGTTCCATGGCCGGGTGGTGGTGGTGAAGACGTAGTCGGGCCGGTCGGTGACCAGTTTGGTCATCGTTCGTTGCACCCATTCCCGGCACTGGGGGTAGGGGGCGTTGTTGCCCATGATCAGCGGGACCTGCTCGGTCGACAGCGGGCAGCCCATCTTGAGGTAGGTGACCACCTTGAAGCGGTGCAGCTTGCCCAGGATGTCCAGCGCGGGCAGCCAGTGCTCGGCATGTGACCCACCCGCCAGCGCGATGGTCCGGTTGGCGGCCACATCACCGTAGGTGCAGGTGACCACCGCGGGGTTGACGAAGTCGCTGATGCACCCGTCGCGGGTCGAAACGGGCAGGTCCTGTTTGACCTCTAAGACCGTGGGCCGCATGGGCAACGCGGGGACGCGCACGTGTTCGGTGAGGGCTCGGGCGCCGGGATAGTCCTGCGGGTTGAGGACGCTGAGCTCCTTGCCGGCCGACCGCAAGACCGTGACGTGCTGGCGCCAGGTGAAGGAGGTCGCGGTCAGCGTCACGCCAAGTAGCACGATGGCCGATCCCAGCGCCATCGTCGGCCGGGCCAGCCGCGTCGGCCAGGGAATGGTCGGCGCCGGCGCAGCGGGCTTCGCGGAGGCGCGGTAACGCAGCGGGTCTTCAACGAGCCGGTTGGTCAGATACGCCAGCACACCGGACACCAGCAGCAGCACCGTGCCTTCGAGGAAGCCGGCGTGTTTGTGTCCGCTGTAGGACAGCCAGAAGATGAGCAGCGGCCAGTGCCACAGGTACAGCGCATACGCCATGGCTCCCAACTCGACCAGCGGGCGCGTGGCCAGCAGCCGATTCGGCAGCGGCAGCCCGCCACCCGTTCCGCTTCCGCCTTGCAGGTTGGCCCCGACGAGGATGAGCAGCATGGCGGCGCCGACCGGTACCAGGGCCCACGGGCCGGGGAATTCGTGCACGCCGTCGATCAGCGCCCCGCAGGACAGCACCGCGCCCAGCGCAACCGTCGCCAACGCCGTCCGCAACCACATCGGCCAGCGGACGCGGGTGACCAGCGCGCCAACCAGCGCGCCCAGTAGCAGCTCCCAGCCTCGCGCGAAGCTGTTGTAGTAGGCGGCCGTCTGGTCCTGCTGGTGCGCGACGATCGCGTAGCCGAACGACGCGACCGTCAACGCGGTCAGCACCGCCAAGAACACGGTGCGTAACCGGGCGCCCAACCGGCGCCGGAACAGGTAGGCCAGGCCGGCGATCAACAGCAGGAAGCTGACGTAGAACTGGCCCTGCACCGACATCGACCAAATGTGCTGCAAGGGGCTGACGGCTTCGCCCGCCCGCAGGTAATCGGATGCGGTGTTGGCCAGCTCCCAGTTCTGGTAGTAGCCGAGGCTGGCTAGGCTTTGATCGGCGAACGTCTCCCAGCGGGTCTCCGGTTGAACCAGGATGGTCAGCACCGCGCATCCGGCCAGCACCACGACGAGGGCGGGAAGAAGGCGCCGGGCCAGCCGGATCACCTCGGACACCGGCGACAGTTGCACAGCCGGGTTCAGCGCGGCGCGAATGACCTTGCCGCCGAAGAAGAACCCGGACAGCGCCAAGAACACGTCCACTCCGCCGGAGACCCGGCCGAACCAGATGTGGAAGACGGCGACCAGCGCGATCGCGATGCCGCGCAAGCCGTCGAGGTCGTAGCGATAGAACCTCTCTGACCCCGCCTTGTGCACCCCCGTGGCCCGCGGATCGACGATGGCGTCCGGCGCAGGAGACGGTGGCGGAGTCTGCATGATCGATAGTCAATTTACCGAAGACCCGCCACCGGCTCCCGACAGCACGGGCGGGGGGAGCAGGTGGCGGGCGTCGGACGGCTGCGACTCGACCGGGAAATTACCTGCCGATGCCGGCGCCCGTCGGCTGCAACGGCGACTGCTGGGTCGGCAGCTGCTGCACGGGAGCTTGCTGCAGCGGTGCCTGCTGAGCTGGTGCCTGCTGGGTGGGCAGCTGCTGTGGCGTTTGCTGGTATGGCGACTGCTGCAGCGGTGCTTGCTGAGCTGGTGCTTGCTGTAGCGGTGCCTGCTGGGTGGGCAGCTGCTGTGGCGTTTGCTGGTATGGCGACTGCTGCAGCGGGGCCTGCTGGGTGGGCGGCTGCTGCGGGGCCGGCTGGGCGGGCAGTTGCTGCGGCGCCTGCTGCGCCGGCGCCTGGGGCACCGGCGCGGACGCACCGAGCACCCGCACCATGTACGGCGTCATGCCGTTGGCCCGCACCGGCGAGACCTGCACGACGTCGCCGACCTCGAGCATCTGGTTGTTGCCCAGATACATCGCGACGCTCTGCGTGCCCTCGGGCCCATAGAAGATCAGGTCACCCTTGCGGGCTTGCTGCGGCAAGATCTTCTGGCCGACCCGGTAGATCGCGCCGGACGACCGCGGCAGCTTGATGCCGGCGCCGGCGTACGCGTACTGCATCAGGCCGGAGGCGTCGAAACCGACGGTGTTGATGCCGGTGCCGGTGCCGCGGGTGGGGCCGTTGATGCCGCCACCGGCCCAGGAGAACGGCACACCGCGCTGCGACAGACCGCGAGCGATCACCACGTCCGTGGCCTGCTGGTAGTCCATCGACCTGGCGCCCGGGTCGGCGGTCGCGATGGCGGGAACCACCATCGGCGCCCCGAGCAGGGCCAAGCCGATCGCGAAGGCGTAGATGCGTTTCATTTTTCTGGCCTCTCAGGCGCTCAATGAGCTCGGCGCGGTGACTTCGCGCGTCCGCCCCCGGTTCATGAACCAACCCGTGCCCCCGCGCTGGGGACGGACTCGGTCCATGGCACTTGCGAAGTGAATCGGCGGTCAGGCCGCCGTATTCACATCAGTCACACAAGCAACTTTGACAACAAATGATGTTAACCGCCAGGTCCACGCGGGATTTTTGTCGTACCGTGACCGGACGGTGACGGGCGCGCCCAATCCCCTATGCGCAGTTGTGATTTCGGTCTCAATTGGCGACCAATCCCCAAGTCGCCGCCGGCGGATTAGCGGGCGATCAGAGCCAGTAGCGTTGGCTGAACACGGTCAGCAGCGATCCGGCTATCGAACTGACCATGACCAGCGCCAGCGCCAGCACCGGCCAGAAGGACATGTACCAGCCTTTCAGCAGGGAAACGACCGGCCCGATGACCGCTGCGGCTATGGCCGCGCCGATCCCGCCCCACACCACCGGGTGGATGTACAGGTCGAGCCCATAGGGAACCGGCCCGCACGTCTCGTCCTCGCAGACGTTCGCCAAGAAGCCGAATAGTCGCGTCGGCCAGGTCGTCGCCGTGGCCAGCACCGCGAGCAGGACCAGCAGTGCGACGGTGCACGCGATGTCCCAGGGCGCCACCCGCACGCGAAGCACCCGGGGCGCTTCGTCGTCGTACTCGAGCAGCGGGTCGTCGATGTCCCTCGACCAGCCGGGCCCCGGCGTGGACCCGTCCGCGGGTCCGGGCGCTGCGCTGTTGGGCTGCTGCGGCATGGCCATGCTGTCTCATGCTTCCCGACGTCCCGGTTTTGCGCGAATCGGCTGCTTTACCCTCGATCACTATGCCCGCGGCGAACGCCGGGCTGACGCCCGAGCAGATCAGCGCGATCGACACCGCGCACCTGTGGCATCCCTACAGCACCATCGGCGCCGAAGCCGTCGCCCCGGTGGTGGCGGTGGGCGCCCGCGGCGCCTGGCTCACGCTGATTCGCGACGGCACCGCCATCGAGGCGCTCGACGCCATGAGCTCCTGGTGGACCGCGATCCACGGCCACGGCCACCCTGCGCTGGATGCGGCACTGTCCGCCCAGCTCGGCACGATGAATCACGTCATGTTCGGCGGGCTGACCCACGAGCCCGCGGCGCGTCTGGCCCAGCTGCTGGTCGACATCACCCCAGCGGGACTGGACACGGTGTTCTTCAGCGACTCCGGATCGGTGTCGGTGGAGGTGGCGGTCAAGATGGCGCTGCAGTACTGGCGCAGCCGCGACCGGCCGGGCAAGCACCGGCTGATGACCTGGCGCGGCGGCTACCACGGCGACACCTTCACCCCGATGAGCGTCTGCGACCCCGACGGCGGCATGCACTCGCTGTGGACCGACATCCTGGCCAAACAGGTGTTCGCTCCGCAGGTGCCGCGGCACTACGACGCCGGCTACAGCGCGGCGTTCGAGGAGCAACTGGTCCGCCACTGCACCGAGCTCGCCGCCGTCGTCGTCGAGCCCGTGGTGCAGGGCGCCGGCGGCATGCGCTTCCACGACCCGCAATACCTGCGCGACCTGCGCGACATCTGCCGCCGACACGAGGTGCTGCTGATTTTCGACGAGATCGCCACCGGCTTCGGGCGCACCGGCGAGCTTTTCGCCGCCGACCACGCCGGGGTAAGCCCGGACATCATGTGCGTCGGCAAGGCGCTGACCGGTGGATATCTGAGCCTGGCTGCCACCCTGTGCACGACCGACATCGCCCACACCATCAGCGGCGGCGAGGCCGGAGCGTTGATGCACGGCCCCACGTTCATGGCGAACGCGCTGGCCTGCGCGGTGTCGGTGGCCAGCGTCGAGGTGCTGCTCGGGCAGGACTGGCGCAAGCGGGTGAACGAGATCGGCGCCGGCCTGGCGGCCGGCCTCGAGCCGGCCCGGGCGCTGCCCGGCGTGAGCGACGTACGGGTGCGCGGTGCGATCGGCGTCATCGAATGCGAGCGCCCGGTCGACCTGGCCGTCGCCACCCCGGCGGCGCTGGACAACGGTGTCTGGCTGCGCCCCTTTCGCAACCTCGTCTACGCGATGCCGCCCTACATCTGCACGCCCCACCAGATCGCCCAGATCACCTCGGCGATGGTGCAGGTCGCCCGCCTCGTTGGCCGGCGATGACGGCCCGCCCCCGCAAGCGGGAGGTACCTTAGCGCCCGGCTCCGCCGCGCTGGCGACCGCCACTAGGCTGAACGCCGATGAAGGCACCGATCGAGGTTTCCCCGCTGGCCTGGCTGGAGGCGGTGGAACGGCAGCGCCGCGAGGCCGGGCTCCGCCGCTCGCTGCGGCCGCGTCCCGCCGTCGCCACCGAGCTGGACCTGGCCTCCAATGACTACCTCGGGCTCTCGCAACACCCCGACGTGATCGATGGCGGGGTCGCCGCGCTGCGCATGTGGGGTGCGGGGGCGACCGGGTCCCGGCTGGTCACCGGTGACACCGAGTTGCACCAGCAGTTCGAGGCCGAGCTGGCCGACTACGTCGGCGCCGCATCCGGACTGCTGTTCTCCTCCGGCTACGCGGCCAACCTGGGCGCCGTGGTCGGGCTCTCGGGCCGAGGTTCGCTGCTGGTCTCCGATGACTATTCGCATGCGTCGCTGGTGGATGCCTGCCGACTGTCTCGCGCGCGGGTTGCGGTGACCCCGCATCGTGACGTCGGCGCCGTGGAAGCGGCGCTGCAGGCGCGCGACGAGGAGCGCGCGGTCGTCATCACCGAATCGGTGTTCTCCACCGACGGCGCACTGGCGCCGCTGCGGGAATTGCACGAGGCGTGCCGCCGCCACCGCGCCCTGCTCATCGTCGACGAGGCGCACGGTCTCGGGGTGCGCGGCGGCGGGCGCGGGCTGCTGCACGAGGCCGGGCTGGCCGGTGCGCCCGACGTGGTCATGACCACCACGCTGTCCAAGGCGCTGGGCAGTCAGGGCGGCGCGGTGCTCGGGCCGGCGTCGGTGCGCGCCCATCTCATCGACGCCGCGCGCACGTTCATCTTCGACACCGGCCTGGCCCCGGCGGCGGTGGGCGCCGCGCGGGCCGCGCTGGCGGTGCTGCGGTCCGAGCCCTGGCGACCGGCCGCGGTGCTGCGCCACGCCGCCATTTTGGGCGAGGCCTGCGGCGTGCTCGCCGCGCCGCAGTCGGCGGTGGTGTCGGTGATCCTGGGCGACCCCGACGTGGCGGTGGCCGCGGCGGGGGCCTGCCTGGATGCCGGCGTACGGGTGGGCTGCTTCCGGCCCCCGACGGTGCCCGTCGGGACGTCGCGCCTGCGGCTGACCGCGCGCGCGTCGCTGGACGACGCCGAGCTCGAGGTCGCGCGCCGTGTGCTGACCGATGTGCTCGCCAAGCATGGCTGAGGCGTGCCGGTGACGGTCCTGGTCGTCACCGGCACCGACACGGGAGTAGGCAAGACGGTCGCCACCGCGGCGCTGGCCTGTCACGCCCGTCAGGCCGGCCTCGACGTCGCGGTGTGCAAACCGGTCCAGACCGGCACCGACGCCGGGGACGATGACCTCGCCGAGGTGGCCCGGCTGTCGGGGGTGAGCGAGCTGGCCGGGTTCGGCCGGTATCCGCGGCCGCTGGCGCCGGCGGCCGCCGCCGAGGCGGCCGGAATGCCGTTGCCGACCGGCGAGCAGCTGCTGGCGCTCATCGGGGAGCTGGACCGGCCGGGCCGACTGACATTGGTGGAGGGCGCCGGGGGGCTGTTGGTCGAGCTCGGTGAAAACGGCGTCACCGCACGCGATCTCGCCGTCGCGCTGGGTGCCGCGGTGCTGGTCGTCGTCAGCCCGTCGCTGGGCACGCTCAACCACACCGCGCTGACCCTGGAATCGATTGCCGCGCAGAACCTTTGCTGCGCGGGACTGGTCATCGGCAGCTGGCCGCGCCGGCCCGGGGTAGTGGAGACGACGAACCGGTCGGCGCTGGCCCGGCTGGCCGCCGTGCGCGCAGCGCTGCCGGAAGGGGCGGCGTCGTTGGACGCCGCCGAGTTCGCGACGCTGTGCGCCCAGGCGTTCGACCGCGACTGGGTCACCTCGCTGGTGGCCTGATGGTCCACTCCATCGAGCTGGTCTTCGACCGCGACACCGAGGTGGCCATCAGGCACATCTGGGAAGTGTTGGCCACGGCCGGAATTCCCAGTCAGGCACCGGCCAGCCGGCCACACGTGACGCTGGCCGTGGCCGAAGCCATCGAGGCGGACGTTGACGAGCTGCTGCGCCCGGTGAGCGAACAGCTGCCGCTGCGCTGCCTCATCGGTGCGCCGGTGTTATTCGGCCGCGCCAGCGCGGTTTTCGCGCGGCTGGTGGTGCCCACCGGCGAGCTGCTGGCCCTGCACGCCCAGGTGCATCGGGTCTGCGCGCCGCACCTGAAGCCCGCTCCGATGCCAAACAGCCTGCCCGGTCAATGGACCGCGCACGTGACCCTGGTGCGCCGGGTCGGCGGCGCGCAGCTGGGGCGGGCGTTGCGCATCGCGGCCCGGCCGACCCAGATCGACGGCAGCTTCGCGGCGTTGCGCCGCTGGGATGGCAACACGAAGCTCGAGCGCCTGATCGGCGGTTAGCCCCCGAAGAGCAAATACAAACCGGTGAAGGTGTAGCCGACCATGACCAGCATCATCGTCAGCTGTCCGGTGAGCTGATGGCCGGCGGGCAGCAGGCGCAGCGCTTTATCGTGGGCCGCGATCACCGCGACGATGTGCCCGGTGACCACGCAGGTCACCTTGACCGCGGCCAGCACCGGCGGATGCATGGACAAGACGTAGGCCACGTGCAAATGCGCCAGCCCGAGCAGATTCCAACCGCGGCCGAACGGATCGGCCAGCGCGAACACCGCCTGCTGTCCACGCTCGACCAGGTAGGACAAATAGTGCGCGAAGATGTAGCCAACCACGATCGGAATCAGCGAATGCGCCATCTCGCCAGGCAATTCGTGGCGCTGCTCCGCGGTGACCCCACCGGCGGCACGGGCCGCGAGTGAAAACGTCACTGCCACAACGCAGATGAAGACGATCAATCCGACCGTGCGCAGCACCGACGACGCCAATGACGGGGGCGCGCCGAATTCGCGGGTGAGTTGGTCGGAGAAGCCGCGCCAGGTGGGCGACGACGCGAAACTGTCGAACGCCGTCGAGCCGAGCAGCACCGCGAGCAGTACCACGACACCCGGCCGCACCGGCAACGACGGCAGATGGTCGAGCGGGTTCCCGATGACGACCTTCCCGGTCTCCCGACTGCGCCGAAATGCCGAGAGCCGCGAAACGGCCACGCTGTAGACGCCGAACGGGTCGGCGCGGGCCAGCCAGCGCTGCCCGCACAGCCAAGCGCCGACCAGCATCAGCACGGCGTAACCGCCTATCCACGTCATGACCCACGGCAGTGATGCGGGATTCGGGCTGGCCAGCTCCATCCAGACAAAGGCGAATAGGCCCACCGCGGCGGGTCGATAGCCCCAGCCTTCGGGATAGGACAGCCGCGGCCGGGCGAGCCGCTCCGGCGCGATGCGCCGCAGCAGCAAATACACCGAGCGCATCGGCGAGATCACCCGCCACACCGGCCCGATGGCCAACGACAGAGCCACCAGCCCGACCCACAGCAGCACGTAGAAGGCGCCGAGCAGCGCGTTGGAGTCCGAGTCGGGACCCCACACCCCGGCGGCCACCGCCCACGCGGCGAACACCAGGGCCACCGCGGCCGCCGAGTACCGGGTCACCCGCGAGTCGACAAACGTCGTCAGCGCCGTCGGCAAGGGTCGGCCCGGCTTGAGCGGATCGAACCGCGGCCGCCGCCACGCGAACGCCACCAGGGCGAAGGTGAAGGTCAGTGCCCAGGCGGCCCCGACCATCGCGTAGGCGTAGGGAACCGGAAGGTCAGCCGACCCACCGAGACCGTGCGCCAGCACCACCGCCGCGGCGGCGGAGCTCACGACTGCACTTGGATGGTTGCGATGGTCCTGTCCAGATGGTGCAACTCCACCGCGACATTGCCGGGAACGTCGACGGCGAAATTGAACGTCTGGTTGGGTGCGGCCGCGACCTGGAACTTGTGATCCGGTGTCGAATGCACATGCAGCTCGTCGGTGACGTCGCTGGTCACCCGCAGGGTGATTTGCTGATGCACCTTGGCCTGCAGCGTGGCGTTGGTCGGCGTGACCTGCCCGTTGGCGATGGTCACGTCGATCGTCAGCGGTGCGGCCGGAGACTTACTGGTGGAGCCCCCGCATGCGACCAGCCCACAGACCAGCGCCGCCGCGCACGCCCCTACGAGAGTGCCTCGAAGTGACATGGCCCTACGCCGCCCGCGGAATCGGCTGCTTGTCTTCCGCCGGTTCCGGCTCGGCGAGGGAGTTGTTGAGCCGGCCGGCGCCCCAGGTCAATCCGGCGATCACCATGAGCGTCAGGAACAGCACCACGATCCCGCCCGCGGTGAACAACCAAGCCGGCGCGCTTTGGTCGCGTTCACGCTGCAGGATGGTGACTTCCAGGACGAACGGCCGCGTGCTCGATGCCAGCGCGGGGACCTCGGGGGCCGGAATGGCGGCGTCCGCCGGTTCCCAGATCGGCACGGCCGTCATCATGCGGCCGTCCTGGACCCGGAGCAGAGTCTTCCAATCGCCCCACACCGGAACCGGCTGGGTGGAGCGGTAGTGCCCCGGCCCGACCTTGGCGAGCCGGTCGATGACCAGGCCGCGATCGTTATTCATACGCCCCTGCCAGGACAGGATCGTGAGCCAGTCGGGATTGTCGCTGACCATATCGGCGGGTAGCAGTTGCACGTCGGCCGACACCATGCGCTGCCCCGGTGCACTGGGCAGATCGGTCAACGTGATGGTGGCGTTGTTCTTGCTTGGCACCGCGATGTGCAAGCCGTTGGCCACCGCGCCGCCGATCACCAACACCGTCACCACGATTACCGAAATGCCGATGGCGCGCCCGGGGAGGCGCTGCCCGGTCAGCACCATGCCGAACATGGCCCCGCACATACCCATCAGGACCGCTACCGGCACGGCCATGGCCAGAGCCTCGCCCCACATGCTGATCGGCCAGGGGTAGTGGTACACCGCCGCGATCCACAGCGACTCCAGCCAGAGCCCGACCGTGCCCACGCCCAGCCCGGCGACGGCACCAAACACGATGGGACGCTTGAAAACCGGAGTCAGCGCGATCAGCTCGACCACCAGCGCGGGGCCGAGGTAGAGCGGGAACCAGTTGATCGGGGCCCCCAGTATCGGCCCGACCAGCAAGGCGACCCCACCACGCAGGGCAATGGCGAAAACGGCACCAATCAGAGCCGCGCCTCGCCCCATCGTGGTGCGCGCCGCGACCGCCGCCAGGGCCGCCGCGCCCGCGATCAGCATGGGTTGGAACACAAGGCGGAACTGCGGGACGCCGAAATCGAACTCGATTTGATAGACCGACAAGCCGATGAACAACCCGCCGAAGGACAGGTAGCGCAGGAAGGTGATGAAGACTCCGTGGTAGACGTCTTCGCCTTCTTCGGCCTCACCTTCGCGCTCCAGCATCAGCACCGCGAACAAGGAGAAGCAGGCGCCCCCGATCATCATCAAATGAGTTGGGCCCCAAAGTGTTACGTCTTGGCCAAAGATGCGGTGCCAGATGTCGTCGAGCGGGAACCCGATCATCGCGTACAGCCCGCAACCGGCCATCAGCACACCGCCCACCGGTGCGCGCCAGTTTTGGGTGATCCGCACCGCCGCCGGACCGGGCTGGTCGTACGGCAGCACGACCGCCGTCATTCCTCCGAGGAAGATTCCGAACAATCCGATGATGATGAAGTAGTGCGCCGGGTTGGCCAGCGGTCCGGGGTCGCGGCCGTTACCGATATGCCAGCTGACGTCCCAAATGAAACCGAACAGGGCGCAAATGATGGATGTGGTGAACACCAGAACCGGCAGGGCAACCCAGCCGGGCCGGTGGAATTTATTGCCGACTCCGTCGGCCGCGCGGGTCAACCATTGAATGCGATGGGTGCGATGGGCATAGCCCACCCATAGCAACAGCAGGGTGATCACCACCGCGGCGACCGACAGCCCGATCACCTGATTGAGCCCCGCACCGCGTGCAGGCGCCTCAGCAACAATCGTCAGTTCATCCGACCGCATCGTCATGCCTCCCAACCGCGCCGGGCTGCCCCGGAGGATCCGATTCCGTCAACCGCTTATTACCGCCAAGTAGGTTCGTGATTGTTTGTTTAATGCCCCAATACATCGCTCGTCAATCACGCTTTTCGTCCGGTGTGTCGGGACGGGAGGCGTCGGTTCCGGAATGCGTCGCGTCGCGACCCGCGCGGCGGTCGCGCAAGGCGATGTACAAAATCACCCCAACCACGATCACCGCAGGCAGGAACGCCGGCGCCGCCAGCAGGAGGTAGTGGTGCGCCAGGAATTCGACGTGCGGAGTCACCCCGGTCGTATACCCATAGATGGGGCGTGTCCCTCGGCCGTTACCCTACTTTGAACACTTTTCATTTCGAGCTGCCATCACAACGTGGCAGGCGTGTCCCCACGCGCGGACACGAAAAAGAGGCAGGGGAGTACCTGGTGACGCAAGCGGCAACGCGACCGGCGGCCGAAACCGGCAACCACGAGGACATCCTGGCGGTGGCCCGGCAGCAGGTGCTCGAGGGCGGCCAGGGATTGAGCCGGGAGCAGGTGTTGCGGGTGCTGCAGCTGTCCGACGACCGCCTCGATGAACTGCTGGCGCTGGCACACGAGGTGCGGATGCGCTGGTGCGGCCCCGAGGTCGAGGTCGAGGGCATCATCAGCCTGAAGACCGGCGGCTGCCCGGAGGACTGCCACTTCTGCTCGCAGTCCGGACTCTTCGCGTCGCCGGTGCGCAGCGCCCGCCTGGACATTCCCAGCCTGGTCGAGGCGGCCAAACAGACCGCCAAGTCCGGTGCCACCGAATTCTGCATCGTGGCGGCGGTGCGCGGTCCCGACGAGCGGCTGCTGGCCCAGGTCGCCGCCGGTATCGAAGCGATCCGCAACGAAGTCGAGATCAACATCGCCTGCTCGCTCGGGATGCTGACGGCCGAGCAGGTCGAGCAGCTGTCCGAGATGGGCGTACACCGCTACAACCACAACCTTGAGACCGCCCGCTCGTACTTCACCAACGTGGTGACCACCCACAGCTGGGAGGAGCGTTGGGAGACCTTGTCGATGGTCCGTGACGCCGGGATGGAGGTCTGCTGCGGCGGCATCCTCGGTATGGGTGAGACCCTCGAGCAGCGCGCGGAATTCGCCGTCGAGCTGGCCGAACTCGGCCCGGACGAGGTCCCGCTGAACTTCCTCAACCCGCGGCCCGGCACCCCGTTCGGCGACCTGGAGGTCATGCCGGCGAGCGAAGCGCTGAAGTCGGTGGCCGCCTTCCGTCTGGCGCTGCCGCGCACCATGCTGCGGTTCGCCGGTGGCCGCGAGATCACGCTGGGGGATCTGGGTGCCAAGCAGGGCATCCTGGGCGGCATCAACGCCGTGATCGTCGGCAACTACCTGACCACACTGGGTCGTCCGGCCGAATCGGACCTGGAATTGTTGGATGATCTGCAGATGCCCCTCAAGGGGCTCAACGCCAGCTTGTAAGACGGCTGCCGCGGCTAGGGTTAAAGACTTGTGATTGGCGATCTGGGCGCTGCGGTCGGTGCCGGCGTCTACAACGTCTACACCGGGGAACTAGGGGGCACCTCAGTGCCGACAGCGGCTCAGTTGGGTCTCGAGCCTCCCCGCTTCTGCGCGGCGTGCGGTCGCCGGATGGTGGTGCAGGTTCGCCCGGACGGCTGGCGGGCGCGCTGCTCGCGGCACGGTGAGGTCGATTCCGGCGATCTGGAGACGCGGCGGTGACCGAGCCGGCCGAGGCGGATGCCGCCGCCGTCGCCGCCGCTGCCCGCCGGACCCGGGCGATTTTGGTCGTGGCCCTGGGATCGGCGGTGACCGGCCTGGTGATCGGCGGGGTGTGGGCCTGGATCGCCCCGCCGATCCACGCGGTGGTGGCACTCACCCGCTCGGGCGAGCGCGTCCACGACTATCTGGGTAACGAGTCCGAGCACTTCTTCGTCGCGCCGGCCCTGATGCTGGGGCTGTTGACCGTGCTGGCGGCGGTGGCCTCGGTCGGGGTGTGGCAGTGGCGCGAGCACCGCGGGCCGGAGATGATGATCGCGCTGGCGGGCGGCATGGTGGCGGCGGCCGCCGCCGCCTCGGCGGTGGGGGCCGGGCTGGTTCGGCTGAGGTACGGCGCCCTGGACTTCGATGCGGTACCGCTGACGAAGAGCCCGTCGGTCGCATACGTCGTGCAGGCGCCGCCGGTGTTCTTCTCCGACGGCCCGCTGCAGATTGCGGTGACCCTGGTGTGGCCGGCCGGAATCGCGGCCCTGATCTACGCCGTGCGTGCCGCCGCGGACGCCCGCGACGACCTGGGCGCACTGCCGCCGCAGCCGAGACCCTCCGAGGCAGTGCCGGCGGCAGGCGCAGGCGCCGCCGAAAACGTCGAGGTCAGAGCGGACGACGGCCGATCTTGCGACCCGTGATGACTTTCGCCGCGATCTTCATCAGCCGCGCCATCCCAACGTAGGTCATCGGGTTGAACATCGTCGGCCACGTGGTCCGGATCAGGTGTTCGGTCAGCGGGCGGTTTTCGAAGCGATCCGTCAGCCAGCGCAGCGTCATCGGCGCCGACAGCGGATGCAGCATCATGTGCTCGTTGAAGGCGTCGCGGTGGTAGGTGACGCGCGCGCCGCCGGCCGAATACGCATCGGCGAGCGCGTCGATGTCGTGCACGTCGATCAGGTAGTCGTGCACGGCCTGCACGATCAGCACTGGCGGCGTCGGGACAGCGGCGCCCAGCTTGATGTGGTCGAAGACGTAGGTGACTTCCGGGGTGGACAGGATCTGTTCGAGCGGCTCGTCGAGGTAGTCGCCCATGTTCTTGCCGGCCATCCGCACCACGGCTTCCACCGTCGTCATCTTCTCCAGCGAGTCGAGCAGGGCGCGCCCCTCCTCGTTGGTGTGCTCTCGGATGACCCGGTCCAGATCCGGATAGATGTGCGCGAGCGCGGCAACCACCAGCGCGGGAAGCCCCGACAGAAAGCTGCCGTTGAGGCGGCGGAACGTGTTACCGAGGTCCCCGACGGGTGAGCCCAGCACCGCCCCGACGATGTCGAGTTCGGGCGCGTATTCCGCGCACATCTCGGCAGCCCATGCGCTGGCCAGTCCGCCGCCGGAGTATCCCCAGAGCCCGACGGGGGCCGGGGCGGACAGGTTGAGGCGCTCCGAGCTCCGCGCGGCCCGGATGCCGTCCAGGACGCGGTAGCCGGGTTCGTACGGCGCGCCCCACAGGCCGCGCAGGCCCTCGTGGTCGGGCACCGACACGGCCCATCCCTCGGCGACGGCGGCGGTGATCAGGAAAAGCTCGAACTGCCCGATGGCGCCTAGCGCCTTTGCCCTGCGCCGCAGCGCGTAGGACGGAAAACAGCGCGACGAGACGGCGTCGATCGCACACTGATACGACAGCAGCGGGCACGGCTGACCCGCAGCGAGGTCGGTGGGGACGATCACCGTCGTGGCCGTGGCCTCCGGATCGCCTTTCATGTCCATGGTCCGGTAAAGCAGCTGGACGGCTTTGATCGGTTGGGGGATCAGGCCGAGAAACGCCAGCTCCACGTCCCGAGTGCGCAGCACAGTGCCGGGCTCGGCGTGCTGGAAGCCCAGCGGCGGCTGGTAGAACGGGTCGTCCGAGGGCAGCAACGGACGCACCTTGCGCTGCAGTTCCTCGTGTGGCGGCCGGGCGATCCATTCCGCGCCGTGCGTGCCTGCCAGGTTGCCGAGCTCAGCCATTGAGGCTCCCTTCGTGGCCACCCGGGATTCTCGCGCACGAACCGCAGGTAACCAAAACGTAAACGCCGCAGTGTGAGCGACTTCTCGTCACGCCGGCCGGGTCGCGGCGCTACTGAGTCGACTTGCCCCCGCGCCGCCCGATGACGCCTTCTTGCCAGCCTAGCCTGGCAGACCCGGCGGCCTGAGCGCGGCGAATTCGTCCGTCACCCGCAACGCGGCGTCGGTGAACCGATACAGCGCGGCCGGCCGTCCACCGCTGCGCCCGGATTGAGCGATGCTGCCGGTCGCGGTGATCACGCCGCGCCGGGCCAGCACTCGCTGCAGGTTCGTCGCGTCGACCTGATAACCCAGCGCGGCGCCGTAGATGTCGCGCAGCGTGGAAAGCGCGAATTCCCTTGGTGCCAAAGCGAATCCGATATTGGTATAGGACAGCTTGGCGATCAGTCGGGTACGGGCGTTCTCCACCATCTGGCCGTGGTCGAAGGCCATCGGCGGCAGGGAGTTCACCGGATGCCAGCGAGTATCCGGCGGCAGCTCGGGGCTGGCGGGTGAGGGCACCAGGCCCAGGAAGGTCGACGCGATCACGCGGGTGTCCGGCACCCGGTGCGGGTCGGAGAACACCGCGAGCTGTTCCAGGTGTGCCAGTTCTTTGAGGTCGACCTTCTCGGCGAGTTGCCGCCGGACGGAGGTGATCATGTCCTCGTCATTACGCAGCTGCCCGCCCGGCAGCGACCACGTGCCCTGTTGCGGCTCCCTGGCGCGCTGCCATAACAGCACGTTCAGCTGCGGTTTCGTCGTGTGGCGTCCCTTAGTAACCTGTTCGGTCACTCCGCGAACCTGGAACACGACCGCGAGCACTTCGTGGGCGGTGCTACCATGGGCCATGTTTTCGATTATAAGTCGAAAACCTCCCGGGCTGAAAGGAGCCGCCATGACGGTTATCAATCGCATGGACACGCTCGCCGAAAGCATGGTTGCCGACATCACCAACTCGCCCACCGGGTACGCCGGTGTGGCCGGTGATGAGCAATGGGCTGCCGAGGTTCGCCGCCTGGCCAGGCTGCGCGGCGCCACCTTGCTGGCGCACAACTATCAGCTGCCCGAGATCCAGGACGTCGCCGATCACGTGGGCGACTCACTGGCGCTGTCGCGGATCGCCGCCGAGGCGCCCGAGGACACCATCGTGTTCTGCGGCGTGCACTTCATGGCCGAGACGGCCAAGATCTTGAGCCCCAACAAGACCGTGCTCATCCCGGACCAGCGAGCGGGGTGCTCACTCGCGGACTCCATCACCGCCGACGAACTGCGCGCCTGGAAGGACGAACATCCCGGCGCGGTCGTCGTCTCCTACGTCAACACCACGGCGGCGGTCAAGGCGCTCACCGACATCTGCTGCACCTCGTCCAACGCGGTCGAGGTCGTCGAGTCCATCGACCCGGACCGCGAGGTGCTGTTCTGTCCGGATCAATTCCTCGGCGCCCATGTGCGTCGGATGACCGGTCGCCAGAACCTGCATGTATGGGCCGGCGAATGCCACGTGCACGCCGGGATCAATGGCGACGAACTGGGCGATCAGGCCCGCGCCAATCCCGACGCCGAGCTATTCGTGCATCCCGAATGTGGTTGCGCCACATCGGCGCTGTATCTCGCGGGCGAGGGCGCCTTCCCGTCGGACCGGGTGAAGATCCTGTCCACCGGCGGCATGCTGGAGGCCGCCAACCAGACCAACGCACGCAAGGTGCTGGTCGCCACCGAGGTCGGCATGCTGTACCAATTGCGCCGGGCCGCACCCCAAGTCGACTTCCGCGCGGTCAACGACCGGGCCTCCTGCAAGTTCATGAAAATGATCACCCCGGCCGCGCTGCTGCGCTGCCTCGTCGAGGGGGCCGACGAAGTCGATGTCGACCCCGATGTCGCCGCCGCCGGACGGCGCAGCGTGCAGCGAATGATCGCGATCGGGCAGCCGGGCGGCGGCGAATGACCGCCCGTCCCCGGTGGACGCACAGCGCCGACGTCGTCGTCGTCGGCACCGGCGTCGCGGGACTGGCCGCCGCGCTGGCCGCGCATCGCGCCGGGCGCAGCGTCGTCGTGCTGAGCAAGGCCGACCAGGCTCGGGGGGCGACCGCGACGCACTATGCGCAGGGCGGCATCGCGGTGGTGCTGCCCGACAATGACGACTCGGTGGAAGCCCATGTCGCCGACACCTTGGTCGCGGGAGCGGGCCTGTGCGATCCCGAGGCGGTCTACTCGATCGTCGCCGATGGATACGCGGCGGTCGCCGAATTGGTCGGCGACGGAGCACGATTCGACGAGTCGGCACCCGGCAAGTGGGCGTTGACCCGCGAGGGTGGACATTCCCGGCGACGCATCGTGCATGCCGGCGGCGACGCCACCGGCGCGGAAGTGCAGCGCGCCCTCGACACTGCCGCGCGCATGATGGACATTCGCACCGGCCATGTGGCGCTGCGGGTCCTGCACGACGGTGCCGCCGTGACCGGTGTCCTGGTCGGCACCCCGGACGGGTGCGGCATCATCAGCGCACCTTCGGTGATCCTGGCATCCGGCGGCCTCGGGCACCTGTACGGCGCGACCACCAACCCCGACGGCTCTACCGGCGACGGACTCGCGCTGGGCTTGTGGGCCGGTGTCGCGGTCAGCGATCTCGAGTTCATCCAGTTCCACCCCACGATGCTTTTCGCGCCCGATGCCGCCAGCGGAAGGCGTCCGCTGGTCACCGAGGCCATCCGCGGTGAGGGCGCGAAACTGATTGACCGTCAAGGCGATTCGGTGACAGCCGGTATTCATCCGATGGGAGATCTGGCGCCCCGCGACGTCGTCGCCGCGGCGATCGACGCCCGGTTGAAGGCTACCGGCGACGCCTGCGTCTTCCTCGATGCGCGCCACATCGACGACTTCGCCAACCGGTTCCCGACAGTGACGGCCGCCTGCCGGGCCGCCGGGATCGATCCCGTCCGGCAACCCATTCCGGTCGTCCCCGGGGCGCATTACAGCTGTGGCGGCATCGTCACCGACGTGTACGGGCAAACCGAGCTGCCCGGGTTGTTCGCCGCGGGCGAGGTGGCACGCACCGGACTGCACGGAGCCAACCGGCTGGCGTCCAACAGCCTGTTGGAAGGTTTGGTGGTCGGCGGCCGGGCCGGCAGATTGGCGGCCACACACGCCGCGACCACCGGGCGCGTGCACGCCGGCGCGCCCGAGCCGGTCGTGCACACCGCGCTCGAGCGCGCCGAACTGCAGCGCGCGATGAGCCGGGACGCTTCGGTGGTGCGGGACGCCGCGGGGCTGACCCGGCTATCCACCGCGCTGTCCCGGGCGCAGATGCGCCAGGTGTCCGGCCGCCGCGACTTCGAGGACGTTGCGCTGGCCGTCGCCGCCCGCGCGGTCACGGCCGCCGCCCGGGCCCGCACCGAGAGCAGGGGCTGTCACCATCGCGAGGAATATCCGCAGACCGCGTCCGAGCTGGGGCGCAGCAATGTGCTGCGCTTGGCCGACGACCAGAATACGGTGCTGGTGGAGGCGTTGGCGGCGGCCGTATGACCACGATGTCCGACCGTGAATTGACCGCCGCGCGCGAAATTGTCAAGCGCGGGTTGGCCGAGGACCTGCGCTACGGCCCCGACGTCACCACCCTGGCGACGGTGCCCGCCGAGACGGTGGCGACCGCATCCATGATGCCGCGCGAGCCCGGCGTGATCGCGGGTATCGACATCGCTTTGCTGGTGCTCGACGAGGTGTTCGGTGCCCGCGGCTACGAGGTGGTCGACCGCGTCGAGGACGGGGCCCACCTGGAGCCGGGTGAGCCGGTGCTGACGTTGCGAGCCGAAGCCCGCGGCCTGCTGACCGCCGAGCGGACCATGCTCAACCTCATCTGCCACCTGTCCGGGATCGCCACCACGACGGCGCACTGGGTCGCCGCCGTAGCCGATACGAAGGCCAAGGTGCGCGACACCCGTAAAACCCTGCCCGGCCTGCGCGTTTTGCAGAAATATGCGGTCCGGGTCGGCGGTGGCGTCAACCACCGGCTAGGGCTCGGCGACGCCGCCCTGATCAAGGACAACCACGTGGTGGCCGCGGGATCGGTGGTCGACGCGCTGCGGGCCGTGCGCGACGCGGCACCGGATCTGCCGTGCGAGGTGGAAGTGGATTCACTCGAGCAGCTGGACGAGGTGTTGCCCGAGAAGCCCGAGCTGGTGCTACTGGACAACTTCCCGGTGTGGCAGACGCAGATGGCCGTGCAACGTCGAGACGCGCGTGCGCCCGCCGTGCTGCTCGAATCGTCGGGTGGACTCAGCCTGGACAATGCGGCCGCCTACGCCGCGACCGGGGTGGACTACCTGGCCGTCGGCGCGCTGACTCATTCGGTGCGGGTGCTCGACATCGGCCTGGACATGTAGCTGGAAGTGGTGTGCTGCTTCGCCGCGCACCCAAGCCCCGAGTGTGCATCATGGGCGGCACTTCTCGGCGTTTCGCCGCCGCGGACGCTCACTGAGCGCCGCCAGCGCACACTCAACGCGGGCGTAGGGACGCCCTGGCACCAAAATCACCCCGGAAGCGAACGGGCTCAGGCGATGTCGGCGACGAATACCCCGATCCGGCGCAGTTGCATGCGTGCCATCGCGGGCAGGCCCTCCCCGTCCGATCCGGCGGGCAGGATCCGTGGATTGATCACGTGCACGGTGCGATTGCGGCTGAATTCCACATCCGCCTCCCCGGCGGCAAGCACATTCCTCACCCAGTTCGTCTTGCCGTGGCCCAGGGCGATCGCCAGGACATTGCCCTTGCGGTAGGGCGTGACGATGGTCTCGTACGGCTTGCCGGAGGTGCGACCACGATGCTTGATCGTCGCTGTCCCGGGCAGAAAGCGGGCAATCGGCTTGAGCGCCGGGTTGAAGTATTTGATCTGGAGGCGCTCAAACCAGGGTGGGAACACCATCGGGACGCCCGGGGCATTGTTGGGATGATCCTTGGCGGACATGGGTGCTCCCTGGTGGGCTCGTCTTTTCAGCGCCGGGTACGGCCTCGATACCGGCACTGTACCGGTCGGATATCGACTTGAGTTCCTCTGGGACAATGGACACCGTGAGCACCATCCAACCGTCGCCGATGGCCCGCATCGACCTGCGGGGCGCGGAGTTGACGGCTGCCCGACTGCGGGCGGCGCTGCCCCGCGGCGGCGCCGACGTGGAGACGGTGCTGCCCAAGGTCAGGCCGATCGTGCAGGCCGTCGCCGAGCGCGGCGCCGAAGCCGCCTTGGAGTTCGGCGCCACCTTCGACGGGGTCCGGCCCCCGGTCGTCCGGGTGCCCGATGCCGCGCTCGAGAAGGCCCTGGCCGAGTTGGATGCCGGGGTTTCCGACGCGCTGCGGGTGATGATCGAACGCACCCGCGCCGTGCACGCCGACCAGCGTCGCACCGACGTCACGACCACCCTCGGTCCTGGTGCGACCGTCACCGAGCGGTGGGTGCCGGTCGACCGGGTGGGGCTCTACGTACCCGGCGGAAACGCCGTCTACCCCTCCAGCGTGGTGATGAACGTGGTGCCGGCCCAGGCCGCCGGCGTCGCGTCGCTGATGGTGGCCAGCCCGCCGCAGGCCCAGTTCGACGGCCTGCCGCACCCGACCATCCTGGCCGCCGCCCGCCTGCTGGGGGTCGACGAGGTGTGGGCGGTGGGCGGCGCGCAGGCGGTCGCGTTGCTGGCCTACGGCGGGACCGATCTCGATGGCGCCGAGCTGGCGCCCGTCGACATGATCACCGGACCCGGCAACATCTACGTCACGGCCGCCAAGCGGCTGTGCCGGTCGCGCGTCGGGATCGACGCCGAAGCCGGCCCGACGGAGATCGCCATCCTGGCCGACCACACCGCCGATCCCGCGCACGTGGCCGCCGACCTGATCAGTCAGGCCGAGCACGACGAGATGGCCGGCAGCGTGCTGGTCACCCCCAGCGCGGACCTGGCCGCCGCCACCGACGCCGAGCTGGCCGCCCAGCTGCAGACGACCGTGCACCGCGAGCGGGTGACGGCAGCGCTCGGTGGACGCCAATCGGCCATCATCCTCGTCGACGACCTGGACGCCGGAGTCGAAGTCGTCAACGCCTATGCCGCCGAACACCTGGAGATCCAGACCGTCGACGCGGCCGTCGTGGCGGGCCGAATCCGTTCGGCCGGAGCAATTTTCGTCGGCCCGTACGCGCCGGTAAGCCTGGGTGACTACTGCGCCGGGTCCAATCACGTGCTGCCGACCGCCGGCAGCGCCCGGCATTCCAGCGGCCTGTCCGTGCAGACCTTCCTGCGCGGCATCCATGTCGTCGACTACACCGAGGCGGCCCTGAAAGACGTGTCCGGGCATGTGATCGCGCTCGCCGAGGCCGAAGACCTGCCGTCACACGGCGAAGCGGTGCGCCGGAGGTTCGAGCGATGAGCGGACAGTCGGAGCCCACGCTGGACGACCTGCCGCTGCGCGACGACCTGCGCGACAAAACGCCCTACGGCGCACCGCAATTGGACGTCCCGGTGCGGCTGAACACCAACGAGAACCCACACCCGCCCAGTAAGGCACTGGTGGACGACGTGGTGCGGTCGGTGGGAGCGGTCGCCGGCGAATTGCACCGCTACCCCGACCGCGACGCGGTGGCCCTGCGCACCGACCTGGCCGCCTACCTGAGCGCCCAGACCGGCGTCCAGCTGGGAGTCGAAAACCTCTGGGCGGCTAATGGTTCCAACGAGATCCTGCAACAGCTGCTGCAGGCGTTCGGGGGTCCGGGGCGCACTGCCATCGGGTTTGTCCCGTCGTACTCGATGCATCCGATCATCTCCGACGGCACCCGCACCGAGTGGCTGCAGACCACGCGTGCCGGCGACTTCAGCCTGGATGTCGACGCCGCCGTGGCCGCCGTTACCGATCGCCGGCCCGATGTGGTGTTCGTCGCCAGCCCGAATAACCCGTCCGGGCAGAGTGTTTCGCTGCCGGACCTGCGCCGGCTGCTCGACGCGGTGCCTGGCATCGCGATCGTCGACGAGGCCTACGGCGAGTTCTCTTCGCAGCCCAGCGCGGTGGAACTGGTGGGGGAGTATCCGACCAAGCTCATCGTCTCGCGCACGATGAGCAAGGCGTTTGCGTTCGCCGGTGGCCGGTTGGGCTACCTGATCGCCACCCCTGCGGTGATCGACGCGATGCTGCTGGTGCGGTTGCCGTATCACCTGTCGGTGCTCACCCAGGCCGCCGCACGCGCCGCGCTGCGGCACGCCGATGACACGCTGGGCAGTGTGGCGACGTTGATCGCTGAACGCGAGCGTGTCTCGATGGCTCTGTCCGGCATGGGTTTTCGCGTGGTTCCCAGCGACGCAAACTTCGTACTGTTCGGGGAATTCGCCGATGCACCGGCGACCTGGCAGCGCTATCTGGATGCCGGCGTGCTGATCCGCGATGTCGGCATCCCGGGTTACCTGCGCGCCACCATCGGGCTGGCAAAGGAGAACGACGCCTTCCTGCACGCCAGCGCCCAGATCGCCGCCACCCAACTCGCACCAACTACCCCCAGCCCCGTAGGAGCACCGTGACAGCGACCGCTACCCGCCGTGCGCGCATCGAGCGCCGCACGAAGGAATCCGATATCGTCATCGAACTCGACCTCGACGGCACCGGACGCGTCGACATCGACACCGGTGTGCCGTTCTACGACCACATGCTCACGGCCCTGGGCACTCACGCCAGCTTCGATTTGACCGTGCGCACCAAGGGCGACGTCGAAATCGAGGGCCACCACACCATCGAGGACACCGCCATCGCCCTGGGGCAGGCGCTCGGTCAGGCCCTCGGCGATAAACGTGGCATCCGCCGGTTCGGTGACGCTTTCATCCCGATGGACGAGACGCTGGCACATGCGGCGGTCGACGTGTCCGGGCGCCCCTACTGCGTGCACAGCGGAGAACCGGATCACCTGCAGCACACCACCATTGCCGGCAACTCGGTGCCCTATCACACCGTCATCAACCGGCACGTGTTCGAATCGCTGGCCATGAACGCGCGCATCGCGCTGCACGTGCGCGTCCTGTACGGGCGCGACCCGCACCACATCACCGAAGCGCAGTACAAGGCGGTTGCCCGCGCGCTGCGCCAGGCGGTCGAGTCCGACCCTCGGGTCTCGGACGTGCCGTCCACCAAAGGGGTCCTGTGACGGCACTCAAGAAAGTTGTTGTCCTTGACTACGGCTCGGGCAATCTGCGGTCGGCTCAGCGCGCGCTCGAGCGCGTCGGTGCGTCGGTCGAGGTGACAAGCGACGCCGACGCGGCCGCCGCCGCCGACGGATTGATGGTGCCCGGCGTCGGCGCCTACGAGGCCTGCATGACGGGGCTGCGCAACATCGGCGGGGAGCGCATCATCTCCGAGCGGCTCGCCGCGGGCCGCCCGGTGCTGGGCGTCTGCGTCGGCATGCAGATCCTGTTTGCCCGCGGTGTCGAGTTCAGTGTCGAGACGCAGGGATGCGGTCAGTGGCCTGGCTACGTCACGCGACTGCAGGCGCCGGTCATTCCGCACATGGGCTGGAACGTCGTCGAACCCGGGGCCGGCACTGTGCTGTTCAAAGGACTCGATGCCGACACCCGGTTCTACTTCGTGCACTCCTACGCCGCCCAGCAGTGGGAGGGTCCGCCCGAGGCGGTGCTGACGTGGGCCACCCACGAGGGTCCCTTTCTGGCGGCGGTCGAGGACGGACCGCTGTCCGCCACCCAATTTCACCCGGAGAAGAGCGGCGACGCCGGCGCGGCCGTGTTGAGCAATTGGGTCCAGGAATTGTGAAAGACCTCGCGAAAGCCTGGTAGAAAGCATGAGCCGGGGAATGCGCGTAACCCGTTGCAATCTCGGCATACAGGAGGGAATGTGTTGATCTTGTTGCCCGCGGTCGACGTGGTCGACGGCCGCGCCGTGCGTCTGGTGCAGGGCAAGGCGGGCAGTGAAACCGAATACGGCTCGGCGCTGGACGCCGCGCTGACCTGGCAGCGCGACGGGGCCGAATGGATCCATCTGGTCGACTTGGACGCGGCGTTCGGTCGCGGCTCCAACCGCGAACTGTTGGCCGAGGTGGTCGGCAAGCTCGACGTGCAGGTCGAGCTGTCCGGCGGGATCCGCGACGACGATTCGTTGTCGGCCGCCCTGGCCACCGGCTGTGCCCGGGTGAACCTGGGCACAGCGGCCCTCGAGAACCCGCAGTGGTGCGCCCGGGCGATCAGCGAACACGGCGACAAGGTCGCCGTGGGTCTGGACGTGCAGATCGTCGACGGTGAGCACCGGCTGCGTGGACGGGGCTGGGAAACCGATGGGGGTGACCTGTGGCAAGTGCTGGAACGCCTTGACGGGCAAGGATGTTCGCGGTTCGTGGTCACCGACGTGACCAAGGACGGCACGCTGGGCGGCCCCAATCTGGACTTGCTGGCGTCCGTCGCCGAACGCACCGACGCGCCGGTGATCGCCTCCGGTGGTGTGTCCAGCCTCGACGACCTGCGGGCCATCGCCACCCTCACGGACCGCGGCGTCGAGGGCGCCATCGTGGGCAAGGCCCTCTACGCGGGGCGATTCACCTTGCCGCAGGCGCTCGCCGCGGTGGCGGAGTAGAACCGGATGGACGTGCACACGTTGGTGGCGCAGGCGTCGGCGATTCTCGACGACGCATCCGAGCCCTTTCTTGCCGGTCACCGCGCCGACTCCGCTGTCAGCAAGAAGGGCAACGACTTTGCCACCGAAGTCGACCTCGCGATCGAGCGGCAGGTGGTCGCCGCGCTTGTCGAGGCGACCGGGATCGGGGTGCACGGGGAGGAATTCGGCGGGTCGGCCGTCGACTCGCCATGGGTGTGGGTACTGGATCCCATCGACGGCACCTTCAACTACGCGGCCGGATCGCCGATGGCCGGCATTCTGCTGGGCCTGCTGCGCCACGGCGAACCGGTGGCGGGACTGACCTGGCTGCCGTTCATGGACCAGCGCTATACCGCGGTGGCGGGCGGTCCGTTGCGCAAGAATGGGGTGCCGCAGCCGCCGCTGACCTCCATCGACCTGGCCGACGCCTTGGTCGGTGCAGGGTCGTTCAGCGCGGACGCGCGGGGCCGATTCCCGGGACGCTATCGAATGGCGTTGCTGGAGAACCTCAGCCGGGTCTCGTCACGGTTACGCATGCACGGCTCCACCGGAATCGACCTTGCGTTCGTGGCCGACGGAATACTCGGTGCGGCACTGATTTTCGGTGGCCACGTGTGGGACCACGCCGCCGGGGTCGCGTTGGTCCACGCCGCCGGTGGCGTCGTCACCGATCTGGCGGGTGAGCCATGGACTCCCGCATCGGATTCCGCGCTGGCCGCCGGCCCCGCCGCACACGCCGAGATCCTCGAAATCGTCCGCGCCACCGGCCGACCGGAAGACTACTGAGATGCCCCCGGACCCGAACGGCCTCGCGGTTCGAGTGATCCCGTGCCTGGACGTCGACGGCGGCCGGGTGGTCAAAGGCGTCAACTTCGAGAACCTCCGTGACGCCGGCGATCCCGTGGAGCTCGCGGCCGCCTATGACGCAGAAGGCGCCGACGAGTTGACCTTTCTCGACGTGACCGCATCCTCGTCGGGACGGGCCACCATGCTCGATGTGGTGCGCCGCACCGCCGAGCAGGTCTTCATCCCGCTGACCGTCGGCGGCGGGGTACGCACCGTCGCCGACGTCGACGTGTTGCTGCGCGCGGGAGCCGACAAGGTCTCCATCAACACCGCCGCGATCGCCCGCCCCGAGTTGCTGGCCGAGATGGCGCGGCAGTTTGGCTCGCAGTGCATCGTGCTGTCCGTCGATGCCCGCACCGTCCCACCGGGCGCGGTGCCGACACCGTCGGGTTGGGAGGTCACCACCCATGGCGGGCGCCGCGGCACCGGGCTGGACGCGATCGAGTGGGCCTCGCGCGGAGCCGATTTGGGGGTGGGAGAGATCCTGCTGAACTCGATGGACGCGGACGGCACCAAAGCCGGATTCGACCTGGAGATGCTGCAGGCAGTGCGGTCGGCGGTCACGGTGCCGGTCATCGCCAGCGGTGGCGCCGGGGCAGCCGAACACTTCGCGCTCGCCATCGCGGCCGGCGCCGATGCGGTGTTGGCGGCCAGCGTGTTTCACTTCCGCGAGCTGACCATCGGTCAGGTGAAGGCCGCCATGGCCGCCGAAGGGATCCCCGTGCGATGACGCTCGACCCGCAGATCGCCGCCCGGCTGAAGCGCAACGCCGACGGCCTGTTCACCGCCGTCGTGCAGGAGCACGGCAGCGGCGACGTGTTGATGGTCGCCTGGATGGACGATGCCGCGCTGGCCCGGACCCTCAAAACCCGTGAGGCAACGTATTATTCGCGATCCCGCGACGAGCAGTGGATCAAGGGAGCGACGTCCGGTCACACCCAATATGTCCACTCGGTACGCCTGGACTGCGACGGCGACGCCGTGCTGCTGACGGTCGACCAGGTCGGCGGGGCCTGCCACACCGGCGACCACAGCTGCTTCGACGCCGACGTGCTGCTGGCACCGGAGCGCTGAGCCGGCGAATCAGCTCGGCAACACCTCCGCCGTCGGACATGTGAGATGCTACTGACGCCGTCGCGGCCGGCTATCGCCCACCGAATCGGACCGGGCAGCGGCGGTGCGGGACCCGGCAAGCGTGGCCAGGCGTGTCGGGGGTCACTTTCCGCAGGCGTTGGCGCACGCCTTCGACAAGAATGGCAGTCAATGTCGAAATGGTTGTCCTGGAACAGCGTTGTGCCGGTGGTTGCCGTCGTCGTGCTGGCAGTGATCTGGGGCGAGAAGCTGGGACCGGTGCTTGTCGCGGTGGCTGCGCTGTTTCTCGTCGGCGCCGTGATCGCCGCGGTACATCACGCGGAGGTGGTCGCCCACCGGGTCGGCGAGCCCCTCGGGTCGCTGATACTCGCGGCCGCGGTCACCATCATCGAGGTGGCCCTCATCGTCACCCTGATGACATCCGGCGGCAACGAGGCCGCGACGCTGGCCAGGGATACCGCTTTCGCGGCGCTGATGATCACCACCAACGGGATCGCCGGTTTGTCGCTGCTGCTCGGCTCCCGGAGTTACGGCGTGACGCTCTTCAACGCCGAAGGGGCCGGAGCCGCCCTGGCCTCGGTCACCACGGTGGCCACGTTGAGCCTGGTTTTGCCCGCTTTCACCACCGGGCACCCGGGCAGAGAGTTCACTCCGAGCCAGCTTGCCTTCGCCGCGATCGCCACGCTCTTGGTGTACCTGCTGTTCGTGTTCACCCAGACCGTGCGGCACCGCGATTTCTTTCTGCCGATCGCGCAGCGGGGCCAAAAGCGCGTGTTCGAGGACGAAAGTCACGCGGATCCACCCACCAGGCGCCAAGCGCTGAGCAGCCTGGTGCTCCTGCTCTGCGCCCTGGTGGCGGTGGTCGGCCTGGCCGAGGAGGAATCACCGGCCGTCGAGCACGCGGTGGTGATGGCGGGCTTGCCGCAGTCGTTCGTGGGTGTGATCATCGCGGCGCTGGTGCTGCTGCCCGAGACGCTCGCGGCGGCGCGGTCGGCGCGAAAGGGCCGCATCCAAATCAGCTTGAACCTGGCGTACGGCTCGGCGATGGCCAGCATCGGGCTCACCATCCCGACGATCGCGCTGGCGTCGATCTGGCTCAAAGGACCGCTGGTGCTCGGCCTCGGCGCGATCCAGCTGGTCTTGCTTGCCCTGACGGTCGTGATCAGCATGCTGACGGTGGTGCCCGGGCGGGCGACCCGCCTGCAGGGCGAGGTGCATCTGGTGCTGCTGGCCGCCTACGTATTCCTGGCGATCAACCCCTGACGGTTACACGCGGGCCCGCAGCGTTGCCAGCGCCTTGTCGGCGTGGCTGTCCATGTTGAACTCGCTGGAGATCACGTCGAGCACCGTGCGGTCGGTGTCGATGACGAACGTCGTGCGTTTGACCGGCATCAGCTTGCCGAGCAGGCCGCGTTTGACGCCGAACTGGGTGGCGACGGTGCCGTCGGTATCCGACAGCAGCGGGTAGTCGAACTTCTGCAGGTCGGCGAACTTGGCCTGCTTCTGCACGGCGTCGGCGCTGATCCCGACCCGGTTGGCCCCGACCGCGGCGAATTCGGAGGCCAGGTCGCGGAAATGGCACGCCTCCTTGGTGCAGCCGGGCGTCATCGCGGCCGGGTAGAAGAACAGCACGACGGGCCCCCCGGAAAGCAGTTCGCTGAGCTTGCGCGGCGTGCCGGTCTGATCGGGCAATTCGAAGTCCGCGACGGTGTCACCAGGTTTCATGGCGGACACGCTACGCCGCCCGCGGCGTCAGGCTGGGTCTGATTGCCCGACTCTGCGGACCCCGCCCCGGGCCCGCTCCGTCGTCAGGCTGGGCCGGTGCACAACGACGCGTCTGGGAGAATGATTCGGTGCACGCCCACCTGGCCGCGACGACCTCGCGAGAAGATTTTCGTCAGCTGGCAGCCGAGCACCGCGTGGTCCCGGTCACCCGCAAGGTGCTGGCCGACAGTGAGACGCCGTTGTCGGCCTACCGCAAACTCGCCGCCGACCGCCCGGGCACATTTTTGCTGGAGTCGGCCGAGCACGGCCGTTCCTGGTCGCGGTGGTCGTTCATCGGCGCCGGAGCGCCGTCGGCGCTGACCGTGCGCGACGGCGAAGCCGTCTGGCTGGGCGTGGTGCCACAGGACGCACCCACCGGGGGCGACCCGCTACAGGCGTTGCGGGCCACGTGCGAGCTGCTGGCCACCGGCCCGCTCCCGGGGCTGCCGCCACTGTCGGGCGGCATGGTCGGGTTCTTCGCCTACGACATGGTCCGTCGCCTGGAACGACTGCCCGAGCTGGCGGTCGACGACCTGCAGCTCCCCGACATGTTGCTGCTGCTGGCCACCGATGTGGCGGCGGTCGATCACCACGAGGGCACCATCACGCTGATCGCCAACGCCGTGAACTGGAACGGGACCGACGAGCGGGTGGACGAGGCCTACGACGACGCGATCAACCGCCTGGACGTGATGACCGCGGCGCTGGGCCAGCCGTTGTCGTCCACCGTCGGCACGTTCGGGCGGCCCGAGCCCCGCTACCGTGCGCAGCGCAACGTTGAGGAATACGGGAAGATCGTCGATTACCTCGTTGACCAGATCGCCGCGGGCGAGGCCTTCCAGGTGGTGCCGTCGCAGCGGTTCGAAATGGACACCGACGTCGATCCGATCGACGTGTATCGGATGTTGCGGGTCACCAACCCGAGCCCCTACATGTATCTGCTGCACGTTCCGAATGATGCTGGCGGAATTGACTTTTCGATCGTCGGCTCCAGCCCCGAGGCGTTGGTCACGGTCGCCGACGGCACCGCGACCACCCATCCGATCGCCGGAACGCGATGGCGCGGAGGCACCGACGAAGAGGACCAGCTGCTGGAGAAGGAGCTGCTGGCCGACGAGAAGGAACGCGCCGAGCACCTGATGCTGGTCGACCTGGGCCGCAACGATCTGGGCCGGGTCTGCGCGCCGGGCTCGGTGCGCGTCGAGGACTACAGCCACATCGAACGCTATAGCCACGTCATGCACCTGGTGTCGACGGTGACCGGCGTGCTCGGCGAGGGCCGTACCGCGCTGGATGCGGTCACCGCGTGCTTCCCGGCCGGCACACTCTCGGGCGCACCGAAGGTACGGGCCATGGAGCTCATCGAAGAGGTGGAGAAGACGCGCCGCGGCCTCTACGGCGGCGTGGTCGGCTACCTGGACTTCGCCGGCAACGCCGACTTCGCGATCGCCATCCGCACCGCCCTGATGCGCGACGGTGTCGCTTACGTGCAATCAGGTGGTGGGGTGGTCGCGGACTCCAACGGACCCTACGAGTACACCGAGGCGACCAACAAGGCGCGCGCCGTGCTGAGCGCGATCGCCGCCGCCGAGACGCTGACCGAACCCGTGGGCGATGAGTGAGGCCGGCGCTGACACCGGACGGCCGAAGAGCCGTTGGCTGATCCGAGTTGCCCAGGCAGTGCTGGTGGTTGCCGCCGGGACGTTGTGGGTGGCCTCGCGCCTGCCCTGGGTCGTCATCCGGTCGTTTGACGGGCTGGGGCCACCCAAACAGGTGACCTTGGCCGGCGCGACATGGTCGACGGCGCTGCTGCCGTTGGCGTTGCTCCTGCTGGCCGCGGCCGTTGCCGCCATTGCCGTGCGGGGCTGGTCATTGCGCGCGCTTGCGGGCCTGCTGGCGGTGATCAGCCTGGCGGTCGGCTACCTCGGAATCAGCCTGTGGGCGCTGCCCGACGTGGCGATCCGCGGCGCGGAGTTGGCGCACGTCTCGGTGATGTCGCTGGTCGGAAGCGAACGGCGGTACTGGGGCGCCGGCGTCACGGTGGTGGCCGCGGCGTGCACGCTGGTTGCCGCCGTCTTGCTGATGCGGTCGGCGTCGGACTCGGGGTCGGCCCGGTCGAGCGCGATAAGGTACGCCGCTCCGGCGACGCGCCGGTCGATTGCGCGACGCAAACAGGCCGACGGCGCGATGCTGGAGGAGCCGGAGACGCCGGGAATGTCGGAGCGGATGATCTGGGACGCGCTTGACGAGGGACGCGACCCGACCGATCGACCAGGTGAGTCTGACACCGAGGGTCGGTGACGGGCCGCGAGCCGCGGGCCGCTACCCTTCATTGACGTCGTCGCAATCGGCTGGGGACACGAAGTGGCCGTGGGATGACTAGGGACGACAGGGCGAAGGGAAACGACAGGCATGAGTCCGGCAACCGTGCTTGACTCCATCCTCGAGGGAGTCCGGGCCGACGTTGCCGCGCGTGAAGCGCTCATCAGCCTGTCAGAGATCAAGGCCGCCGCGGCGGCCGCGCCACCGCCACGCGATGTGATGGCCGCCTTGCGCGAGCCTGGAATCGGCGTCATCGCCGAAGTCAAGCGCGCCAGCCCATCGGCGGGTTCCCTGGCAACCATTGCCGATCCGGCCAAGCTGGCCCGCGCCTACGAAGACGGCGGCGCCCGCATCATCAGCGTCTTGACCGAGGAGCGACGTTTCCACGGCTCACTCGATGACCTCGACGCGGTTCGCGCCGCGGTCTCGATACCCGTGCTACGCAAAGACTTTGTCGTGCAGCCTTATCAGATCCACGAAGCGCGTGCGCACGGCGCCGACATGCTGTTGCTCATCGTCGCCGCGCTCGAGCAGTCGGCGTTGGTCTCGATGCTGGACCGCACCGAATCGCTGGGCATGACAGCGCTCGTCGAAGTGCACACCGAAGAGGAAGCCGACCGGGCGCTCAAGGCCGGCGCCAACGTAATCGGCGTCAACGCCCGCGATCTGGCGACACTGGAGGTGGACCGGGATTGCTTCGCGCGCATCGCGCCCGGGCTGCCCAGCAACGTGATCAGGATCGCCGAATCCGGGGTGCGCGGTACCGGAGACCTGCTGGCGTATGCGGGTGCGGGTGCCGACGCCGTCTTGGTGGGTGAAGGGCTGGTCAAGAGCGGTGATCCGCGCGCCGCGGTTGCCGACCTGGTGACCGCGGGCACCCATCCGTCCTGTCCGAAACCGGCTCGCTAGTCACTACGTCACTCCAAAAACCCCTGCGCTGATACGTTGAACCCATGAGCCATCCTCAAGTGAAGCCTTGGTGATGGTGGACCTGTCCCGCCCGGACCTTCCGCTCCCGAGCGCCGCCATCGCCGAACCCACCCGCCACGAACCCGATGCGGGTGGCCATTTCGGCGTGTACGGCGGGCGCTACGTCGCCGAGGCGTTGATGGCGGTGATCGAAGAGGTCACCGCCGCCTACGAGAAGGAACGTGTCAACCAGGATTTCTTGGACACCCTCGATTACTTGCAGGCGAATTACGCGGGCCGGCCGTCGCCGCTGTATGAGGCGCCCCGGCTGTCCGAGGAGGCCGGCGCGCGCATTTTTCTCAAGCGAGAAGACCTGAACCACACCGGTTCTCATAAGATCAACAACGTGCTCGGCCAGGCGTTGCTGGCCCAGCGGATGGGCAAGAAGCGGGTGATCGCCGAGACCGGGGCCGGCCAGCACGGCGTGGCGACCGCCACCGCGTGCGCCTTGCTCGGCCTCGAATGCGTGATCTACATGGGCGCCGTCGACACCGAGCGTCAGGCGCTCAACGTGGCTCGGATGCGCCTGCTCGGCGCCACGGTCGTCTCGGTCGAAAGCGGTTCGAAGACATTGAAGGACGCCATCAACGAGGCGTTTCGGGATTGGGTTACCAATGCCGGCAACACCTTCTACTGCTTCGGCACCGCGGCCGGCCCGCATCCCTTCCCCGCGATGGTGCGCGACTTTCAACGCATCATCGGCCTCGAGGCGCGGGCCCAGATTCAGGCCCAGGCGGGCCGGTTGCCCGACGCCGTGGTCGCCTGTATCGGCGGCGGTTCCAATGCCATCGGCATCTTCCACCCATTCATCGATGACCCGAACGTGCGGTTGATCGGATTCGAGGCGGCCGGTGACGGTGTCGAAACTGGAAGGCACGCTGCGACATTCACCGGTGGCTCACCCGGTGCGTTTCAGGGATCGTTCTCGTATCTGCTGCAGGACGAGGATGGGCAGACCATCGAATCCCACTCCATCTCAGCGGGTCTCGATTATCCGGGAGTGGGTCCAGAACACGCGTATCTGCGCGAGACTGGGCGCGCCGAGTACCGTCCGATCACCGACTCGGAGGCAATGGATGCATTCCGCGTCCTGTGCCGAACGGAGGGGATCATCCCGGCGATCGAATCGGCGCACGCGGTGGCCGGTGCTCTGAAATTGGGCCCCGAAGTAGGGCGGGGCGCAATCATTGTGGTGAACCTGTCCGGGCGCGGGGATAAGGACGTCGAGACTGCCGCGAAATGGTTTGGGCTGTTGGGATCCAGCGATCGATGACGGTCAAACACGGCGAAACGGACAAGCTCGAATCGATCTTCGACGGCTGCCGCAACGACAACCGCGCGGCGCTGATCGGCTATCTGCCCACTGGTTACCCCGACGTGCCGACGTCGATGAAGGGGATGACGGCACTGGTCGAGTCGGGTTGCGACATCATCGAGGTCGGGGTCCCCTATTCGGATCCAGGCATGGACGGCCCGACCATCGCCAGGGCCACCGAGGTCGCGTTGCACGGGGGAGTGCGCGTTCGCGACACCCTTGCCGCGGTCGAGGCGATCAGCGCGGCCGGCGGTTGCGCCGTGGTGATGACCTACTGGAACCCGGTGGTGCGCTACGGGGTTGACGCGTTCGCACGCGATCTGGCATCGGCAGGCGGGTACGGACTGATCACCCCCGATCTCATCCCCGATGAGGCCGGGCAGTGGTTGGCGGCTTCCGACGAGTATGGGTTGAACCGGATTTTTCTGGTCGCGCCGTCCTCGACACCGCAGCGGTTGGCGATGACCGTCCAGGCGTCGCGCGGCTTCGTCTACGCGGCTTCGACGATGGGGGTGACAGGGGCGCGTGATGTCGTGTCCAACGCTGCGCCCGAATTGGTGAGCAGGGTCAGGGAGATATCCGACATACCAGTCGGCGTCGGTCTCGGGGTGCGGTCGCGAGAACAGGCGGCCCAGATCGGCGGCTACGCCGACGGTGTCATTGTGGGGTCCGCGCTGGTGTCGGCGCTGGGAGACGGAGGGTTGACTGCATTGCGTGCACTGACTGAGGAACTCGCCGGCGGTGTTCGTCAGAGGGCGGCCGCCTCGTGACGAAGCTACTGGCCTATTTTCCGAGCCCGTCGCAGGGTGTGTGGCACCTCGGGCCGCTGCCGATCCGGGCCTACGCACTGTTCATCATTGCTGGGATCGTGGTGGCATTGCTGATCGGTGACCGGCGCTGGGAAGCCCGCGGCGGCGAGCGCGGCGTGATCTACGACATCGCGCTGTGGGCCGTGCCGTTCGGGTTGATCGGTGGTCGGCTCTACCACCTGGCCACCGACTGGCGCACGTATTGGGGCCCCGGCGGCGCGGGACTCGGGGCGGCCGTGCGGATCTGGGACGGCGGCTTGGGCATTTGGGGTGCGGTGGCGCTCGGAGGCGTCGGCGCCTGGATCGGATGTCGCCGGCGTGGGATTCCGCTTCCGGCCTTCGCCGACGCGCTGGCTCCGGGAATCATTCTGGCGCAGGCCATCGGTCGGCTCGGCAATTACTTCAACCAGGAGCTCTACGGCCGCGAGACCACCCTGCCGTGGGGCCTGGAGATCTTCAACCGCCGAGACGCGTCGGGATTTGAGAGCCCGCATTTGCTGGACGGTGTCTCGACGGGCCACGTCGCATTCGTGGTGCAGCCCACGTTTCTTTACGAATTGATCTGGAATGTGCTGGTTTTCGTGGCGCTGATCTACGCCGACCGGCGCTTCAATCTTGGCCACGGCCGACTGTTCGCTCTATACGTCGCGGGCTACTGCGTGGGGCGGTTCGGTGTCGAGCTGCTGCGCGACGACACCGCCACCCTCATCGCCGGCATCCGGATCAACTCGTTCACATCCACTTTCGTGTTCATCGGGGCCGTGGTGTATCTGATGGCGGCGCCGAAGGGCCGCGAAGATCCCACCAGCCTGCGCGGCAACGAGTTCGAGGAGGAAGCGGCCGACGCCGAGTCGGAGGATGAACCCGCAACCGTGGCCGCCGCGACGGCCGCGGCGGGCGCTGCGGCGGCGACCGGCGCGTCGGCAGGCTCGGCGGAGACGGCGGAGGCTGACGACACCACCGCCGCCGGCGCGGAAGCCGAAGAACCGGTGGCAGACTCGACGGAAGCGGCCGCCGAGGTGGAGCCGAGCGAGGCCGGGACAGACGAGCTCGAGTCCGAGACGGACGCCGAGCCCGAAACCGAGGCCCTGGCCGAGGGCTCCGAGTCGGGCGAGCCGGTAGCCGAGGCTGAAGAGCTCGAAGCGCAGCCGGAAGGGGCAGAAGGGGAAGAGCCCGAAGCCGCCGCCGACGAACCTGAAGCCGGAGCCGCGGAGTCCGAGGAGCCCGCAGCGGAAATCGAGGAGCCGGAAGCGGAAGCCCAAGCGGCAGCAGAGGATTCCGAGGCCGAGGGGTCCGGAGTCGACGAGCCCGAGGCCGAATCCGACGAACCGGCCGCAGAGGCCGAAGACGAACCGGCCGAAGCCGAAGAGCCGGAAGCCGAAGAACCGGCCGAAGAACCGGAAGCCGAGCCCGAAGCCGAAGAACCGGAAGCCGCAATGGAAGACGGGCTCGTTGAGGAGGAGTCGGACGACGAGCCTGTTTCCGAGTCAGCCGAAACACCCGACGCTGAAACGCCCGACATCGATTCGACGGCGCCCACCGAATCCGAAACTGAAAAGGCCTCCGCTGAAGAACCTGCCGAAACACCGTCGGCCCAGCGGGAACCCCGTCGGCGATGGGGTTCGCGACTGAGAAACCGGTTGTCGGGTCGTTAACCGCCGCCGTGGCCCCGTTTGGCACGGTGGTCCGCAACGGATCTGGCATGCTGAAAAGCGTGACCAAGACAAGGTCAGCGGACGAGTGATGCAACCTCATCCACCCGCGCATGCTCCGGGACAGCCTCATCCGCGCGGCCCGTGGCGGCAGCGCCTTGTGATCGGGGCCGGTACCGCCGTGGCCCTGGGTGGCGCCCTCGGCTATGTCGCGCTGGCCGACCCACACAGCCCCAGTTCGGTCTACCCCGCATGCCCGTTCAAGTGGCTGACCGGCTGGAATTGCCCGTTTTGCGGTGGCCTGCGGATGACGCACGACCTGTTGCACGGTGACTTGATAGCCGGCATCCACGACAACGTCTTCCTGCTGGTGGGGATCCCACTGCTGGCCGCATGGATGATGGTGCGCCGCGCCCGCGGCAAGGGGCTGCCGCCCACGGCCGCGTCGCTGACGCTCGTGGTCGCGACGATCGCCTGGACGGTGCTGCGTAACCTGCCCGCCTTCCCGTTGTTTCCCACCGTTCTTGGTGGGTAAAAGCACACTGCGCCGCCGCGCTTATGTGCGGGCCGCGGGGGTTACACGCGACTATGCTGGGTCGGCGTGAGTAGGCGCGGAAAGATCGTCTGCACCCTTGGCCCTGCGACCAGTTCGGATGAATCGATTCTGGCCCTGGTTGGGGCGGGAATGGACGTCGCCCGGTTGAACTTCAGCCACGGCGACTATTCCGATCACAAAGCCGCCTACGAGCGCGTCCGCTCCGCGTCCGACGCCACGGGCCGCGCCGTCGGCGTGCTCGCTGACCTGCAGGGCCCCAAGATCAGGCTGGGACGTTTCGCCACCGGGCCCACGTACTGGGCCGACGGTGAAACGGTGCGGATCACCGTCGCCGACTGCGAAGGCGACCACGACCGGGTGTCGACCACCTACAAGAAGTTGGCCGAGGACGCCGCCGTCGGTGACCGGATTCTGGTCGACGACGGCAAGGTCGGACTGGTCATCGACGCCATCGATGGCGACGACGTCGTCTGCACGGTCGTCGAGGGTGGACCGGTCAGCAACAACAAGGGCATCTCGCTGCCCGGCATGAACGTGTCCGCACCGGCTTTGTCGGAAAAGGATGTCGAGGACCTCACCTTCGCGCTCGAACTCGGTGTCGACCTGATCGCGCTCTCCTTCGTGCGTTCGCCATCCGACGTCGAGTTGGTGCACGAGGTGATGGACCGCGTCGGCCGGCGGGTGCCGGTGATCGCGAAGCTGGAGAAGCCGGAGGCCGTCGACAATCTGGAAGCCATCGTGCTGGCCTTCGACGCGATCATGGTGGCCCGTGGCGACCTGGGCGTCGAACTGCCCTTGGAAGAGGTTCCGCTGGTGCAGAAGCGGGCTATCCAAATGGCCCGGGAGAACGCGAAACCGGTGATCGTGGCGACCCAGATGCTCGATTCGATGATCGAGAACTCGCGACCGACTCGCGCCGAGGCGTCTGACGTCGCCAATGCCGTCCTCGACGGCGCCGACGCGGTGATGCTGTCCGGGGAAACCTCGGTGGGGAAGTATCCGCTGGCGGCGGTTCGGACGATGGCGCGCATCATCTGCGCGGTCGAGGACAATTCCACGGCCGCGCCGCCGCTGACACACGTGCCGCGCACCAAGCGCGGGGTGATCTCCTACGCAGCCCGTGACATCGGCGAGCGGCTCGACGCCAAGGCGCTCGTCGCATTCACCCAGTCCGGCGACACGGTCAAGCGACTGGCGCGCCTGCACACCCCGCTGCCGCTGCTCGCCTTCACCGCGTGGCCCGAGGTCCGCAGCCAGCTGGCCATGACCTGGGGCACCGAGACGTTCATCGTCCCGATGATGACCTCTACCGACGGCATGATCCGCCAGGTCGACAAGTCGCTGCTGGAGCTCGGCCGCTACAAGCGTGGCGACCTGGTCGTCATCGTCGCCGGTGCGCCACCTGGCACAGTAGGGTCAACCAACCTCATCCATGTGCACCGGATCGGGGAGGATGACGTCTAACTAGAGGAGAACGTGTGGCGGCCGGCTGTGAGTCTCGAGAGCCCCGAGAAGCCGCGCCACCGACCCACTCGGACTTCGCCGAGCTGCTGGCGACGCTGGACCTCGATCGTGTCGACGACGACCTGTTCATCGGCTCACATCCGAGCAAGAACCCGATGCGCACCTTCGGTGGCCAGCTGATGTCGCAGTCGTTCGTCGCGAGCAGTCGCAGCCTGGTTCGCGGCGACCTGCCGCCGAGCGCGATGTCGGTGCACTTCATCAACGGGGGAGACACCACCAAGGACATCGAGTTTCGCGTGACCCGGCTGCGCGACGAGCGCCGCTTCGCCAATCGGCGCGTCGATGCGATGCAAGCCGGCACGCTGCTGTCCTCGGCGCTGATCTCCTACATGGCCGGCGGCCGCGGCCTCGAGCACGGCGTCGAGGCGCCGAAGGTGGCCGAGCCGCACACGCAGCCCACGATCGGCGAGCTGTTGCGTGGCTACGAAAAGACCGTTCCGCACTTCGTCAATGCACTGCAGCCCATCGAATGGCGTTACACCAACGATCCGGCCTGGGTGATGCGCACAAAGGGCGACCGGCTTCCGCACAATCGCGTCTGGGTCAAGTCACTCGGGGATCTTCCCGACGATCCTTTATTGCACACGGCAACAATGGTGTATTCGTCGGATACCACGGTATTGGACTCGGTTATCACAACGCACGGTCTTTCCTGGGGATTCGACCGCATATTCGCCGCGTCGGCCAATCATTCCATTTGGTTTCACCGGCAGGTCAACTTCAACGACTGGGTGTTGTACTCCACATCGTCGCCGGTAGCGGCCGATTCGCGCGGGCTGGGCACCGGGCACTTCTTCGATCGGTCCGGGCAGCCGCTGGCCACGGTGATGCAAGAGGGCGTACTCAAATACTTCCCGTCATCCCGCCGGTAAAAACGTGATGGAATAGCTGCGAAATCTCCCGCCCGAATTCGGCCCCGAAACTGTGGTGTCCGGGCGTAGCTTTGACGTAGCCGGGTATTCGGTGCAGCGGCGGCAATCAAGCCACCAGGCTTTGGCAGCGCATCGGGAGGTGATGGTGAACGGCTCAGTGGCGGACGTCACGGTAGCAAGGCCCCGCGTGCGCGAACGCGTTGTGGTTTCGGTCGATTCACTCGCGGCCCGCTTGATCGCCGCTTTGGCGCTGTTCTGCGCCGCATGCTGGTTCATCGGCGTACTCGCTCGGCACCACACTCAGCCGAACTGGGAATACAGCGACCGGTTGGCGTGGTCGCTGACTGTGCTGGTGGCGGTGGCCTGGATGGCTCGTGGCATCTTCCTGGGGCGGCCGGTCACGACGATGCATGCCACCGCTGCCGCCCTTTTCGTGCTGGCCGGCCTCGGCCTCCATGTGCTGTCGTTCGACCTGTTGGGCGACCTGGTGATCGCCAGCTCGGGCATGGTGTTGATGTGGCCGACCACTTCCTATCCGCGGTCCGGTGACCTGCCGCGAGTGTGGAAGTTGGTCAATGCCACCGCCGGCGACGCGCTCGCGCCGTTCACCATGCAGACCGGCAAGAGCTATCACTTCACCGCCGACGGCACCGCGGCGTTGGCGTACCGCACGCGGATGGGAATCGCCGTGGTCAGCGGTGACCCGGTCGGTGACGAGGCTCGCTTTCCGGAGCTGGTCGCCGATTTCGCCGCCACGTGCCACACGCACGGGTGGCGCATCGCCGTGGTGGGCTGCGGTGAGCGGCGTCTGAGCCTGTGGAGTGATTCGTCGGTGTTGGGACAATCGTTGCGGCCCATACCGATTGGCCGTGACGTGGTGGTCGACGTGTCCGGCTTCGATATGGTGGGCCGCAAATTCCGCAATCTGCGGCAAGCGGTGAAACGCACCCACAACTGCGGTGTGACAACCGAAATCGTGTCGGAGCAGGAACTCGACGACAAGCTGCTGGCCGAGCTGACCGAGGTGGTGCGCGAGTCATCCAAGGGGGCCCGCGCCGACCGCGGATTCCACATGAACCTCGACGGCGTTCTGGAAGGCCGATTCCCCGGCATCCGGCTGATCATCGCCAGGGACAAGGCGGGCACCGTGCAAGCGTTTCACCGGTATGCCACGGCCGGTGCGGGTAGCGACATCACCCTCGACGTGCCGTGGCGCCGGCGCGGTGCGCCCAATGGACTTGACGAGCGCCTCAGTGTCGACATGATCATGGCGGGCAAAGCGACTGGGGCGCAGCGGGTATCGCTGGCGTTCGCCGCGTTCCCCGAAATTTTCGATGACAAGAACCGGGGCTGGATCCAGCGCGTCTTCTATCGGTTGACCCACGTTCTGGACCCACTTATCGCCCTCGAGTCGTTGTACCGGTATCTCCGCAAATGGCATGCGCTTGACGCGCGGCGCTACGCGCTGATCTCGATGACGCAGATCGTCCCGCTACTGTTCGTGCTGTTGTCGCTGGAATTCATGCCGCGCCGGCGACACCTCTGAGTGCGCTCGGGTCTGTTCATCGACGATCAATTGCCGACAGCCCAGCCCCTCGGGCAGGTGGTGAGTGGCCACCACCACCGTCCGCTGCGGGGACATCAAGCCACCGTTCGGGGCCAGCAGATCTCGCATAATCTGTTCCCCGTCGGTGACGTCGAGGTGTTCGGTGGGCTCGTCGAGCAGCACGATCCCCGCGGGCGAGATCACCGCCCGGGCGAGCAACAGCCTTCTGCGTTGGCCAGCCGAAAGGGCTTGCGCCCCACCCGTTAGCACCGTGGACAAACCGTCGGGCAGACCGGCGACCCACGCGCCCAGGCCAACGGCTTCCAGCGCTGAAGCCAAGTCGTGGTCTGGGCAGTCGCCGCGCGCAACCAACAAGTTGTCGCGGATGGTGGTGGCAAAGATATGGGCGTCCTCAGCGAAGAACCCGATCGCCCCGCGCAAATCGACTTCGTTGAACTCGCTCACGTCGGTATCGTTCAGCCACACCTGCCCGTCCAGTGGCGGCAGCAGGCCGGCGAGCGTCATCAGTAGGGTCGTCTTCCCGGAACCGCTGGCGCCGGTGACGGCCAGTCGCGAGCCCGGTGGCAGGTGCACATTGATGCGGGTCGAGCGCGCCGCGCCATCGTGGCCCGAACACACGTCGGCGGACAATTCCGCGCAAGCGCGCGACTGGCCCGAGCCGATGGGCGCGCTCGCCGTCGCGTTCTCGGGGCCGGGCGGAGTCAGTTCGAGCAGTCGGCGCGCGGCGATCCGCGACCGCGTCAATTGAACGGCGGCGGCCGGCAACGGCGTCATCGCCTCGAAGGCGGACAGTGGCAGCAGCATCAGCACGGCCAGCGTGGTGGGCGCCACAGCATGCGCCAACCCGATTCCGGACACCACCGCGCCTAGCACGCTGGCTCCGATCGCCGCGGTGTGCATCGCCTCGGCGATCGCGGCCGGCTTGGCTGCGGTGTCCAGCGCGTCGCCCCACGCGCGTTGACGGCGTTGTGATTCGGCGACGACATCGGGAAGCAACCCAGCCACCCGAAGCTCGGCCGCGTGTTCGAGGGCGATCATCGCCGAGGTGTCACGCTCAGAATGATGCTGCCGCGCAACGTCTTCCTGCGTAGCGGCGGCCCGACCTGCGAGTTGGGGGGCCACGAAACCGGCGACCAGCAGGCAGATGGCCAGCACGACGGCCGCCGACGCTGAAATGGCGGCGACGGCCGCTGTTGCGGCCAGCGCCAGCACCGCTGCGACGCCGATCGGCACCAGGGCGCGCACCAGGACGTTGGCCAGCTCGTCGACGTCGGCGCCGACCCGGGCCACCAGTTCACCGCTGTGCAACCGGGCGGTGGCCGCCGCCGGCCCGCGCGCCAGCCGCTGGTAGAGCTGTACCCGCGCGGTACCGGCCGCGCGCAGGGCAGCGTCGTGGGTGGCCAGTCGCTCGCAGTAGTGCAGCACGCCTCGCGAAATTGCGAACATGCGGACGGCGACGGCCGCCACCGACAGATCCAGCACGGGCGGCATCTGCCAGGCCCGTGTGATCAGCCATGCCGAAACGCCGGCCAGGGCCAGCGCACTACTCAGCGAGAGCACCCCGAGCGCAATCGCCGCCAGGACGCGGGGTAGCCGCGGGCGCAGCAGATCGGCGGCGGCCAGCAGAGGCTCATCGCGGCGCCCCACTGCGGCCTTGTGGCTGCGACGTGACGCGGAATCAGGCCGGGACATAACGCACCGTCCGGTCGGCGACGACCTCGACGACCTGGTCGCCGATGGCCAGGACGGGCGCACGGTGGCCGACCACGATCACGGTCGCACCGGCACGCGCCCGCTCGACGATGGCCCGCAAGACGCGTTGCTCGGTGCTTGCGTCCAGGTGTGCCGTCGGCTCGTCGAGCAACAGCACGGCGGCTTTCGAGCCGAGCGCGCGGGCCAGACCCAGCCGTTGTCGTTGTCCGAGTGACAACCCGACACCGCCGCGCCCGATCACGGTGCTGCCCGCAGCTGGCAGCTCGGCCAGTACCGCGTCGAACCCCGAATCGGCACAGGCCTTTTCGGCATCATCAAGGCATCCGAGCAGCGCCAGGTTCTCATCGACGGTGCCCGGCACGAGCACCGGGCGTTGCGGAAGCCAGGACAGCTGCGCCCACCATGCGGCCGGCTCGAGGTCGGCGACGTCGACACCCCCGACGACGACCCGGCCCGACGAAGGCACGCTGATGCCGGCGATCGCCTGCAACGTGGTGCTCTTGCCGGCGCCGTTGGGCCCGGTCAACACCGTGACCGCGCCGGGTTGGATGACCGCGCTCAGATCGCGGGGCGCCTGGCCGTCGCGGCCATCCACCGTCAGTTGATCGAGGCGAATCAGCGCGCCGCGTGCGGTAACCGTGTGAGTCCCGGCCTTTGGCGCGCTCAGCTCGCCGATGAGGGCGAACGCCGCACCGGCGGCGGTCCTGCCGTCTTGTGCGGCGTGAAACTCCACGCCGATGCGGCGCAGCGGCCAGTACACGTCGGGCGCCAGTAGCAGGACGGTCAAACCGGTGGTCAGGGTCATCTCACCGAACACCAATCGCAGGCCTATCCCGACGGCGATCAACGCCACCCCGAGCGTGGCCAAAAGCTCCAGCACCAGGGCCGACAAGAACGCAATCCGCAGCGTCGCCATGGCCGAACGGCGATGCGCGGCAGCCAGTTCGGCGATGCGGTGCTCGGGCCCCGAGCAACGCCCGAGCGCGCGCAGGGTGGGGATGCCGGCGATCAGGTCCAGCAATCGGGCCTGCAGCGTCGTCATCGCGGCCAGCGCCGCGGCCGATCGGTCGGCCGTTGCGAGTCCGATCAGCACCATGAAGATCGGTATCAGCGGCAGCGTGATCGCCACGACCACCGCCGATTTCAGATCGTAGGCCGCGATCACGGCGACGGTGGCCGGGGTCAGGATCGCGGCGAGGAGCAACGTCGGCAAGTAGCCGGTGAAATAGGGACGCAAGCCATCCAGCCCCCGGGTGACCACGACGGCGGCGGAGTCGCGTTGTGTTGCGAGCTCACTCGGTTGGCGGGCGGTCACCGCGGCAAGCACCTGCCCGCCCAGATCGGCGATGACCGCGCTGGCTCCGCGTTGCCCCAGCCGCGCCTGCAGCCAATGCGCCAACGTGCGGATTATCCACAGCGCCAACATTATTGACAGCGGGCCCAGGAAGACGCGCACGCTCCGGGCGGCGGGATCGCCGACGGCCCGGGCGACGACGCCAGCCAACACGATCGCCGAGCCGATCGCGCAGCCGGAGATCAGGCCGCCGCAGCCGACCACGCCGACCAGGTAGCGACGCACCGCCGCCGACGCCCGCCACAATCGGGGGTCTAGCGGCGCCCGGCCGGCGCGGTCCGTACCGCTCAGGACACGCGCCTTGCCAGGCCGATGGGCGCGGGTATCCGGTCGGCCGAGATGCGTTGCCGGAATATCCAATACGACCAGGCCTGGTAGATCACCGTCAGCGGAGCCATGAAAGCCGTCACCCACGTCATGACTTTGAGGGTGTAGTTGGTGGACGAGGCGTTGTGGATGGTCAGGCTCCACTGCTTGTCCAGCGTCGAGGGCACCAGGTTCGGATACAGCGCGGCGAAGAGCAGGATCACCACGGCCGCGACCACCAGGGCGACGCAGGTGAATGCCCACCCGTCGGAGGTGCGCCGCCACACCAGCAGCACGGCCGCCAGTTGCGCCAGCACCGCTGCGCCCAGCACCACCCAGCTCCAGTCCTTCCCATGAGCCAGCTGCGTCCAAAGTCCAAAGGCCGCTACCAGTCCGGTGACGGGAAGGGATAACCATACGCCGAAGCGGTACGCGTCCTCGCGGATTGCGCCGGATGTCTTCAACGCAACGAACGTGGCTCCGTAGAACAAGAACAATCCGGCGGTGGCCAAGCCACCCAGCACCGTGTAAGCGTTGAGCACATCGGTGATCGAGAGGTGAATGTGGCCGTTCGCATCGACCGGGAGCCCGCGCACCAGGATCGCGAACGCGACGCCCCACAAGATGGCCGGCAGCCACGACCCGGCCGCGATGCCGACATCGGCCCAGCCGCGCCATTTGGTGTCATCGATCTTGCCGCGCCACTCGATCGCCACCGCGCGCACGATCATCCCGAACAGGATCGCCAACAGCGGCAGGTAAAGCGTGGAGAACACGGTGGCATACCAGCCGGGAAAGGCCGCGAACATGGCCGCGCCGCCGACGATCAGCCATACCTCGTTGCCGTCCCACACCGGTCCGATGGTGTTGAGCGCCGTGCGGCGCAGCGGTTCGGGCTCACCGATGCCGACGCGCGCGAACGGTTCCATCAACATGCCGACGCCGAAGTCGAAGCCCTCGAGGATGAAGAATCCCAGGAACAGCACCGCGATGATGCCGAACCACAGCTCTTGCAATCCCACAGTCTCAACTCCTTTCGTCGTCGGGTAAGCCCTCGTCAGTACGCGAAGGACAGAGGTGCCACCTCGTCATCGCTGGGCGCCCGCGGGGGAGCGGGTTCCGCGTCGTGTTCCAGCGGCCCTTCGACGACGTAGCGTCTGAGCAGGAAGAACCAGAGGGCCGCGAGCACCGCGTAGACGAGGGTGAAGGTCGCCAGTGAAGTGATAACCATGCCGGGCACATGGTTCGACACCCCTTCGCGCACCGTCATCCGAATCAGCTGGTCCCCAGTGGGATTGGGCGCCACCACCCATGGCTGGCGACCCATCTCGGTGAATACCCAGCCCGAGATGTTGGCCAGAAACGGCATGGGGATGGTGAGCAGCGCGAACCAGGACATCCAGCGGCTCTTGGGTGTTCGCCCACCCCGGGTAACCCACAGCACGGTCAGGGCGAACAACACAGGGATCACCAGAAATCCGATCATCGCCCGGAAGGACCAGTAGGTGACGAACAGGTTCGGCCGATAATCATCTGGTCCGAAGCGCTGCTGGTACTCCTGTTGCAAATCGTTCACCCCGCGCAGCGTCACGCCGCTGAACTTGCCCTCGGCCAAAAACGGCAGAACGTAATGCACTTTGATGACTTCGGCAACGCTGCCGCAGTTGTTGTGCGTACCGATGGTCAGCACCGAGAAGTCGGGGTCGGTCTGCGTGTGACACAACGCCTCGGCCGACGCCATCTTCATCGGCTGTTGCACGAACATCAGCTTGCCCTGACGGTCACCGGTGAAGAACAGGCCTACGGTGGCTAGCAGCACCACCCCGCAGCCCAGGATGGCCGCCGGGCGAAACATGGCGCGGGCATCGGTTTGTCCGTCGGGCGCGGCCGATCCGAGCCTGCGTGACCGCACCATCCACCAAGCGCTGACGGCGGCGACGAAGGTGCCCGCGACCAGCAGCGCCCCGGTCACCGTGTGCGAAAAGGCCGCTTGCGCAGTGTTATTGGATAACAGGGCGAAGATGTCGTCCAGCTCGGCTCGTCGCGTCGCCGGGTTGTAGTGCGCGCCGACCGGGTGCTGCATGAACGAGTTCGCGGCGATGATGAAGAACGCCGACGCGTTGACGCCGATCGCGACGATCCAGATGCAGGCCAGGTGGATCAGTTTCGGCAGGCGACTCCAGCCGAAGATCCACAACCCGATGAACGTGGACTCGAAGAAGAAGGCGAACAGGCCCTCCATCGCCAGTGGCGCCCCGAATATGTCGCCGACGAACTTGGAGTACTCCGACCAGTTCATCCCGAACTGAAATTCTTGGACGATTCCGGTCGCCACGCCGATGGCGAAGTTGATCAGGAACAGCTTGCCGAAGAACTTGGTTAATCGGTACCAGGCGGTATTACCGGTGGCCACCCACACCGTTTGCATGATCGCGATCAGCGGCGCCAAACCGATCGTGAGCGGCACGAAGATGAAGTGGTAGACGGTAGTGATACCGAACTGCCACCGCGAAATATCGACGACGTTCATCTGTCATCTCCCGAGACTGCGGAGGCCCGATCAACGGCTACGACAGAGTGTAGTAGATGAGTCGGCGCCAACGCTACCTGCGCCCTGCTCTCAGCCTGTGAGGGTTTTGGACGCCTTGCGGATTCCGAACGACGAAACGATCTCGAACACGCCGATCACAATGAACCACGCGCCGACCACGATCGCCAGGGTGACGATGGATTGAAAGGGTGACGCCAGAACGACGATGCCGGCGAGCAGGCTGATCACGCCGACGAAGATGTTCCAGCCCCGACCCGGTAGGTGCGGGTCACTGATCGCGGAGATCGTTGTTGCGACACCGCGGAAGATGAACCCGACGCCAATCCAGATGGCCAGCAGCAGGATTGCGTATCCCTGCCCGAAATGACGGAAAGCCAGCAACGCCAAAATCAACGATGCTGCGCCGCTGATGAAGAGCAGGATCCGGCTTCCGGCCGAGACATGAAGCGAGAAAGCGAAGACCACCTGAGCGATACCGGTGATCAGTAGATAAACGCCGAACGCGACGGCGGCTACCAGGATGGAAATTCCCGGCCACACCAATACCAGGACACCGAGGGCGAGCGACAGAATTCCCGACAGCAGAGCGGATTTCCACAGATGCGGCAGCAAGCTCGGAACGGGATGGGTTCCGGAAGAGCCAGGGGAGATAGTCATGGCCGCAGTCTGGCACAAACGCGGGCCGGGGTACAGGGACTTTGGTCAGACGTGGACCGTGCGGGGATGCTCGGCGCGCAGGTCGGTGGGTTCTTCGCCAGCCCTACGGCCGATGAGATACCAGGTGCGCATGACACCTTTACCCTTGACTTCGATGCGGCCGCGCTCTTGCAAAACGAAGTCGTGTCGCAGGCGCTCGTACATCGCCTCGGGGACCTGGATCCGGCCCACCGAATCCGTGGACTCCATCCGCGACGCGACGTTGACCGCGTCGCCCCACACGTCGTAGAAGAACCGGCGCGAACCCACCACGCCGGCCACGACCGGTCCACAGGCCATGCCCATCCGCAACGAAACGGGCTGGCCATCCGGATCACGTAGTGCAGCAGCAACATTGGCCATATCGATCGCGAAATCGGCCAGGGCCGAGGCGTGATCAGGCCGCGGCCGCGGGACGCCACTGACCACCATGTAGGAGTCTCCGCTGACCTTGATCTTCTCTAGGCCATGCTTGTCGACCAGCTCGTCGAAGGCGCTATACAGCCGGTTCAAGAACTGCACCAGGTCGGCTGGCGCTGTGCTGCTGGCGCGTTCGGTAAACCCGACGATGTCGGCGAACAAGACGGAGGCCTCGTCGTACTTGTCGGCGATCACGTCTCGGTCGGCGCTTTTGAGCCGCTCGGCGATGCTGCCCGGCAACATGTTGGCCAGCAGCGCCTCCGACCGCTGGAACTCAGACTCCATCACTGCCTCGGCGCGCTGCGTCTCACGCAGCGCATACCACACCGTGATGAACACCATGACGCAGGCGGAGATGATGGTGACGACGAACATCATGGACTGTGCCCACGCCGGCACCAGACCCGTATCGCGGGGAACGAGAAACTCCAAGCCGATGACGAGGCCGGCGGCGATCGCCGCCAGGCCTGCGGCCAACGCAATGTGTTCGAGGCCCAGCAGCAACACCACCAGGCAGGCGCCGACCACCAGGAAATATTGGGCGCCCGACGAGGTGCCCGCATCCCAACAGCTTGCGGAGACGGTGACGTAGGCCGCGCCGATAAAGGTCAGCGGGGCGACCAGGTCACCGAAGCGGTGCAGCCACGGCACGCTCGCGAAGATCACGGCCGAGATGACATTGAGGACAAGCATCTGCCAAATCCAGGCACCGGTGACCATCTGCAGCACGACGAAATTGGTGCTGACTACGACCGCCAGCAGGGCCGCGATCGAGAGCACTCGATATTGGCGGGCGGCGCTATCGGCGTAGTGCTGATTGCGGTCGCGCGCCTGAGCGCGCGCCGCGGCCACGCAGTCCTGGCGCACCGACGAGCCGTCTGGGCGTCCTGGTGAGGCACCACACTTCCTGGCCTCCACGGCTGTAAGCCTAACCGCTGAGCAGCGCGCTTGTCGGCACCCTGGAGGCAAATCGGGGATTGCCCGACCGCCCGGCTGATGAATCCCGCTGCTAGCTCGCGATCGGAGTTCGCCGCTTGGCGTACCTCACCTCGGCGATCGGCCGGCTTCCGATCAAATCGGCGTTCCGTCGCGGCCCTTGGCGGCGAGGACTGCGGGCAACCGATCGGGCGCTTGGCCTGACATTTGCGATCGACCCGAAATGTTCTGGGTGTTTGGGCCGCAACCGGCGCTTTTTCATGCCGCGGCACCGGGCAAACCATGCGATCGGCTGTCTCGCCGCACAGATCGGAGCCAGCAGCGCCAGCGTCACAAAAATGGCTTGCTGCACATGTGACACTTCCGTTCTCCAATCTTGGCAGACCGACGCGATCGCCACGGGAAGCGGCGACAGATCAAAGCCTAGGAGAGGACAGCGACGACACCACCTAACGACGCGCCAAATTGGACCTTGCGAATAGTCACTATTTGATAACCGCTGAGGACGTCGGGCTCGGGTCGGGTGCTGGAGGATTGATCTCCCGCCCGACAAAACTCGATTATGGCTGGGTGTGATTTCAAAGTGTTGCCGGCAAACCACGTGTAAATTGCCAGCAGCCCGTGTTGCCGATTGGGTTTTTTCCGGAGTAAACGGTGCGTAATTCTTACGGGGTTCTTACACCAGAGTTCATGAAAAATTGTCCGGCCGGATTGAAGAGGGTCAGGGCGTCGGCGGTGTGGCGTGATTGGCATCCGATGCCGTCGTGATCTGGTCAGCGCTGACCGGCGGACAGTTTCGCCGGCAGGGCTCAGTCGCCGCGTTGGACACCAGTCGCGCTAACCCGCCTGCCAGTATTCGTTCATCGGCTGGGCGAATTTGTCATTGTTGGTCAGTCGGGGAAGTTGTAGGGAGTCTTCGATCGTGCGGAGCAAGCTGTAGTGGTTGTTGTACTTGGCTGCAACGATGTGGCCTTGGCGCATACCGGAATTCGGTGACGGAATAACGATCATGGGCACGTGATTACCCTCGTTGCCGATGCCCAGTGACAGGTTGTTGTAGTCCTCGTCCCACGTGATGAAGATGGCGCTGCGCTGCTGCTGGAATGCCGGCGAGTTGAGGATCGTCGGCAGCGTCGCCGCGAGGAACTGGTCGCCGGCCTTGATGTTGTATTGATGAGTCGTCAACAGGCTGATGATGAACTCGAGGTTGACGGGGCCCTCCATATTGTGGTTTTCGTCCGCAGCCCACCACACGTAATTCGGAGTGGTGGCGGGCGTGGCGAGGTCCGTGGCCATCCGCTCCAGCGGCAGCACATGTTTTTGGCAACGATCGGTGTTGGCGACTATGTCGTGGAAGGCCAGAAATGGTAGTTCGCCGGGGCTGTAAGGACCCGAGTCTTGCGTGAAACACGGCGCGGGCATGGATTGCTCGTAGGAGGCCCACCCCTTGCCCGCCCTCTCCACGTTGTCGACCAGGTTGGGTTGGTCGAAGCAGTCCAACTCGCAGTTGTAGTTGAAGCCGAAATCGGATCCGCCGAGGATCGGATAGTAGTTCGGCAGGCTCGGATGTGTTTGCGCGTAGTAGTTTTCGCCATAACCATAGTTGTTGATCAAGCCGTTGATGTATGGCGCATTGCGGCTGCCGACAATGTCCTTCACGCCATGGTTTTCCAGGTAGATCATGAATATGTGGTCCAGGGGCCCGACTTTCGATGCCGGTGGCGTCGGCGGCGGCGGTTGAGGCAGGGGGGCGCCGACAGTGAACGAGACATTGTCGGCGTAGGCGTTGTTGTAGCTGCCGATCACCGGGTTTCTGTCTTTGAGTGTCACGACCACACTCGCGCCGCGCGTTCCACGGGGAATCGTGCCGATGGTCTCGCGTTGGAGGAGAGCGGTTTTCAAGCGGCGATCGAGCACGGTGACCGGCCCGATCTTGCCAGCACCCAGCGGCGATTGTCCATCGGCGGCAACGAATGTGACGGTGACCGACGCTTCCGACGGGTCTTCAAGGAAGCCCCCGAGCCATCCACTCAGCCTGTATGGCACGGTGCCGGTGTCGATTTGCGGTGCCGCGCCGGACAGGTCGACGAACTGGGTGAGCGTTGATGTGGCCACGTTTCCACCGCCGAAAAATTGCACGGCGCCGTCGGGGGGTCCGTTCTGTGCCCGCGGAAACCCCAGGGCGGCTGGCAGAGTCGGGCCCGGCGAGCCGAGCGGCCATGGCAGGCGGCGCGCGGTGCCATACCTGATCACGGTCGGCGTGCCGGTCACGGTCCACGCCGGGATGGACACCGAACTGTACGCCGACAGGGACGGGTCGCCGAACTCGGCACCCGGATTCATCAACAGATTCGGGCTCATCACCACGGCGGCCGACACTCTCGGCGCGGTGAACGCCGACAGGACCAGCAGGGCAGCCCCGGCGGCGGCACCAGCCACACGACCGAGTTGACAGAACATCAGGTACCACCTCTGCGGTTAGGCGCCGCGAATTGCTCCGTCGATCGTGAGGTACGTCACGCCGAACTCCTACGTTCTTGCACGAATTGATATCCAGCAGTTGCCATTCGGTGACCGAGTTGGTGACGCGATCATCAGCAAAATCGTGTATGGGCCGCCTCGAGGCCCCGAGGAAGGCCGGCCTCTACGGGCCGGTCAGCGCAACGCCGTGCCAGGCGACGCGTGAGGACGCTGAACTGCCCGCGGGCACGGCACAGGTACCAACGGCGGACGCGGCAGCCAGAGGAATGGCGGTGACGTCTCTAATTACTCGATCGTGCCGGTCAGATCGAACTCAGCCAGGGTACGCTGAGCCAGCTCTTGCAACGCCTGCTTGGTGTTCTCGGCACCGGGTTGGTAGGCGTTGATGGTGAGGTAGATCTTGGAGCCACCGGTGCTCCAAGACTGGAGGGTCATTTGACCCCCCGTTTGATCCAGCCACTGTCGCGTCACGTGTTGCCCTGTCGCCCGGGTCATGACAAGTTCGCCGTAGGTGCCGTCGAGGCGGCACACCAGCGGGTCGAAGTCGCCGAGATTCGAGCAAAGCATGGGGACGTCGGGGTCCGTGAACCCCGCGTCGACCATCCGTTTCAACGCCTGCTTCGGGGTGAACGGGATCAGCGAACGTAATTGAAGTGCCTCGTCTGGAGTCTCCCGCAGCGTCGTGAGCGCTCGCGTGATCTCGGCACGGAGGTCACGCAGATCCGTCGTCACCCGCGCCGGATCGACTCGGACGACCGCGATCGACATCGCGTTTGCCCGCGTGTCGCCCTCAGTGCGGTCGTTCATCGGCAGATGCAAGGTGACCAGACCATCACCGTCACGCCGACGCCCCACGTGCTCAGCGAATTTCGCGGCAAACCCTGCCACCAGTGTCTTACTCGTTCCGCCGAGCTCCTTTGCGCGGGCATCCCAGTCCGCCGCGTCGAGCTGGATCCAGGCGGCCGGCACGACGATTGGGTCATCGCCCTCACATGCGCGGAGCTTGACGGGTCGCGAGGCCTGCGATCGGGCGAGATCGTGCCGCGCCCGACGGGCCATCTTCGCCGCGACGACGACAGCCCGGGCAACGTCCGGGACGTCCCGCGCGGTGTGGCGGGCGTCCTCAACCACCGCGCGCCAGCGAGTACGTGAGCGCGGGAGTGGATAGCCGAGGGCGGCAGGGTTACCCAGTTTGGCATCAACGACCGCGAGGGCGAGTCCGAGGCCGTCGAGCAGGTAGTGGGAAAGGACCAAGCTGACCGCGGTTGAGCCGTCGGTAAGAGGAAGCACGCCAAACTGCCAACCGCGGCGCTGTTCGACATCGATCGGCAGTTGTGAACGTTCATCAGCCCAGTCGCTGAGCTCATTGCGTGGACGGGCGCAGTCTGCGACGTCGATATCGGACGGTCCGCTATCCAACACCCAGCGAGCCCGGCCAAAGGGCAGCGGCGAGCGCTCAATGCGCCGTCCCAGCAACCCGTGACTGAGATTGCGGTGTAAACGTCTCAGCTCGGCGAAGTCGATAGCGTGCTCATAAATCCACACGCACTGGATGACGAGGTTCAGACCCGCGGCGCGATGGCCGGCAAACAATCCTTGATCCACCAACGCGATCCGATTATCCGGCCGCGCATCAACGCGTGATGCGCGGGTCTCAAAGTATGCGCGTGCACGGCCCGGCCAATTCATCACATGAGAGTAGCCGAGCCCGCCTTTCGGCCAGCACGCGATACCACGCGGTTTGCGGCTGAGCGCAGGAAACCTTTTTTGCCTTCGCTCACCTGCTTACCAACGACATCGACCCGGCTGAATAAAGGCCTGCAACGGGGCTTTTCGAGTGCTTTGAATGACCCACACCGGTCATGACAATGGTCCCGGTACTAGTCAGTCGAAGCCAATTGGCGCCCGCCGGTCCGGCCGGCAGAGGAACCAGGCATCATGACTGGTGCCCCCGCCTTCGCGCACGACAACCGAAAGGCCAAACCTCCGCGATGCAATTCGTGCTGGCCGTTTATGGAACGCGCGGCGACGCCGAGCCCGGAGTCGCTGTCGGTCGTGAACTGCTGGGCCGTGGGCACGACGTACGCATGGCCGTCGCGCCCGACCTGGTTGGCTTCGTCGAGTCGGCGGGGCTTACCGCGACCGCCTGCGGGCCGGATGCGCGGGCGTGGCAGGACGTCCACCGCGACCTGTTGGTGCGGTTGTTCCGCGCACCGTGGAAGGTCCAGGAACTCAGCAGGTTGGTGCGCGAAGATCGGGATCTGTTCAACCAGCTCTGGGAGGAGACCAGCAAGGCTCTGATGTCGCTGGCGGATGGGGCCGACGTGCTGGTCACCAGCGCCATCGGTGAGCAGTCCGCGGCCAACATCGCGGAGTATTACGACGTTAAGTTGGCCATGCTGCATACCTTCCCGATCCGGGCCAACGGCCAACTCCTTCCTGGCCTGCCGGCGCCGGTAGGCCGTTCCGCGATGACGCTGTCCGAGCGGCTGAGTTGGCCCATGATGAAGAGGCGCGACGACGCGCAGCGCCGCAAACTCCGGCTACCGAAGGCAACGGGTCTGTGGTCGCGACGAGTCGCTGAACGCGGATCGCTGGAAATACAGGCATACGACGAGGTGTGCTTTCCGGGGCTGGCGGCCGAATGGGCGAAGTCGGATTGCCGGCGGCCCTTCGTCGGTGCGCTGACGATCGAATTGCCTACGGATGCCGATGCGGACGTCGCGTCGTGGATCGCCGCGGGGAACCCGCCAATTTTCTTCGGGTTTGGCAGCACGCCGGTCAAGTCTCCCGCCGAAACGGTGGCCATGATCGGCGAGGCTTGCGCGCAGTTGGGCGAGCGGGCGTTGATTTGTTCCGCAGAGACCGATTTCAGCGACGTTCCGTGTTTCGAGCACGTCAAGACCGTGGGCGCGATGAATTACGCGGCCGCCTTTCCCGCGTGCCGCGCGGTCGTGCATCATGGCGGCACCGGCACCACGGCGGCGGGTCTACGCGCCGGAGTTCCGACGTTGATCCTCCCGACGTTCGGCGATCAGACGCTCTGGGGAACCCAGGTCAAGAGGCTGAAAGTTGGTTCCGCCCGGCGGTTTTCGAGCACCACCCGCGAATCGCTGGCTGCGGACCTGCGCCGGGTCCTCGACCCGGAATGCGTTGCCCGTGCTAGTGAGATCTCCGCCCGGATGACCAAATCCGCCGAAAGCGTTGCGGCCGCCGCCGATCTTTTGGAAGACTTCGGCCGGCGCGAACCCTGAGCTGAGCATCGGGCCCCGCGTGTGCGCTCCGCGCGCTGGCATGGCACCCTATTGCACATCTGTGCAGTGAGCGGGATGACGCTAGATGGGCGGGGTAATGCCGGCATGCGTATTCGGGCGTAGCGACGCCGAGATCGACTCCTTGGTGCGTGGCCAGCGGTCTGGGATCGCGGTCGTGGGCTGCGGCTACATCGGCACGGTGATCGGTGCGGTGCTCGCCGACCGTGGCTGGCCGGTGACGGGGATCGACGTGCGGCAGAGCGTCGTCGACGAGATCAACCTGGGCAAGACCACCGTGCCTGAGCCCGGGCTCGGCGAGCTCGTCTCCGACAACGTGCGAGTCGGCCGGCTTCGCGCCACGACCGATTTCGGCGCCGTCGCCGACAACGATTTCGTGATTGTGAACGTGGGTACGCCGCTCGGTCCGGGCTACGAGCCCATCGTCGACGACATCAAGGCGGCGGCGCGGGCCGTGGGGGAGCACCTGCGGCCAGGCCACATCGTCATGCTCAAGAGCACGGTGCCGCCCGACACCACCGAAACCGTCGTTCTGCCGATCCTGGAAGAGGCCTCGGGTCTGCGGGCCGGGGTCGACTTCGGGTTGGCGTTCTGCCCGGAGCGGATCGCCGAAGGCCAAGCCATCCGCGAGCTCACGTCGATCCCCGTCGTGGTGGGCGCCGTCGATGAGCGCAGCGCTCGCGCTTGCGCGACATTGTGGCGACATGCCCTTGGAGTCGACTCCGTCGTCGTCGACAACCCCCGGACCGCCGAGATGGTCAAGCTGGCCGACAACCTCTGGGTGGACCTCAACGTGGCGCTGGCGAACGAGCTGGCCAAGGTATGCGACAGGCTCGGCATGGACGCCCTGCAAGTCATCGACGCCGCCAACACGATGCCGAAGGGCGGCGGCGACGTGAACATCTTGAGGCCGAGTATGGGAGTCGGCGGTTCCTGCCTGACGAAGGATCCGTGGTTCGTCAATCATCTGGGCGTGTCCGTCGGACTGGACCTGGCAATCCCGCGGACGTCGAGGACTGTCAACGACACGATGCCCGCCTACACCTACGGGCTGCTCGAGCAGCTCCTCGCCGATCAGGGCAAGGCGCTTGAGACGAGCAGGATCGCGGTGCTGGGCATCGCGTTCAAGAACAACACCGGCGACTGCCGCCTCACACCCGCCAAGTCCGTCATCAACCTGCTCGAGGAGTCCGGCTGCCGGCTTTCGATCCATGACCCGTGGGTGACGGACGCGCAGGCCCTGACGGTGACGAAGATTCCCCTGACCGCAGACATCGATTCGGCGGTTGAAGATGCGGATGCGTTGGTGCTCCTCGCGGGCCACCGACAGTTCCACCAGGTGCCCCTGGTCCGGCTCGCCGACTTGGCGGGGCCCCGGTGTGCGTTCCTCGACGGGCGGAATAGCTTCGACCCGGCGGCGGTGCGCACAGCGGGCTTCGTCTACAAGGGCATCGGCCGGTAGGCGTGCCTGAACCCGAAATGAAAGAGCGTTCATGTCCAATGTCGTCGTGACTGGCGGCTACGGCTTCATCGGATCGCACCTGGTCGCCGCGTTGCTCGGACGCGGGGACACGGTCACGGTGTTCGACCTTGAAAAAGACACGCCCGACAGCGATCTCGACTTCGACCGGCACGCCAACTTCCGGTTCGTGCGGGGTGACGTCACCGATCTGGCCGCGCTCCAGAGTGCCCTGACCCCCGACGTGGACAAGGTTTTCCACCTGGCCGCGATTGTCGGTGTCAACAACTATCTCAAAGACCCGCTGCAGGTTCTCGATGTCAACGTGACCGGCACTCGCAACGTCCTCGAGCTGAGCCGTCGACACCAAGCGCATGTGGTGTTCGCCAGCACATCTGAGGTGTTCGGGAGGAACCCGAACCCACCGTTCGCCGAGGACGACGATCGCGTTCTCGGTTCCACACGAACCGCGCGGTGGAGCTACAGCACCAGTAAGGCCATGGGTGAACATCTCGTTTTCGCGATGCATGCGTCTCACGCACTGCCGGTGACGGTCGTTCGCTACTTCAACGTATATGGTCCGCGGCAACCTCCGATTTTCGTGATTTCGCAGAGCATTCACCGGATCCTGAATGGCCGCCGGCCGTTGCTCTACGACTCCGGAGACCAGACGCGGTGCTTCACCTACGTCGACGACGCCGTCGCCGGCACCTTGCTCGCGGCCGAGAGCAGCGCGGCGATCGGCGAGGCCTTCAACATCGGCAGCATGACCGAGACGACTGTGGGCGACGCTGTCGCTGTGGCGATCAAGATCGCCGATGTCGCCTCGGTGACGGGTGTCGAAACCGTTGACACCGCGGCTCGTTACGGGGATCGCTATGAGGACATTCCTAGCCGTATCCCCGATTCGACCAAGGCGCAACGGGAGTTGGGTTGGCGCATCCAGGTAGACCTCGAGGAAGGGGTCCGTCGCACCATCGATTGGGCGCGGGCGAATCCCTGGTACCTCAAGGGATTTACTGTGCATCAATCTGTTGCTGGAGGACCAACTGAACGAGATCAGTAAAGAGTGCCGGCTATGCGGATCGACCGGCCCTCATCGACCCGTTGTAGTTCGCGAAATGATGTATGGAACCCGCGAGCGGTTCGACTACTATCTTTGCGCTGCGTGTGAGACGTTACAAATTGCGCATGTGCTCGACGGTGAAGAGCTCATGCGCCATTATCCCCGAAATTATCACTCGTACAACGACCCTGGGATACTCCGATGGCTCATTACGCAGCAGGACCGCTACAAGTTGCGTGCCGGCGGCCGGCTCGTCGGCGCCCTGTTAACGAGGCGCTTGGCCGACGGTATCCTTCGCCTTCTCCTCGGCGGAGACGCGCTCGGCATGATCGCCGCGCTCCCGCTCGACCGTGACGCGCGAATTCTGGACGTGGGTTGCGGCAGCGGTTTGCTGCTTGACCGATTGGCCAGAGTGGGATTCACCAACTTGTGTGGTGCGGATCCGTTCATCGCCGGCGATGGCCAGACGCGGCGAGGAGTACCGTTGCTGAAGCGCGATTTCGGTGAAGTGACGGGCGAATTCGATCTCATCATGTTCAACCATTCGCTCGAGCATGTTTCAGACCCGGTCGCAATGCTCAAGATGGCACGCGAGAAACTCGCTGCCGGAGGCTTTTGCCTGGCTCGCGTTCCGACGACTTCTTCCGAAGCGTGGACCAGTTATGCGGCTGACTGGGTGCAGATCGATGCCCCTCGGCATTTCGTCATACCTTCGTGTCAATCAATGGCACTGGCAGCTGACAAGGCGGGGCTGCGGGTGGAGCGGACATTTGATGATTCGAATTTGGGTCAGTTTCTGGGGAGCGAAGCCTATCGGCGAGGCGTGGCGGTGACCGACCCGCAAATCCTGCGGCTGTTTGGGATAAGGCAGATGTGGAAGTGGGCAAAACGCACGGATCGGCTCAACCAGCAGGGTCGTGGCGACCAGAAGGGTTTTGTCCTGCGGGCCAAGTGATCTGATCAGATGACGCCAGCGCCCCTTGCCACCAGCGACAGGCTAACCACCGCGAAGATCGCGGCCAGAACCTGCGCACGGTGGGCAAGCGCCCATTCGTGCAACGGTTGCAACACCGCTTTGGTTTTCTCCGGCGTGAGCAGGTAGCTCAGCAGGGTTATCTCGAAGACCGCAAGCATCCCGACGACGAATGCGATGGCGGCGATGACCTGCGTGCCGATCGGGGCTCCCGACGCCACGATGGTGGTGTCCACGAGCAAGACCAGCAGCGGGCCCGGCAGGATGGACATGCCCACCAGCACGGCCACCCACAACGATCCGTTCTCCCACGCATCGTTGACGTGGCCGACCAGCCGCCGGATTGCAGATTCGCGTTCGTTCGCCGCATCATCGTCGCGGCCCTGCGGCAGCGAGAGTCCGCTTTCATTCGAGTCGAGCTTCGCGGTCGAAAAGTTGGCGACCTGTGCCGGCATGCTTCGCCGCGCTCGGGAGCGCACCAGGATCAGCGCTGCGATCGCCAGCCCCAGTACACCCAGTCCGACTTGAATATGGCGGGCCATCGAGTTCGGGCCCGCGGCGGCTAATTCATGGGCGGTAGATCTGAACGCCGGCATGACGTGCAGTGCCACCAGCGGAACCAATAAGGCGGGAACGTTCGTGATCAGGCAGCCTACCCAGCAAGCGAGCAGGCTTTGCACCGGTCGCGGACGGGAAATCAGCAGGAGGATGAGGCCGAGAAGCACAGGATTGAGCGCCCACAGAAGCGCCATCCCGAGCACGGAACCCCACACCGGCCGAGACACTACCCTGCCCAGTTCCCAGCGGCCGGTCGCGGTCCCCGTCGGCCGACCGGCGGCGACCGTTGCGGCCGTCGGAAGGGCGCCCCGCTAGTTATGCCGCGTCAACCAACCTGTCGTGGGCGGGCGAAGTTTTCCAGGAGATCGGCGGTGTGGGCTACGCTTTCGGTCGGTTTCGTCGTCCGGGTGGCCACCCCGCGGGCCCGCGAGACATATTCGTGGTCGAGGATCGTGCGCAGGTCCGCGACCAGCGATTCCCGGCTAACGCTCGAAAAGCGGCGCCCGAAGCCTACTTTCAGCTGTTTCACCTGGGCGGCCCAGAGCGCCTGATCGGGCGCCGTCCAAAGGACGAGCATGGGCACTCCGGCGCGCAAACCCGCGGCTATGGTGCCCATGCCCCCGTGGTGCACGACCGCGCGGCAGGCGGGAAAGACCGCCGCGTAATTCACCGCGTCCACCACCTTGACGTGGTCGAAATGGGGGAGATCGCTGAAGTCGCTCCAGCCGGAACAGACCACAGCCCGCTCGCCCAATTGCGCGCAGGCCGCGCCGATCATGGCGAGGGTGCCGGACGGAGATTTGACCGGAGTGCTGCCGAAGCCGAAGAAGATCGGTGGCGTTCCCGCGGCGATCCACGACGCCACCTCTTCATCGGCGTCGGTGGTCAGCTCCATCGTCAGCGCGCCGACAAAGGGACGTTGGCCGTTCGATCCCGCCCATTCGGCCGCCAGCCCGGGGAAGCACACTTCTTCGTAGGCCTGGATTTCCAGCGATCCGCGCTCGGTGATCCGTCGCGGCGCGGAGCGCGTCGCTTTCGGCAGACCAAGTTCCCGGCGCTGCACGTCATCGAACCTCTTCATCCCCCGCCAGCTCACCCACTCGTACGCCCTCACCGCGCAGCGGCCCCACGGCGGCGACAGGAATGGTAAAACCTGGCCGTTGACCCGCACCGGGGACAGATGCAGCGTGGCCAGTGGAATGCCGTAATACTCGGCAACATTGGCGGCGGGCTGCTCGAAATTCAAAAAGGTGACCAACAGGTCGGCGCCGTCAGCCAGCGACCGCAGCGTCGCGGTGATATCCGCCCAGTAGTTGGTGACGGATTCCCCGATCTCGCGCCACGACCCGATCAGTTCTCGTACCTTCCAGAAGTTGTGGAATGAGCGCGTCCATAAATCGCGGTGCGCGCTCCACCACTCGCGCGTGTCCGGTCCGTACGCGGCAGCGCTAAGTCCAGCCGCTTCGGCGAAGCCGACCAGATCGGGCGGCACGGCCATGCGCACCTCGTGGCCGCGGCGCAGCAGTTCGCGACCGACAGCGACGCAGGGCTCCACATCGCCACGCGTTCCGTAGCTCGCCAGCACACATTTCATCGCGCGTCCCGCGGCAATGGACTCTCCCTCTAAGCTGCAGCGAACTGCCCTATGTCTGTGGTGCTAAGTCGTTAACGGCTAACCCGCGATGGGCGGCGCAGTGCGCGATGTGACTATAACTCCCGATAACCGCCGACCGCTGCGAGTTGTCAACTGGCCGGCCTCGTTCGGTGCCGACGCCGCTGAGGATCAGCGACACTCCGGCCACCGCGAGCATCGCTACCAGGATTTTGCGACGGTGCGCCAATGCCCAGTCGTGTAACCGTTGCAGGACGGTTTGCGTTTTCGCTGGCATGGCCAAGTAACTGAGCAGGGTCATCTCGGCTATGGCTAGCACCCCGATGACGAACGCGATGGCGGCACTGACCTGCGTGCCGATCGCAGCTCCCGAGGCCACGATGATCGCGAGTAGCAGCAGACCGACATCGGGTTCCACGCCGCCGAATGCCAAGCCGATCACGAACGCGACCCACCGGGACCCGTTTTCCCATGCATGGTGGACGCGGCCGAGCAACCGCCGCAAGACAGGGCCGCGCTCCGTCGCCGCACCCCGAGCGCGGTTCAGCACCCGCGTGATAATGGGCGGTGTGTTTTGGCCCAGCACCTGCGTCGAGGCGTCGCACCCGGTTACGGGCAGGTGTTCGGGCCGACGCCGGCGCTGGGTCACCGAGCGCACGATGATCAGAGCGCCGACGGATAGCGCAAGTACACCCATGCCGATCCTGAGTTCCCGGACGATGGTGCTCGTCGCCAGATCGTCGGCAAACGATTTGAAAGTCGGCGTGATGTGCAGCAGTGTCAGCGGAACCACCACGGCCGGAATGCATCCGGCCAAGCAACCCGCCACGTAGGCGAGCAGGTTTTGAAGGGGCGGTGGCCGGGAGATCACGAGAAGCATGACGGCGAGGCGCATTGGGTTTAGTGCCGTCACAAGCGCCAGTGCCAGCACTGAGCCCCACATGGCCGGACACACTACCTTGGCCGCTCGCTGCCCTGATGTTCCCCGCGATGGCGCCCCGCAGTCCCGGGAGCAACGATGTTGTCCCGCAACGGGTCACGCTCGATTCCTAGACCAGCATTCACCCACACGCGCAGTCGGAAGTACGGTACGACGATGGACAACCTGCTGGATCCGCACGACCAGCTCACGTTCGACGCGGAGCGAGTGACGGGAGTCGCATCGATCCCACATCCGTTCTGGGTGTATAGCCGTCCGGTCGACATCGATGGTCTGCGGAAGTTCCATCATCATCTTCAGCGGGGATGCTTGGCCCGCCGCATCGAACCGTCACCATTGCGGTTCGGCCGCCACCGGTGGGTATCGCCCGACCGTCCCTCCGAGATCGAGATCGTCGCGAGGCCTCGCCCGCGTGCGGAACTCGACGCGTGGCTCGACGAGCAGGCCGCGGCGCCCATCGCTGCCCAACACGGGCCTGGATGGCACCTTGCCGTGTTGCCCTTCAGCGACGGCGGCGCGGCGGTGAGCTTGGCCGTCTCACACTGCATCGCCGACGGGATCGGGTTGTTGGAGGCGATGGCGCATGCGGCCGATGGCCGCGATGACCCGATCGACTGGCCTGGCGCCCGATCGCGCCGGCGGTGGCAGGCTCTGCGCGAGGACGCCCGTCAATCCGTGCGCGACATC
>NZ_JCALCQ010000016.1:0-96197 GCF_059812425.1 Mycobacterium sp. NGS56
TGATGGGGCCCATCGCATCGTGTCATTTATGGCCGCACACCCCGACGGATTCCGCACGCTCGGTGATGCCGCCGATGTCATCGCCGAATACAACCCACGCCGCGCGCGACCCGAAAATCTCGATGGCCTGCACAAAGTTCTGCGCCAACGGAGCGACGGCCGATGGATCTGGCGCTGGGACCCCGCCTTCATCAGCTCCAACTTCGATGTCCTGCAAGGCAATCTCATGACCGGAAGCGAGGCATTCGACACCATCAGCGGATTTCTCGCCGAAGGAGCACGTCGAATCACGGCCCCAACGCTGCTCGTGCGCGGCGCACTTTCAGACGTCGTCTCCCAGGACACCGTCAACGAATTCCTCCAGCTCGTCCCGCACGCCGAAGCGACGGACGTCACCGGGACCGGTCATATGGTTGCCGGCGACAACAACGACGCGTTCACCGGCGCTGTCACCGACTTCCTCGACCGCACAATGGGGATGGCATGAGGATCCAAGCGTTGGACGCGACCCGCACTGCTATTGATCCTCGTTGAATTCGACGAATCCGGCCGCCATTACGACTAAGAGCCCTAGATGGTTCCCTACGTCCTGCATGTAGCGAATTACGTATTATCCGAGTCGTCCTCTTCGGCAGAAAGGTCGTGCCGAACCGCTCGGACTCGGCCCCGAGGCAGACACGCCATGTAGCCGTGCCGTTTGCCATAGAGTTCCCACGCGGTCGCTGCCGCGTCTGGGGGGACATCGATGCGGTGTCCACCGGAGAACCCGAGATGGAGCGACCCGTCATCATCGAACCAGGCCCGCGTGCATACCGCTCCGGCCAGGTCCAACAACGTCCGCTCTTCAGGCGAAAGGTGGGCAGGGTCGATCAACACCTCTTCCTCGGGCCAGGCTCCTACTGCAGGAAGCGTCAACCGCATCGGCCGGGAGATTACGAGCTCGCTGTAATCGTCGAGGTCGAGTACCAGGCCTTCTTTCAGTGAGACTCGCTGGACAGTGCACTGCTCGATCCATTGTGTGTGCATAGCCGCTCCCTTCGACACGTCAGCGGAGCCACACTTATAATACTGATCGTATCGCAGCGATACGATCGGTATCGCTATAGGTTGCCAGCACCCTCCCATGCATCCAGAACACGCCGTGTAGCTCTGTTGATGCACTTGCGTGTCTGCTCCGCTGTCGCCCGGCCGCCGACGAAGGCCATCAGGTTGGCCAGCCAGATATCAGCGATGAGGCTGGCAATCTGTCGCTCGTAGATTCCTTCCGTGCCGCCACTGAGTGCCCGTGCCAGCATGCTTTCGATCAGGTCGGCGGCATGTTGCGCCCCCAGAGCTTCATCGGTGTCAGCAATAATGAATGCGCGCATCACGGCCTCGGTGAGCTTCGCATTTTGCTGCCATTCGTCGTGAAGTCGGCGAGTCAAGGATTCCACTCGCCGAATCGGGGATGCCGCACACGTGCTCCAGTCGCGTTCTTGATCCAGCCGCACAAATTCACGGGCGAGTAGCGTCACCAACAGGTGGGTCTTCGACGTGAAATGGTCACACACCGACCCGACCGTGACGCCGGCCTGCTTGGCGACCGATTTGAAGTGGACCGCCTTGAAGCCGCCCAACGTTGCGACCACCTGGGTGGCATCGAGGATTGCTGCGTTGCTCGCGGTGTGCCTCCCAGGGCGTGACATCGCGGCCTCTGACTCAGCCAACAAGACACACACACCTCTCCTCGAGGATGGACCTAGCAACCTGAGGCTTGCGACGTGCCATTTTCCAGTGGAACGCCGGCAACCGGGACAGCGCCGTGAACGGCAGGCGCGAGCGCACTGTCTGGCGAGGGATTTAGCGGGCGCCTGGGGCCGCGGCTGCTCGCGAATATTCGTGGGGCAGCCGCTATTTCCCATGCAATCCGCGTCACCTGCCACGGTCCCCGACATCGCGACACCAGCAATAGATCCCCTAGTACTGTTGGTTTCGCTACGCTACTGTTCGTACAGTAACTCAGGAAGCAGCCTGGAATGTCGGATTGACGAAGGCGATGTCATGCCCTCCGCAAATACTGGCTCGTTAAGGGACCGGCGCCGCGCCGAGCTGTTCTCGCAGATCCAGGGCACCGCACACCAACTTTTTGCCGAACGTGGATTTGCTGCCGTGACCACCGAGGACATCGCTGCCGCTGCGGGGATATCCATCAGTACTTACTTCCGCTACGCGCCTACGAAGGAAGATTTGCTAATCGCGCCGTTGCGGCAAACGGTCGCCGAAATCGTTGCGGCCTACGGCGCTCAGCCATCGGACCAATCGGCAGCCGACGCGCTGATCGCGTTGTTTGCCGAAACCGCCTGGGACAAAACCAATCCGAACCCGCACTACTGGCAACAAGCCATGCTGACCGCCCCCCACCTACTGAGCGAACCGGCGCTGATCAGCGACAACGATGACCGCAAGTTCATCGAGCTCGTCGCTACAAGGATGGGCATCGATGCGGGATCCGACATCCGTCCCTCGCTGCTGGTCCACACGGGGTTGGCCACCGCACAATTCATACTTCGGCGCTGGCTGAGCGCAGACATTAAGACACATCCACCGCTGCACGTTCAGTTGGAACAGGCCTTGAGAATTACGCTGGCAGGATTCGACTAGGGCAGACTACTTTGAACCCCGGGGCATACGGTTGGCCAGGCAGACGGAATCTGATCCCGTCACAATCTTTGCCTGGGGCCCCACGGACACCGCTCGCCACGACCGCCCGCAGGGCGGCAACCAACTAGCCCAGCGACCCAACACGCTCACCCGATTAAACGAACCCAGCAAAGCCATAATCGCGATTAAAGAGCGCGACGTATCGCTAGTGTGAACGCTATGCCGAGCGCAATCGATGACACCCTTACCACCTGCGCCAACACGCACAATGAATAGGGAACTGCCCCCGGCGCGCGACTTCCTGGTCTCAGGCGGGTTCGGTGGCGCGGCAGCACTAGTCGCCGTACTCATCTTGGCCCTGATCGCGGTGGTGGCGCTGCGCCAGGCTGCCAAAAGGTTCCGCCTGCTATCCGAACAGCGGGAACGCCACCACCAGGAGCTTCGGGACGACGAACGGCACGCGGCGGCGATCAAGGAATGCCGTGAGCGCCTGGCGTGGGTCGTGGACAAAGGCAGCATGGAGCCGGCCGCGGCCGCGGATGCCACCGTGGGATTCGGGCCAGAGCTGGCGCTGACGGTTCTACAAGGCCTGCTCAGTGAGGCACGCCAGCTCGAAGACGCCACCTTGGCGGCCGCCGCAGCGGTGCAGCTCAAGCAATTCTCGCGGGTGCTGGCTCAACAAGGCAGCGCACTGCTGGCAACCGCCGACGCCGCGGCACCCGCGGCCGCCACTGGCGCTGACGAACCATCCAGCCCTGAGCCGGATCACCCACCGCTTGAGGTTGCCGCAGATGAAACGCCCAGCGCTTCACGCCAGCAGGCCAGCACGGGCGGCAGAAGGCGGCGCCGATGACCACGTTGCAGCAACACATCGAGGACCTCGATATCGAGGAGTGGGCCGCGTTGACCAAACGCGCTGCCATGGCCGCGGTGGCCGCCGCTGAACAGCTCGGGATACCCGCGTCCGAAGAGCTCGCCAGGGTCGCGGCGATGAGTGAACGTGAGCTCGTCGACCACCGCAACCGCTTCGGCTCGAGCCCCAAGCGCCTGTCCCCGCTGATGCGGCTCGTCCAAGCAGACCAGCTACGCGTCTCGGCCGAGCGTCAGGCCCGCCAAGCCGAGCAGGACAAGCAGGATGCTGATGCGGCCGCGCAGATGGCCCGAGATGAAGCTGCGCAGTCCGCCCGTGTGGCTCAGGACGCCCGGGAACGCGTGCGCGCAATCCAAGCTGAGGCCGCACGCAAGGACGCAGAGCGCGCCGATCAACGGCTGGGCGAACAGCAGGCCTTGCAGCAGTTGCGCGGCGAACTCGAACAAGCACACGCCGACCACGCCAGCGAATTAGCCGCAGCACACGAACGGACCCGCGCCGCAGAAGCACGCGCACAACAACGCGCTACCGAACGCGCCACCGAACGCGCGAGCACCCAACAAGCCCTCGAGGAGCTCCGCGGCCAACTCGAGCAGGCACACGCCGACCACGCCAGCGAACTGGCCGCAGCACACGAACGGACCCGCGCCGCAGAAGCACGCGCACAACAACGCGCCACCGAACGCGCCACCGAACGCGCAAGCACCCAACAAGCCCTCGAGGAGCTCCGCGGCCAACTCGAACGTGCCCAGGCCGACCACGCCACGGAGTTGGCCGCAGCACGCGGTCAGGCCGAGGGGCAGGTAGCGGCGGCCCGCCAAGCCGCTGATGAGCGGATCGCGCAGGCGCTCGCGGACGCCGAGGCTGCGACAGCTCAGGCGCAGGCAGACGTTGAGCGCATCGGCGCGGAGGCGGAGTCGCGGGTGGCCGCGGCGCATGAGCATGCCGAGCGGCAGGTCGCGGCGGCCCGCCAAGCCGCCGACGAACGAGTCGCGCGGGCACGAGCGGACGCCCAGGCGGCTGTTCTCGCGGAACCGGGACAGCTGGGGCTTGCCTTGAGCGTCCCTATTCCGACAGCGGAGCTGCGGGCGCACACAGGGCCGATCGAAGAGGCGTTGGCCGCGGTCCGCGAGATCGACTATCTGCTCGAAGCCGGTGTGGCCGACCAGCAAGCGCGTCAACCGTGGGACATTGAGCGAGTGCGCGTCTTGGTGCACACAGTCGCGCAGCAAGCCTGGGATTTGGCTCAGCAGTTGCGCGGTCTGCCGGCGCGGTACAGCGCTGCACCGCAGGTGCAGGCCGCCGACAGCTACGCCAGCGCTGCAGCCAGTGTCTATAGCGCGTTCCTGCAGCGCATTGCTGCCGCTAACGAGCGCCTGGCCAGCCGCGGTGACAGCCGTGATTCCGATGTCGTGGACGTGGTCGCTGCCATGTTGGACGACCACCCGTGGCGAACCGCCGGCTAACAGGTCGTAGCGGGAGCCGCCTTCAGCAACGAGCTGCCCACGTGGGCGAGCAGTCGCCGGCGCCGCATAACACGCAGGTGGGGCGGCCACCTTGTATCGGTGACCGCCCCACCTGTCTGTGTTGGAGCTAGTTGCGCCGGGTCAGACCCACTTGGCGGCTTCGTTCTGGTCGTAGTTCATCATGTTCATCGTGTTCTGCTCGTGGATCTCGACCAGGTTGTTGTGGCGCTGAGCGAGCTCCTCTTGCGCCTGGTTCCACTGGCTCAGCCACTGGTTGGCGGTCTGACCGGTGTCGCCTTGCCAGTTGGCGGCCAAGGCGGCCTGCTCGGTGCCGATGGTGGAACCGATCGAGCGCAGAGATGCGTTGTGGGTCCGCATCTCGCCGACGTGCGCGAGCATCGCCGGGTACTGGTAAGTGATTTGGCTCATGAGATGTACCTTTCGCTTCGTCTAGTGGATGTGTAGCCGGGGTTACCCCCGGGCTGCTACATGACGTATTCGCCGGCCGCGTTGGAGTCGGCGGTGGTGTAGGTGGTCGCGCCTTCGTGCACGTTCTGCTCGGCGATGGCCAGCAGCGCGTTGACCTTGTTGGCGCTTTCGACGAAGCGGGCGTGAGCCGCTTGGAAGGCCATCGCCGAGTCGCCCTTGTGGAAGGCCTGGGCGGCCTGGGCGGATTGCTCAGCGGCGGCCAGGGTGCTCTTGTAGATGGCCACGTTCTGACCGAAGCTGTTTCCGGCAGAGACCATGGCTGGAACGTTGGTGTCAAGCAGTCCCATTGTCGGTGTCCTTTCTTGGCGTACCGATGTTGATTTTTCGGTGGTAGTTGGGCTTGTCGTGAGTTGATGCGATCCGCAGTGCGTGGGTGAAGGCGTCCTAGCGGGTCATTGCGTACGCCTCCTTTTCGCTGTCGGCGTCCTCGTCGACAGCGTCGTCGGCGTAGGTGTTGACCCGTTGACCGCGGGCTCGGGTGTTGTGGACGCCGCCGCCCATCATGCCGCCGCCAGCACCACTGCCGCTGGAGCCGGCGGCGCCGGGGAGTCCGGTGGCAACAGGGGTGATGGCACGCGCGCCATTGGCCAGCGACGAGGTGGTGCTTGGCGCCGCACCCCAGGTGGAGGGCATCAACGGTCTGCTGGGCCCGCTGCCGAATGCACCGCCGGCCAGGCTGGTCATCCCGGCAGGGTTGAACCCTGCGAGGGCACCCGTGCCGGCGAAGCCGACCGGCACCGACTGCTGTCCCAGGGAGCTGCCCCCTCCGCTGAATTGGCCCAGCAAGCTGCTCAATTGCTGGGGTGCCTGCAACAGTTGTTGGGGGGCTTGGGTCAGCAGTTGTCCGGGGCCTTGGGTGAGCCCCTGGGCGGCTTGCGGGCCGATGGATGCGGCTTGCTGCAGGAAGCTGCCGGCCATGTTTTGGGTCAGCCCCTGCTCGGCGGTGCCGTCTTGGTTGCCGACCCCTTGTGCTTGATTTTGCGCCGGTGGCAGTTTGTCCGTGACCGATGCCGGGCTGCTCGCGGCTTTGCCGGCGAGCAGCTTGTCACTGGCAATATCGGAGCCGGTTGCCGCGCCGCCACCGGTGGTGCCACACCCGGCGGTATGGAATCCCGCTGTGACGGCGGTCGCCAAACCGGCTTCCCCGGTACCGACGCTCAAGGTGACCGGAGACATCGGGGTGGGGGGTATGGAGGTTGCGGCGGCGCTCGAGGCGCCATCCCAGGTGCTCATCACATCGGCGGCCAGCTGCCACATGCGCTGATAGTCGGCCTCATTGAGTCCGATCGGAATGGTGTTGACGCCCATGAAGTTGGTGCCGATCAGCACGCCGTGAACGAAGTGGTTTTCGAACAATTCCCCTAGGGTCGGCATCGCGCCGACAGCGCCCTCGTAGGCTGCTGCGATCTCGCCGTGGGATGCGGCCGTGAACGCCGCCTTGGCTGCGACGTCGGCCAGCCACAACAGCATCGGCTGGTGAGCGGCGACGAACTGGGTGGCTGCCTCGCCTTGATACTGGGATTCGACCGCCGCGATGATCCCTTCGAGTTCGGCCAGGGCCGCCATGTATTCCGCACTCAGATGCGTCCACGACGTTCCCGCGGCGGTGATTCCCGCCGCGGTCGCGCCGGCGTTGAGCAACGCCGAATGGACTTCGGGCGGCGCCGCCACCCAAATCTGGGCTAGGACCGTATCGAAGGACATGGGTGCACGCTTCGCAGATAACCGAAGTTAGACGCTGATGCCGGCGTTAGCCGCGTAGGCGCCGGCCTGGATGCCGTCGACGAGGGTGTAGCCGATACCGGATTCGCCGACGCCTTCTGAAGAGGCAGCTAGCTGGGTGTTGCCCATGCCAGCCATCGCCTGGTGCGACACGCCCTCAGCGACTAGGGATGCAGCGGTTTTCACCGACACCGCGTCTGCGCCAGGCGGCAGAATGGCCCCGGTGGCCACAGCATGGGCGGCGTTGGTGCCCAAAAGACGAGCGGTCAGTGCAGCCACCTGAGCTGAAGCGGCTGCCAGCGCTTCGGGTGTGACATCAACAAGCATGGAACAACATCCCCTCTGGTTTCACTATGTGCGATTGTTCCTGTAGTAATTGTCGCTGCCCCGCCTCAGTGCGGCCACCGACAATTCGCCTCCCCGTGGCGGTCCGGTTGAGAGCACGGTACCGCCAACACATGACAACTGCCTGTTATTGCATCAGGTGCAACTAACACGCTAACACCTCTATCGTGCACATTTAACATTCCGGTTACATTCGGTCGGGCATCGCCAACTGCGCATATCCCTCGTTTTGACCGCCGCTGGCCAGGACATAGCCGCGGCCTGGATCGAGGTCCTGGAATTTCATTCCACCGACCTTGTCGTTGACCGCTGTAGAACCCAGCATGATGCGGACGGCGTTTTGGTTGGCCAATTGACCCGGCACTGAATTGGGCGACATTTCCGCAGCAGCGGCTCCTTGGGCCCGGTGGGTCATGATCACCCGCAACCCCACCTCGTTGGCAGAGGCGAAATGGCGCAGCATCGGCTGCCAGGTCTGCACCATCCGACCTGATCCACTGGCCGGGACACCGCCGGCGGGGACGTGGTCATAAATCTGCTGCTGGGCGGGAATGGCGTCGAGGTCGTCGACGAAGAGGTAGATCAGCGCCCCTTGCAATTTCCAGGCCCGCTTTTCTTCCCAGGGCAGATCCTTCGGCGGTGTCCTGCCGTCGAGGACGTGCGCCATCTGCTCGAGGCGTTGGGCCATGGAGGCGAAGTCGGTCTCGTAGTAGTCCTCGCCCTCGATGAGCCGGGCGGTCTCTGCGCTGAGCCCAAGCCCCCTGTCGAAGACGCACACAATCGCTTGCTCGGGGCCCGAGCGGCGGGCGACCACGCTGCGTAGCAGGTGGGTGAGGAACGTCGTCTTGCCCTTCTCGTCGTCGCCGTAGACGCCCACGAGGGGGCTTCGGGTGAAGTCGTGCACCAAGGGCTGCAGGTCTCGGCCACGCAGGCCCAGGGCGAACTGCTCTCCGTCGAGCCGATCTTGACCGAGGCCGCTAACGGTGACCACTGCGGGCAGCAGTTGCGGGCACGGCACCGCGGGGTGGCCTGCGTAGTGCTGGGACACGGTGGCCACGGTTTCGCGCACCTTCTCGTCCAGGTTGTCCATGCTGGGCTGGCCGTCGAGGCGACCCACCGCGAAGCGGATGACATCACCGACACCGTTGATGCCGCGACCCAGATCGTGCTTGGGGATGCGGTCTTGCGGTCGGATCATCTCGTCGGTCTTCTGCGGCTTGATTTGGGAGTCCGACGCTTGGGAGAGTTTCAGCTCGAAGCGGGTGTTGATGTGGTTTTGCACCTCGTTGCCGAACTTCAACCAGCTAGCCGCCGAGATCAGCACATGCAGGCCTCGCCCGGCGGTGGCCAACCGTTCCACGCTCTTGAGGTGCGGGTTCTTCGGATTCAGCAGCGTGGTGTTGTCGTCGAGGAAGTTGTCCCAGCCGTCGACCACCAAGAACAGGTCGGTGGGGTAGCCGTCGTCGAGTCCTGGCTCATCGCCTTGGCTTCGGCGCCGCCGGAACTCACCGAGCGAGCCGATGTTGTACTGGTCGAAGATCCGCCGCCGGCGCGCGATGACGGCCTCGAGGTCGCCGAAGATCCGCAAGTTCAGTTCATTGCGCTCGTTGCCGCCGATCGCGCCGATATGGGGCAGGCCGTTGAGCGTCCCCACCGCGGGCCCGCCGTAGCTCATCACGTAGAACCCCACGTCGCGCGGGGAGTGGCGGGCGGCTGCGGACAAGATGAAGGTCTGCACCGCCATCGATGCTTCCTCTTTGCGCATTCCCAGGATCGACACGTTGCCGTCATCGACGCTGTAACTGAGCAGGCTGTGGGTCAGCTGGCGAGGCCGATCGATTTTGCCCAGCGGCCAGCACGGGGCCGCTGACGGTGCGGCCGCGTCGGCAGCAGCGGCCTCGGTCAGCACGGCGTCCAGCGGGATCGGCTCATCTAGCGGCGGTGACCACAGCTGCGGTGAGGGCTTACCGTAGGCGGCGGCCAGCTGCGGCCCGACGGTCAACACCAGCGACCGCGGCGGCCCCTCGATCACCGATTCGCCGGCGATTTCCTCTTCGATCACGGTGTCGGGGTCAGGCTCGACCCGACCGGCGGTGAACACCCGCGCGCGGGGCTTGGCGTTGATCACCTTGCGGCTGATGGTGGTCGGCGGCTCGTAGCGGGCAGGGAGCATGAAGCCGCGGTATTTCATCGGCTCGGCACCAGGCGCGCGCACGAAATAGCCTGTCCCTTTGACGTTTTTGCCGTCGGGAATGTGGTAGGCGTCGCCGTTGCCGATCACTTGCCGCGAGATGGATTCGCTGGCGACCTTCAACCCGATGCGGTAGTTGGTGTTCTTGTCGATGTCCTTGATGTGGCCCTGGTCGAGGGTCTGGCTGGCAAACAGAAAGAAGATCCCTTGCGAGCGGCCTTTGCGGCACACGGTGTCGAACACCTTGGCCATCTCCGGATGCTCCCTGAGCAGCAGTGAGAACTCGTCAATGATCACGAACAAGAACGGAATCGGTGGGAGGTCTTTGCCGGCGGCGGTGGCCCGCGCCTCGTTGTATTCTCGCAGCGACTCAAACGCCGCGCCTCTGATTCGGCGACCGGCGTGAGCAAACGCGACACCGCGCTGGTCGAGCAGTCCCAGGCAGGTCTCACCGAACCGCTCGACGTGGGATCTCTTTTCCTCGAGGTTGGTGATGACAGCAACCGCGTGCGGGTAACCGGCGAAGCCGTCGAAGCCGGCACCGTCTTTGAAGTCGACGAGGATGGCCTGCACGACGTCGGGGGAGTGGTGCGCAAAAAGGGTGAACACCAACGTTTTCAGCGACGTGGACTTGCCTGAACCGGTCATGCCGATCATCAGCCCGTGCGGCCCGTTGCCGCCGTCGGCTTCGTCTTTGAGGTCAAGCATCTGCGGTGCTCCGCTGGGCTGCAATCCCAGCGGAACCCGCAACATCGGTGACAGATCCACTGGCTCTCCGGTGCCCACGGGCAGCATCCGTGGTGCCCACAGCGACTCGACGTCCAGCTTGGCGGCGTTGGTGATCCCCAGCAACGCCAGCAGATTCTGCGCGGCTGCCGATTCGGCATTTTGCCGGCTGGTCGGCGCCGCGTCCCACTTCGACATTTGCCGAGCCACGTGCCGGGAGACGTGCGCGTCGAGCACGTCTGGCTCGGCGCAAAAGGTCTGCCAGCGAAAGTTCTGCCACGTGTCCATTTGCACCGCGGCGGCGCCGTCGTGGGCGTCACGGCCTACCCGCAGCAGCAGCTCGCGCGAGTGGGGCGCGTAATCGCGGTCTGGGCCGGCGGTCGCGCGATAGACGATCACCGTGACGCCGTCGCGTGCGGCGATGCGCCGCACGACCTCGTGCGGGGCGCCGGGGTCATCGACGACGACCACGACGTGTTTGTGCGATTTGCTCACCGCCGCCGAGTCTGTGTTTCCTTTGTCGTCGACGACCTTGTCGCGATCTTTGATCAGCGGGCTCAGCATGGTCTCGACGTCACGCAACGAGATGCCGAGCAACCGTGCTGGTCCGGCGCCGTCGATGTCGTGGCTTTCGGTGTGCGGCAACCACTTCGCCCAGTTCCATTGCGACTCCAGCCGCGGCGAGGCCACCGCCAAAGCGATGTCGTTGGGGGTGTGCCAGCACACCAGTTGCGCGATCCAGGCCCGCAGGATCGCCCCGAAAACAACCTGGTCACCGTAGACGGTGATCATGCCGAAGCCGGCCAGGTCAATCGCCTTGGGGCAGTGGGGAATCGATTGCTGCACGGCCCGTAGATGCTGCAGCGCCGTGTAGGTGACCGGTTCCAGATCGAGTTCGGACTCAACGGGTTTGACCTTGATTTTGCTCTGCAGGCGCACCTCGTCACGTCCGACGCGCACGTGCAGATAGTCTGGGTCTGTAGCGCCGCGTTCCCACATTCGAGGTGATCCAATCACCGCTTCTAGCACCTCGGGGTCTGGGTGTGACCACTCCGCGCTAGCTTTCTGTGTGGCCGCGACCTCCCGGATTTCTTCACCTTTGCCCGACAGCCAGCGCAAGTACTCCGCGCGTTCGGAATTGACTTCGGGCGTCGACATTTCGCTGGTGCCGCCCTGGGCCTGCATGGACTGAAACAGCGCGATCACCATCATGGCGACAAAGAACAGGTACATCGGCTGCATCTGCCGGTACCCAGTCATGAACATGAAGATCACCATGACGACCATCGACGCGCCGAAAACCCAGGGCAGCGCCTTCTTGAGGGCGCCGACTTCCACGGTGCGTGGCAGCTCCGGCGGGGGGTTGAGGGTGAAATCCTTGGCCTTGTGCTGGGGGCCGGCCACGCGGCGCCGATGGGGGAATCGTTCTCGCATCAGGGCTCTCCATTATCAGTGCGCAACCAGCGCATCGGCTTTGGACAGGGTGGGGCCGGGGGCGAACAGGCTCAGCACCGACCAGGGAATCGGCAGTGGAGGCGAGCTCAAGCCCAGCACTTCTGCCGTGGATGTCGTTGACTGGCCGGCTGCTGGGTCCTCCAAGCCGTAGCGCACGCCGAGGTCAGAGACCCAAAACAGCGACTCTTTGGTCGTCGCCTGCGGTTGCTGCCCGGTGACTTGCACGTAGTAGCCGTTGCCCCGGGGCAACACGACGCGCGCGGCGGTGGTGGGCCCGGCGCCAGTGAGCCCGACGGACTTGGCGTCGGCGGCAATGGGCAGGCTCTGCCCGGACAGCAGCGTCAGGCTCGACGTGGGCGCGCCGCCCAGTTTCACCCATTGCCCACAGGTCACAGGGTCGGTGTTGGGATCCATGATCCGCAGCGCCGATGACGGGTAATCGTCGACCGAAATCGGCGTGGCTTTGGGCGCTTTGGCGACCTGGTCTGGCGTCAGGGCGGGCGGCTCGACAAGACCATAGGCGTCGTTGGCGCGCAGGATCGCCGCCACCACCGGGGAGATGGCCTGTAGCCCGTCTGCGGTCACGACGTAGTAGCGGATCTGGTTGTTGGTGTCATGGTCGATCACCACCGAGGCGACCGGCGGGGGCGTCTGTCCAGGGACCGGCCACACAAAGCGGGGCGGATCGCCGGCGTTGGCGACGAACGGCACCACCAGCGGCGCGGATTCGGGAATCAGATTCAGCAGTGAACGGTTGATGGTCCGCGGTGCGGGTGTGTCGGCGTTGATCCCCACTGCCGCGGTGACCGCGGCGTTGTGCAGGTCGATTTGACTGCGTTTGCCGCCCCAGATCAGCCAGGCGGTCTTGCCGCCGTCGCTGGTGGCCAGCACCGCCGAGGACGCCGGCAGCGCCGCCGCATGTCCTGGGCCGGCAACCGGATCGCCGAAGATAACCGTTGCGCCGCTTTCCGCGCCGCCGATGGCGTCACACACCATCCAGCGCGCGTCGCGGACACTCGACTGCACCATGCGCGAGGGCGCATTGGGGATGCCCAATGTGTTGCCCAGTGGGAACTTGTCGATCTCGCTGGATTTCACCACGGTCGGGGTGTCGGGATGGCCCGAAATCAGGCGGGCGCTGGCCAGGTTGAGCACCGGATGCAGTTCATCGTTGACCACCACATACAGCGCGTTGGTGGATCGGTCAGCCAGCACGTGCTTGGTGCCGGTGACGCCGGCGGGTTTGAGGATCGACAGCACCAACGCCCCGGCCACCAGCACGGCCGCGATCAGCGTGCCCACGCTTAGCGCGCGGCCCTGCCGGCGTAGCGGATCGGTGAGCATCCGCGTGTCACGCAGCGCGACGCCGTTGCTGATCCGGCGGATCAGGAACCGCCAGCCCGAAACCTGGTGGCGGGTAACGAATCCCCAGGGCCGCTTGCGCGCCGCGGTCGGGCCTAGCTCGACGCTGCGGGACTTAAACCCCCGCCGCGGACGTGGGGTGACCGGTGCGCTCATCGCGCGCCTCCGTCGGCTTGGGTACCGCCGCGGCGCCATAAGTCGGGTTCAGCCGAACCCACCGGCTCTGCGCGCTGCGGGGCCGCCGTCCCTGCGAGCGGTCCTTGATTGCGGTCGTGGCGCGATAACTTGATGTTCTGTTCCTTGTCGGCCCGCTCGAGTTCACGCGCCACTGCGGTGCTCACGTCTTCGGCGGTGATGGTCTGCAACTCCTCGGCGGTGGTGTCGTCGTGGTCGAGTTTGCCGGTGACGTCGAGGCGGTGGTCGCGCTGCTCCTCGGCGAACTGGATCAGGTTCTCGCTGAAGCGGGCGTTACCCAACACGTCCATCGCCGGACGGCGCCGCCCGCTGGTGTCCACGGCGGTGGCAGCGGCGAGCTCGGCGTAGGCCGCGCGCAGCGGCTCGGTATCGGAGATGATGCTGCCGCCTTTGGCGGCTTTGCGCACCGTGATCTCCACCAGCTCGTCGACGGTGTAGGACGGCAACCTGATGCTGCGTGTAAACCGGGACCGCAGCCCCTCATTGGAGTCGCGGAATTCCTGCATCTTGTCGGCATAGCCGGCCGCAATCACCATCAGCTTGCCGGCGTGATTTGTCATGGCGCGCAACAGTTCAGCGATCACCACCCGCCCGTAATCTCTCTCCGAATCTGATTCGGTGAGGGCATAGGCCTCATCGATGAACAGCACCCCGCCGCCGTCGTCGATGATGCGGTCGATGATCGCCTTGATCTTGGCTTCCGAGCCGCCGATAACCCGGTCCACCAAATCTGAGCGGCTGACTTCGACAAAGGTGTCCGACGGCAGCACATCGGCAGCACACAGCAGCTTGGCGATCACCCGGGCGATCGTCGTCTTACCGGTGCCCGGTGGGCCTTCAAGTATCAGGTGCAGCGATTTGTTGCGCACCGGCAGCCCGAGAGCTTCGCGTCGCTTGTCTCCGCGCACGCTCGATTCCAGCCGCGCGATTTGGTCTTTGACGTCGACCATGCCGACGAAGTCGGCGAGCTCGGCGGCGGCTTCGGCCTTGAGCTCTTCGCGGCGAGCCGCTCCGAGCTGGCGCGCGAAGTCACGTTCGCCGGGCTCGGTGTCGGGATCCCAGTAGTCGTTGCGGGCATCGATGCGCGCCGCGGTGGTGGGGTGGATACCGAAGCCCGGATCGCTCAGCGCGGTCGCGATCGTCGAGCGCACATGGTCGGAGACCCCCACCACGGCGTAGGCCTCGTTGAGCAGCGCGGTAGCCGCCTCGGCGCGGCCCAGCGCTCGAGCGCACAAACCCGCACCGAGCAGCGCCTCAGCGCTGGCCGCCGCGATCGGCCCCTGCCCCTGGCTGCTCAATTGGTCAAATCCCTGCTCCCACAAGCCCAAATAGGCGCCGGACAAACCGAGGGCCACCTGGACTGCTTGGTGCAGGAACGGATCGTTGCGTACCTGTGCGGCCAGCGGCGCCAGGACCCGGCGCACGTCATGCCAGCGTTTTGCCCGGAAATAGACCACCGCCAACACCCAGCCGGCAGGGCCGGGGACGGCCGAAAGCACCCGGTCGGTAAGCAGTTCGCCGGCGCCGGCGTAGTCACCAGCGGCGGCGCGCGCGGCCGCGCACGCCATGATGACGCCGTCGGCGCCGCGCGCGTGCAGCTGGATGTACATGCCGGTATCGAAGGCGAAATCGATTGCGTCCGCGGCCACGTCACCGGCCGTGATCAACTCACCGCAGGTGTCCAGGGCGCGGTAGGCGTTTTCCAGGACGGCGCGGCTGACGTCTCCGCTGGCCGCCAGGCCCAGCCATCCGTCGCACTGATCGGGGTACTGCGCGGTCAGGCGCTCGAATCCGCTGCGCGCGGCGCGCTTGTCGGGTACCTGCCGGCGTCCGTACACCTCGGCGCCTAGGGCTGCGCAGCTGCTCAGGAAGAGGTCCAGCGCGTCGCTGCTTGTCATCGCTGCTCCACGACCGCGGCGACTTGGGCGCTGACGTGTTGTGACACCTGGGAATATCCTTCCTCTGACATGGCCAGCAGCAGTTCACTGAGCTTGTCGCCGGGGTAGCGGTCAAACAGGTCCGCGGCGAACGACGCCTCGACGATCATGCCGTCGCCGTCGAAGACGAGCGTGTTGTCGCCGTCGGGGCAGCTCACCGTGACCCGTAGTTGTTCGAGGTTTCGGCGCGCCGATCGGATTCGTTCGAGGAATTGCTGGCCGCGCGCCATTTCGGCGACCACAGCGGGGTGCAGGGGGATATCCATCAGAAGATGTCGCCTAACACTGGTGGGCTGATGGGATCGCACAGCGGGTGCGCCACCGCAGCTGACCCCAAGGGGGTCGCACTGTGGTGTGCGGCGGCTGGCCGCACCGGCTGATCGGTCATGCCATTAGCGTGGCACAAAAGTGCGACAGCGGGGGGTGCAAGGGTAAGCCACCGCTAGGCGTCGTCGCCGGTCGCGGTTGCTTTCTTGCGGGCAGCGATGCGCGCCTTGACGGCGTTGTGCGCTTCGGGTTTGACCACGGGCTCAGCTTTGGCGGCAGCCCCGACGACTCCGGGCCTTCCTTCGGGTTCGACTTCGGGTATTGGCTGCTCGTAGCTGTGCACCTTCTTGGAGTCGGTGCCTTCAGCGTGGCGCCCCATCGGCATCATGCCCATGCCGCCGGATCCGCTGGCGCTCGCGGCGGCGGGGGCCGCCGGCTTGCTCGGCGCGGCAGGAGGCGAGGAGGCCGGGGTTCCGGTCAGCCCGGCCGAGTGGACCCCGCCCAGAACGGCAGGTTTGATCGGGCTGCCACCGCCTCCACCCTTGTGGGCTCCACCTCCTGCCGGATGCGCGTGAGTTAGCGCGGCGGGCTTGATCGGTGGTTTGGTGGCCTTGGCCAGATTGCCAGCCTGCTGGCTGAGCTGCTGGCCGAGTTGGCCCAGCGACTGTAGAGGATTGGCTTGGCCCAGTGACTGCATCAGCGGACCGAGTGCCCCCATGAGGGAGCCGAGCATGTCCTGGAAACCCGATCCTTCCCCGGACGTCGCTTTGGACGTCTGCGGGGTGCCATCACCTGATGTCGGCGCGTGGGGATCGTCTTGTTGATCGGTTTGGCCCGGTTTGTCAGCGGTGTTGGGCGTGGGTGAGCCGGGAGCGTTTGGGGTGGTGGGGGCCAATCCGGGACCGGGGGGAAGTGTGCTCGGCGGTGTGCTGGCCGCGGTTCCGGTGGTGGTATAGCCGGTCAACGTGACTCTGGCGGTGTGCTGCATCCCGGTCAACTGGGCTTGGTAGGCCTGCGCTCGAGGCGCCCCGAACGGGTCCGCGCGTGCCTCGGCCAAGTTCGTTTTCGTGGTGCGCCACACCGTGGGGTGGCCGACTGCGGTCGTGGCGGTGGTGTGGGCGCCGGCGGCGGTGCTGTAGCCGTTGGCCAGTGCGCTGGCGTGGGTGGCGACCTGCTGAGTCCAGCCGATGGCCCGGTCCAGCCGTGTCACCAGCGGTGCGCTCAGCGCGGCGTGACCGGAGGCGAGCAGCTGGGTTCGGGCCCCGGTGAGTGCGGTATGCGCGGTCACTGCTTGGGCGGCCACGCCTTCCCACTGCGCGGCTTTGGCCAAAGCCGGCGCGGGCCCGGCGCCGGAGTGCAGCGCCAGGGCGAGCTTCTCACCGTCGCGGCCGCTGATGTCCGGCACGGGTGAGTTGGCCGGGGGCCCGGTAGGTGCAGCGCCCGCCGCGCCCGGTCCGCTGTGGGCGGCAGCCGGCGTGGCCACTGGTGCGTGGCCGCCGGCGCCGCCGTAGGCCGCCGCGGCCGCAGCGTCGTGGGTGTCGAATCCGCCGGCCGCGTTGTGGATACCGGCCGCGGCGCTAAATGCTTGCTGGGCACCGGCTTTGAGGTGCGCGACCAGCCAGCGTTGCCAGGCGTTGAGGTTGTCCATCAGGGCCTTGGACACTTCATCGTCCCCGCAGGGCGGCGCGTCGGCGTCTAACTGCTGGTGTAAGACCTCACCGGCGGCGTGAACCAGTTCGCCGGCGCGGCGCAGTCCACTGGTGTCGATATCCAAGCCCATGACGACCCTGCCGCTACTCGGACAACAGTGGGTCGTAGCGGTGGGCGAACGCCGCCTGCGCGCAGGCCAGGAACAACTCGGTGAATCCCTCGACACCCAGCGGACGCAGCGTCTTGACGGCAGCGTCGACATCGACGATCGCGCCGGTGGTGCACACCGACACCGACAAGGCAGCCGGGTCGGTCTCGGCAGTGGTGATGACCTCGTCGTCGTCGTCCTTGAATTGCGTCACAGTGATGGAATGCATGGCGGCCCCTTTATCCTGCCTGTCGCGTGAGATCGAAGACCACCGGATCCCGATCGGGTCCGGCGACGGTCGCGAGGAACTGTCCGCGCAATGCGCGGAACGCGTCCTTGTCGTGGCCCTCGAGAGCCGCCGCCAGCGCGACCTGCCACAGGTCCTGTCGAACGCTGTCATACCACAAGCCTTTGCGCGCGACTTCGACCGCGGCCCCGAACCGCTTGGCGTCGTGGTGCCGGCGCGCCAGGGCCACCGCAGCTGCGGGAACTCGGTCACGTAACTCTTCGCGCAAGTCTTTGGTCCAGGCCCATTCTTTCGGCGGGATTCTGCTCAGCGGCGGCCCGGTGACCAGATCCATCGCTGCGATCAGGTTCGGGGTGGGGGTGGTCTCGACGAGGATTTCCACCAGCCGCTCGAATTCCATCCAGTCTGAGCGCACCGCGTTGTCGAGGTGATAGCCACCATCGCTCATGGGCGGCAACGCTTTTGGCCCACCGGGGCGCACGACTCCCAGCCGTGCGCGCAGCAAGGAGAGCTGCTGGGTCACCGTTTTTTCTGAGGCCGCCCCGCCGTAGACACAGGCGATGATGTCATCGGCCCTGGCCCAGGGGCGGTGCTGAAGGAACACGGTGAGTTCGTTGAGCCGCTTTTCCCGGGGCCCGGGCTCTTGGGTGCTGTGCGGTGGTTGCAGTACTACCTGGCCAAGGATGCGGTTCCACATCGGCGCGATCACCGGCGCTGGCCCATCGGTCTGTTGCCGGCTTTCGGTCGCCGCGGCAACAGGCAGTGCAGCTGCCGGCAGGTCGGCTTGTGCAGCGTGCGGGGCCGGGCCCGGAGCGTGGTGCTCGTCTGCGGGTGCCGCAACGGGGGCGCGTTGGGCGGCTTGGCTGTCATCGGGGTGGTCGGCGACCAGGAACGTCGGCGCCGCGGGCGTCGAGGTTGCGTTCCCGGGGGCGAAGAAGTCGATCGGGCCCTGCTCGCCAGGCGCGGGTTCAGGCCGGGGCGCGCTGTCGGCAAGGCCTGCAGTCCCAGTGGTCGGGCTGTCCTCGTCGAGGCCGGTCGTATCGAGGGCCGAGTCATCCCAGTGCACTGCGCCGGCGGCGGCGCCGCGTTCGGCCGGCACCGCTTCAGGGGTGGCGACCGGATGCTCAGGCTGGTCGGTCAGCAGTTCGGCGCAGCGCTCGACGACCTCGGCGCTGGGAACGATCAGTGTGGCCGTCATCGGCCGCGACGAGGAGCCGCGACTGATCTGCCCGAGCCGATCGGGACCACAGTTGATCACCCAGGTGCTCGACATCGCCGCGTCTTGACCGAGGTCAATCAGGATCGGGCTGGTCGCCGCGGCCACGATCTGGGCGCGTTCGGCATAGGTCAGCCCGGGACCACACACCAGCACGTCGACGCCGGGAACAGACCCCGGCGCCACTGGTTGCACCCGGGTGGTCCATGGCCCCGTCCACACGTCGTCGGTGATCCCAATGCTGATGGCGGGATGGGTAGCCACCAGTTCCAGCACCCAGCGGCGGATCAATGCGGCAGCGGTGTCGGGATCTCCTTCGACGCGCAGCCGGGGAAATGCGGCCAGGTTCAACCCCACCAGTCCACCGTCATCGGTGGTCCCGAACACCACCAGGTAAACCGGATGGTTGGGGTCCGGTGGGTACCCGGGGTCGACGGCTTCCCAACCGATGCGGGCTTCGCGGCCGGCGGGCTGCCACGGCTGGGGCAGGGGAGCTTTGAGCCCTTCGACGAAGGTCACCGTCAGTTCGTCGCGGCGGGCGGTGATCACCCCGGCGGGCCCCGGTGCCGGTGAGAGCCCCGACAGCGATTCCAGGCGCCGCGCAACGTCGCGCGCTCGGCTTTGCCCGTACCACCATGAGGTGACCGGGACGCTACTGACGGCGGTGGACACCATGACCTGCGCGCTGTGCCCGGACTACTTGCTGCCCGTAGCGCTGGTGGCCGGGTCCGCGGGAACAGCGCCGCCATCACCGCCGGAAAACGCATCCAGGTCCACACCCGAGGTGTTCGTCGCGCTCGCGCCTGGCTTGGTGCCGCCGCCGGTCGCCGGAACAGCCCCCGCACCGCCGCCACCGCCTTGTCCGCCGGGGTTGTCTGCGGTGGTGAAGGGGTTGGTGGCCGCGTTGGGGTTGCTGCCCGCCGGGGTCGCGTTGGTGGCGCCGGTGGGGGAGCTGGAGAACGGGTCTGAGGTGGCTCCCACGGTGGTGGCCGCCGGCGCGCTCGGCGAGGCCAGCGGGTCGGCGAAGGGGTTGGCGGCCGGGCTGGTCGCACCGGCCTGCTGCGCACCGTAGGGGTCGCCGAACGGGTTGGCGCCAGCACCGCCCATTCCTTGCCCGAACGGGCTCATGCCCTGACCCAACGGGTTCATGCCTTGCAGCCCTGAGCTCCCTGAGCCGAGCAATTGGCTCAAGATGTCCATCAGGCCGCTACCGCCTTTGGAGTCGTCTTTACCGTCGTCGTCTCCATGGTGGTGGTGACCGCCGTTGGCGGCGTCCTCGCCGTTGGCCTGCTGGGTGGCCGCCGATTCTTCAACTGTGCCAGCGCTTTTGGACTGGTATTTCTCGATGATCGCCAGGATCTGACGTTGGCCTTCGGGTGATTGCGGATTGGGGACTGCGGCGATCTCGGCGGCCTCGGCTGCGGAGTTACCCGCGATGGCGTTGCCGCCGTTGATGTTGACATCAGCACTGCCGTCCGCGGCACCACCGGCACCGGTGGCGTTTCCGTTGAACCCGTCCAGCGGTACGTGATCATGACCGGTTGACTGGGCGAAAGGGCCGCCGTGACCGCCCATTAGCCGAGCACCGCCGTGGAGAAGTTCGAATCCAAGACCTGTTGACGGATTTCGCGGGCCTGCTCGGCGCATTGCCGGCTCAGTTCGCCGACCTCACGCAGCCCGTCACCACGCACCGGGTTATGGCCGAACAGGTCGTAGTAGCGGCGGTGCTGCTCCTGAGACTCTTGGACCAGCGCGTCGATCGCACTCATCAGTACTCCCCTCGGTTGGCGGCGCCCACCGAGGCCAACGCCGGCTCGGCTGATACACCGTTGGTGTGTGAATCAGAAGATGGCTCGGGCCGCCCCGCGGGGGCATCCGGCTTGGACCCCGGCGAGCTCTGCGAGGTGGGGCCGGCCGGGGTTCTGGGCGGCGGTGTGGGCAACTTGGCGGTTTTCTTGTAGCCCATTTGGTCGAGTTGATCGTTGGTGACCGCACCACCTTTGACCGCCGCGGCGCGCGCCTCTTCGTAGCGCTCCCGTGCCGCCGCCGCGTCGTGGAGCTGGGCCACGTAGGCGTCCCAGGTTTCTCCGACATCACCGACGAGGGCGGTGTTGTCTTTGAGTAGGTTGGCATACGCGGCCTCCGCGGCAGCCCTGCCGTTTTTCCTTTTCCTGGGCGCCATACCCACCTCCGTTGTCGCTAGTGCATATGCAGTTTGCGAGCCTGCATCACCTCGTAGGGATCGACCTCGATGTCGGCGGCGTCGTGACCGTCATCGAGGTCCCGATAGGGGATCACCAGCCGGTCAAGACCGTCAGCATCTTCGGTGAGGTAAGGCTCGGCGTGAACGTACTTCCAGTCTGCGACACCGTCAACGGAAAGGTCCACCAGATCACCGTGGGTGATCTCGTTGGCCGCGACCGGGATCGCGGCAGCGTATTCGTCTTCGATGGTCGGTAAATAGTCGTCGTCGAAGCCGTCAACGGGCGCCCCGAATGACGCGGCCGCCGGCGCTGTGGCGCCCTGCCCATCGTGGCCGTGTGGTATCCCCGCGAGGTCGGCATGCTCGTCGTCCATGGTGGCCTGGCGGACCGCGCTCAACGGTCGCACGTACTGCTCGCTCAGGGGGTCCAGGTCGGGACGTTCGGAGGCGAGCACGATCGGTGATTGGCGGATGTCGGCGAACGACAGCGACTGGTCTTCGTCCTCGGGGTCGTAGCCGCGCAGCGCACTGTCGACCACCCGGCGCGGCCAGAAGCTGTCGACGTTGCGCAGCTCGGTGAGGATGGCGCGTTCGTGGTCTGTCAACGCCGCCCACTGCTCCTCGGTGGCCGGGATTTTCGGCGTGTAGAACGCTTGCATCTCCCGGAACCGGCCGTCGGGCAGCTGCACGGTGCCGCGGCCCTTGATGCCCGGTTGGATGCGGGTGCCCGCGACCGCGTCGTTGAACATCATGATTGCCGCGTCCTTGGATCGCAGGCGGCCCATCGCCACCCGCAACGCGGTGTTGTCGCGCGCCTCACCAGAGATGAACATCGTGTCGGGACGCTGGATGCCGATCGCCATATGGATGGCCACTGCTCGCGCGGTCCGCAGCAGGATCCCGACGTCTTTGGTGGTGGGCGGCGCTCCTTTTTCCTTGCTGGTCTTGTACGTCGCGTAGAACTCGGCCAACGCCACCACCAGGTTGGAGAACTCGTCGGTGATCACGATGATGGGGTCGAAGTCGTCGGCGCGGTTGGGATTGATCTTGACCTGCGAGAGCCGATCGCGCATGGTGTCGGCGATGAACCGCAGCGCGGCGGTGTGCCCGACCAAGCCGTCTTCGTCGGTACCGGCGGTCACCAGCGACACGTTCGGCCAATCCCGCATCCCTGGGGAGTCGAAGCCCTTCGGGTCGATTTCGACCACGTTGAAACCCCGCCGGGCGCACTGCGTGGCCACTGTCATCAGCGCCGACGTCTTGCCCGAGGAGGTCTGGCCGGCGATGAGCATGTGCGGGGACTGTTTGAAGTCCCAGCTGATGGTGTTGCCGTAGGCGTCGACGCCGAACGGGATGACCGTGTGCTTGTACAGGGAACGGATGGTCGCCCGGGTGACCGTGGGGAATTGCAGCGGCGGGTCGACCAGGACGGGAAGGCCGGGGCTGCGCACGAACCGCACCCGCCGCGAGGCCATGCTCCATTCGGCTTCCCAGGATCCTCCGAGCGCATCAGAGACCATGCCTTCGATGACTCCGCGGCGATAGGCCGAGCTGACCTTCAGGTTGTAGGCGAAGCCGACGGTGAATTCGCGGATCCGCGAGGCGATGGCGTCGTTGCCGGTGGCGGCCGCTCGTTGCGCCAGCTCCTCATCGACATCGGCGGGCGGGCTGCTGGCGGCCTGCCCGTCAGCCTCGTCGGTCACCGGGGCTGGGGTGTCCACGGTCACCGAGGCGATGTGGGCTGCCGCATCAAACCAGGAGGCGACCAGCGGAGCGAGCACCGTTTCGGCGTCGTCGACGGCGTCGTGCTCATCGACGGTCACGGTGTGGGTGGCGGTCAGTGTGCGGGTCAACGCCTCATGTTCAAGGGTGTAGGTGTGGCCGGTGACCTCGCGCAGCACCGCGCCGACTTCGGCGATGAGGTCGTCGCCGACTGCTCGGGGATGCTGGCTGTAGAGCAGCTTGACCACCTTGGGGAATGCTTTTTGCCGGCGCGGGTAGGCGCAGCGTATGACCTTGACGCGGCCAGCTCGCAGGTCATCGGTCCATCCCAGCGTGAACGACGCCAGGTAGGTGACCTTGTTGATCTGGCGGGTGATGGTGCCGCGCAGGTACGCCCACCAGGCGAATTGGGTGAACCCGTAGCCGGCCGCGACCAATAGCGCAACGACCACCAGCCGACCAGGCAGGGTGCTCGCCGCGGGCCCGGCCCAGCGCAACAGGGCCCCGGCCAGGGCCAGGGTCACACCAGCGCCTCCCACAATCAGCGGCACCGTGGGGTACTGCTCACCGGTCCAGGCCTGTCCGGCACGCAGCTGGCCCAGATGGCCGGTGCGGGCGCGGTGGTTGGACCACGCCAGCATGGCCCACCACAGTGCGGCCGCCGCCGCGGCGATCGCCGGGGCGGCGATGAACAAGATCCAAAACCAGCCCACGCCCACGCCGGCGACGACGTAGATCGGGTTGGCTGAGGGGGGCAGCAGGTAGTCGCGCACCGGTGAGGGCGAATAGAGCAGGTGCTGGGCCGCTGGCCAGATCTTGGTGTAGGTCAGTAGCGCGACCACAGCCAGCGCGGACAGGATGATCCACCGCCACCCTTGGGCGGCCTGCTTCTGCTCGGCCGCGGATTCGCCGGCGATGTGGGGGCGTTTGAGCTCGGCGTTGTTGATCGCGTAGGGCCGCGGCGGCGGCGCCGTCCTGGTGTCAGCCTTGGCGCCGGGAGCTGTCTTGTTCGCTGCCATCACCGCACCCCCGGGCCCGGGGAGGAGGAGGCCGGCGCCGGCGTGGTGTCGGAGTTGACCGGCACCACGTTGGCGACCTTCCAGCCGTCTGCTGCCAGCGCCAGACGGATTTCGATCTGGGACCCGTCGTTGTAGGTGGCGCGAAACGCCACGGCGCCGGGCAGCTCGTCGAGCGGCCCGTCCAGCGAGCTCACCGCGGCCTGGGGGACGTTGCGGATATCGGTGAGCCGGTATTGCTCGATCAGCTGCTGCGACACATCGGGGCTGATGCGGGCCAACCAGTCGTCGTGATTGTCGTTCGGGGAGGCGAAATTGGTGGCGAACCGCGCGGCGAGGGCCCGAGCGGCGTCGATCGAGGCCAGCTGCGGCGCCACGGTGGGTGCCGGCAGCTGGTCCACCGCAGGGTTGTCGCCGTAGTCAGCAGGCGGGGCCGCCGGCGCCGGCGCGGGGGTGGCGCTGGCGGCTGGCCGCTGCTGGTGGCGCTCGCTGGCGGCGGTCTCACCGTGGTGGGTGCTGTACTGCCAGCACAATCCCGCCACGGCGACGATGCCGGCGATCACTCCCAGGCGCAGACGCAGCGGGACCCGCCGCATCCACCACCGCAGGCGCCACCATCGGGCTCGCAGTGATCGCTGCTGTGTGCTCATGTTCATGTCAGCCTGCCTCTTTTCTCGGTCATAGGACGCGTTTGATGACGACGAAGCGGGAGGGAAACGGTGAGAGCTTCACCGGGATCCCGAAGTCTTGGGCTTCCACGATCGTGGTGGGGTTGACCACCATGGCCACGTGTCCGGGCCCGCGGGAGTCGGGGTTCAAAAACACCAGATCGCCTGGCTGCACGGCGGTACGTGGGACGATGCTGCCGTAGTGGACCATGTCGTAGGTCAAGTGGGGCAACACAATTCGGTGTCCTGAGGCTTGGTAGATGGCGTAGAGCACCAGACCTGAGCAGTCGAATCCGCCCCCGGTGGGGCCGTTGGTGTTTCCGCCGCCCCACACATAGGGCAGCCCGATCTGGGCTTCTGCGGCTCGCGCGGCGGCCACCCCGGCCGCGGTGCCGGGCCCCAGGTTGCTCGGCGCGCCGGCGTGCGGATCGCGTACCACACCGCAGATGTCGCGGCCGCTGTCGTCTTTGGTGGACTCCGGCGGGGTGGGATGACCAGAGCTGGCCATCACTTCGTGTAAGTGCTGGCGGTAGAACGCGGTTGCCTGTGTCACGAATGCGGCGTAGGCGTCGGGAAAGGCCGATCCTTGGACTGCTTGGGCGGCCACCGTGGGGGCCATGTTCTGCCAGCCGCCGACTTTGAGCAGCTTGGCGAAGAACTTTTGAGCCGCAACGCCGGGGGTCATCAGGTCACGCAGGCTGCCCCACCATGGTTGTTGCTGCATGATTCCGACCGACTTGTGGTCGTGTCCCACGCCCTCATGGGGAATGCCCATCGATTCGGGCACATTGGAGTTGGCCAGGTTCCGCAGCCCGGATTCCTCCATGCCCACCGCCAAGCCGATGATGATGCCCTTCTCGGGCACCTTCATCTGCAGGCCGGCGGCGATGACAGCTTTGCCGTTGTTGATCGGGCCCGGCCCAAACGACACCCCGGTGTCGGGGCTGATTCCCTGGGACTGCAGCTGGTGCTGGCACTGCGGGGTCAGCCCCGCCGTGGCCGGCGGCGCCCCGCCACCGAGGAACACCACGAAGATCACCAGCAGCGCGGTCAACGCGAACGGCGCCAGCAACGCCAGCGCGGCGTAGAGCTTGCGGCGATGCGCCCATACCGTGCGGGCGATCGCCACCCATTCCATCGGTTCCATCAGTGCCCGGCCCTAGTCAGGCAGCCTCAGACAACGCGTGGCGGCCCTCGCGGCCGCCCCCGCCCCCGCCGCGGCTGGCGCGGTAGATCCGGACCGCTTCGGCCAGCCGGTCGTGAACTCGGCTGGCATCGCTGACCACGACCGCCGGTTCGGCTGGCTGCGGCGCACGCTGGTGGCCGCCGGCATCCGAGGAGGTGTCGGCGTCGCCGCCGGCGCGGCCTGCCCCCGATGCGCCTGCGCCACCTGCTGCGGGGTCGCTGATGGATGCCGGCCCGGATCCAGGTCCGTCGCCGCCGTCTGGACCGGCGCCGCCACCGCCCCCGCCGGCGCTGCTGGAGGAGTCCGATTCTGGTTGGATGCGGCCCGGCTCGCGTTTGTTGCTCGAGGCGCCGCGCCCGCCGGGCGCCAGGTTGCCCTTCAGTGCAGCCAGGTCAGCGGACTTGGAAAGCCAGCCTCGGCCGGACCCGCCGCTGTTTCCGCCGCCGAGTTTGGCGGCCATGGTGTCGCGGCTGCGGTCGAACATGCGGCGCAGCGGCCCGAAGAACGCGAACCCGAACGCCAGGACCAGCGTGGTCAGAAAGATCGACTGGATGGCGTTGGTCGACTCCTTGAAGACTTGGTCGAGGATCACGTTGTAACCGCCGAACGCCGCGGTGTAGATGACCATCGCCGCGAACGCCATCGCGCAGTCCAGCAGGGTTTTCCACGCGAACATCTGCGGCCCGCCCGGTATCACGCCGATGGCGAACGCCGGCGGGGCCAGCGCGGCATACAGCATGGCTTGTACCGCCGCGCGCACCACATGCCACACGAAGTAGCAGGCGAAGGCGACAAGGATGCTGGCCAGGAAACCGCAGATGGACAGCGGCACCAGGAAGGCGGCGGGGTTACCCATAGACTTGTCGTGCATTTGGTCGCCCTTTTTGGAGTCGCACCCCTGAATGTCGTCTTTGAGTTTGTCGCCGTGCTGGTCTTTGATTCCTTTCGACCATGCTTCTTTGCATTTACGCGAAATCGAGTCGCTGACTTGCCCGAAATTGATCATCTGGGTGGGCGAACGCAAAAACCTATCGGCCAGACGTGACACCATGTCGTCGATGTTGGCCTTGCCGCCGTTGTCGCTCATGTGTCCGTCCGACACCGACGACGCGATCTGCAGACCGGTGTCACGCCCTTTGGCCAGCAGCCCATCGGGGCCGACGAGTTCGGCCAGCGGGTTAGCGAAAATCGTTGCGGCAATACCGATCATCACCATCGCCATGGCGATGTTGGACACCGCTTTGGCGGTGCGGCCGGCCAGCACCGTGCAGACCGCGATGATCGCCAAGACCGCCAGGGCGGTCGCGGCCAACCCGAACCGGTCCATCGCGGTATCCACGCCGTGACCGATGGTCTGAAACGGGCCGGTGAATAATTTCAACCACGAAAAGTCGAGCACGAATTTGATCAGCCACAGCGCGGTCGTCGTGACGCACAGATACACCTCGTAGACGACAGAATCGACGTAGGAAAAGATCTTCGCCGTGGGATCGTCCCAGCCGCCCTGATTGAGGGTCAAGGTGTATTTGGCGACCGGCACATTGTCGGAGTCTTTGATTCCCATCCAGGAAATCAGCACGTCCCCGGCCCCGGTGTCGGCGCCGGTACCTGGATCCGCGCTCGCCTGGGCCGCGCCGACCACGAGCAGCAGAAATCCAATCAGCACCGCCGTGGTCACCGCACGGTGACGTGCACACCACCGCAGCACGGCCGCGGGAGTCCAGGCCCGAATCCCTTGATCCCAACGCGCCAGCCGATCGGCGTCGACGAGCACCCGGCCGCCGCTGTTGGGCCGATGGTCCCTCACATGAACCTCCGTGGGCTAGGCGACTTGGCTGTGGTCGGGGGGAGTGGTGCTCATCGCTTCGCGCCGCAGCGGCGAGGAGGGGCCGAGCACCTTGATGCGGCCGATCGCGCCGCGGGCGTCGCGCATGTAGCCCTCGCCCTCGCGGCCGCGCACCACCTTGCCGTCGGCGCCTTTGGGTGAGGTGTTGGTCGTCAAGTCACGCACGATGTGCGGGTTCTTGTCGGGGTCGATCCCCAGCCATTTCAGTGACCGCCTGGCCAGCGTCTCGTCACGGTGGCGCATGACGATCCGCATCGGTATCAGGTCCAATGCGGTGCCCGCGGGATAGTCGTTGACCGGGTCGTGGCTTCCCAGGATCAACGAAATGTTGTCTTTACGGCCGTCGCGCGCCAGCCGCGCCGTACGGGCCAAACCGGTGGAGGTGGAGGTCACGTGGTAGGCCTCATCGAGGGCCACCGCGGCCGGTCGCGCTTTGTTGAGCTGGAATGCTTGGCGACCCAACTCCATCGACAGCCCATAGATCGCCCGACCGAACACCTTGCTCGGACTCAGCGCCTCGCGGCCCGCCACTTCCTCACCGGTGGGCACCTCGACCCTGTTGGTGCGGATCACGATGCCTTCGGTGTTGAGATCCAGCGACGGCAGATTCGGGTCGAACAGCGCCGCGGCATAGCGGCGGCCTGACCAGTAGGCCAGGTGGCGGTGCAGCTCATCCCATCCCGAAGGCAGCGGCTTGCCGTCGGCCAACTTGCCCATGTCAGCCCCGCGCTGCAGCACGGCAAGCAGGTCCGGGATCGAGCGCACCCCCCATTCCGGGCGCAGCACCTCACCCAGTGTCATTCCCATCGGGGAGTTCGCTTCGCACTCGAACAGCGGCGTGAGCAGTTCGACGGCGGAGTCGACCCCAATATCGGCCTGGAAGGTGCGCAGCGGATCCATCGACCACTGCGGCCGCATCAGGTCGATGATCGCGTGACTACCCAGGGTGGCCGCCGGGCGCGCGTACTCCCCGGAATCGGTGCGGTCGATCGCCAAGAACTGACCGCCGATGTCGACCAAATGGAACAGCATGTACATGATCAGCCAGGTCTTGCCCGCACCCAATTCACCGGCGATCGCGATCGCCGAGGACGCGTCTTTGAGCGGCTCACGCCACCACTCCAGGTGCACCGGCTGATTGCGCCGACCCGACAAATTCAGCGCGATGATCGGCCCCTGCGCATCACCGACGGCATTGGTCGCGAACGGCACGCTGGCGGCCTGGTACTCACTGATGGTGACGTGGGAGAAGTCGGCAACCACACGCAGGCCGGCACCGCCGGGATTCATCGCCGACCACAGCTCGCGTTGCCCGCCCAGCGGGGCGACCACTTTGATGCGGTTACGTTCGAAGGCCTGCACCAGTTTGAGCGCCCCGTCCTCACACTGGGCCCGCGAGGCGCCGGCGATGGCGAAGATCGGGCACATCGACACCTCGATCTCGTCGTCGTTGGTTTCCAACAGCGCGTTGTATTCGCCGAGATCGAGCGCCTGCTGCGACAGCATGTCTTGGGCGAAGGACACCTCGGAGTCGCGCTCACCGACTTGCTCATTGAGCCGCCGCAGGTTCTTGGTGTTGCGCGCGATCGCCTGCTCGCGGCTGGTCTTGCTGATCCGCGCTGCCCAGTCGACGTCGAATCCATCGACGCGGTCGGCGATGGTGAAAAACTCCGACCCCGGAAACTGCAACCCCTCGAGGGGAAGCGATTCGATCGCCAGCAGCGTCTGCCATGAGGTGGCCGCGCCGATCCGGCCGGGCTGGCTGATCTTCACCAGCGGCGCAAAGCTGTCCGGCCGCCACCGCTTGCGGTCGCCACGCCGTTCACCTTCGTCGAATTCCGCTGCGGCGAACGCTCCGGCGGGGGAGGACACGTTCGACGAAATCGAGGGCGGAAACACCTCGCGGCGCGTCCCGCGTGACAACGCATGGTTCCACAGCCACACCATCTGCGCTGCCGTCAATGGCTCGAACGCAAACACCGACGGAAGACGCGCGACGATCGCGGCCGCTAGCGCTGCCGCCCTTGCCATCTCGACGCGGTCACGCTCCGCCGAGCGGCGCGCCACGCCGCCCCAGCCGGTGAGATCGGATACGACGTCGGCGTCGGTGACCGGAAATGACAGCACGAAAATCCGCTCGGCGGCGTGCACCGTGGACGAAAAGTACTCGTGCTTGCCCTCGCATTCCTCGCGCCACATCGGACGGGCGCTGAGGTCTGTTCCGGCGATCGCGCGCGCAAGGATTTCGTCCGGATTCATCGCCGCGATGACGCCTGCGATGACCGCGTTGTTCGGCAGCGCTCGGATCAGGTTTTTGTGGTGGATCAAGGTGTCGTATTTGCGTTCGTCGCTGGTGTATCCATACGCCAGTCCGGTGAGCCGGTAGTCGGCCCAGATTGCGCCATCGCGCATGCGGCGCAGGTTGCCCATCACCGACATCGTGGGTTGCAGGTTCTGGTCGAGCTGGTGAGCCATCAGAGCGTCCTTCTTCGAGGGTGTTTGAGGCGGTGATCAGGTGAACAGTTCTGCTGCAGTGCTGTGCGGCCGGTCGAACAGGTCGTCCCACCCGGAATCAGTGACTGTTGCGGTCGGCGCATGTGGGCGCGATTCGGCGCGGTGCGATACCGGCGCCGCGTCGATTGCGTCGAGAATGGTGATGGTTGGCCGCACCGTCGACACGGCCTCGACGCGGCGCTGTTCGTTGACGCTGCTGCTTCGGGGACTGGTGTAGAGGAGGAAGATTCGGTGCAGCCGAGTGCTGAATTTGACGGGGGAGTACGGCATGCGCCGCATCACCCCGACCGCGGCGACTGTGACGCTCACTCCCACCGCGCCGGTCAGTAAGGGATCGCCGAACCGGGGCAGCGCGAACAGGGTGATCAACAACCCACCGACGAGCGCGATCAGCTCGGGGATCGGGAAGGGTCCGCCGGGGAGCTTCCATCGCCCGTCGAACTTGGCGATGACGATGCGGACCCGCGAGGCTCGGGTGTACCACTTGGCGACAAACATCGGCGCTGTCCCGGCTCAGCGGGTTCCGCTGTTGGTCAGGCTGTGGACGGTGTCTTTGGACACCACACCCAGCGAGGGCAGTGCCCCGATAATGCCGATGAGAATGACACCGACAGCGACGGTTTTCAGCGCGGCGGTCTTGTTCTTGACGACGAAGTATTCGAACACCGCCAAGACCGCCGTGCCGCCCATCGCCAAGAACACCGCGAAGCTGATGCCCTGGTTTTTGATGTTGGCGCCGATATCCCAAATCGGGGCTGCCACGGTTCGGACATGGGTGGCTGCTGCTGAGGCGGATCCGTCCGCGATGAACGAGGCGACGGTGGTGATCATTTGTTAGCTCCCTTCGGGGCTGTTGGTGGCGTAGCCGCGCGGTGATTTGGTGGACGTTGTGGCGGTGGTCGTTGGGGTCAATGACGGTCCAGACGGCCCTGCTTGGTTGGGCGGGATGATGCTGGGCGCATCGTTGATCCGGTCGACTTGCCAGTGGCCTGCTGCCACCGACATCACGAGGGGGAAATCCATCGGCATCAGCACGCCGCTGGCGGTTTGCATCACGGCCCGCACCGTGACCTCAATGCCGTCGGCTGCGGGAGGAACGTCCTGGGCGGTGGCAGCCTCGGAATTGGTTTGCACGCGCTCGATGGCCATCGTGGTGAAGCGCGGTGGTTGTTCGGCCGTGATTTTGGCCGCCGCAGAGATGTAGGGCGTCAGGTCTCCCTGCCCGGTGAGCATCGCGGCGAGGAACCCGGCGACGGTCTTGTACACCGGCCGGTCTTCGGAGACCAATGTTTGTGTGGCCAGCTGCACCGGCAGCCCCGGTTGGCGATCCGGTCGTGCGTGCGGAAGCGTGAACGCGCGGTACAAGTTGTGGGTGTCTGCTGAGATATCGACTTGGAGCTTGACCGGCACCATGGACGCGGCGTTGGCGGCCTTCGGGATCTCGGCGTCAACGACGACCGAATAGGTCTGAAAACCGTCGTTGAAAACACCCGGAAGACATGACGCGGCGCGCAGCGCCCGCCCGCCGGCCGGCAGCGCAGACGGGGGGATATCGCCGTCGTAGAACTGCTTGATCGCCGCCGTGTTCGACGGGTCTTTCAGATAGGCATCCACGTAGCGGGTTGCGTAGGACTTCACCGCCGTGAATTGGTCTTGTTCGGCCGCTGTATCGGTTGCATGCGGCCGATTCATGACGAGCAGCACAACCCCGGCTAGAAGCGGGATGTAACTGATCATGATGAACGCCAGAAACGACGCGCTCGCTCGGGCGCGAAGCTCATCGGCGCGGATGGTGTCCCCGCCACTGACGCGCAGAAAGAGCGAGTCCAGCGCACCGGCGATGGAGCGCGTCAACATACGGACCCCACCGCCTGGGTTTCCAGCACGTCAAGCAGCTGCAGGGCCGTGCTGCGGTTGTTGATGATGTGCGCGACCAGGGCCACGGACTTGGCCTCGTTGAGGGGGTCGGACCGCAGCTGGTCCATGAGCTCGCGCAGCTGGTCGCAGTAGGAGCGGACCGCAGCGTGGGTGCGGCGAATCGGCTGCGCCATCGGTAAGGCCTCCAAGAGGGGTAGATGCTCGGACGCCCTCTAATGCGGGCCAAAACACCGATTTGGCGACAACCGCATACATAACGAATTGGTAACGCATACGCGCGTATGACATCGCGATGTTCGCTCGATGCTTGACAGGGGGATTACGCTCGGCTCGGCTGTAGCCGCGAGGCGGAAGCCACGGACGAGCGCCTCCCCCTCCTGCATTAGCTCGTCAACGTATGCGCCAAGCGCATCACCGCATATGCGGTGACGACAGCCCGGACGAATCCCCGCCGCACCCCGGCCGAAGGCCCCCACGCATCGCTATGCCCAGGTGCCGCCCCGCGAACCGATGCGCCGGCCTCCGGGTACGCCGCGCTCAGCAACCTCCGACAGCGGCGCCCACCCATTTCCCGTCAACCAAGCTGACAACCACATAACCCAAGGTCACCACTCCAGGATGTGACGCACGTCACCTCCATGAGGACGGGTTGTCAACCGCTCTAAACACCGCTTCGCAAACCCCCGCAACAACGTCCCCGGATTCCATAAGCGCGTCACCTCCCCGCGACGCCAAGGAATCCAATGACCATCTGGGACCAACTCGCCGACCAGGCCCACCGCCTGCTCACCCAGCCCCGCCGCGGCGACCTCACGCCCGCAGTAACCCTCATCCAATCCCTGCACCCGCGCGCCCCGCACACCCCCAACGCCATCTGCGCGCACCTGCCCACCGCATCAACCGTGCTGCCCACCCTCGCGCGCTACGCCCGCAACGGCGACCGCCACGCCCTGCTCATGGCAGCCGTCCTGATGCGCCACGCCCTGCGCCGCATCGCCGAACTCGCCGACCCCGACGGCTACCTGTCCACCGACCGCGACGCCCGCGACAACGACACCCTGACCATCTTTTTCACCCTCATCCGCACCGCCGCAGAACCACAGATCTTGACGTCGCGCTACCTCTACAACGCCACCCTGCGCAAAGTCATGGCCGCCCGGCCACGCGCCGGCACCCCCACCGCGGCGGTGCGCGTCGACCCCCACTCCGCGATCCTCGACCGCAGCGACACCGGCACCGACGAAGACCACACCGCGCACCTGCTCTCCCAGGCCCGCGACCACCGCATCATCACCGCCCTGGAATACGAGACCCTCAAAGCGCTCTACCTCAACACCGACATCTACAGCCCCAGAAGCGCAGCACGCAGCCTCGGCGCCAACGTCGGCGCCATCGAACGCCGCGCCCAACGCGCCATCCGCAAAATCAGCAGCCACTTCGAGAGCGCGGCAGCAGCAGCATGACCATCCGCCACCGCTGCACTCCACTGGCGGTGTCGCTACCCCTCACCGCCACCCTGCTGCTGTCCACCGCTGCGCCTGCCCATGCCGCACCGGCCACCTGCCCAGCCATCGAAGCGATCGCGATCCCGGGCACCACGCAAACCACCCCGCAGGCCGACCCCACCAAACCCGTCGGCATCCTCGGCAACATCCTCGAACCGATCAAACGGATCGTTCACCTCACCGTCGACACCTTCTACACGCCCTACCCGGCAACCATCTTCGGCGGCACCGACGGCGGCGGCTACCTGGCCTCCAAACAAGCCGGCATCGACAGCGCCGACGCCCACATGAGAACGGTCGCCTACCGCTGCCCACATACCAACTTCCTGCTGACCGGCTACAGCCAAGGCGCCGACGCCGCCGGCGACATCGCAGCCGCAATCGGCCACAACAGAGGCGCCATCCCCGCCAACCGGCTCCTCGGCGTCGCCCTCGTCGCCGACCCCTCACAGTCCCCGGTAGGCCAGCCCACCATCGGGCTCAACCAGCCCGGCGTCGGCTTCGCCGGCGTACGCGCCGGCGGCTTCGGCGCGCTCACTCAACGCAACGGCATCCTGTCGATCTGCGCACCGCTGGACTACTTCTGCAACCTGCCCCAAGCCGACCTCGTCATGCGCTTCATCGGCCACCTCGGATCTCACCTCGACGCCTCGGATCCAGCCGGCTCCGCCCAAAAGCTCGCCACCATGTTCATGGCCGGCCTCATCGCCCCCGCCACCGCCGCCGTCAACCAAATCCTGCAGCTCGTCAAAGACCCCAACCTCATCCCCGACCTCGTCCACCGCGGCGTCGCTTTCGGCGTCGCACTGGCCCAACAGCTGTTCTGGCTCGCCGGACCACAGGTCGCGGCCACCGCATCCGAGCTGTTCAACGCCGCCGGCCAAATCATCAACCTCATCCAGGCACGCGCGTGGACCGCACTGCCCGTGCTCATCACGGCCATCGCAACCAAAGCCGCCAACGTCGCCAACGCGCTGTCGAAAATGCAGGAGCAGACCAACGCCATCAACGTCAGCGCCTTCGGCCCTGTCGGGGCCGGCCTCGCCCACCCAGGCCCCGGCCTCGGCGATCTGGTCACCGCAGTCATCAACGCCATCAGCGTGGCCACCGGCGGCATCGGAACCCAGGCCACCGGCATCTTCGGCCCCACCTTCGCCCAGTTCAGCGCCGCCACCGTCGCCACCGCACTCAAACACTTCGCCGAATTCATCAAGGGCGACTACCACAACGACTACGACACCGCCCGCCTCGACCCCGCCGGCCACACCGGCACCCAGCTCGTCCAACGCTATTTCGTCAACCAACTCAACAGAATCGTCTGAAAGGCACCCCGGACACCCATGACCCCAGACACCCCCGCCCAGAGCTCGTAAATGACCGTCTACCAGGAGACCACCCACATGGATTACGGGCTTTGGCTGCTGCGCGAACCGACCGGCGCAATCACCCTCACCGGCTGGTCGGAAACCCCCGGCGCCACCAGCGCCGTCGCCGCGAGCAAGACCGAACACTGGCCCGTCTATACGCTGTGCCGCGAACCCAGCCAGCTCGCCGCGCGCCTCACCGAGCTCGGCCTCGACCTGGCCGCCGGCCACGACCTCAGCGACCTAGACAAGAACTGGGATGTCTACGTTCGCCACCCCGACATTGCCGCGCTACGCGCCGCACTCGACACCGACCGAGCACGCGACCGCCGGTAACCGACCGACCGCTCCAGGCCGCGCCAACCCACCTCCAAACGCCCACCGGCGGGCCCCGCCGCTCGCGATCAACCAGCAGCCCCACCGCCACCAAAACGCCCTGCCCCGGCCGGTGCTGGGATGCCGCTCCACAGCGCGCCACCACGCACCAATCACGGGTCGCACAGTCCCCGTCATTGGTCACTCAACCCGCCCTCCGAGCCCGCGCCCAGACCTTCCGCCAAGGCTCTGCAGGCGCCCCGACCGACCCCGGCACCAAGCCGCCGGCCACAGCCCCGCAAGCACCGGCAGACCGCGGTTCATCCCGACGCTTCACCGCCCTCAAACACCCTCGATCACCGGATGCGCGCCAGCCCGCGCCAACGTGCGCCACGGCGTGCCGAGCCGCCCGCGCCGGTACCGCGCGACCGGACCCTTCCGCACGGGTCACTGCGTGAGCCCCCGGGGCCAGGGAGTGGCAGAACACAGTCCGTGGGTGTGGCAGATGCGGCAGTTGGGTTGTCGTCTCCGCGTCGTGGTGGTGACCGCGGATAACGTCGCCGCAGGGACAACGATTCGACCTCACCAAACGGGACGTTGGGCCTCAAGTGCAACGAACAAACTCGCCGCCGCCGGGGCATAGTCGTGGGCACGTTGACGTCCTCCTCTGGTCGGAGCCAGGGGAGCCCCACCTGTCCCTGCCCTCCAGAGGGACGTCAAAGCGGCCATTTCTCGACGAGTCCCCAAACCGTTCCCGCTGCACCGAGGCTGAGGACGGTAACGCCCGTCACCTTATCGATGAGATGCGGGTGATCCCATGTGATCCATAGACCTAAAAGCGCCAAGACGATGGCCACAATCGGCCACCGCAGTTTCGCGTTGTGGTTCACCGTTTCTCCGATCCGAGTCGGTTCTCATGCGTCAGGCTGAGTACGCCGACCCGTGCTTCACCCTGCTGCCGTCCGCCGCCGCGTCTCGCTCGTTCGACTAACGGTTGGCATCGACTAGTTTCCGTCAGAGGAAGTCGTCGCCGTCGCGGATCCGCTGCCGAAGCGGGTCCAGCGGCACCTCGATCAGGTAGTCGTCGTCGAAGAAGCGCTGCCGATAGGCGTGCAGCGCGAATTTCAGCGCGTGACGGTTGGCGTGCTGGCCGAGGAACTGCGGGCCCGCCGTAAGCGGCACCATACCCGCGGTCATCCAGTACTTGTTCAGGCGTTCGACCGTCTCCAACTGCTCGACGGACGGTGCCGGATCAGCCTCGGAATCCCAATGCGGATGCATCAGGATCAACCCGTTGGACGTGGGGATCATCGGTTTGTCGCGGCGTGGAGACCCGTAGCTTTAGCCGCGGGAGGAAACGCCGCTTCTCCTTTCACTCTGGTGTCGGTGGTGGGGGTTAGGTTGCGGGGGTGTCGCGTTATCGGTTGCTTCCCGCTGCTGGTCAGGTGGTGGGGTTGGCTGAGCATTGCCGGCACGCCCGGTATGTGTGGAATTTGGCGGTCGAGCAGCAGCAGTTTTGGCGACCGGGCCGTCGCGCGCCGGGCTATCACGAGCAGTGCGCCCAGCTGACTGCCGCGCGCGCCGAATCAGCCGCAGCGGTTGGGGTTTGCTCGCCGCGCGGCTGCAGCACAAAGCTTACGGTCGGGTCGAGCAGATCCCGGCCGCATTCACGTCGCAACGTTGCTCGGCGTGCGGGCACGTCGCTGCCGGAAACCGCAAGAGCCAAGCGGTATTCGACTGCGAGTCCTGCACCACAGGTCCGTGCAACGCCGACGTAAACGCTGCACGCAATATCGCCGCCGGACGGGCGGTGACAGCACGGGGAGACCTCGGCGCTAGCCGGTCTATGAACCGTGAACCTCAACACGACTCTCCTGCCGCATAGGTTGTAGGGGAAGGTTGGAATCCCCTGGCTTCAGCCAGAGGAGGACGTCAACGTTTCGATGCATTGGCAGCATAGGGACCACGCGCCAAGGCGGTGGCCCTGCAGCGCGGGGTCCACGACGATCCACAGCGCGATCATGACGACCTCGACACAGTCGGAGAACTGTTGTGCCAGCTCGGGTCCGATGCAGTGGTCGTCGAACAGTGGGGCGAACCGGTCGGTGCGTAGGTGGTGGAACTCCTCGCGGCCGAGCAACTCCTGGGCGAGACCTTCGACGCCGGTGCGGGCCATGACAAAGTAGCTCTGGCCGACGACCACGTCCGGGTCCCCCACGTGGGAGTCGACGTGGGTCATCGTGATGTCGGCGCGCCACAGCACCGTTCCGGAGTCGTAGACGGCGTCGATGGTTTCTAGGTGCAGGGACGGGCTGAACATCTCAACAGTCGCGCGGGCCGGGTCGAGGGTGTTGACGAAGTCGTCGAGAGAGATCCTCGTCGTCGTCTCCTCCGCCGCAGGCCGCACGCGACTGGCCGCGCCTGATCTTTGTCAAGGCTACTCAGCAGCCACCCAAGGCGTACGAATCGTTGGTCGGAGACCAGGCACTTTGAGGCGAGTTGGGCACCTAGCCGTCGGAGAATCGTTCGAGGTGTGGGCAGCCAAGGGAGGCAACTTGAAACAACGGTCCAGATTGTGTACCTCATGTAGCACGCTGAGTTACGATGTGCTACATGAAACGGGTTGGTGTCCGTGAATTGCGCCAGAATGCGAGTGTGCTTCTGCGCGCGGTGGCCGACGGCCACACCATCGAGATCACCCACCACGGGCACCCGGTCGCGCAATTGATTCCCGCTACCAACGACGCCTGGTCGGCCCTGATCGCCAGCAAGGAAGTCACGCCCGCCCGCCTCACCCCGGCCCAGATCCTTGACCACCCGCACCGCCGCTACAGCCCCCAGTCCCCGCCGCCGTGATCTACCTGGATCCCACCGCCATCATGAAACTCATCACCACGACGCCTGAGTCCCCGGCCCTCGCCGACTACCTGCGCTCGCGCACCGACACCACCTGGTTCACGTGCGCCCTCAGCCGCGCCGACGTCATGCGCACCGTGGCCACTCTTCACCCCGACGCCGCCGAGCACGCCCACCACGTCCTGGCCGGCCTGGACCTCGTCGCAGTCACCGACCGGCTCCTCGACGTCGCGATCGAGCTCGCCCCCGCCCCGGGGCACACCACCAACGCGCTCCACATCGCCGCCGCCCTGTCCGCCGGCCCCCGACTCCACACCTTGATCACCTACAACCCCGAGCTGACCCGCGACGCCGCAGCCCACCACATCACCACAACTTCGCCCGGAGGTTCACCGTGATACGCGCCCTGATCGCCGCGGTGCTGCTCACCGGCGCCGCCGTCCACTTCTTCGGCGCCCCCGAAGACGCCGCGCTCGGTTACAGCCTTCTGCTGTGCGGAGCGCTCTGGTTCACCTGGCCCGCCGCCCGCGTGGCCGCCCGCCAGATCCGCCGTGTGCGCCGCCGGCGCCATCCCCGCCGCGCTCCCGCCAAGGCCGCCGCTCCCGGCCCCCACCTGACGCAGATCAACCACCATCACCACTACTACAGCGGTCCGCCTATGGCGACACCGCCGGTCACGCTACGCCCGGACTACAGCCGCCCGGCACTACCTGAGCGCAGCAGCCAGCAGCTCGCCCATGACGCCATCTACAACACCATCGACAGCGACACCCTGTAGCCCATGAGCAGCACAGACCAAGTCCTCCACACCGACCACGGCTGGGAAAACGGCCGCCTCATCTTGGCCTCGCTGGCCCCACGCACAACCACCCGGCCCGCCCGCCGCGGCCTACCCCCACCACCCGACGACGACACCCCCAACGACAGTCAACCGCCGGACAAGCCGGGCCTGCTCACCCGCGCCCTACGCGCGTCCGGACGCGCGGCCCGCGCCGGCGGCCGCGCGTTCAACAAGCGAGTGCCGCCCGATCGCCGAATGCACACCGCATTCATCACCGCGGCCGCCGTGGTGATCCTGCTGGTGGCCCTGGCCGCCGTCAACTACCTCACCTCTGACATCAACCCGCAACCCCACATCACCACACCGGCCGCGACCGCACCGCCACCACCCTCACAGGCGCCGCTACGGCAAGACACCATCCTCAAAGGGGTCACCGCCAGCGACGTGTGCCCGCGCGACGCCAACTACTCCGACGCCAACCGGGCCTTCGACGGCGACTTCAACACCGCATGGGTCTGCACCCGGGTCAAGAACCAGGACGGACAAACCCTGCAAGTCGACTTCGGCCGCCAAGTCACCCTGACCCAACTCCGGGCCATCGGCGGCTTCGACGCCACCGCGCCCGACGGCTCCGACCAATGGTCCAAGCACCGCATTGTCACCCAACTCGAGGTGTGGTTCCCCAAGGACCTCAAACGCGACCCCGTCGTCATCGACACCGCAGGGGCCAGGGATTGGCGCTTCATCACCTTCAATCCACCAGCCACTGTCAGCAAACTACTCATCCGCGTCAAAGCAACCTCTGATCCGCCTCAATCCGCAACGTCCCCAAGCCCAACCGCGTCGGGGACTCCCGATGAGGTGACCACCGTAGCTATCAGCGAGATTCAATTCATCGGCACCGAAGGCACCCACCCGACGTGAGGTATGACGTGCAGATCCGTCGCGCCGGCGAAGCGCCGCGGAATATCGTCCACGCCCACTAAGCCGTGATGCAGGCTGCATCACCGGACCATCACCACGCAGATAGATCCCACCGCCGAGCGGGCGGGTACCGTCGATCCGGTGGCCACCCAGACGCCTGTGCGAAATCCGGCATGGGCACCGATGCTGGCGACGCTCGGCACCCCGCCACGACGCGCGGATGGCTGGGCCGTCGAGTGGAAGTTTGACGGCCAGAGAGCAACCGTCCACGTCCAGCACGGCGCGGTCACGGTCTTCACCCGCCATGGTGCAGACGTGTCGCGGACCTTCCCCGAACTCGCCGGCGTGGCCGCCGCCATCGGCGATCGCCAAGCGGTTCTCGACGGCGAGATCGTCGCCGTCGATCACACCGGCCGGCCATCGTTCACCCGCCTGCAGCGCCGCTGGCCACAGCAACGTCGACCACACCCCGAGCTGCTGCGCGAAGTGCCCGTCCGCCTGCTGGCTTTCGACCTCCTAGCGCTCGACAACCGCAGCCTCACCACTCAGGCGTATATCCAACGCCGCGAACTGCTCGACGCACTCATGGTCGTCGACAAGTCGCCCACCCTGACCATTCCGCGTGCCCTGACCGCGGTGGTCCCGGCAGACATGCTCGACGTCGCGGCCCGCCACCAGATGGAGGGAATCGTCGCCAAGCGCCTTGACGCGCCCTACCGGCCCGGCCGCACCACCCAGTGGATCAAGTCCCTCGTCCGCCCAACTTGCGAACTGATCATCGTGGGCTACTGCCACGCCGCCGGTCCCGGGGGACGCACCAGTATCGGCTCACTGCTGCTAGCCGGCCACAACGACGACGGCGACCTGATCGTCGTCGGACAAGTCGGAACCGGATTCAGCGACACCACCCGCCGGTACCTCTATGCCATGCTCCACCCCATCACGCGCACCGCCACACCCGCCGCCAATCCCGTTGAGGCACACGGGGTGTCGTGGGTCGAACCCGAACTGGTCTGCGAAGTCGCTTACCGCGAATATGTGGCCCACCGCTGGCTTCGCCACGCCAGCTTCAAAGGATTACGGAACACCGACCCCGCCCACATCCGTATCCCGAGCGACCGCTGAAGCAGCTACGACGCGGTTGCCTCAGGCGGGGACAAACCCGGACCCTGTTGGGGGACCTCACGCTTTCTCATCGAACCCGGGGCGAACCGCCTTCTGGTGACTCGCGACCGGGCCGTACCGCGGGTATATATCGCGCGCCTCCCTGTATATACTAGGCACGTGGGCAAGCATCTGATCGACATTGACGAACAGGCATTGGAGATGGCTCGCGCAGAACTGGGAACAACCACGATCAAAGAGACGGTGAACGCGGCTCTGCGCCGCGCGACGTCGCACCGCGCAGAACACGTGGCCTCCGCTCTGGATGCACTGGCCGCCGCGCCGTCCGAAGATCGCGCCGAGGCATGGCGCTGACGTTTCTTATCGACACCAGTGTGATAAAGCGACTCAGCCAGCCCAGCGTCCGGGAGGTGGTGGAACCGCTCGCGGCTTCGGGCGAACTCGCGCGGGCCCGTATCACCGATCTCGAGGTCGGCTATTCGGCGAGGAATGAAGCCGAGTGGGACGACTTAATAGCGGCGTTGGATGCATTCGAGCTTGTGGAATCGACCGAATCGCATCATCGTCGCGCGCTTCAGGTCCAGCGACTCCTGGCTCAGCGAAGCCAGCGCGGCCGCAAGATTCCTGACCTACTCATCGCCGCCGCCGGAGAAGAACACGGACTCACTGTTCTTCACTACGACGCAGACTTCGACCTGATTTCGGCAGTGACTGGCCAACCTTGCCAGTGGGTGGTGCCTGCTGGGACCGTCGACTAGAGCGCCCTTGACCAGTTACGGGCACAACGACAGCCCGTCACGTGACGAAACGCGGAGAGGGTCAGAGGACGCGTGAAATCGACGCCATAACCTTCAGACGCCGGTGCGATACTTGTCCGATCTCAGTGAACCTTGGGCAGCATTCTCATCGAAACTGGGGAATCTGGCCATGTCCGCGATTAGCTGACAGCGGATCCAGCGCCGGCTACGACCGAGGCTCTTTTCCCCGCCCGCTAAACCGAACTGCCCTCAATCACGTTGAAGCGCAACGAAGCTGCTACAAGCCGGACGTTGGGATGGTGGTGACCCCACCATCACGCGGTGGTTGGTCAGCGACCCTTACGCTCGCGAGGCCCACGATTTATAGCCACGTATAGGCGCGTATAGCAATCGGCTATACCGCGCTGGGGGCCGGCCATCCGGGAGATGCCGGTTGGGTAGGAAAGTCGCCGCGAGGATATCGGCCGCCGCGTTTGAGATCGGGGTGTTGAGGCGCCTTGGCGATACAGGTGTTTTCGTCTTCGATGACATTTGGCCATTCGTCGCCGATCCCGGTCTGCGCGAAGTAGCCGCCTTGATGGCTGGTGATCCGCCAGCCGTTGAAGACGTCGGCCGACGGTGCGCGAGCCGGTCCCTGCTGGGGGAATTGGGGTGCCGGCTTTGCGGGAGCCGTCATGGTGATCCGCATGGATGTAATGCCTGAATGCGGTGGCGGCAGAGCGATGTTGGGTTCGTACCCGTCTCGGGCTAGTTGAGCTGTGCCAAACGTGTATTCGCAAGCCAGCACCGTCACGTCGCGGCCGGACGTCGTTACAGAGGAGATGTGCACCTGGTCAGTGCCCACCCACGGGTGTTCGCGTTCGTAGTGCTTCGGCCAGAGGTATTGCGTGCCGGTGGGATGGTCGATGGATTGGTTGGGATCGACGGACTGCTGGAAGCCGGGATACAGGTAGCGATTGTCTCCTGTGATGGAGGCGAGTAGGTAGGACTCGGCGTAGGCGCGTACCGCTACCACGGGCCCGGTCGTGACGTCGATGCCGGGTTCAGCGGTCCAGACCACCGTGAAGTCGTTCAGGGTTGTCGGCCAGCCGGAGGCGCGGGCCGTCGGCGTTGGACTTCCCTGAGCGTGACGCGTTGAATCGCAGCTCGCGGTGGCACAAAGGGTCGCGATGATGGTCGAGACCGCGGCGAACCTGGGCAACGCGCGATGGGTGGCGGTCATCCTTGGTCCTTGTCTGGCCCGCGCAACCGAGCCGTACATCAAAATTGGCTCGACGAGCGGGAGATGCGCCAGAATCCCGGATCGAGTTCTTCGGCCAGGTCTGCCAGCTCGTCGACGAACTGCGCGGCAGACGGACCCTCGATCACCAGCGTCACGTAGTCACTGCCTCCTCGAGAGGAGGTCATGTGTGCGCCTTCACGCCCGGCCCAGGCCGTAGCGGTGAGCTGCTCGACCCGCGCCACGTCATCACTGGTCTCCAAATCTCCTGTGGCAACAGACAAATAGTGCTTCCCGTGCGCCGCATCCTCTGCTTCGGCGACCAGCTCAGCCTGCCGAAGCTGTTCGAGATATGCCTCAACCGCGTTGCGCGGCCGCCCAGCGTTCCCATCCTGCCGCATCCCTGGATTATGCGGTCCACCGCTGACAAGGTGATGCAGCCTGCATCACGTGACGATTGAGGGAACAAATCCACCTATCTGGCTCGTACCTTCAGCGGGCCTCTTGCGATAGCTTCCGCTGGGCCGGGGCGAGGATATGCGTCTCTTTCTTCTCGGGCAGGTCGCCGGCGCAGGTGCTGATCCCTTCAATGGTGGGGGAGGGCTGCTCGTTGATCTGCCGCCTCACGGGGATCGCCAGCCGACCGGGCCACCGGTATATCCGCTGCTGTCGCTTCGCGGACTTACAGTCCCACCAACGAAAGGCGGAAGACACATGACTCACCTCGCGAGCGCACACCACACCGGTCACGGATTTTTCAACACGCTGGTACACGGATTCGCTTGGCGCACTGGCAGTGACGCGGCCGGCGCTCTCTTCCGCCTAGCGCCAGGACTCGTCATCCTCACGGTGGTCGCGGTGGTGATTTTCATCGGCGCGCGTTGGCTGCGTCGCCGCAACCTTTGACCGACTGAAGGTCGGTGCGAGCGCCTTGTCCTGGCCGCTGCCAGTTGTCGACGGTGTCTGGGAGCCAGCCTGGGTGGCGGATGTCGGCGCCGTCGGTCAGTTCTCCATCGGGCTGCGGGAGTCGGCCTTCGACGTGGTAGCGGCGCACGGTCCCGTGTGCGAGGCCGCGGCGGTTGGCGAAGCCACGCAGGGACAGCAGCTCGATCACACGCACGACTTTACAACACAATTGACCTTACAGCGTGTTCGCTGTAAGGTTCGTGGTATGCCCACCCCCACGGTGCCTTTCAAGGCCGGCGACTATCTCAGCGCCGGCGAAGCATGCCAGGACGCCGTCAGCCGGCTCGATGCCTTCGACGACGTCGCAAAGATCGTGGCCAGAAACGCCGTCGTCGAACTCATCAACCTCCAAAACGGCACCATCAACTGCCACCAGGTCGCGGTCATCGCCAGCATTACGCCAGTTGGCCAGCCTTCATGGCGAAGGCGACATCAAATCAGAAGCCGGCGCGCTTCGCGCGTTGCTCCACGCCGGCGCGGAAGCGGTGGGGGAGCGCGTGCTCGACGTCGGGTACGCCGAACTGGCGGCCGAGTTCAACAGTGAACCCGCCAGCGTTGAGCGGCGAACTGCGCGCAACCTGCACGTCCGTAGGAGCAGGGCCGAGCGGTGAATCGCGGGGTGCGGAGCAACGTATACCGCGTCGATTTTGGACACGGACCCGAATCCTGGGTGGTCCTGAGCAACAACTCTCGCAACAGGAACCTCGACACTGTGTTGGCGGCGCGGGTCACCACGACGACCATGAGTGAACGCCGCCTACCCACCGTTGTCTCGTTGACCGACGCTGACCCGCTCGACGGCTTTGTGCTTGTCGACGACATCGTGCAGCTCTATCACGACGAACTCATCGAATCGCTCGGCAGCCTTTCGCTACCGACAATGCGGGAGATCAGCGCAGGGCTGCGGATATCTCTGCCCTAGGGGATGGAATCGGAGGGGATCTGAATGCTCACCATGTCACTGGACCGGGATACCGCGATCGCGTTGATTGTCCGAGCGCGCCAGCTCCCGGCCGCGGACTTGGATGCCCTCGACGACCGCGAGTTGCAGGACCGACTCCGAAGTGTCGATATCCGCCGCATGCTTGCGATCACTGACGGCTCGACAGAGGAGCCCGCTGCACATACAGTGCGGCACAACGGAATCGGGCTCGACATGCAACTCACCCCGCCTGAGGCGCGAGTTGTCGCCGACGAGTTGGTGCTGGTTGGGGATAACCTGATCCGCAAAGCGCTCGCCCAGCTCGACCGCGGCGCGGTGCTCGATGAGCTGATGCGGGCGGCGAACGGCCTGCTGCAGCGCGGGAACGAACTCCTTCTTGCCGCGGAACGGGCTGAGAACGGGCAGGCGGCGCTCTAAGCGTCTATCGGTTTCGACGCCCAGTATTCGCGCAAGCTGGCGATCCGATCGCCGTCGAGCTCGAGGATGGCCACCTCTCGCATCAGTTTGCGGTGGCCTTTGACGAGGTCGTCGAATCGGGCTTCCCATTCCGCGATGACGGTGGATCCGTCGACGTACAAGGTGATGAGCCGCGCGTCGATGTTGGCCTGCTCGCGCGCAACTTTGGTTTCCCAGTACCGTCGAATCTCGGCGGTGGTGCGCATCGGCTCGTCGAGGACGCGTTCGTGATACGTCGCCCCGGGCGTGAAGATCGTGACGATCAGGTCGGGGTCTTGCGTTGTCCATGCGCGCAGATAGGTGTCGATGAGTTGGCGCACGTGCTGGTGGCGTGTGGGTGCGTTCACGGGTGCTCCGTTACCTGGGCGAGCGGGATTGGCCCGTCGAAACGTGTTCGGTCGCTGAGGATTTGGAAGATCGTTTTGGGTTCTGCCAGCTTCACGGTCGTTAGATCCACGCCCGCGCGGGATCCAGGATCTACTCGAGCCCATCGCCATCGCTCCGAAGTGACCTCGGTGTCGGTTAGGACTGCGGTGTAGTAGCCGTCCATTGACGTTTCGCCGGGCAAGACGGCCAGATGGATGGAGCCATAGAAGTAGCGGTCGTTGACATTGCGCCACTTTCCGATGATGTGGCGGCCGAAGACTTCGGCTTCGATGTCGTTGGCATAGCCGCGTTCGTGGTCTTCGAGTCGTGGGCTCGGTGGGTAGTTGGTCGCTGTTATGCCGCCTTTGGTGACGTCGACCTGTGATAGATCGGCGTGATGCAGCCCGTCGACCATGTAGCTCGTCACCCATAGGCCGGCGAGGTCGGTCGGTTCAATGCCGGGCCGGACACCGGTCAGCAAATCGCCCCGGTGCGGGGTGTCGGGGTGTCCAAACAGTTCTTTGGCGGACCAGCCGGGGAACATCCGCTCTAACACGGCGCAATGGTAGCCGCGTGGGAGATTCTGGATTTCGCCTCCGAGCCAGCGGTAGTACTGCGCCTTCGTGGGGGGTGCTGCTTGGCGTGAGACGCCCAATTCCTTTGCGGTCCGGTTGTATTCGGCGACGAACTCTGAATAGGCGTGCAGGTGGCGTTCCTCGAGGAGGGATTTCAGAGCTATCACACGCACGTTGATCAGCCTACCTATCAACGAGACTGAACGAGACGCAGAGAGACTTACCGCGCACTCCACGCGCCCCTTCGAAGGGCTAGACGCCTACGGCTTTAGGTCGTCTTTCCCTAGGCTATATGTCCATATTATATTGACTGTCGGTTTTATCCGGACATATGATCGGTTTATGCGTACTGCGGCGCCGGCGTTGCTTCCGGTCTTTCGGTCCCAGCACCAGGGCGAACTCCTGGCGCAGCTGCTGCTCAATCCCGACCGGGAGTACACGGTCACCGACCTCGCGCGCACACTTGGCGTTTCGAAGCAAACCGCCCAACAAGAGGTCGAACGCCTCGTCACCGCCCACGTGTTGCGCGATCGCCGCCAGGGCCGCAACCGACTGATCAGCGCCAACACCAGTCATCCTGCCTACACGCCACTGACCCAGCTCGCGCTGCTGACTTTCGGTCCGCACACGGTCATTGCCGAGGAATTCGGCGCCATCCCCGCTGTGGAGCAAGTCCTGATCTTCGGGTCCTGGGCCGCGCGCTACACCGGGCAGCCCGGGCCGCCGGCCAATGACATCGATGTCCTCGTCATCGGCCAACCCACGCGTACCGATCTGTTTGATGGGGCCGACCGCGCCCAGAAGCGCATCGGCATTCCGGTCAATCCCGAGCAGGCCACACCGGCGCAATGGGCCGACCCCAGCCAGTGGGCTCTACTTGCCGAGATTCAGCGGCGACCCTATGTCCAAGTCTTTCCCACACAGGACGCAGCATGAGCGGTTGGAAGACGGGCCGAGCGGAGATCTCTGCGCTGGTTGAGCGCGGGCACCTTGAGCGGGTCAGCGGGGACGCCGCCAACGGCGCTTACCTGCTTCAACAGGCTCGACAGCGGTTGGCCGGTGCACGCGCCGCCCTCGCTGCAGATCACATCGGGGCTTTTGAGCTGGCCTACGACGCTACCCGCCAGGCGCTCACCGCGCTCCTGGTGCAGCAGGGCCTGCGTCCGACGACTGCAGGGGGCCACATCGCTGTCGCCGATGCGGCCGAAGCACAGTTCGGCGCATCGTTTCGGGCGTTCAACCGAATGCGCAGAATCCGTAACCAGCTCGAATACCCACGCAGCACAACCGATCTCGATCTTCCTGCCGCAGACACCGACCATGCGCTCGCTGACGCCGAACAGATCATCGACGCCGCCGACAAACTTCTCCCCGAACTGGGGATGTGGCCATGACCTCGACAAGGCGCAGGTCAGCGTTCAAAGCGGTTTCCATTGTCGGCAGATGCTGGGACAATGCACCCATGGGGACCAAATCGAAGCTGCAGATCGACACCCAAGAGTTGGCGTCTGCGGGCGGTAAAGCAACGCAGACGCTGACCGGTAGCGCCGCGCCGACGTTCGCCCCGCCACCGCCTGCCGCCGCATCCAAACTCGACGCAGCATTGGTTGGCGTGATCGCGAAAACCGAAGCTGTACGCACGAACGTGGACACCCAAGACTCGCTGTGGGCCACCAAGCAGCAAGCGGCACTCACCCAGTCACCACCGGTGCTGGCCCAACAGGATCAGCACGCCGCCCAGGACTACAACCAGGTCCAGTTCCCGATGCCGGTCATGAAACCAGGCAGCGGACCCAACCTGCCAAAAGCTACTTAACCAGGAGTTTTCACCATGTCGATCGCCCCACCGGCCCAACCCGCGTGGCCGCCGCCCCCACCGCTGCAGCGGCTGCGCCGCTGGCCGGCGATCGCGGCAGCCGCAGGCGTCGGGGCAGTCATCGCCGGAGTCATCACCACACTGGTCACCATCGCCGCCACACCCCGCGTGGCCAATAACAGCACGCCAGCCCAGGCACCGACGGTCACCGTGACCGCCGCACCCCCAGCACCAACCGCTCCACTGCCGGCCGCTGAGGCCGACAAGAAGACCTGCCAAGCGTGGGCGATCACCGACGACCTGGTCACCACCGCGGCCTCGGGCCTCAACGTCATCCCGCAGAACATGCCGTTCACCGACCCCGCCGTACAGGCCAACCCCACCTGGAAGGCAGCAGTGGACCGCGCCAGCCAGCTCTACGGCCAGGCCGCCGAAACCCTGGCAGGCCAGATCGCGCCCGGCACCAGCCCAATGCTGGCTGGGTTCGCTGACAGCACCGTCAGCGCGCTACGCACCCTCGCGGTGGCCTACAAGACCTTCGACCCCACCTCAGGAAAAGTTGTCGACATGTTCACCGCCGGCCGTGACTCCCTCGATTGGGTGTGCGGACGATGACTCAGCACCACACCGTCGACATCGCTTTCCCGCCGCCGCTGCCTCCGCCGCCGGATCCAGGGAAGTGGCCGCCCCCGCCCGGGCCGCCGCCACCTCCTCCTCCTGGCGGGTCGCGGCGGAGCTGGCCCGCACTCGCCGCCGCAGCAGCGGCGGGCGCGGTTGTGGCCGCGATCATCGCCGCGGTGATCACCATGCAGGTCCGCGACACCACGCCGGCCGCCGCGCCGACGCACGCGCCCGTGACGAAGACCGTTCAGCCGCCGGCGCCGGCGTCCCCGGCGCCTCTGCCGAGCGCGCAAGCAGACCACCAGACCTGCTACCAAGGCTGGGACTCCGCCGACCACTACGCCAACATGGCGCACGATGCACTGCCGGTATTGCCGAAGGACGTCAAGATCGGCGACCCCGCGATCCAGTCCAATCCGGATTGGACAGCCGCCTTGCAAAAGTCTGGCAGCCTTTACCAGCAGGCTAGCGATGCCTTGCGCTCACAGATTGCGCCGGGCACGACGCCGGTTCTGCTTGAAGCGTCAAACACCGCAGTCAAAGCACTGCAGACGTTAGGAACCGCTATCGCCACCGGCTCGCCTGCCAATGGCAACGCGTTCGGCATCGCCGACGCCGCCGCCAAGGAAGTTGGCACTCTGTGCAATCGCTTGGCACCTTAGGCCGAAAGGACTGGAATGGCTTCTGGCGCTGGCGATCCCGCAAAACCTACTACTGAGCACTCGCAGGCGATCTTGGGGACGTCCTGGCCGTTGCAGATGGCCTCCGCGTGGTCGGCTTATGCGGAGAGCTTCATGGGCGCGGCAAACAAGTTATTCCCTGAACTCCATACGCAGCACGACATCCGCAGCATCGTCGCGCCGATGGAGGGCGCCTTTATCGATGCGGCCCGCAGACTCGTCGACGGTCGTCAGACGACGCTGGAGAATCGTATTGAGGGCTACCGTTACCTCGCCAAGAGAGCGTTGTGGGCCTCGGGCGAGATCCATGCCACGAAGGCCGATTTGGTCGAAATCGTCAATAAGGCCGAAGAGGACATCAAAGCCGCACGCGAGGCCGCCGAAAAGGCCAAGCAGGCGGCCGCGGCCGTCCCGGGTGCTGCTGCAGCGATCGACGCTCAGCTCAAGGCGGACATCGCTTCAATCGTTGCCGGCGCCGCGGGTCTGGCCCAGGCGCGCGATGCCGAGGGTGCAGGGAAGATAGCGACATTGGCGGCCGATGTCGGCAAGTGGGCGGTGCCGTACGGCAACCCAACACTGCCCGAATCCGGCGGCGTCCCCGGCGTCGGCGCTCCCGCGCCTGCCGCACCAGCTCTACCTGCGCCTCAAGGCGGTGGCCCTAAGGTCGAGTCCGTTCATAACGGCACCGGGCTAAAAGATAGCCCGGATACAACCCAGTTCAACAAGGGTGACACTCCGCAGTCCCAGCAGCAGAATCAGGTGCAGCAGACCGCCTTTCACAAGCCGGATGGAACTGATCAGAACGGGACTAACCCGAAGCAGGCACCGGCTGCTCCGCAGATGGGATCGGGCGGTAGCAATCCGAGTTCGGTGATCGGACAGATGATGAAACCGATCTCGTCGGGCGCCGGGGGAGGCGGATCGCCCGCGTCGATGGGATCGATGATGTCGCCCGGATCGGCAGGTGCTGGCAACGGTATGGGTAACCCGGGTGGGATGAATCCTGCTGGGACACAAGCCGGGCAGTTCCCCAACGCTACCGGCGCGGGCACTGGAGTCGGGACCGGCACCGGCGCGGGCGCGGGGGCCGGTCGTGCGCCGGGGTTGGCGGGTTTGGGGTCCGGTATTGCTGAGACATCGGCGCGGATGGCGACTGGAGCGGTCAGCGGTGTCGCGAATGGTCTTGGCGCGGCAGCCAATGTGGGTCACCAGGTCGCGCAGAATGTTGCCGCGGCGGCGGTGCCGGCTGCTACCACTGTCAGTTCGTCCGCGGTAACAACTCCTGCGGCTGCCGCACCCGGCGTTGGTGGTGCCCCGATGGCGATGATGCCGTCGGCCGCCGCGGGTGCGACACCGGTGACTCCGGTGAGTAGCACGGGGCCGGCCGGGCCTGTGACGCCGTCAACGCCCGCGGGCGGTCCGCCAGGGGGTAGTGGGCCGCCCCCGGCGGCGGGCGGCGCGCCGAATGGGGCGCAGGTGGCGCCGTTGGCGATGCCCCAGCAGCATGCCCGTATTCAGGCCATCGGTGCCGACGGTGCCAGCGGTGAGGTGTTGTTCCAGCAGGCCATGGACGCCGGCCATGACGTCATCGAGGCCATGCTGGCCCAGACCCTGGCCCAGGGCTATATCCAGACTCACTACGCGGTCTCGCTGATTTACGAACGCACCGGGGGAGTTACGGCGTGGCTGGCGACAAGCGAGGGCCCCTCGAGCATCCCGCTGGGGGTACGGGTGCCGCAGGATGTGCGGCTAGCGGTCACCGATCCGGTCGTGGGTCGCGAGCTGTGGGAGGCCAGCGCCGCCGTCGGCGGGATCAATCCCCTTGATGTGGTGGTGCGTCACGCCCAAGCCCGAGAGATGGCCGCTCCAGGTGCACGCGTGTTGGCGATCGCCTCATCACTGCCTATGCAGCAGATGACCGACTGGACCCATCAAGTCAATGCGCGGGCTGTCGAGGTCAACCCTCGCGACGTCTCGCCGACCACCAACCCAGGCGGGCATTTTGTGCATCGCTGCCAAGTCGCGATGCCGTGGGAGTGGCGGCAGGCCAACGCTTTTGATGAGCAACAGCGGTTGCAGATCGCGGCCCGGCACATGCACATGGCGGCCCTTTCTGGTCACCTGCACGGGGCTGCGAGCGAGAAGGTTATGCGGCTGTTCGAGGAACGCAAACCGATCGGGGACGAGTTATGGGCGCAGGTTCGCCAAGAGCGGTTCATGGCGCTGATCGAATACGAACAGGCCATAGGCGGCCAGGGCCATGGCGGATCAGAGCCAGCGTTGTCCTTGGCGACGGTGCGGGCCGCTGAAGTAATTGAGTCGTTGCGTCACTACGACACCGCGGAGGGGTGTGCGGACTTGTTGTATGCGACGCGGTTGGCCGGCGCCCCGTTGAGTCCCGCGGCCGCCGTCGCCTGAGCAGGGGCGTGTGGCGGGTGGAGTACGGCAGTGAGTGTTGGCAGAAGGCGGCAACCGTCACCTACGTCGAACGGCGCCGCAGCTGCGCGGAATCGATTCTCGATCGGTCGCGGCGGGGCGCGTTGGAGGTTGATTGGCGCGACCAACTCGTCGACGCGGCTTTGCTGCGCGTCGCCGCGGTTCCCATCATGCAAACCTACGTCGACATCGATGTGATGGTGGCGATGGAGGTGGCCGGCTGGCCCTGTCGGCCGTGGGAGCCGTATGCCGCCAACGGCGACTGGCGGCTCGCGCTCGAGACGTGGTATGAGGATCGGTTGGCCGTCGAGGAAGCTTACGAGGCGGCCGGGCGGACCGGGCTGATCAACCTTGCCCGTGCAAGAGAGAGCAGCTGGTGGCGCGACCAGCAGCGCGGCCGAGACTTCATTGGCGCGTGGTATCGCGCCGGACTTGCCGCCGGCGGCGAGCCGTGCGACTGGAGGAGCTGGTTCAAACAGCGGATCAGATTGCGTGAGGAGACCGATCCGCTGCGGATCCGCGGCCGCGATCGCAGCTTAGCGGGCGTCGACGCGAACAGCTGGATGGAGGTTCTTCCCGAATGTTGGACCCGCACTCAGCCTTGACGTCAGGCGGCGCTCGCCTTGCATGCCACGCCGATCCTGCTGCGGCAGTGTTGAATTCGCCGAGGAGTCGTTGAGTGCCGCCCACTTCATTGCTTGACGCGGCACTGCCGGCGACTCCGGTAGTCCCTGCGGTCGATGAGCGTTGGGTTGCACCACCAGCTAGCAGCGTGCGTCGACAGCAGACCGTCTCGACGCCGGCGGCCACAACGACGATGGCGGGCGCCCGCCACGCGTTCTGGCTCAACCCTGATGATCGCAACGCTCATCAGGCGCAATTCCGTGTCCGACGGCCCGATAACACCGCAGGCCCGAGCGTGCTGCTTTCAGTGACCGTTGAAAGCACGAAAACCGTTGTCACCCAGCGCGGATCTGATAAGTCCGGTTTCTTGTCGTTCGAGCTGCGTAGCGACACCGCGATGATGACGGGAACATTCACTTTCACACGGGCCGGCATCGTAGGGGCCAAAGTTGTTGACGCGCTACCGAGCATCGAGCTACTTCAGGACTTTCGGGCGCCGAACGTGTTACAGGTGTCCTGGGCGTCGGGGGAGTTCGTCGACTTCCAGGAGCTCCCGCCTTCGGACGAAATGTTCCCGGAATCGCTGATGGAGTACTTGCGCGCGTTGGCGAGCCTGCAGCCATACGCGGGTACGCCGGTGGTGATTCCCGACTTGAGCAGGGTGAGCCGCCGGGACGCGCGAGCTGTCAAAGACGCTGCCCGCCTAGTCGGAGGCGACACAGTCGAGGGCGAATGGGAAGCCTTCACTCTGGCGCCGGGAACAGCCATCGACCCCAGGGCGCACTACGAACTGATCATCGTTGAGCCGCTAATCGTGCCCGTCGGCACACACACCTACACGCTGGGCGCCATGCACACACACTTGCCGTCGGTACGGTTCGTCGTCGACGACGAACGCCTGCGGGCCCAGCCCTTCCTCAACGACACGATGCGGCGGACATTCGCGCCAGGGGAGCCGGTACCGAAGCGTTCCCATCGCCCCGTGAAAGGCAGACCGGTCGGCTTCATCGACCACCCCGAGGCGAGCGCGGCGTCGGCAGAAGCTGAGAGGCCTGAAACGTTGCCTGAGCGCGACAGCGTCGCGGTGCATGCGGCGCTGCGTACACGCGTCTTGGTCGATGCGCTGGCCGAACCGGTGTCACTGCGGCAGGCGTTGTGGCATGCCGTCGACGAAAGCCCCTTCGCGACACGGCAGCAAGCGTGGGCTGATGCCGCGGCGGCGGTGCGGTCGCTGGCCGCCGACGGCCTGATCACCCTCGCAGACGAGACCACCGGCGACGCGACGCCGCTGGCCGACGAACAGGAACACCTCAACGCCGTTTTGGACACAGTCACCGCGGAGGTTGAACAGGGCGGGCGGCCAGCGTGGACCGAGGGTCCCTGGCTCACCTTGACCGGCAACGGTCAACAGGCGGCCTCGCAGTTAGCGCCACATCCTGAGCGGCCCTCGGCGAGGCGCCGGCGGCGTTTGCATGCCGCGGCCGCCGGGCGCAGCGCGCGCAGTGATAGCTCCGAGCGTGTCGACGAAATCCTGGCCAATGAGGTGTGGAAATAACCGCGGTCATCGTCGACGCCGGGCCGTTGATCGCCTACGGCAACGCCGGCGATAAACATCACGAGACGTTCCTCGATTTTCTCGAAACCCATTCGGGCCCTTTCATTGTGCCCATGCTCGTCATCGCGGAAGTCACTCATGTTCTGTGTCGCGACCTAGGTGTAGTGGCCGAGCAGAAGTTCCTCAACGACCTCGATGAGGACGACTTCCAGGTGGAGCCCGTCGTCGATGAGGACTGGCCGCGGATCCGCGAACTGGTCGCCCAGTACCGAGGATTTCCGCTCGGCACGGTGGACGCATCGGTCGTTGCGACTGCTGAACGCCTCGAAATCACCCAGGTCGCGACCGTCGACCTAAGGCACTTTCGGAACGTGGAACCTCGCCACTGCCCAGCGTTCACGCTTCTGCCTTACGACGACACCTAGCCGTGTCCACACCCCCTTAATGTTACCTTAAGATACTCTTATTTTTCTTAAATTTGGTGTACGGTCGCTCGTCATGGGCTTGAGAGGCCAGCAACACGCCTTTGCGTTCGGGGCCGGTCAAACAACCCGTTTCGGGTCGACATCCCGCACGCCCGAGGGCCCACCGCGTTGATCGGCAACCAGAAAAGGAGAAGCCTATGCACGACTCAGCCGGGACGAATACGGACTTTGAGCAGCGGTTGTCAGTGATGACCGCCGCAGCGTTGCAGCGACGATGCGTGGTTCGTGACGACTTGCTCGCCGTGCTGGCAAGCAGTGACGATGACCTGCTCGATGTGATCGCCGCGGCGGCACGGGTGCGGCGCAAGTTTTTCGGTCGGCGGGTCAAGCTCAATTACCTGGTGAACATGAAATCCGGTATGTGCCCGGAGGATTGCGGGTACTGCTCGCAACGACGCGGCTCAAGCGCTGAGATCCTCAAGTACTCCTGGATCAACCCCGATGAGGCCGCCGGCCACGCGCGCTGCGCGATCGACGCCGGCGCCAAACGCATCTGCCTGGTCGCCGCCGGCCGCGGGCCCGCCGATCGCGATATCGAGCGCGTCGCCGACACGATCGCCGCGATTAAAAGCTCCGCCCCAGAAGTGGAGGTGTGCGCCTGCCTGGGATTACTGAAACAGGGGCAAGCCGAGCGGCTGCGTGGGGCCGGCGCCGACGCGTACAACCACAACCTGAACACCAGCGCAGAGAACTACGCGCGGATCTGCTCAACCCACACCTTCAACGATCGGGCCGCCACCGTCGCCGCTGCCAAATCCGCTGGTCTGTCGCCATGCTCAGGGGCCATCGTTGGAATGGGCGAATCCGACGACGACATCGTCGACGTCGCGCTGGCATTGCGCGAGCTCCAGCCGGATTCGGTGCCGGTGAACTTTCTGATCCCGTTTGAGGGCACCCCGCTGGGTGGGCATTGGGAATTGACCCCGCAACGCTGTCTGCGCATCCTGGCGATGTTCCGGTTCGCCTTCCCTGACGTCGAAGTGCGCATCGCCGGTGGACGCGAAATACATTTGCGCACACTGCAACCGCTGGCCTTGCACCTGGCCAATTCGATGTTCCTCGGCGATTACCTCACCAGCCAAGGACAGCCAGGCCAGGACGATCGGGCGATGATTGCCGAAGCCGGTTTCGTGATCGAAGGCCTCGAGGAACCCGCGCTGCCAGTCGAGCGCCACGACCTGGTCATCACCCGCCAGCGCGGTGCCGGCACCACCACTCCGGCCAACACCTAAGCCGTTGATGACTTCGCACAACGAGGTGAACTCAATCGTGTCGCACAAACCGGTGATCATCGTCGGTGGCGGCCCCGTCGGATTGGCCGCCGCCCTGGAACTCGCCAGGTTCTCGGTTCCCAGCGTTGTTGTCGAGCGCCATGATTCGACGTCGTGGCATCCCAAGGCGCGCAATCTGAATGCGCGGACGATGGAGATCGCCCGAGGGTGGGGAAGTGTGGTGTATCAACGGCTGCGCGGCATCGATACCCCGCCGGGCTGGAAGAGCCCGATGAGGTATATGGACACGATTGTCGGCCAGCAGGTGGGTCAGATCGAGACGGGAGGTTTCGAAGGGCCCGGGCCGGCGATCAGCCCGGTGCTGCCGATCATGTCGTCGCAGGATCTGACCGAAGCCATCCTGCGCGACGCGGCACGGGCCACGGGCATCGTCGACCTTCGGTTCGGTCACCAGGTCACCGACATTCTGTCCGGGTCACGCGAGCACGACGTCGAGGCGGCCGTGGCGGTGCGCGTCACCGCCACGGGAGACACCTACACCCTGGCCGGGGATGCGCTGGTGGCCGCCGACGGTGCCGACAGCACGGTACGTCGCCAGCTGGGCATCGCCTTGAACGGCGAGCAGGGCATCCATCATTTCGTCAACTGCTACTTCCGCGCCGATATCGAACACCACGTCGGAGACCGCCGGGGAGTCGTGTTTTTCGTCGCCAACCCCGACGCCGCCGGTCTGCTGCAACCACTGGACGCGCGCGGGCGCTGGCTGTGTCAGATCGGTGTGTCGCCTGACCAGTGGGTGCTCGAGCTCTGGGACGCCGAGCGGGTGAGGAGCTGGGTCCGCGGCGCGGTCGGGGTTCCAGATCTCGAGGTTGAGGTGAAAGGCGTTGGGCTGTGGCAGATGAACGCCGCGGTCGCCGATCGTTGGGTCCAAGGGCGCGTGGTGTTGTGTGGCGATGCCGCTCACCAGTTTCCGCCCACCGGGGGACTGGGCGTCAATACCGGCCTGCAGGGCATGCACAACGCCATGTGGAAGTTGGCCCTGTGCGTGCGTGGGCTGGCTGGGTGGTCGTTGCTCGAGACCTATGAGCACGAGCGGCGAGAACCCGCGATCACCACCATCGAACAGTGTTTGCAGAATCACGGCAATCTCGCGCGGCTTGCCGCGGCTTACTACTATCCGGCCAGCAGTGACCTAAGTGCCCAGGAGGCCGAGCGGGCCAGTCGACGCTTCGGTAATCATTTCGGCGTCGAGTTCGGCACCGCGTATCGCTCGACCGCCGTCATCTCCGATGGCACACCGGCTCCCGACGTCGACGACGACTACAGCGACTACGCGCCCTGCGCGACACCGGGCTGCCGGGCCCCACATGTCTGGCTCGGCGCCGAGTCTGAACCGGTCTCCACACTCGATCTCTTTGGCGCCGGGTTCACGGTGCTTACCGGTCCAGGCGGGACGATCTGGCGAAAAGCAGCCGCGGTTGCAGCTCGAGAGCTCGGCGTGCCTATCGCCAGCTACGCGATCGGCGATCCGGGATTGGCCGACCACACCAACACGTTCTTCGACCTTTATGGAATCGGCTGCGACGGGGCGGTCCTCGTGCGTCCCGACGGGTATGTCGCCTGGCGCAGCTCGGCCGGCTGCTGCGACGGCGCGCCGCTCATTCAAGCCGTCGAACAGATCCTGGATCGCCGCACGTAACTGGACTTTCCGGGGACCAGCGAACACGAAAGGTTGCATGTGGCAGACCATGCGGTAGTTGTTGCCGGCGCGGGCCCGACCGGGCTGATGCTGGCCGGTGAGTTGGCGCTGGCAGGAATCGACGTTGCGATCGTCGAGCGCCGCGGCAACAGCGATGAGTTGATCGGCTCGCGCGCGGGCGGGATGACGTCGCGCACGATTGAGGTTCTCGATCAGCGCGGGATTGCTGATCGATTCCTGTCGCAAGGATGGACGGGCCAGATCGGGCACTACTCAGGGATTTCGATCGACATCAGCGACTTGCCCACCCGGCATAACTATGGGTTGGGGCTGCCGCAGTACCGCATCGAGGGCATCCTGGCCGACTGGGTGAGCGAGTTGGGGGTGCCGATCTATCGCGGCCGCGAGGTGAAAAGTTTCACCCAAGACGACGCTCGTGTCGACGTCGAGATCTGCGACGGCCCGCCGCTACGGGCCGCATATCTTGTCGGGTGCGACGGAGGACGCAGCGTCATCCGCAAAGTCGCCGGCATCGAATTCCCGGGGTGGGATCCATCGATGAGTTGCCTGCTCGCTGATGTCGAGATGGACGATCACCCGCCGTGGGGCATGCACCGACACGGCGGATTTCATTCATTCTTCAAACTCGAGGATGGCGGGCCGGTTCGGGTCATGGTCGCCGAACCGCATCTCGAGCAAACCGGTGAGCCTACCTTGCGTGAACTCAGGGATGCGCTTATCGCCGTTCGCGGAACCGATTACGGAATACGCAGTGCCATCTGGGTTTCCCGGTTCACCGATGTGACGCGACAAGCGGCGTACTACCGGGACAGGCGCGTGCTTTTAGCCGGCGACGCCGCGCACGTGCACTTCCCGGTCGGCGGGCAAGGCCTCAACACCGGTATCCAGGACGCGGCGAACCTGGGCTGGAAGCTGGCCCAGGTCATCAACACGACCTCGCCGGAACGCCTGCTGGACACCTACCAAGACGAGCGGCACCCGGTCGCCGCTGGTGTGCTACGCAACACCATGGCCCAAACCGCGCTCATCGCCCCCGGCGAACGTCTCGACGCGTTGCGCGACACCGTATCTGAGCTGCTGAACATGGACGAGCCGCGCAAGCGAATCGCCGCGATGATGACTGGTCTCGACATTCAGTACGACCTCGGCAACGGACACCCACTACTCGGGCACCGGATGCCTGATCTCGACCTCCTCACCCCCACTGGTCCACTGCGACTATTCACACTTCTCCACGACGCCCGTGCGGTGCTGCTCAACCTCGGCACGCCTTGGGATTTCGACATCTCTTCGTGGGCACATCGGGTGAAAGCCATCGACGCCGAGTACGCCGGGCCGTGGGAAATTCCCGTTCTGGGCGAAGTAACAGCCCCCGAAGCCGTATTGGTTCGACCCGATGGATACATCGCCTGGGTGGGAGATGGCACCGATACGGGCCTGCACGCGGCCCTGACTACGCGGCTCGGGCTCAAGGAAAATTGAGAGTCAATCGATGGTGGGCGGCATAACTGCTTCGCCGGCCCCCGGGTCATAACCGGGGAAGACTTCATTTCTGCGAGAACTCGGGGGAGTCGCGCGGCGATCTGTAGTGGCGGGGTCTCCGCCAGCGCCGAGCCGGACCGGCGCAGCCGTTCAGCGCGCGATGTCGCTGTCGTCGGCGACAATCAACGGCAGTCGAAACAACAGGTAGGAGGACGGGGTCGTGGGTGCACTCGATGCCAACCCAGCTGACCTGTTGCGGTTCGCCGACGCCTATTCCGAGCTGGCCACGCGTGCGGCACAGATTTCCCCGCAGGCAGCCCAGGAGGTGCAGCGCATCGCCGACACCCACGGCCTGATGGGTTATCCCACCGCGGTCGGGATCGCTGCGGGACTCGCGAAGGCGGAAGGTCCGCTGCAGGCGAAGGTCGACGACTTCGACGCGTATGCGCAGCGGTTGACTGAACACGCCGCCACCTACACCACCGCCGACGGCAGCGGGACCGCGAAACTCGACGGTCTTGACTTCGATCCCAGCAACCCTCCACCCAACGGACACACCGGCGATGTCCATGAAGCGGGCTTCGGAGAGCGCGGGCCCGGCATCGACGGAGGACCGGTTCCCCTGGACACCGGTGGTGGCATCGAGTTTCACCGGCGCTGGACCGATAAAGATCTGTTCCCTCACCCGCCCTCGGCGGCCGACATCAAGCAGGACAGCGTTGGTGACTGCTACTTTGACGCCACGATCGGGGCGATCGCGGAGGCCAACCCTCAGTGGATCAAAGACCGGGTCCATTTCGACGAGGACAACAACTCCTTTGATGTGACGTTGTGGAACGGCCATGCGTGGCAACACATTACGGTCACCCAAGACGACATCCAGACCGATATCGACCATCACGGAGCCAGTTGGTTGGATAACGGGCAGCCCAATGCGCCGTTGTGGCCCAGCGTGATGGAGTCGGCGTACGCGAAAATGCAATGCCCTGGCGATGACCTCGGACATGCACTCGATTACGGGATCGGGCGCGGCGGCTCAGCCCCAGATGCGTTGCAGGCGTTGACCGGTAACCGCGGGGTGAGTATCGACCCGCGGGAGGTGTGGTGGACCAATCAGCACATCGATCAGTCGATTTCAGGGGCGCTGGCAAGTCATCAACCGGTGACGATCTCGACCACCCCCACCGGTGGCCCACTGCTGAACACTCACGTCTACATCGTCGAAGGCATCAGCGGCAGCGGCAGCGACGCCCAGCTGACGCTGCGTAACCCCTGGGGAAACAACCCCAACGATCCGGGGAACCCTCTGATTCAGGTTCGGCTTGGCGATGTCATCGGCTCCGGACCGACCGGCAAGTTCGGCGGGCTAGGAACCCATCCAACGTTCAATGTCAACATTGGAGAACTGGGGAAATGAACCGTTCAACAAAGCTATGGGCTTTGGCGGCAACCACATTGGTCATCATCGCGGCCGCAGCATATATCGGGGCGCAGTATGTGTTCGCGCACAAGCCGTCCTCGCTGGCCAGCCTGCCCGAGTATCCGTTCGTCGGCTCCGCCTACCCACTCGATGCCGTGCCCGGGCCCGAGCGTGCCCGTGCCGAAGCGGCGTTGCGTCAATTCGCCGCCGGTGTTGAGCCCGGCTACCGGCCGACCGCGGAACGGTTTCTGGCGAGCAAGGGCGACTTCATCTGGGACGCAGTGCGTAACAGCGTTGGCGGCTACCTGTCCGCAACGAGCTTGCGGGTTCACAACGCGGGGCAAACCAGGCCCAATGGTGAGGACCTTGCATTCGTGGTGTGGTCGCGCACCAACCGGTTACAGCGGTGGTTTAACCCCACCCAGATCCTGGCCGTCGGCTCTCAAGACGCCCTGCAGCCCGCAGCGCCCGGCGACCAAGTCCACGTCTACGCCTACTTCGACCTCACACCGGAGCGCGCATGAGCATCGACCAAGATCGGATTGACCAGGACGACGCCTACTGGCTTCGCATGATGGGCACCCGGTGGTCACAGCCGGAGCTGTCTGCCGGCGACGTCGCCGAGCTACTCGATATCGGTGACCCCGCAGACTTGCCGCGGCGCGCACCCCGGCTGCCCAGCCCGCAGCGTGAGCCTGGCGGTGCTCAACGGTGGTCGCACGCAACGATTTACAACTACATTCTGCTGCACCAACCAGAACTGCGGGACCGGGTCCCTCGGCTGTATCCGTTCACCGCGGCACTGGCCCCGGCCGCGTTCCTGTTCGGTCAGGTTGTCGACGGGATGGCCGTGCACGCGTGGCAGCCCGGCGATGGACGGGGCCCGATCGCGGTGGCCTATGCCGGACACGAGCAGCACGAAAACGAGCTCTATCCGCTCGCCGCACCGTTGTTGGCGCGCCTGCCGTGGGCCACGGCGGTCTACCTACCGGAAATGTCGACCCACAGGGCCAACGACGGCGGTTCAGCGCCCTACGTCGCCGTGGCAGACCGCCATCATCGCGTGGCCACCTGCGGCTGGTTCGAGGTGGCCGGGCTCCTACGGGTCGACCTCCCGTGGTGGCCGCCGGCGTTGCGGAACGTCGACGCGATCGCGGCCTGGCAGCCGGGTGCCCCGGTACAGCGCATCCGAGCCCGGGTGGGAGATGGCCCGGATCCGCGACGGCTGGCAGCTCTTGTCACCACCGACACGACGGAATACGTGAGCTCTCTGGTGGGCCGTGCGATCGAGTACCTCAACCGGGACGCGGCATCGGGATGCATCGGTGATCAGGATCGCCAGCAGATACCCGCCCGGCCCGGTCTGCTGCATGCCGCGGTAGCCGATGTCGACCTCAGCCGCCCGGCAGTGCAGATCACCAAGGCGGAGGTGGCGGTGCTGCTGCACCAAGTCTGCGACGATCCCGCGATCGCCGAGGACATGCTCAAGCTGCTTGTGGGTCATAGCCCGATCTCCGACGTTCTTGCGATCCCCATCGCTTCCAATCCGTTGGCACAGGAATGGATCACCCGCCTCGAGCCTGCTGATGGCCGCGAGCTCGGGTTCTGGCGGGCGCGGGCCAACCGCGCCGCCGCGGCGGACATGATGACCTACCGGGACCCGTTCAATCCCCACTGCTGGGTCATGGCGAGCCGGGACACCATCTACTCGACGGTGGGGCGATCGGTCCCGGCGACTGGCCAACTGACCGAATTGTTCTACGAGCGCGACGGCGGTATGTTCCGCGACTCACGGGGCGCGGTGTGGCCTTTGCCCGCAACAGGTTTCGGAGTGACAGACACCGGGCCTAGCGGCGGCAGAGCAGGCAAGCAGACGTTGGTGCAGATCCTGACGAACTTGATTCTGGACGCCAGCGGCGACATCACACGCTACGAGGTGCCCTACAGTCCCACCTCGCCGTTGGCGCAGCTGGTCGCTGGCACGAAGCCGCCGTTGGTGATCAGACCGGGCGACCCGGTCCTGGCGATCGAGAATTGGGGACGACACTGATGCTGCCTGAGCCACCGCAAACCTGGGAGGAAGCCAGGCCGTTGTTGCGGTCCATCTTGCGGCCGTCAACCTACGCCAGCTTGCGCCGACCTGGTGAGGCGGTCGCGTGGCGGCAGCCGGTGTCGGCGTTCGCACATGAGTTGGTGGCGCTGGACTTCCCGCAGGCGCGCCTCATCGTCACCGTCGCGAACACCAAGCAGTGGGGTGTGAGTTGGCGGGAGGCTTTCGCCGCCGGCCGAGACAATGTTGCAGCGCTTCACCCGGTGAGCACCGAGGTGTCGTGCACCGAGGCGCCGGCCTTCTACGACGTCGAGCAGGCGACCTACATCAGCTCGGCGATTCTGACGCCCGGGTGGCTGGCAGGGTTCGGCCGGCCTGAGGGTCCGCGCCCGGTGGCGTTTGTGCCCAGCGAAGACGTCTTGATCATCGGCAGCGACGACCCTGATGAGGGGGCGAAGTTCTTCGAGGTCGCCGAGAAGATGTATTGCGAGGCCGAAAGACCGGTCTCCCCAGAGGGATTCACCGTCCACGGCGGGCGGCTGGTCCCCTTCGACAAGGCCGGTCCGCATCCGTTAAGACGGTTGGCAGTGCGGGCGCGCACGTGCGCGGCGTTTCGCCAATACGAGGAACAGACCGAGTTCTTGAAGCAGGCCTACGAGGATGACCTGGTCGCGGTGTATGTGGCGGCCGCGCAAGTCATCGAAACCGGGCACGGCCTGGCCTCGGCCACCGTGTGGGGTGAAGGCGTGACCTACGACTTACCCGAGGTCGACTACATCGTGTTCATCGACAACAACCACGAGCAGTTCCTGGTGCCCTTCTCGGTGGTCGTCGACGTGGTCGGGATCGCGCCAACCTCGGCGGTGTTCCCGCGGCGCTATCGGGTCTCCGGGTGGCCCGAACCAGCACTGATGGAGTACCTGCGCCTGCACGCCGTGCCGCTGAATGCGCCCTGAGCGCCGCGTCGGCCGACGACGGTTCTACCGGCCACGGTCACCGATAGGTGATCCGGGAAGCCCGGGCGGCTGGTGGGTCAGCGCGCCGTGCGGTCGTCCGAGTAACGGCATCAGAAGTGGCGGCGAACCACTGCCCAAAATCCAGTTAAACCAAGCAAGCACACCGACACCGCGCTAAACAATGCGCCGAAAAAAATTCCGGCAACGATCTCACCGGCCGCGTAGCCGACCATACCTCCGGTCGCACAACGGATCACAGAAGCTACGACAGTGCTGACGCCAAGCAGTCCCGCAGTCAGCCATAGCCCATAGACGACACCACGCCGTCGCTGGCCCTCCGACGTCGCAGCCGCACGGTAAATAAACGAACCGAGCAACATACACACCGCCGAAGAAGCCATCAGAAGCTCAAAGACAGTCATGCCAAGCATCATCCTCTCGCGGTACGACATTCATCCTCGAAGGCGGCCGGCGACGCAGCACGCTGTGGTTGATGCCGCGCATCGGGCTAGGTGGGCGCCCGCGGGGCCGGTAGCATCGAATCCGCTGGTCGAGTCGTCAAGGAGGTGTGCCCCGTGGAACGTAGAACGCCGAAGAAGGTCGTGGTCTCGAAGGCTGCGGTGAAACGCTCTGCGATGCGCGCTGTGAAGGCGTCGGCCAAGTTGGAGGGACGGGTCGTTCCGGCCGGCCACCAACGATCGGCCGCAGCGCAGGCCTACCTCGCAAAGCAGCAGCCGCCGACGCGCTGATGCCCCTTCCGCTCATCGAGGGCCTGGGCGCGGCGCTGGAGGATCTGCGACGCCTATCCAGAAGACGCTGGCTCCGGTGTGGGTAGCCACACCTGGGGTCTGAGCGGGTGGATTCCGACTAAAATTCGTCCGGATCGTTCCGACGGAAACGGTCGCTCGGGTCGGTACTTCGTAGGTAGGTGCCTAAGAAGGGGCACCGTTGATCTCATGGAAGGACCACACAGCCGATGACCGAGCATCAGGACACCACCCCCGAACCGACATCCGAACGGCGTGGCCGGGTGGGCGCGATCACCCGCGCGGCTATGGCCGTGGCCGTCGGCATCGGCTACGGGTATTGCACCCACGATGTCGGCCAGGCCCTCACCGCTACCGGTGTGGCGCTGAGCTTGCTGCGCGAGACCTTCGGGCGGCCGTCGCGGTGAGCGCGGACTCCTGCCTGGTGTCCCGCGTGCGTGCCACACTTATGCCATGCCCGGCAATCGCACCAGGGTGAGCACAACGGTGGACGCCGATCTGCTCGCCAGCGCGCGCACACTGCGGGCCGGCGCCAAGGACCACGCCTTGTTCGATGAGGCCCTGGGGGCGCTCCTGGCCGCCAACCGGGCCGCCGAGGTCGACGCGAGCTACGCCGCCTACGACGAGCACCCGGCCGACGAGCCCGACCAGTGGGGCGAGGTCGCCGACTGGCGCCGGTCTGCGGGTCGAATATGACCCTGCCGGCGCGCGGTGAGCTGTGGTGGTGCGAGATCCCCGGCTCGGGCGCGCGGCCTGTCGTGGTGCTGTCCCGTGATGCGGCGATTCCGAAGTTGCGGCGTGTGCTCGTGGCGCCATGCACGACGACGGTGCGGGGACTGGCCAGCGAGGTGGTGCTCGACCCGAGTGGCGATCCGGTGCCCCAGCGTGCGGCGGTGAATCTGGATCTGGTGGAAAGTGTGCCGGTGGCGGCGCTGGGGACGCGGCTGGGTCGGCTAGCGGATTCGAGGATGGCGGCGGTGTGCGCCGCGTTGATCGTGGCGGTGGGCGGCCGTTGATTCAGCGGCGCCGGCGGCGTTCGGTGTCGAGGTCGACGACGTGCTGATGCTCGATGCCCCCGGCTGCGGTGGCGGTCTGGTGTTCGGCGACGGCGGCGGCGATGCGGTCAGCCATCTTGCTGATCATGTCGTCGGTGATGTAGACCTTGGCAGCCTGGCGGCCGATGCGCACGAGGCGGGCGACGTGGTCGAGGTCGTCAGAGATGTCCTGGCGGGCGGTGTCCTCGCTGACGGTGAGTCCGTGCCGGTCGGCGAGCAGGGAGACCAGCAGCGCGGCGCGGTCGTCGAGCCAGGGGGAGCGGCGTGCTTTCGTCATCGTGGCTGAACCGTACCGGCCGAGGGCGGCGCCGCGCGCCGTTCGGGTACTAGCAGTGCTCGCGCGTGATGGAGGCCATCGCACGGTTGCAGCGGGTCCTGGTGGCGCCGTGCACGACGACGGTGCGCGGGCTGTGCCAGCGAAGTGGTGTTGCAGCCCGAGGATGAGCCCGTGTCCCGTCCCGGGGCGGTGAACCTGGATCTGGTCGACTGCGTTCCCGTCGTCGCGCTGCATGCCCGCCTGGGGCGACTGGCTGAGGAGCCGATGCGGACGGTGTGCGCGGCGCTGGCTGTCGCTGTGGACTGGCGGGCTTGAGAAAAGGACGCTGCAATCGGCGCGCAAGTGTCGCCTGGTGTCACAGTTATCGGGGAGAATCGGGGCTAGTTGTTGGATTGATCCAGGTAGGAGACGTGGTGTGGCTGAGTTAGACGCCAATCCGGCTGATTTGGTGCGCTTCGCTGACGCCTATTCGCAGTTGGCGCACCGTGCGGCGCAGATTTCGCCGCAGGCCGCCGACGAGGTGCAGAAGGTGATCGACACCCACGGACCGATGGGCTATCCCACCGCGGTCGGGATCGCGGCCGGTCTGGCCAAGGCTGAAGGGCCGGTGCAGGCCAAGGTTGCTGATTTCAACACCTACGCCCAGCGGCTCACTGAGCACGCCGACACCTACACCCGGGTCGACGGCCAGGACGCACAGCGGTACAAGGCAGCGGACTTCTCCACCGATCTGCCCGGTACTGGGCAAGGCAAAGACTCCCCGGCCACGCCGTTGGACTCCAAGACGTGGAAGCCCGGCGACAAACGCCACATGCCTTACATCGCAGGCAAAGGCGGAAAGGGGCCGCCGAACACTGCCGATGCGCCGCCGTGGGTTGATATCTACGACAGGACCAAAGATCCTGATCAAGTTCCGCACAGTTTCGTGCGCTCCGATGAGATCCCCGGGGTGAAAGTCCTGCCGCCCAATCAATTAGGCCCGGCGCCGTTCTATGACGAACATGGCAACGAGATCCAATACGTTGAGCTGACCCCGAAGTCGGGGGTGTGGGTGCCGCAATCGGATTTCCCTGGCGCCAAGATGTATTCGCCGGGTGTTACGCCAAACCCTTTGCCGCCCTACGGGTATGACGAATGGCTGCCGGGCTCAGGGATCTATCTGTGGCATGGAGATATGGTTCCCGAGCCGTATAACCCGCATAGCATGCTGCCCGGGCAGACCACACCGCAATAACGCGCGCCCCTTCCAACCCTCCTGGGGGCGGGGAGGTTTTTGTCAGCTACGGCCCTGGGTGTGCGTTCGCCCAAAAGCACGCCCCAGTAGCGATTTTCGGGCGGCGGCCTCGGCGGCGGCACGAGTACGGCGTTGCGCGCGAAGGTCTCGGTCGAAGCGGCGGCGCAGGATGCGTTCTTCGCGCCAGCTGTGTTCGCTGTTGATCAGCCGGCTCATCTGAGTGTCGGTGAGGCTGGCAAGATCGCCGGCGCTATCGTGGGCGGCGATGACGATGTCGCCGCGCAGCAGGGGCACCTCGTGGGCGGTGAAGCGGGTGGTGGCCAGCAGCAACCCCGTCGCCTGACGGTTGACCCGCAGCCACGGGCTGTGACTGAACCAGAAATCGAGCACGCCGTCGCTACTGGTGAGCACTTGCAGTCGATCGCCGCGGACCAGGTCGGCGATGTCGGCCACACACCAAGGCTCGATCTTGTACAGCTCTTCGTTATGGCTGGCCAGAAGCGTAATCATGATCTTGGATCCTTCGCTACTTTCCTTCAGGTCGAACCTCGGACGGGGAGCGGTAGACAACAGATCGGCCGGAAAGAATTGCGGCGCAGACTAATCGCATTCGTCTAAATTCGGATGGTAACAACCCGAGCGGACACCGTCGGTCGATCAATGACCGATGGCTGCAGAGGCCCTATAAGGTACTCGTTTGCCCGGTGAGTTTTGGTGACGCGAGTGCGGGCCGGGCCGCCGCCAATGCCATGGCTCGATAGCCGGATACGACTGCGCGGTCTCCCGCTTTCCGCTTAGATCGGGTCCATGGATCTTGATCGGCTCCGTGACGGAGATGTCACAAGTCATCGCCGTATTGACGCTGATCTTGGGGTACTCGGGCGCCACCTCGTCGTCATCTCAGGGATAGCTTGTCCGAACTGGAAGATCAACGACGATAACCGCCATGCGGACAAGTGCGTTCTTCATCTGCGCGAGCGGGTCGACGACATAGAAGGCACGCCCGCGGTGTTCGTCGGATTGGCGAGCGTCGCCAATGGGGAATCGGAATACACCTTCGCCACCGACGCCGCGACCGTCGACGTGGACGACGCCGGCGAGCTTGTGCTCCATACTGACCTCGTCCTCATCGGTGAGTGGTCGGCGCTTTCCCGTTTCAGCTACCAGATCGTGCTGACCACACGCAAAGTGGTCGCGGAGATCTCAGGCACCATCTCGTGGCCGACACAGTGGTTCCGGCCGCCTACACCGGATCCCGCTGGCGTTTCGGGAATCTTCACCGTGGTGGCCAATAGGCGGGAGATTACCGAAAAAAATAGTGGCCCCGGGCAATTCGGTGAATTCACTGAGGTGCTCACACCGATTACGCCTGGGGAGATTGTTTCTGTGAGCATCGATGAAGAAACCACCCGGGCTGTATATCGAATCGTCGAACCTCCCAAGGGGCTCGAACTGAAAGTCACCGTGGCACAAGATGGCAGCCTCGGCGACGGTGTCCTATTCGATGCACCACATGGCGACCTCGTGACCCTCACCGTCGCCCAGCCGACGCGCTCCGACATCGACTTCACCGCTTCTTTGAAGAAGAAGCTGGGATGACTGCACCGCTTATCCCGCCAGAATCGCAGGTCCTGCGCATACCAGTCGCCGGCCCCTACCCGTATAACACTCTCGCGTACGTCCAGTATCTCGTGACGAGGGAAGATCTTGAGAGCCTTACGATTTCCATCGCGGCCGGCCAGATTGTGCGCGAGACTTTTCGTTCTCCCAGCCCACTCATACTGCACGGATTTGACTCGACAGACCAGCGCCAAAAGCGCGTAGAGCACTCCTCGACGGCAGTCTTGACGTCCCTGGCGGCCAGCGACGCCGAACCCTTCACCGCCGCAGTCGACAGCATTGGGATTGACGCGCAAGTTGATGACGAGAGCGGCCAGGTGTTCTTCACGTTCTCGCAGGCGAAGCGGTATGTCTACAGCAGCCCTTTTTTCGACAAGCAACTTAACTTCGCGATCCGGTTCAGCAGCTGGGTGCTGCTCTACGAGCCGCGCCCCGAGGGGCCCGACGAACGGGACAAAGCGCGCAACCTACACGCCCGTGTGCCCGTTGGGCCGCCCCCTGTGAAGCACTTTGGCGACGTCGGCGGGCAATGACATCGCCGTTATCGAATCAGCTGGCCGGCCGTAGGCTCGACCCTGCACAACTGTCCGTTGTGCCTAGCCAGAAGCGTGATCATGCTTCTCTTCTGCGTTGGTAGGTGTGACCCGAGCGCGCCGCGTCTACCCGAACGTATCGCCTGTTAGGCCGCTGTGCGCCATTGTGGGCCATCGAACGGCGAAGGCCCGCGGAGTACTCCATCCAGGCGCAGCAGGAGCCGCAAATGCGGGTTGGTCTCCGGAGGGTTTGCCTGCACGACGCTTAGACGCGCTTGGCCGCCGGAGATCACTGCGCTGACGTAGTCGATCAGGGGGTCGGGCACGTACCCCAAGTGCAGGTCGCGGTGAGTGATCCTGATGGCCGATGGGTTCACCGGGTTGTCGGGTACACGCTGTAGTCCCAGCACGGTGTCGCGTGTCAGCGCCGAAATTGCGCGGCTGGCCTCATCAGTGCAGTAACGGATGCCGTGCGCCAAGAACCGCGCCTCGGTGCGCCCCCTGGCCTGGTCAATCTGTGGTAGCGCAATGAGTTCGATCGTGTCGCCCTCTCGATATCCGCCCGAGGCGGTGAGAATCTCCCACGAATCAGCGTCTTCAGCCAGGTTCAGGCTCGCCAAGTACTGTGGCCTGTCGGCTCGCTTGGCGCCGATGACGCGCTCGGCGAACGCGGAAAACAGGTGGGCGCGACGATAGCGGCGGCCGACGTCGCTGAAGCCGATCAGCGGCACAAACGACGGATGCCGCACTGCCGCCTGCAAATACGCGAACTCGAAGGTTCCGTCGACGAGTTTGTCGAGGAAGCCTATTGCCCGATACGTGCCGTCAGGGTCGCGTCGGGTCACGATGAGCCGCGCCACCGTTGCGGGAGTCCGGATCCCGTTGGTGCGAATCAGAAGACCGCTATGCGCCATCGATCAGCCGCCTCCGATTCACTGCGAGAACTTCGGTAACAAACCTACGGGTTACCTCTGACATGTCGGGTATTGATTGCACGATATCTTCGCATGCATGGTCGCTGACCTGCGATATTTGCCGCATCCAGTGGGCGCGCGCCGGTGGGCTTGCCGCCTGAAGCGCATGCAACCCCAGCTCGACCAGTGTCAGCGGGCCTGAGTCAGGAAACCGAGAGGCTTTCCCGCGTCGGGACCATGTTTCGATGCCCTCCTCGAGCGCCCGCGCGTGCAGGGCTTCGCCGTACCCGCTGCCCAGGGCACTGCCGTGATCGAAGCTGTGGGCCAGGCGCATGACGCCGCTCGGCGCCTGGACCAGCGCCCAGTTGTAGGCGTGACGGTCGGTATTGACGATCCAGGCGTCCAACACGAGGTAGCCGACGAATACGTCGAACGCCGGCCACGCCTCGTACGGGGTTTCCGGTGGCCCGCTCAGCCCGGCGAGCGCCTGCGCGATCGCGTCCATGGTGTGTCCGTGGCCAGTGTCGGCGTCGAAGGCGTCGTCGAATTCCTCAAGCCGACTCGCTCCTGCGCTGAGCACCCACCCACTCGGCCGCACATCGCGGCTGATCGAGCCCCGGACCGGTCGGTGATCGCTGAGCTGCACCGACAGGGCCAATTCCGTTGTCGCGGCCGGCACCGTCATGAGGTGGGCCAGTTCGAATGAGATCTTCTCCGCCCAGTCGTCCCCTCGGACCAGCACGTCGGGCGTGTCTCCACGCTGTTGGCGCTGTGTGGAGAGCAACAACTCCTTGGTTCGGCGCGGCTTGAACAACCACTCTCGGCCCGCGTACGGGCTGCGTTCGGGGGGAATGAACCACCGCTTGCTTTCATCACCACCAGGTTCGCGTTCACCACGCACCCATCCCGCCCCGGCGAGGTCGACGACGGTAAATGCCACAACCCAGCGTAAACACCCATACGAGCGGGCAGGGTCAACAACGCCGGCGACAAGCACGGGGGTCTCCAACCGTGGGCCGCGGCTCAAATGAACCCCCGCGAGCGCTTTTAGCCGCGGTCCTTGTCGGTAATCGCCTGCAACGCAGAGTGATAACGGACGATCTGCATGCGCACCAGGTCGAGTTGCTGCAGTGTGGCCGCCAGCGTAGTGGTGGTGTTCCCGTAGGTCGCATAGCTCGTGGCGCCGAGGAGATCGACGCCAAGGGGCTCAGCCGGGTGGTCGCGGGCCTCGGTGATGTCGTTGCGGATCGCCTCGAGCTCGACCTCGACGCGCGCGATCAAATCCGCCGCGCGTTGCAGGTGTCGGTCGCGCTGCCGCAGCACGAGCTGTCGGCAGTGCTGCCAGGTGGGCACATTGGCCGCGGGCAGGTAGGCGTGTCCGCGGGCAGATCTCAGCGCTTGCGGCAGCAGCTCATCAGCGATCAGCAACTGCAGCGTGTCAGCGCTGATACCGCAGAGTTTCGCGGCCTCGGAGAGCTTGAGGCCTTGCGGCTCTTGAGGATTGGTCACTGGTCAGCGGCCTTTGCGTAGTACGTGCACCCGGGTTTTCGGGGCGATCAGCGGAGCACCTTTGGGGCCCTTGATGTAGTCGCCGATGTACTTGGGTTTGCGCCAGCTGTGGTTGGGGCCCCAGGCCTGCTGGCGCCAGTGGCCCGCGACGGGGAAGCGGTGGTTGTAGGTGCGGCCGGGCTCGGCGCCGGGTTCATAGGTGGCTGCTCGGGCACGCAGGTCGACGATCGTCACGGTTGAGGGTTCTCGCGGCGGTCGCTCTGGGGGCTGGTGATCATCTTCGATGTCAGCCGGTTGGGGCTCCGGGGGTCGAGGAGATCCGATGGTGCGGGTTTCGGCGACGTTGGCTTGGGCCATGAGTAACCAGGCCGCTCCTACGACGCTGACGAAGGGGTGCGCGCTTTCGGTGTTGTTGGCTTCCTCAGTACGCGGGACGTCGGGTTTGGCCATGATGGTTTGCGCTGCCCAGACCGGGGAGGTGGTGTCGGCGAGCCGTAACACCTCAGGGTTTTGGTCCTCGCGTGAGAACGGCACCAATTGGAGCAGGCCATCTGGTCTGCTCCACCACCACACGCCGTCCCAGGAGATGTCGATGATGGTGGCGACGTCTGGGGTGAGGCCTTGGGCGATGTAGGCCGGGTTGTTCAGCCCGGCCTCCACCGCGTCGGGTTTGAGTGTTCCCGAAGGGACGGTGCCCGCGGATTTCGCCCAGCACAGCATGCCGGTGGGAGCCGGTAACGCGGCTGCCGGTGTCCATTCCGGTAGGGATTGGGCAGCATCCAAAACGACGTCGACCATGTCGCGGGCGACCCAGTAGAGCTCCGCGGTGCGCAGGGCCTGGGCTTCGGCTCTGATGATGGGGGCGGTGTCGGCGAATCTCGCGATCAGACGTTGGATCCTTTTCGCCGTGGCGATGTCGTGCGCTGAGGCATCCGGCGGTGGTGGGACCTTGTACTGGTCGAATGAGATCTCCGCTGTGGCCTCGAGCGCGCTGCACCACTGCCGGCGGATGATCGGAACGCTCGTCGCCGCCCAGGGCGCGCCGCGCCGCCGGCTCATGGCAGCTCGGGGACTGAGTCGATGCGCCTGCTTTCCGCGGCGCTGACGATCAGGCACTTGATGTGGGCGAGCCGCATGCCAAATATTCTGCGACACCATCCGCCCCGGCCGGGCGGCACCTATCGACATTGTGTGGCACGGACGGCGAAGAGATCGCGCGCTCAGTCGCTCTGGCAGGCCGCAGCCGCGGCCGCGCGGTCTTTGACGGTGATCGGCAGCTGGTACTTGACGGTGACGGTGAGATAGCGGATGACGTAGGGGCATTTGTCGATCGCGGGTAGCCATTCGGACAGGGTGGAGTCGCCTTTGCTGCTGTTGGCTGAGCTGGATACCGCGACGAGTTCGGTCATGTCGTTGGCGAAGATCCGGCGCTGCTGCAAATCCCATTGGGCCGCACCTGCATTCCAGGAAGCCCGCAGCGGCACGATGTGATCGACCGCCACGTGTTTGAGGTCGACGATTTGCCCGGTGTAGGGATCGGGCTCTAGCCGGCCCGCGATGACCTTGCAGTTCCGCGTTCCCGGCTTGTATTCGATGTCGTGTAACGCGGTGTGCAGCAGGCGGTTGCGGGTGTCGCAGCCGGTGTGATCGAGGGGATCGTTCCAGGCGGGGCCGAACACGCAGCCGTGTCCTTTTCCGCATCCGCGGTCATACCCGGGTGCGGGGTTTATCTGGTCGACGATGCGTACCTGTGCGAGTAGGCCGGCCACGGAGCCAGTCGCCCGCGGCGGCGCCGCTGGGCCGGCTTGGCTGACACCGAGGTGGGCGCAGCCGACAGTGATCGCCGCGGCCGCAGCCACGGCCCACCGGCTGGCGCGGTGCCTTCGGGTTGTGGTCTCGGTGGCGTGCACGTTGCCGACCGTAACGCCGTCTCATGACAGGGCGATCAATTCGTCCGTCGGCACAGCGCGGTTGCCCCTTGGGGCGTCGAGCTGTTGCGTCGGTGATGTCGGTTCGGTCGTCGATAATGGGCTGGTGTCTGAGCCTTTGCACAGTAGTCGGCAGGCGCCGAAACTGCCTCCCGCGCGAATCCAAGATCTGACGATGTTGGTTCGAGTTCCTGGCCGGCCCGAGGCGATCCGCGCGTTCACTGATGCCGAGCACGCTCTCGCCGAGCACTATGCCTCCCAAGAAGGGGGCGTGATTACCACGCTCGGGAGTGACTGACACTGCTATACGCGGCGGACGCCACGATGGGTGAGCATGAAAGAGGTGGGCGGTGGATCGATTTCAGCCGCGCGGTGTTCGAGTTCGCGTGCGTTCTGGCTGCCACGAAGTCCGACGGCTGGCCGGATGATCCGTGGGAATTCTGGGAGAAGCCGTGGCATTGGGACAACGCGCATGCGCTGTGGGAAAGGCTCGGCAAGCCGCGGCGGCCCCACCCGAGGTGGGCCCGTTTCGTTCACGCGGTGGACACCCATGGCGAGGTTGCGGCACTTGCTGAGCTGGAGGAGTCCGGCGCGCTCACTCCGCTGTGGTGGGAGAACGACAGTGAGTGGTCGGCCTTCGCGGCTGCTTTTGCAGCGGCGGGTCACCGCTACGTCGCCGCGGCGCCGTTCCTGGGCGAGGGCGACACCGGCCTGGTGTTTCGCTGGGTCTTCGACGAACCACATAGAGCCTGGGTGGAGCTCGGCCGGCCCCGGCCACATGCGCGTGGCTGGGCCGAATTCGTGATCGGGTGGAGGTTCGTTGAGCCGACATCTCGAAATGACTGACGGGAGGTGGCGCCGGTACGATCGACGCGAGCGGTTCTTCCGAGGCGGCGATGACGCCCCGCGGAGCGCTCGGCGATGGCTATCTTGTAATGGCGCTCGAAAGCTCCCCTTCAGCATCAACTTTCGTGAGGATTGCTGTGCGCGACGAATTGTTTTCCGGCTTCAGCGAAACCGGGTGGGATGAGGCACCCTGGGATGCCGAACCCAGGTTCACTGCCGACGAGCTGCAGATTCTGCTCAATCCGACGCTATCGGCCGCGGAGGCCGCCGAGCGCGTCGGCTGCGTGGTGCGCGACGTTCTTCGGCTGCGCCGAACAGCCTAAAAGCAACAGGCTGACACCCGTGACTTTCAGCGCTGTTCTGAATCCCTGTGTGGCAGTGAGTCGCTTGCGCCTGATGCTGCGCGCATGAGGACGTCGGTGGCAACGACGAGGTCACCGCGTTGTTCGACGAGGCCGTTGCGGCGCAGCTGGCCGAGGTAGGTCGAAAAGGTGCCGCCACTGACGCTCACATCGGCTGCCTGGGCGATCTGATCTCTGGTCAACCCGTTCGGGTAGGCGTCGATGGCTGCTTGGAGCATTCGCGCCGCTCCGGCGCGCAGGATGCCGAGGTAGTGCTGCTGGAGCTCTTGGGCGGTCATGGGTTTGGGCCGGTGGCCGACGTATTGCCAGCCGGCCTCGGTCAAGGTGAACCCGGTGGCGTTTTCATCGATGAGTCCTGCGCGGCGCAGTTGTCCGAGGTAGGTCGACCAGGTGCCGCCGGTGTGCTTCATTCGCGCGACCGTGGCCCACTGGGATTTGGTGAGTCGCAGCGGGGCCATTCGAGCCAGCGCGGTGATCATGCGGTGCGCTCCGGAGCGAAACCGCAACGGCGCGTCACTGTTTGGTTCGGCCGGTTGGCCGAGGGTGGTGGGGGAGCATGGGTCGCCGTTGTGCTGTGCGGTGGCAGCGTTGGTGGGGCGTGGTTGGCTCGGGTGCTTGGGCTCGGCAGGCCGTGTCGAGGATGTGGTCTCGTGCGCTGGTGCGGTAGGCGGTGCCGGCGCGGTGGTGAGGGTGTGCAGTGCCGAGTTGATCAGTTCGGCCGCTGATCGCAGTGACTTGACGACGTGGGGGTCTTCGTGACGTCGTGTCTGAAGGTCGGTCAGTTGTGCGCGCAGTGTGGCGATTTCACTCTCGCGCTGCTCGAGGAGCTGCGCGGCGGCGGACGCCTGCTGGGTCGCCTGGTCTGCGCGTGCGCTGGCGGCGGCGAGTTGGCTGCGCAGGGACTGTATTTCGGCGTGAAGAGTGTGTGGGTCGTTGTGGTGGGCGCGTTCTCGTGTTGCGGCGATCTCTGCGCCGAGTTTGTCGAGGTCGATGTCGGCGCGTTTCTTCGGGACCACCCGTGTTTGTCCTGGCTTGGGTGTGGCGTGCGAATCGAAGGTGCTGAACATCGGAAACGTTGTGCGCTTGAGGATTCGGAGGAACCCGGGGCTCCACACCCATCCTTCGCCTACGGCCAGTGATGGCAGGGATGCTATGACTTGGCGGGCGGTGGTGTCGTCGTGGTCGGCGTTGACGTTGATCCAGTCTTGGACGGCTTTGATCGAGCGGGGTCCGGTCATGCGGAGCAGGATCACCGTCTCCATCAGTTCCAGTACGGATTTTGCGGTTTCTTGTGCGCGCTGACTGACCACTGTGAGGCCCAGGCCGCGGTGGCGGCCGCGTTTGGCGAGGTCTTCCATTGCACCCAAAAGTCGCGCGGTGTCGGCTGATACGCGCTGGGGGATGAGGACGTCGGCTTCTTCGATCACCACGTGGAGGGGGTCGCGGTTGCGGTGGTAGAGCCGTTCGGCGAATGCGGTGGCAAATGTGCGTGCTTGTGCCTTGCTCATGTGTGATAGGTCCAGCACGGCGGGGATCCGGTCGTCGACGATGAGGTCTGCGAGTAACTGGCCGGCGGTTGGTTCCAGGGGTACGTCGTGGTGGTCTCCGCCGAAGATGACGAAGGGCAGGCCTGGGCCCTTGCCGTCGGCGCTGGAGCGGATGCCCCACCAGTCGCCTTTGACGTCGAGTACGACCACTGGCAGGCCGGCGGTGTGCATGAGTTCGACGAGTCGGTGTGTGACGGCGGATTTTCCGCCGCCGCGGTTGGCTAGTACCGCGACACCGGCGGTCACGATTTCAGGTGGCAGCTGGACGCCAGGCGCGAGGTCGATTGCGCCTGGTCTTGTGGTGTCGGCCTGGGTGCTCATGCTGGCCTCATGGGGCGACGATAGCGCCGTAGAGCGACGTTGCGGCTTTTTACCTGACGCGGGTGGTGGCGGCTGCGACGAAGGCTGTGCAGGCGGCGGGGTCTTTGCGGCCGGTCGCGGATTTGAGGCGGCTGTTGGCGTCGACGCCGAATGGGTGGACGGTGTCGATGGCTTGGCCGACGTTGTCTGCGGCCAGGCCGCCGGCGAGGATGACCGGCAGCGGGTGGAGGCGTTCGACGATGCGACGGCTGGTGGTCCAGTCGTGCGTGAGGCCGGTGCCGCCCAAACGGGTTTCGGTGCGGCTATCGAGCAGGAGCGCGTGGGCGGCGGTGGCTGCTTCGTCGGCTTCGTCGATGCTCTGCGAGCCGGTGATGTGCACGGTGCGAATAATGCGGCGGTGTGCGCGGTGGCGCCAGAGTTCGCGCGCGGCAGTGGCGGTCAGCTCGCCGTGGACTTGGATGGTGTCGACGCCGAGGAGGTCTGCCACTTCGCAGATGCGGGAGGCCTCCGTGAGGTGGGTGACCAGCACCGTGGAAACGAACACCGGGGTGGCCGCGGCGAGGTGTTGGGCTTGTTCGATGTCGAGTTCATCTTCGCTGAGGTGTGTGGTGCCAACGATCAGTCCTATTGCGTCGGCGCCGGCGGTGACCGCGGCCGCCAGGTCGTCAGTGGTGCCGATGCCGCAAATCTTCACGCGCACAGCAGGATTCATGGCGGCGGGTAGTTAGTCGCGTTGGGCGCGTATGTAGAGGAAGAACGGTTGGGTGTTCAGTGCGTGGAGCAGCTCGGCGTCGATGTCAGCGGTGGGCTGGATCTGTGGTTCTTCGACGGTGTCGATGCTGAAGCCTGCGCGTCGGAGTTCACCGAAGATGCTCGATAGGGGCCGGCGGTATGACTGGGCTGTCACCTCGAGGCCACCCCAGTTCCACACCTCGCTGACCAGCTGCGTGCGGTGGTAATCCGCGCGATCTGACAACAGCCATCCGGTGATGGGGTGGTGCATGGAGAAGACCAGCGTTCCGCCGGGCTTGAGGCAGCGGTGAAGCTCTCGCATCAGCGGAGCCCAGTCTTGGATGTAGTGCAGGACTAGCGAGGCCACGACGACGTCCACGCTGGCGGGTGGGGCGATGTCGGTGGGCTGGTCGAGGTCGACGAGTTCGAACTGGGCCGCAGTGCCGAGCCGTTGACGGGCGAGCTCGATCATTTGCGGCTCGGCGTCAACGGCGAGGACCTCGGCGGCTCGTTGGACCAGATGGGTGGTCAGGCCGCCGGCGGCGCATCCCAGTTCGAGAACGTGTTTTCCGCTCAAATCGCCGGCCAGTTCAAGGATGGTGGGCCGGTCGTATTGGTTGTTGACCGGATTCTTCACCGACCAGGCGGCGTAGGCGCTGGCGTGGTCTTTGAACAGCGAGGTGGCGGTCATTGGCTTCATCGTAAGCACCGCGGGCACCCAGTTTGCGCCAAGCGATGTCGCTTCCGGGCCTCTTCTCGTCTTTCGGAGTCGCGTCGAGTCGCGTGGTGAAGTCGCATAGAGTCGCTTTTGGCTTCTAGGCTGGCTTTGTGGCGAATTTGTTGAAGGCGCTTCTCGACGAACGTCACATGCACGCTTACTCCGAATTCATCGCTGAATATAAGCGCGTGGCCCGGGAATTAGACCTGCCCCGCAATGCCGTTCCGCCCACGAAATCGCAGTATTACCGCTGGGTCGGAGGTCAGGTGCGGACCCTTCCCCAAGGGCATCACTGTGTGGTGCTCGAGCAGATGTTCTCGGGCTGGACGGCCAAAGAGCTGTTCGGCCACGGACAGCCTCGCGGCCCATCAGTTGCAGTGGATGACGATGTGCTCGCCGGGATCGGGCCAGGCCTAGATCCTGCGCTGTTGGGAGGGCTCTGGGCGACGGGCTACCTGATCAGTGGCGGCTACCGGCACGTCGATCTGTCGACGGTCACCGTGCGGGGAGCGGGGATCGTGTCCCGCAACTATCCGCCGGCGCCGCGCTTTGAAGGTCATTCGGCCGGGCACGAAACCGATGTGACCGCACGGCTGTTCGGTCGACACCTGATGGGTCATTTCCGTAATCACAACGACCGCTACTTCTTTGGCTCGCTGCATCTTGTGATGCTGCCCGGTGAAACGATTCTCGACGGCTACTACACCGGTTTTCTCAATGACGCTGCGGTAGTGGCCCATCCGTGGCGGTGGGTGCGGGTCGATCCACACTCAGTCGAGGGCGTCGACCTCGATGCGGTCACCTTGGACGATCCCGGCGCTGTCTATGACACCCTCGCCGGGCGTAACCAGTTCGACGGGCCGCTCGCGCTCTCAGACATCGTCGACTCTGCCTGAACGCAGGCCGCAAGACGCGTTAGCCGAGTCGCGTCGAGTCGCGCGATGTGGCGGGACGAAATACGACTTGGTACGCGACCAAACGGGTCTGCAAGACGTCGCGGAACGACCGCCCGATCGCGCATTGTGTCGCTATGTCACCGATATCGAGTAGTGGTGCGGTAGGGGCCGGGACCTGTCCAAGCCAAGGGGTGAAGCCCTCGGGCGCTGCCGTGCTGCCCTGCATGCTTTGGACTACACCCCAGCAAAAAACCTAGCGCAATGTTTCAAACCATTGCACCGCTGTGTTTTTGTTGGTAGCGTCTGCACCCATACCCACCAGGCCCAGGCAAGGAGACCGCGCCCCGTGAGCGCCTCAGAACCACCCCCAAGGACGCCGGAAAACAGCGCGCCAAAGCACAGCGCCCGTGCATCACGGCCCACTGCCGCAGTCCGCTGGGCACCCCTCGGCGCCACCGCCCTGTGCCTGCTGCTCACCGGCTGGCCCCATTCGCCGACCCGACTCCGCCCCCAGCGATTGTTATCGAATCGTTATTGGCGAGTTGTCGTTTTTTCCTTTGCTCACTTTCGTGACTTTCCGCGTTTGACCTGTTGGAATTTTTCTGTACCCAGCCTCGGTGCCGGGGCAAAGGCATAGGGCGTTCGGAGGACCGATGGGAATGGAAAGGCTCGCCAGCAGGCCCGTTGTGGCTGTGGCTGCTGGTTGCGCGCCGGCCCTGCCCCACACGCAGCTCAGCTGCGCGGCGCGTACCGATCGAGGCTATGTCGACCGCAGGGATTTGCTGGGAGTTGCGACGCCGTTACACCGGGGCGCCGGGAGGCCGTTGGCGGGCGCGCTGGTAGGCCGCTTGGTATTCCTCGACGCTGATTCCGAGCCGTTGTGCGAGCTTGGCCGCGTTGGTGTCAGTGAGTGCCGCGTCGGCGCGTTCGATGCCGCGCAGCGTGGTGGTGGCGATCTTGGCGGCCGCGGCCAGCTCGGGCTGGGTCAGCCCTTTGAGGACACGCCAGTCACCGGGGTAGCGCTCGTCGGCGGGGATGGTCACAACCTGCTCGATCGGAGTGTCGAGGATGCGCATAACGCGGGCAAGCAGATCCACCTGAGGGGTTCCCTTGCCGCCTTCCCAGTTGAAGATGGTCGCCGGCGAGACGTCGGCGACCCGGGCGAGGTCGCTGACGCTGATGCCGTTGTGACGGCGGATCTCGGCGAAGGTCTGTGCGTTGAAGCCACGCAGCACACGGCGCGTCATACGAGGTCTACGGCCTGGCGCGTCATAGCTAGACAGGTTCACCGAGGGCTCCCGAAAATTGTTAATCCTAGTGTCTTACTTTATCGTCTTAGTTTAGAGTATGGTGTGCGTAAGACCGGCTTAATGAGGAGGATTTGGTGAAACTGCCTCACGCACTTGGGCATCGCCCAACGCCTCAGATGCCCTCCCTTGCCGGGTTCGAGCCATGCTTCGCCCCCATTCCCACCTCGCGGATCAAGCAGCCCGCCCAGGCCGTGCGTCCCGTGTACTGGTGGACCACTGAACTGCGCCGGCGCGGCGATCTGCTGCTTGGCGTGCACTTCGATGCCAATCAGCTGGCGGCGCGCGTGAGTGTGCGACTGGCCTCGTATCGCCTCGTCGAGGTGGTGCGCAGCAACGACCACAACCCTGCGCTTCCCCATGACGTGCCCACCCTGCTCGCCGAAGCGGTGTGGCGCCTGGGTGCCCTCGGGTGGACTGAGCAGCTCGACGAGCTCCTGGACCTGCTGCGCGGGCTCGGCTTGATGAACGCGCCGGCGCCGATCCGTAAGTGCGTGGCGCCGATTCCGGGGCGGGTGTGCCAACCCGACCGCGGGGTGCGTATCGCGTACTGGTGGGCGCTGGCGTTGCTGCGCCAGGGGTGGCAGCTGCACGCCTGCGGCGAAGATGTTGCTCGGTTTGGGTTCGTTGCCGAGATTCCGGCCCCGGACGGCGAGCCGAGGCTGGTCGTCTACCCCGGGGATATGGCGCCGGACGGCACCGAGGCCGCGGCGCTGGCCAACCACCTTGTCCGGCTTAGCACCCGCCAACGCCAGCTGGTGCGGCAAGCCATCGCCGACCCTGCGGCAGGGGAAGGACGGATCTTGTGATGTTTCTTGGCGCGCAGGGCTTTTCGAAGGTGGTGGTACGGCTGCTGAGCTAGCTGCGCCCGCCGCGGACGCGGCGCTTTTCGCACATGTCAATAGCGATGACCCTGTCCCAGAAAACAGAGAACCCCCCGAAGGGGGCTAACTCTGGGATTTGGACGACGAAGGTACCAGCTTCGCGCCCAAGGGTCTTCCCCCCTGAAGGAGGAGATGACTTTGCTGAGTCAATCTCAGGGTAGAGGCTACCCATCAGCGGAATCAAGCCTTTCTGCCCTCAATGTCCGTTCCACGGTGCTGACGTGCACCAACACCGGCCTAGACGCGGCCGCAGGGGCCGTCGCCGCCTCCTTGGGCCTCAGTCGGCCCGCATCCGCGGCCTTCGCTGACTGCCCGCTGTGCGGCAAGGAGCCGATCGAGCCAGTCCGGGTGGACGGCCAATGGGCCTGCCGTAGTTGCACCAGCTCCTGCCTGCTGTGCAGCTGGCCGTGCGTGCCTGGCGACGAGGCGTGCGCCGAGTGCATCCGGCACCTGGGCCTGGACCGGCAGGCGGTGCTGGTATGAGCACACCAGCGCTGTTCGTCGAGGCGAGCACCATCGAAGACCTCTCAACACCCGCCGAGCTGATGGCGGCCCCCGCGGGCCCTTACCAGTGCGCCGAGCTGGCTATCTGGGAGGAGTTGACCCGAAGCCTGACCGCCTATCCGCGCATCTGGGGATCGGTCGAAGAGGGCGCGATGCTGCTGGGCGAGGAGGTCGACGAGCTCTGGGAGGACGTACGCGCCAACCGCATCGACCACGCCCGCATTGAGGCTACGCAGGCCGGCGCGATGGCCGTCCGGTTCATCGCCGACCTCTACAACCCCATTGGGCCCGCCGGCGACCGGTGTCGTGCCGCACTGGCCGAGCAGCGCGCCGTGCGCGCGGCCGTGGGCCCCAGGCGCGCCTTGTCGTCGAGCCACGAGGGATTCGGCTTCCTGCGACGCGAATACGACGCGCTGTGGTCAGCGATTCGTTTCGACGATCCCGCCCGGCCCGCTGCCGCGCGAGTAGCCGGCATGGCGGTGCGGTTTATCGCTGAAATTACGAGCACACCAATGGTATTGGGGCGTGCGCGATGATGATGGTGATCCGTGAGCAGCAGTGGCGCAAGCAGGCCGTGTGCTACCTGGAGACCTCGGATGCCCCGGAGTTGTGGACCCCTGAGCATCGGCCCAAGCAGGATGTGCGGGTCCACCTCGAGCAGATGTGCCGGCGCTGCCCCGTGGGGCGGCAATGCGCGGGTGACGCAGTCGCCTCTGGGGCCGAGAGCGGGCTGTATGCCGGCGTGTGGGTGCCCGAGCGCCGCAAGAAAACTCAGTGGGCTCTAGCGATGGCCAGGTTGGGTGAGATCGCTGGCCTGCAGGCGGGTTCAGGTGAGCTCACCGGGCTGGGGGTCTCGGCATGAACGCGACCAAATGTGCACCCCCGCGGCGGCCGCGGCCGCAGTCGCAGGATTTCGCTTCGTTCGTGTCTGCGGTCCGGTTGCATCTGTGCGCTGTGGGTGAGGATCCCGAGACGCGTACGCGTCACGTCGCGGCGGTGTTGGCGTTCACACCCATCGAGCGTGTCGGTCAACGGATGCGGATTCACTTCGAGGACGGGCCCACCGCCTTATGGATGGCGCAGGCTCTGGCGCACAAGGATGTCGAGTTGATCGACGTCGGCGCCGACGGCGGCACGATCGTCATCGCCAATCCGCAAACCGTGTTGGGCCGCTATGGCTTTCGTGATGGTCGGTGGCTGTTCGGGCAGGGCATGCCCGCAGCGGTGGGAGTCAGCCGCGGGGCGGTGCATGCCGCGGCGCATTTCAATCGACAAGGGATGAAGGTGGCGTGCCCGAGCGCGTCGATGATGCTGACGCTCACCGCGGTGATGTCGCGGTTAGGAATCCACGCGAAGCCCACTGACGGGCGCCCGCGCGCCGCGGTCGGCCCGGGCCGTGTTCCTGAGGCGTTGGCGCGGCTGGGTATCGCCGACGTCGGCGCGCAGTATCGGCGGCTGCGTGAGAACACGTTGGGGGACCGATCATGAATGAGGTTGCGACAACACCGAATACGCGATCGATCAACCACCGAATCACCGCGCACCGGATGCGCAATCGTGGCCAGTCACCTGATGCGATCGCCGACTACTTGCGGGTCACTCCCCGCTCGGTGCACCGGTATTTGTCGTTGCCTTGTCCAGAACCGCCGCCGGCCAGCGAGGAAGTGGACTTGGTCAGCTTCGTCTCAAAGGGGGCGTGCGCTGCGTTTCCCGAGGTCGACTGGCTAAGCCGTAGTCCGTTGGTGCAGGCCGAAGCCAAGGCGATCTGCCAGTACTGCCCGGTGTTGGACGAGTGCCGCAGCTATGGGCTGAACAAGGGCCGTGATCAGCGCGGTGTCCTGGGCGGGATGACCATGGCCGAACGTGTCCGTGAGTTGCGTCGCCAACGGCGGCGCAGCGCGCAGCGGCCAGGAGTCGTCGCCGAAGACCAGGGGGCGGCATGAGGGCGGCCGGCGGCACGGCGAGACGAGCGCCGGCGGCGGCGGGCAGCGGGGCACCTGCCGATGGGCATGACGCGTACCGGCGTGGGTTGTGCGTGGACTGCAAAGCCACCTGGCACTCACCGGGCCGGACCCGATGCGATGCCTGCCACGACATCTATGCCGGCGGCGGCGTGGAGCGCACACCGGGTGCGCGGCGAGGAAGGACCACAGCAGCATGACGATGAGTGTGAGTGTCACCGCGGCGGCGGCCAACGCGGGCGGCTACATCGACGCGGTGCGCGTCGAGGAGTTGTTCGTCGATCCGTCCTATCAGCGCGCGGTCGATATGGGCCGGGCCCGCAAGCTGGCCGCCGGCTGGGATCGCCGGCTGGCCGGGGTGATCGAGGTCAGCGATCGCGGTCACGACCACAACCCGCGCTACGCGCTGGTTGATGGCCAACACCGTTGGGAGGCTGCGCGATTGCGTGACCCCCAGGCCACGATGGTGGCCCGCATCCATGAGGGTCTGACGGTAGCTGACGAAGCCCGGTTGTTTGATCGGCTCAACCGGGAACGGCGGCGCCCGTCCACCTGGGATCACTGGCAGGCCCGCAAGGCCAGCGGTGATCCTGACGTGCTGGCGATTGAACGCGTCGTGACCAGTTTGGAGCTGCAGATTCATCACGCACCCAAGGCCGGAAACGTGCGCTGCACCGCGACATTGGAGAAGCTTTTTGCCCTCGGCGGCGCCGATCTCATTCGCGACACCCTGGAATTGATTTTTCAGGTGTGGGACCTGCGCATGGATGCCTACGATGCGCCGCTTGTCCATGGCATCGGCTTGATCCAACACCATCTGGGCGACCGTATCGATCCGGAGCGGCTGGCCGACACCCTGCTGGGTGTGCTTCCGCCGGCCCTGCGCACCCACGCTGCCGCGTTGGGGGAGACCCTGACCGGCACCGCAGGTGTGCGGATGGCGATCACGATCATGGTGCTCTACAACAGGAACCGCCGCGTACCAGGACAGCGTGTCTTGGTCTGCGCGCGCACCTTCGGCGGCGGGGCGCGCAACGCGCGCTCACGTCCCCTGCCAGCCAAAAGCGCCTGAGTCGCAGGGCTTTTCACTCATAAGAGGTGTGTTGTGACATTGATGTTGGATCTTCACCTGCCGCACTGGCATCGCCCCGAGCGCCGAGCGCACTTCTCGTCGGATCGGCGCTACCGGTACTGGCTGAGCTGCCGGCGTGGGCCCGGGCCGGCACTGATGTTCATCTCCTTGAACCCGTCGGCCGCCGACGAGCACCGCGACGACCCCACATCGCGGCGTGACATCGGGTTTGCCGACGGTTTCGGCTACAGCGCGGTCACCTTGACCAACCTGTACGCCGCGCGGGCCACCAACCCCAAAGACCTTGGCGGCATGGATGATCCGATCGGGACCAGCGACGATCCGCAGTACGACAATGACGCTCAGCTCGACGCCCAGGCCGCCGCGCACGACGTGATCGTCTTGGCCTGGGGTGCTGACGCCGACCCGGCGCGGGCCCGGGCCGTGGCCAGCCGGATGTGGCGGATCTGTCAGGCCACCGGCGGCAGCCTCGCCGTACTGGGCTGGACCTGCAGCGGACAGCCGCGCCACCCGCTATATCTGCGCAAAGACACGCCGCTGCAATGCCTGACTGCACGAGCGCACCGCGACATGATCGACGTCGACCCGCGGTGGTCTGCACTGCTGACAGACAGCGATGCGCTCGCTGGGTTCGACAGCGTGGTGGCACAGTGAGCGCGCCGCACTACGCCACGCAAGACACCGCGGCGGATGCGGTGGCAATCGCTGACCATATTGTGGCGGTCCTGGGGCGGCGGATCTACCGTGCAGCGCGCGAGATCGCCCTGCAAGACGGTATCGAACAGGTCTTGCAGGAGCACGACTTTCGGGTTGAGCGGGAATTTCGGCTCACCCAGCGCGACCGGCCCGACTTCCTCGTTGATGGTTGCGTGGCTCTCGAGGTCAAGATGCGGGCCAGCGGTTCGTCGGTGCTGGCGCAGTTGGCCCGGTATGCCGCGCATGAGCGGGTGGGGGCGCTGGTGGTCGCGACGCCGCGGCTGTCCTCGCTGTCGGGGATGCCCGCCGAAATTTTCGGGGTGCCGGTGCGGATGGTCGCGCTGCCGGGGCCGGGGTTGGTGCTGTGACGGCGCGCGTCGTCGGTCAGTACCGGTGGGCCCCGGAAGGGGTGTGGGAGATCGAGGCAGAGCCCGACGTCATGATCCGCATCAAGCGGATCTTTCCGCGGGTTGCCGCCACCACCCGTGGCACGGTCACGCTGACGGGCACTCTCGAGGTCGCGCGGGATTTGGAATGGCTGACCGACCGGTGGCCCATGAAGGCCTCGTTGCAGGATCGCCAGCGGCTGCGGGCGATGGCCGGCGAGCATCGGCGCGCCGAAAGCGCTGTGCAGCATGTTCTTTCCGGCGGCGCGCTGTCGGTCGATGCGGGCCCTGGATGGGTGTCGCCGGCGGTGCCGCTGCGGGGCTATCAGCGCACCGCGCGGGATCTGGTGTGGGCGACCGGCGGGGTGCTGGTTGCCGACGAGCTCGGGATGGGCAAGACGTTCACCAGCCTGGCGCTGTTGGAGCGGCCGCAGGCGCGCCCGGCTCTCGCGGTCACGTTGACCGGCACGATGCCCAAGCAGTGGCGGCGCCAGCTGGCCACCTTCTACCCTCAGCTCACCTCGGTCGAGGTCAAGACCGGGCCGATTCATTCGCTGCGGCGCCGCGGGCGCACCGCGGATCTGATTGTGATGAGTTACTCGAAGCTGGCCAAGTGGCAGCACCACCTCAAAGGTGTTGTGAACACGGTGATTTTCGATGAGGTGCAGGAACTGCGCCGGGACCAATCCGACCGGTATAAGGCCGCGATGACCGTGGCCCGCGAGGCCACCTACCGTGTTGGTCTGTCGGGGACCCCGATCTACAACTACGGCGGGGAGATCTACAACGTCATCGACGTCCTGCGCCCGGGCGCGTTGGGCGACCGCTATGAGTTCGCGCGGGAGTGGTGCCACACCTCGGGGCTGGACACCAAAACCCAGGTGTATGACCCGACGGCGTTGAGATCATATTTGACCTCGCAGGGTCTGTTGCTGCGGCGCACGCTTGAAGAGGTCGGTATCGAGGTTCCGCCGATCATTCCGATCGAGCAGTCGGTGCCGTCGGATCCCAAGGTGCTCAGCGAGATAGAGGGTAATGCGGTTGCGCTGGCCCGGCTGATCTTGGACCAGTCTGCTAACCCTCGCGAACGCTGGACGGCGGCAGGTCAATTCGACTGGATGATGCGTCAGCACACCGGAATTGCCAAGGCGCCGTTTGTTGCCGACTTCGTGGAGCTGCTGTTGCAAAGCGAACAGCGGGTGATCCTGCTGGGGTGGCATCACGCCGTGCATGACATCTGGGCCGAACGGCTGCGCTCCTACCGGCCGGCGATGTACACCGGGCGCGAGACGGACAGGGAAAAAGAGCGGTCCTTAGACGATTTCATGGCCGGTCGGGCCCGAGTGCTGATCATGTCGCTGCGTTCGGGGGCTGGTATCGACGGGCTGCAAGAGGTGGTCAACACGCTGGTATTCGGGGAGCTGGATTGGTCCCCGGGCGTGCACAAGCAGGCCATGGGGCGGCCTGGGCGGCCCGGACAGACCAGGCCAGTGCGTGCCTATTTCGCGACCACCGATTTCGGGTCTGATCCGGTGATGCTCGAGACGCTCGACATCAAGACTTTGCAGGCCGATGCGCTCATCACCGGTTCTGGTGATGGCGTGCGCAAGCCGGCCCCGGATCGGATGACCCCGGAGCGCTACGCGCAGATCAGGCGATTGGCCGCCCATGTGGTGGAGCAGGCCGATCGGTTACCGGCAATGGAGAAAACAGCGTGAGACAGCACGATGGGGCTTCGGTGAATACGGTTGCCGCGCAGCGTCGTCGGCAATTGGTCACTGCGCGAGCTCAGCAGGGCGGGGTTGAGGTCGATCCGCGTTGGCTGTCGCCGCCGTCCGGTGCCGGCGCAGTTGCCGCCGATGCCGCCGACACTGCGACGGTGACCCGATGAGTGGCTATGGCGAATCGCGGTTTGCCATCGCGGCGGCCAGCGATGGATTTCAGTCGCGTTGGCACGCGGTGGATGTCGCCGTTTTCGGGCCTCGCGTCGCGGCAGGTGTCGAAGAATGCTACCGGCCCGAAATCTATGCAGTGTGTGGACAACGCTGCAACCACATCGCCACGCGGTTAGGCCCCTTCACCTACGGCAGCCGTTGGCTGGCCTCGCGGCGCTGCGAGCGGTGCGGCTGGGTGGTGGCGTTGAGCCGAGGCACAGTGGAACAAGAAATCGCGCACTACCTCCCTGATGGCGCGCATCGCGATGTCATCGCCGCCACCGCGGGTGGCTACCCCGATCTGCTGCGGCGCATCTTCGTGGCGATTCTGGCTGATGCCCCGCCCGGGCGAGCTGGTGAGCCTGGGCATCGTTCGGATCTGCTCGCACACGCGGCCCGGCACCGCCCCGTGGTCATGGTCTGCCAGGCCTGCAACGAGAGCTCGAGCGCTGCAACGGCCCATGGCGAGGAGACCCTGTGCTGTCCCGACTCTGCCGTGGTCTGCGCCGAGTGCACGTTCAGTGCTGGGCCGTGGGCGGGGGAGCGCGAGGGCGTGCCGACCGGTGAGTGTGTCGTCGGCGCCCCGTGTTCGGTGCTGATCACCCTGGCCCACCACTACGGCGTGGATGTTGCCGACGGCAGCGATGCCGAGCCGCCGGGGCGCGCATTGTCGATGCCCCCTCGGCTCTGAGGTTCCCGCACCCGGCAGGGGTGCAGCTGAAATCGGAAAGGAGTTCTCATGTCATCCGCCAAGAGCGCTGACGGTGCGGCCACCAAAGGACGACCGTCCGGCCATCGTGGCTGGGTCGTCTGTGATCCCGCTGGCTACCCGTACGCCTGGTATCGCAGTGATCAGGCTACAGAGCCCGCGACGGCCATGGCCCTGCTCGAACCCGACCCCCTTCTGCGACAGCAGATGACCGACGCCGGGTGGTCGGTACGCGTCGGCAGCGGCGTCGACCTAGCGCTCGGCGCCGAGCTGACCAAGGCCACCGCGTGATCTGCGCCCGACCCAACAGCGGGTGCTTGCAACAGTTAGCACCAGGCGGTTGGGGTCCCGGTTGTCCGGCCCGACAACCGGGGCCGACCTGGGCTTTTCCCCACGCCCATGGAGGGGCTAGCGCGCCAGCAAACACGGTTTCGAGGGCGTGGAGCCCTTCGGTGCCGCCGGTCGGCCGCCAGCAAACAATGCGTAGAAATGGTGCTCTACCAGCGGTTTTAATTGGCAAATCGTCGGTGGGGGCAGCTCAGCAAACACGATTTCAGCGACTCCGAGCCCCCGTATGACGCCGAGCTAGAGCCAGCAAACAGGAAAGTTCGTGTCGGTCCGCCTTCATCGGTCAAAGGCATGGTCGGATGAAGCCGACGACTCGGATCAGGAAGCCACGTCGGAAAGGAGGCAATAGCCGCCCAACATCCCCGAACACCAGGGGAGAGACGCCACAAAAAAATAGCGGGACCAGAAAACAGAAACCCCCCGGAAGGGGGATCTGGGAATCGATCAGAAGGTCGAATTCGGAGCGCCAACTCCGAGTTTCGTGAGGTCCGAAGCGCCAACTTCGAATCTCGGTCCCCGTGCTGAACAGGGAGAACTGCGTGACAAGTAGTTCCCAGGGTAGCTCTTACCCAGGACACAATTCAACGTATTCAGGCGAAGTGTCGCAGAAACACCGTCTGAACTGCTCAAAGACGCCACATGTCGGCGCGCGCCGGCGCGGCGGAGGCCGGCCGCAGGAAGTTTGCCGGCATCGACAGCGGGTGACGTTTTCCGACGCCGAAATGGTGCGCGGCCGCGTCGAAACACACGCTGCCCAGCTTGGCCTGCGAGGCGCCCGACGCCACGTCCTGACCGCGGTACTCAAGCTGCTGTGCGGCTGGAGCCGAATCACCGACGACCGGGTAGCACTCGGACAACTCGTCGAGCTCATCGCCGCCGGCGGCGGCCGACGCTACGACCTCAAAACCGTCGGGCGCGCGCTAGCGGCGTTGGCGGCCGACGGGCTGATCGTCTATCGGGCAGCCCAAGGCCGCAACACCCGCGCAATGGTGGCGATCAACGACCAATTCACCGGTGATATCGCCGTGCTCGCCCGGGATCGCGACGGCCGGGTCATCACCTCGGGCAGCCACTGCGAGCCCGATTCGGTCACCTTTTCGCGGCGCCTTCCTTATAAGAACCAATCTCTCTACCCCCCTACCCCCCGCAACGACGAGCAGCCCGACAGCTCCCGACCGGTTGAGGTCGAGGTATCCACCGACGAACTGCGCCAGGTGCTGGCCGGCTTGCCCGAGGTGCTGGCACGGCTGCCCAAGCACCTGAGGTTCATGCTGGGTGCGCAGATCCAAAACCGGCTGGCCGCAGGGTGGTTGCCCGATCAGATCCTCGACAAGCTGCACCGGCCGATGCCGGCGGACCTGCAGCGGCCCTGGCGCCTCGCGCTGTGGCGGCTGCACCACAACGTGCCCGGTGCCGGACCCCGGCTGCGCCCCTTGCAACGCGCCTGGGAGCAGCGGGCCCAACGCCAGGCCCGCCAGGAACAGGAACGCACCACTGCGCACTGGTATGCCCAAGTGGCCGCGGTCACCAGCCCCGCCGGCCGCGCCGAGCTCCTCAAGGCACACGAGGTGAAATTCGGCCGTCCCGTGGACCCGATCGCCGCGCTGGCCGCGGCGGGACGGCGGGCCCATCGGTTGTTCCCGCAGATGCCTTTGGCGGCGGCCTTGACCCGCTGGGCGCACGAAACCCTAGCCCAGTTGACAGCGGAACCCGTTGCGGTCGAAGACATTGCGGCTCCATCCGCTATCGACACCGACCTGCTGATGGACCTGGCGATCAGCGGAGGCTGCCAGTGCATGCTGTGCGGTTCACACCGCGCCACCATGCGCCCCGAACTGCCGCTGAAATCGATGGTGTGTGATCAGTGCTGGCCCGTGATCGCGGCCGAACTCGCCGGGGACCGCGACGAGGATCACGACGGCGCCCAGTGGGTGGCCGCATGACCGATCTCGAGATGCCCACACCGACCCGCGCCCGCCAGCGGCTGCAGGCTTACACCGAGCTCGACGATCGGCGCCAGCCCCCGCAGGACCTCGACGCCGAGCAGTCGGTGCTGGGCGGGATGCTGTTGAGCAAGGATGCGATCGCCGACGTGCTGGAAAGGCTGCGCCCGGTTGACTTCTACCGGCCAGCCCACCAGAGCATCTACGACGTGATCCTGGACCTGTACGGCCGCGGCGAGCCCGCCGACGCGGTAATGGTGGCCGCCGAGCTCGACCGGCGCAGCCTGCTAGCCCGGGTCGGCGGTGCGCCGTACCTGCACACGCTGATCTCCGCGGTGCCCACCGCGGCCAACGCCGGCTACTACGCCGGCATCGTCGCCGAAAAGGCCGTGCTGCGCCGCCTGGTGCAAGCCGGCACCCGGGTGGTGCAGTACGGCTACGCCGGCGCGGACGGCGCTGACATCGCCGAGGTAGTCGATCGGGCCCAAGCCGAGGTCTATGACGTCACCGAAGACCGCGCCTCCCAGGACTATGCGCCGCTGGGCGATCTCATCCAAGACACCATGGACGAGATCGACGCCATCCAGTCCCGCGGCGGACTGACCCGCGGTGTTCCCACTGGATTCGCCGAGCTCGACGACCTCACCACCGGTCTACACGGTGGACAGATGGTCATCGTGGCGGGCAGGCCCGGCCAAGGCAAATCCACTCTGGCAATGGATTTCATGCGATCCTGCTCCATCCACCACAACAGGGCCAGCGTCATCTTCAGCCTTGAGATGAGCAAGTCAGAGATCGTGATGCGGCTGCTGTCGGCCGAAGCGCGGATCAAGTTGGCCGACATGCGCTCTGGACGTCTCAGTGATGACGATTGGACCAAAATGGCGCGCCGCATGGGCGAAATCACCGACGCTCCACTGTATATCGATGATTCACCCAACCTGACCATGATGGAGATCCGCGCCAAAGCCCGCCGGCTCAAACAAAAGACCGAGCTACAGCTGATCGTGGTGGACTATCTGCAGCTGATGACCTCAGGCAAGCGTGTCGAATCCCGCCAGACCGAAGTGGCCGAATTTTCCCGCAGCCTCAAGCTGATGGCCAAAGAACTCGATGTGCCGGTCGTCGCCGTCAGCCAGCTCAACCGCGGGCCCGAACAACGCACCGACAAAATCCCCCAACTCTCTGACCTACGCGAGACCGGTCAATTGGAGCAGGACGCCGACATGGTCATCCTCATTCACAGGCCCGACGCCTACGATCGGGACAGCCCCCGAGGAGGCGAGGCGGACCTGATCGTCGCCAAACAACGAAATGGGCCCGCCCCAAGAACTTTGACAGTCGCGAGCACCCTGCACATGTCAAGTTTTCGCGACCTGGCCCGCAGCTGAGTTCGTGGTGGTGGTCTTCGACGACCACGACGGGCGAAAGGCTCATTGAAGGTGGTCACATCGAACTCCATCGCGGCCAGTGCAGGGCCGAAGCGGCACAGGACTGAGCCGCGTTATCCCCACCAGGTGCGCTATCCATCGACGGTGTCCGTTCGGGCTGTTACCATCCGGCCAGGCAAGGCTGCGGTCAACTAATCAGATTGTGCTACAGCTGATTCCGAGCGCGGACAATGTCGTCCGCGGCGTTGTACCCCTCAGGTGTCACCCCAGAGACGGAATAACGAGAACTGAGAAACCCCATGACAGTGCTTGATAACGATGCTCCGGCCCGTAACGGGGCAGACACCGCCGAGCACCTGCGGTCCGCTTCGTCGTGGCCAGGACCGGCGCCCGCGGAGCTTGCGCTCGAGGCGAAGCCGTCGCGGACCCTCGCCCAAAGCGATGTCGTCAAACCCGACGCCACCCGGCGCCACGCAGTGTGGTTTTTCTGGATGTGGTTGCTGTTCGCCACCGTGGTTTCCATCGGCGGCAACGTGATTCATGCGTGGATGACTGCGCCGGCTCCCCACTTGAAGCTGCTGGCCTCGATCGCGGCCGCCGTTCCGCCCGCGATCCTGCTCGGGTCGACGCATTCGGTGGCTCTACTGATCAAGAACCGTCGACACGGCTACCGCCGCGTCGACGCCGCCGTGCTGGGCGCTGCGCTGCTGCTGATGGCGGGTGTCGCCGGCTGTGCGTTCGCGATGTCGTTCGTGTCTCTGCGGAACCTCATGATCTTGGTCGGTATGAGCGCAGGTACGGCGTGGCTGTGGCCGATCGGGGTCGACATGTCGCTGATCTGCTCGACGTTGGCGTTGCTGACCCTGGCCTCCCCACGTAACGGCGGTGAGGGTATCGAGACGCCGGCTGGTGCGACAGTGCCGCTCTCGCCGGCCGCCGGCACTGTCAGCAGCGGCCCGCGATCCGAGGCCGAGCGGCGGCTCTGGTGGGAATCCATCGCCGCAGTCATACGCGAGCAGAACAGCGACGTGCGCAAGATCGGCGAGCTGCCCACCACGCAGCTCGCCGAGATCTTGCACCGTCTCTACGACAAGAGAGATTCCAAACGGGCGGTATGCGCCGACCACGACCTGCACCACCGCGACGTTCGCACCATCACACACACCGCAGACGACGTGCTGGCCCGGCTCGCTGCCATTCCGTCGACGGACGGGACCAACCAACTCTGACTCGGCGCGCTGCTGCAGGCAAAGGCAGTGCAGCACCGCATCTGCTGTGGGACGTGGCCCGCGACGTGCGCCTCAACCGCCGATGGTCAGCGGTTTACCCTGTCCAAAGCGCGCAGTAGGCTGAAGCCGGCCCGAGCGCAGACACGGCCGCGGGCAAAGACACCATGGGGGGGTGGACATGGCGGAGCTAAACGCCAACCCGGCTGACTTGTTGCGGTTCGCTGACGCCTACTCTGAGCTGGCCCAGCGTGCAGCGCAGATTTCACCGCAGGCCGTCACCGAACTACAGCGGGTCATGCAGACTCACGGGCCGATGGGCTACCCCACGGCGGTGGGCATCGCCGCCGGCCTGGCCAAGGCCGAGGGCCCGCTCCAGGCCAAGGTCGCCGACTTCAACACCTACTCGCAGCGCTTCACTGAGCACAGCGCCACCTACACCAAGGCCGACCAGACCGGCGCGCAGGCACTGGACAACGAGTTCCGCCCCGTCGACAACAAGGACGCTGCGAACGACCCCGACCAACCCCAGCCCGCGATCGACCCCAGGAATCCCTTTGTGGGAGACGAACGATTCGGTCACTGGCAAGACATCGTCCCGCCGCCCTACGTGGGGAAAACTCCGCCGCCGCCCTGGACTGGACACCGCCCCTGGAAAGGCCCTTCGCTTGAGGGCGGCCCCACAGGCTTCTATCCGCCCGGCGGCAAAACATGGGCCGATGACAACGCTCCGCCGTTCGCCTACCTGCAAGAACAATATCGCTTCCGCATCTCAGGTGAGGACTACACGCACTACACCCGCACTGACCCCGTTGACGGCCACCAGCAGCAATGGGTGCAGTACACCTACGAGGCTCAAAAATGGACGCAGGGCACAATCGCCGGGCCGGCATGGGCCCCTAAAGCCCCCAACGAGATCACCGGCGAGCTGGGCGGTACCAACACCGGCGGCCTCTCAGGCATCAGCCCGCCGGCATACCGAGGTCCATGGGAGCCGATAACTCTTCCGCAAATCGCGACACTGTCGGCAGCGAACCCCAGCATTCACTACTACATGCCCGACGACTGTGGTTTCCAGTTCTCCTTCCTCAACGGCACTGCTACAGGCGGAAATTCAGGACTTGGACCCATCATGCCCAGCATGATCGCCGGGCCCTAAGGACGTCTCGATGAAGAACGTGGGTGAGTATTGGTGGATTTTGCCAGTGCTGTTGTACTTCATTCTGCTTGCGGTCGTCATGCGTCGCGGAATGTGGGCAACAGTGGGACAGAACATCTACTGGGTCGCCACTTGTGTACTGGTTCTTCTGATTCCGACAAAGCCCTCGCCCTCGAGCTACGTTCTGGCGGTACTCGTCGTGCTCAACCTGTGGATCTACAGGTGGTCGCTACGCAAAGGAACTTTCGTACTCGAAAGAGCGTCGAACAACGTGGGACCAATGACTCATCAGACCTCCGAGTCGGATGAAGTGTGAGCGACGCGGCCGTGGCGAAATCTCCACTCGCACTGAGGAACTCAGGCAGTAGAATGACAGCATTGAACCGCATCCAATGGGTGGCCTTCCTGGGGACGGGCCTCGCCGCCGGAGTCGGATTCTGGTTCGTGGTGACTTTCACCCTCGCCGCCGCCGGATTGTATTTCTACGCCCTGCATATCGCCTCGTACGTCGCAGTAATCCTGTGGCTGAAGCCATCCGCACGCAGCCACCTACAGAATCGCGCCACTGCTGATCGGCGTCGGATTGATGGTGAGCTACTTCGCCGTCGCTTGGACTGCTGCTCACGCCTGAGCATCCACACCACCGGTTTGCCGCCCAGTAACCTCATCCGTGAGGCGAATGATGGTTGCGCGGCGGCAGCGGAAAGAACGCTGCCCGAACGGCATTCGACCCCCAGGCCGAGAGGAGCCAATGCAGGCCGCAGGAGCGTGCCCTAGGCGTGGGTACCTTGACTTTGTGCCGGCGGGTCGATCCAGGGATAGGTCACTGCGAGGTATTCGTCGCGCGACACAACGAGGGTGGGTGCAGGTGTCGACATATCGACGTAGTTATGGCCGGCGCGGCCCTTCTGGCTCAAAACCGTTAGGTCAAGGGAGATCTCGTCCGCTTTGGCCGGGTCAAGTTGCCAATTGACGTGCGTTGGGTCAAGGGTGATATCGGCTGCGCCGGCGCTGATGACGAATTCGTGGGTCACGCTGTCGTGCTCCAAACGCGACGACCCTCGCTGGATGGCGTCGTTGAGTGCGGCGCGGAAAGTGTCGAGCCCAGGGCCGTCCAGAGTCAGCAACACCGCATCGTGCCCGTAATCAAAGCGGGGCAGATAGTTCACGCGAATTATGTTCATGGGATTATCCAGGCACCTAGTTGAGTGTCGTTGTTGAATGATACCGAGGCGCAAAGACAAGACGGACGATGTGTGATTTCTTCATCGCGCAGCGCGGGCTCATAATCTCGGATCGTGCGGACGGTCGATGCTGGCAAGTAGCGAGCGGTACAGGTTTTCAGTCAATGCGGCGCACTCCGCGGCTAAGGCCGACTGGGCGTCGGCGCCAACGACAACGGCTTGCTCGATGAGTGCCCCGCCGCCAGCGCTGTTGACGACGTAGTTGTTGAAGTGACTGAGAACCTGGCGGTTACCGGTGGTTAGGCGGCCCGAGGCCCGGGTGGCGACGATTGCGTATTGCGGCGGTACGTCGACCGGGTGAGCGCTGATCTCGGTTGCCTGACTGTCGCGCAAGATGCGGTCGGCGTTACGTAGAACAAGTGCTTCTGGCACCGTGCCCGGTACCCGGTACAGGTTGAGGACCTCGCAGCCATCCCAGTGGTTGGTGCTGTTCACGCGGCGAAGCAGCAGACGCGTCACCGCGGGGGCGTCAGCGTCGGCGATAGCCCACGCGGAGGGGACGGCGAGTGCCGGCAACCAGAGGTGCAGGTGTGTGGAGGCCACATGTTGCAAGGGGCCGACGTGCTGGGCGATTTCTTGTGCCAGCGACGACACCGCGGTGGGATCAAACGCGGTCGGCATGGGGGAAACGTCGTTCATGCGATGGCCACCGCGCCCAGGAGGAGCAACAGAAGTAGCCCGCCGCCGGCCACCTCGGTTTCGGCGGGGCTCGGCGGTGGCACGTCGATGTGCGGCGGGCTGATGTGGGGGATCAAGCTCGGCGCCGGCGGCGGGGAGGATGCCGGGGGTGGCGCCGGCATGGTGGCGCCGGGGAACGGCGCCAACAACGGATTCTGTGGTGGCCCGATCACGCCCGGCGGTGCGGGCGCATTCGGATTGAGCAACCACGGCGGCAGACCGGAGATGATCGAGGGGCCGCTGACTGGAGGTAGCCCGCCAATGGGAACGTTTTCCCAGTCAGAG
>NZ_JCALCQ010000017.1:0-96181 GCF_059812425.1 Mycobacterium sp. NGS56
GGATGATCCCGAGCTGACCTCGCTGCGCCGGCGTCTGATCACCGCCGTCGTCCTGGCCGGCCCGGTCATTGCCATGGCCATGTTCCCCGCGCTGCAATTCCCGCACTGGCATTGGGTCTCGCTGGCCCTGACCGCTCCGGTCGTCGTATGGTGCGGCCGGACGTTCCACGCGGCCGCCTGGAACAACCTCAAACACGGGGTGGCCACCATGGACACCCTCGTCTCGCTCGGCACCCTGGCGGCATTCCTGTGGTCGATTTACGCCCTGCTTTTCGGAACGGCGGGCCAACCGGGCATGCAGCATGCCTTCGAGCTGACCGTCGGGCGCGACGACGCCCCGTGCCATGTCTACTTCGAAGTCGCCGCGGGTGTAACGCTGTTCGTCCTCGCCGGCCGCTACTTCGAGAAGCGTTCCAAGCGGACGGCGGGTGCCGCGCTGCGCACGCTCATGACACTGGGCGCCAAGGACGTCGCCGTGCTGCGCAACGGGGTCGAGGCCCGTGTTCCGATCGAACACCTCGCGATCGGCGACGAGTTCGTCGTGCGTCCCGGGGAGCGGATCGCCACTGACGGGATCGTCGTCGCGGGTTCGTCGGCGGTGGACGCCTCCATGCTGACCGGCGAGTCCTTCCCGGTCGAGGTCGGCGAGGGTGACGCCGTCACCGGCGCCACCGTCAACGCGGGCGGCCGGCTCGTCGTCCGCGCCACCGGGGTCGGCGACGACACGCGGCTCGCGCAGATGGCCAAGCTCGTCGAGCAGGCTCAATCCGGCAAGGCGCCGGTACAGCGCCTCGCCGACCGCGTCTCGCGGGTGTTCGTGCCCGTCGTCATCGCGCTGGCCGTGGCGACCCTGGCCGGCTGGCTCGCGGCGGGCTTCGCGCTCACGACCGCGCTGACGGCGGCCGTCGCGGTGCTGATCATCGCCTGCCCGTGCGCGCTGGGGCTGGCGACTCCGACCGCGTTGCTGGTCGGCACCGGCCGCGCCGCGCAGCTCGGCGTGCTCATCAACGGGCCCGAGGTGTTGGAGTCGACCCGCAAGGTCGACACGATCGTGCTCGACAAGACCGGCACCGTCACCACCGGCAAGATGACCCTGGTCGACCTGATCGCCGGCGCCGACACCGACCGCGCCGCTCTGCTGCGCTACGCCGGCGCCCTGGAAGACGCCTCCGAGCATCCCGTCGCGCAAGCAATCGCGCGCGGTGCCGCAGCGCAACTCGGCGCGCTACCGTCACCCACCGACTTCACCGGCGTCAACGGCAGGGGCGTGCGGGGCACCGTCGACGGTCGCCACGTCGTCGTCGGGCGCGAGAGCCTGTTGACCGAATGCGGAATGCCCCTCGACGCCAGCCTGTCCGCGGCCAAGGCCCGCGCCGAGAGCGAGGGCAAGACCGCGGTGGCCGTCGGCTGGGACGGCCTGACCCGGGGCATCCTGGTGATCGCCGACACCGTCAAACCGTCGAGCGCCGAGGCGGTGCGGCGGTTCACCGGCCTGGGCCTGACGCCGGTGTTGCTGACGGGGGACAACGCCACCGTCGCCGCCCGCATCGCCGGCGAACTCGGCATCGCGCAGGTCATCGCCGATGCGACGCCCGCCGATAAGGTGGCCGCCGTCGAACGCCTGCAATCCGAGGGCAAGGTGGTCGCCATGGTCGGTGACGGCGTCAACGACGCCGCGGCGCTGGCCGCCGCCGACCTGGGCCTGGCCATGGGCACCGGCACCGACGTGGCGATCCAGGCCGCCGACCTCACGGTCATCCGTGGTGACCTGCGCGCCGCCGTCGACGCCATCCGGCTCTCTCGGCAAACGCTGGCCACCATCAAAACCAACTTGCTGTGGGCGTTTGGGTACAACGTCGCCGCGATCCCCGTGGCCGCGCTCGGCATGCTCAACCCGATGTTCGCCGGCGCCGCGATGGCGGCCTCGAGCCTTCTGGTCGTCGCAAACAGCCTGCGGCTGCGCTCGTTCACCAGCGTCACCGCAGACGCGTGAAATGGAGAACGCGGGCCACGCGGATCTGGTGGGCCCACACGCGGAAACGGTCGGGGGGCGGGCCGCGATCGTATGGGATAGTTGGTCCGGCCGCCGCCTTCGGTGACGCCGACCGGCCCCTCGAAACTCACCTCACCCGCGCGCAGCGATCGATATAGCGAAGGTCACGACCGTTGGAGCAGTTCTTCGGAAAACTGTCCCTGTTGCACGGCTGGTTTCCGCCCGCCGTGCAGGGCCTGGCTCTGCTCGTCGTGGTTGTCGCGATCCAATGGCGCTCACCGAGCTGGCTCAAGCGGGTACTGCCGGTGGCGGTGATGGCGGCCGTCGCGGTGACCATGCTGGCCCGGTGGTACATCACCTCGCTCGGGGTGGCCGGCGACCCGGCACCGACGACGCTGTGGCTCTGGATCGCGATGAGCGGCCTGGCCGCCGCGGTGTTTTTGGTGGGCTGGCGGGGAATTCGCTGGTGGCGGCGGGCGGTGGCGGTGCTGGCGATACCGCTGTGCGTCCTGTGCGCGGGCATGGCGCTCAACGGCTGGGTCGGCTACTTCCCCACGGCACTCGCCGCGTGGAACCAACTGACGTCCGTGCCGCTGCCCGACCAAATAGACCGACTCCGGGTCACCGAGATGCAGGTCGCCGGGACCAGGCCGACCAAGGGCGTGGTGGTGCCGGTGGACATCGACGGCAACGGCCCTTCTGGCTCCCACTTCGCTCACCGCCGAGAATTGGTGTATCTGCCTCCCGCATGGTTCAACAGCAACCCGCCACCGCGGCTGCCGGCGGTCATGATGGTCAGCTCCGCCTTCAACACCCCGGCCGACTGGCTGGGCCCCGGCGGCGCCTTCACCGCCATCGACAACTTCGCCGCCGCGCACCACGGGTTCTCCCCGGTGCTGGTGTTCGTCGATCCCACCGGTTCCTTCGACAACGACACCGAATGCGTCAACGGCACCCGGGGCAATGCCGCCGATCATCTGACGAAGGACATCAAGCCCTTCATGGTGTCGAACTTCGGCGTCAGCGCCGACCGGGCCAACTGGGGCGTCGCCGGATGGTCAATGGGCGGTACCTGCGCCGTAGACCTGGCCGTCATGCACCCGGAGCTGTTCAGGGCGTTCGTGGACATCGCGGGCGATCGCGGGCCCAACGGCGGCTCAGCGGATCAAACCGTGGCCCGCTTGTTCGGCGGCAATCACGACGCCTGGGCCGCCTTCGACCCGGTCACGGTGATGACGAAGCACGGTCACTACGACGACCTGTCGGGATGGTTCGACGTGCCTGGGTCCGACGGTGCACACGACGTCGCGCCGGAAGGCAATCCCGCCCTCATTGCGTCCAGCAGTGATCCGGCGGCCAACCCGGAAGGACAGGATGTCGCGGCGCACACGCTGTGCGCCGTCGGCGCCGCCAACGGCATCGCCTGCGCGGTGATCACCCAGCCGGGCAAGCACGACTGGCCGTTCGCGGCGCAAGCGTTTGCCACGGCACTGCCCTGGCTGGCCTCGACGCTGGGCACGCCGAATGCCGAACCGGTGCAGCTGCCGCAACGGACGGTTGCCGAACCGCGTTGATTTCGCCGGTCGGCTTGCATCGGTGACAATCGAGCTCGGCAATATTCACAGCTGACCCTCCCGTGACGAAGCCGACATCTGGGCACGGCGAGTGGTACGGTTCGCGGCTGTGGCCTTGATGTTTTGCACCGGTGGCGGTTCCTGCGGGGACCCGTCTGGTGCGCCTGCCACGATGAGCGGGCGAATACTCGGGCTGAATTCGCTATTTCTGTCACCGCGTGATCATGTGATCGACGCACTCGCTTGTCAGTCATGAACCGCCGCCAGTTCCTGGGATCGCTCGCCGCGTCAGTCGTCGCCGGCGTAGGCGCTGCGCGGCTCATCGTCGATCCGCAGCCCCGCACGTTTGCCCAAAGCGCGGCGGCCGACATAGCGACTTCCGGCCCGACCGCCCCACAGGCCCTGTTGCCGCCCCCGCCGCTCAGTGCCCGCATCCCGCTGCCCGGCGGCGGGGCCCTGACGAAAATCCCCGGCGAGGGTGATCTGCTCGCGCTCACCGTCGACGACGGCGTCAACGGCGAGGTGGTGCGGGCCTACACGCAGTTCGCCAAGGACACCGGCGTACGGCTGACCTATTTCGTCAACGGGATTTACGACTCGTGGACCGAAAACCTCGACCTGCTTCGACCATTGGTCGACAGCGGGCAGATCCAACTCGGCAACCACACCTGGTCGCATCCGGATATGACCACCCTGCCGAAAGAGCAAGTCGCCGAACAGCTCTCGCGCAATGATGCGTTCCTGAAGAACACGTACGGCATCGGCGCGAAACCGTATTGGCGGCCGCCCTACGCGAAGCGCAACGCCGCCGTGGACGCGGTCGCCGCCGACCTCGGCTACAAGGTCCCCACCCTGTGGTCGGGCTCGCTGTCGGATTCAACGTTGATCACCGAGGAGTACATCGTGCAGATGGCCGATCAGTACTTCACGCCGCAGGCCATCGTCATCGGCCACCTCAATCATCTGCCGGTGACGCATGTCTATCCGCAACTCGTCGACACCATCCGCGAGCGCAACCTGCGCACCGTCACCCTCAACGACGTCTTCCTCAAAACGCCGTAGACCCTGCGCAATTCATCGGGCCGGACGGATGTTCTGGTTGATGTGGAAGAGGTTGCCGGGATCGTATTGCGCCTTGATTTCGGTAAGCCGCTGGTAATTCGGACCGTAGGTCGCCCGGACCCGCTCTTGTCCCTCGTCCATCATGAAGTTCACATAGGCACCGCCGGCCGAGTACGGGTGGGTGGCGTCCCAGTAGTCGACGGCCCAGTGTTTCAACAGTTCGGCGTTCGCGGGATCGGGGTCCACTCCGGCGATGACTTGCGAAAAGTTCACGTCCCGGTAGGCCCATGCCGTGTCTGTCTGGCCGACCCGGTGGACCGCGCCGTCGATGGGGTACAGGTGCATCGTGGAGTGCATGGTCGGCAATTCCTCCGTGAAGCGGGCGTGGGCGGCAACCGCGCCGTCGGCGATCGTCCGGAAAAAGTCTCCTCGCCAATACCATTGCAGCCCTTTGGGATACAGGCCATCGAAGGTGGACTGCAGCGCGGGGAAGGGCGCGGCACCGAGACCGTCGAAGGCTGGTTCCATTTGGCGCACCGGCGCGAACACCTCCTCGGCGGCCGCGGGATCACCCGTGTAGCACCAGACCACGGCACAGGCCTTCTGCAAGTGGAACGCCTCCGGGAACGGCGCCACGGGAGGGACGGTCATCGCCGCGAAGAATCCGTAGAGATCATCGTCCTGTGCCGGGATGAACTCGCGGTACCAATTGAGGATGTCAGCGGTGGCCGATGCGGGCCAGGCGGTGGGACCACAGATCACTGTGTGCACGGGATGGAGCCGGAACGTGAAAGACGTAGCCACGCCGAAGTTTCCGCCGCCCCCGCGCAGCGCCCAGAACAGGTCGGGGTGCTCGGATTCGGACGCCCGCACCACGCGACCGTCTGCCAGCACCAGCTCGGCCTCCACCAGGTTGTCGATGGTCAAGCCATGTTTGCGAGACAGGTAACCATGACCGCCGCCGAGGGTCAGGCCCCCAACCCCGGTGCTCGAGATGATGCCCGAAGGAGCCGCCAAACCGTGTGCGTGCGTCGCCCCGTCCACTTGAGCCCACGTTGCGCCACCTTCGACCCGGGCGGTGCGCCTGTCGGCGTCCACGTCGACCCGGTTCATCGGCGACAGGTCGATAACCAGCCCGCCATCGACGGTGCCGAACCCCGGCCCGTTGTGGCCGCCCCCGCGCACGGCGACATCCAGGTTGCGGGCGCGCGCGAATTCTATGGCGGCGGTGACATCCGCGGCAGATCCGCAGCGCGCGATCACCGCCGGCCGCTTGTCGATCATGCCGTTGTGCACGGCGCGCGCCTCGTCGTATCCCGGGTCGTCGGGCAGGATTACCTGCGAGCCGAGCCTGGCCCGTAGTTCATCGGTTGCGGTTGTGAGGCTCATCGCCCACACCTCCTTGTTTGCTCGCAAGTGTCGATGCCGCGACGCTACGAGGCCGGTGAGCCCGCGTCATGACCACAACCGAGCATTTCCGAGGCTTTCCACGATAGTCACATCTGACTATCGACCCACCCGATCGCTGCGGTTACGTTGTTTGCATGGCGCTGTGGGTGCCGCCGCCGCTCCCGGCCGAACTGATCGCTCGCCGCCGTGGCCCACTCGTGGGTCGCGCCGCGGAACTCGCGGTGTTCGAGCAGGCCTGGGAACGGGTGGAGCGGGGCAACCGCCAGGCGGTCTTCATCGGCGGTGAACCCGGGGCCGGCAAGACGCGCCTGGCCGCGGAGGTGGCCGGGTCGCTGTTCGACCACGGCGTCGCGGTGCTGGTGGGAGGTTCGACCGCGGATGAGGATCTGCCCTACGCGCCCTTCGCCGAGGCGCTCGATCGGCTGCTGATCGCTGGTCCGCCGGGTTCGATGGCCGAGCTACTGGACGACGTAGGGCCGCAGCTGCGGCGGCTGTCAGCGCTGGTGGGGCGGCACTTGCCCGACGTCGGCCCGGCGCCCGATGTCGGGGTGCAACGGCAGGCTCTGTTCGACGCGTTCACCGGCTTTCTGCGCCGGCTGGCGGTCGATCGCCCGGTCGCGTTGATACTCGACGACCTGCACTGGGCGCAGCTGCCTACGCTCGCGCTGCTCGAGCACGTGCTGATCGGCTGCTCCGATGTGCGGGTCCTGGTGGTGGTCACGTTCCGCACGACCGAGCCCGACCGGTCCGATGATCTCGCGGCCCGGCTGGCCGAGCTGCACCGGTTCGACGGGGTGCGGCGCCTGGACCTTGCGGGCCTCGACACCGAGGCGATCGCCGAGTTCGTGGCGCGGACCCAGCAGCTGGCCCCGGCGTCGGCACGCACGGCCGCCGCGATGCTGCGGGAGAGAACCGGCGGCAATCCGTTCTTCTTGACCGAACTGGTCAACGACCTTGAAATCCGCGGCGGCCTGGCCACATTGAGCACGCAGCAGACGGTCCCCGCCTCGATCGGCGACGCGATCGCCCGCCGCCTTGCCGGACTAGGTACCGGCGTGCGCGCGGTCATCGAGCAGGCGGCCGTGCTGGGCCAGACGTTCGACCTCCCGGCGCTCATCTCGACGTGTGACACGGAGGTCGGCGCGACACTGGCGGCGATCGATTCAGCCGAGGCCGTCGGGCTGGTCCGCGCGGTTCACGACTCCGACGGTGAATTCGCGTTCGTCCACGCGCTGACCCGTGAGTCGGTTCTCGGCGGGATGGCGGCCTCGCGGCTGCGGGTCATGCACGCGCGCGCCGCCGAGGCGCTCGAGGGCCGCGCCGACCCGTCGCTCGTTCCGCGCCTGGCCCATCACTTCCTGACCGCGCACGTGCTGGGCTATCACGAGCAGGCGCTGCGGTACGCGCGCCGGGCGGCCCGGATGGCCGAGCAGAGTTTGGCCTACGAGGACGCGGCGAAGTGGTTCGAGCGGGCAGCGTCGCTGCCGGAGCTCAATCTCACCGAACGCGCCCGCTTGCACCTTGACGCCGCCGCCAACCACGTGCGCGGCGGCTCGTTCGCGCGGGCACGGGTCATCTACGAACGCATCGGCGCGATGGACGATCCACTGATGCGGCTGGAGGCCGCCGTAGGCTACGAGGAAGCTAATTGGCGGCCAGCGCAGGCGAATTCGAAGGCGGCCGACTTGCTCGCGGCGGCGCTGGAATCCTGCGGACTGCAAGCCGACGACCCGCGCTACGTGCAGGCGCTCGCCAGCTTCGGGCGAGCGCTGGCCTTCGCCGGCGAAGCGGCGCGAGCCCGCGAGGTCGGCGCCGACGCGATCGCGCGGGCACGGGCCGTCAACGACGGCGCAGTGCTCCTGCATACGCTGAAAACTAGCCTGTGGCAAGGCCTCACGCCCGAGATGAGCGAAATCCAGGAGCGGCGCTCGGCCGAGGTCTCCAAGATGGCGTTGTCGCGTCGCGATTACGAGTCATTGGGCGCGGCGTCACATTTCCACGCCCTGGTCAGCTACCTGGCCGGCCGCCCCGACGGCCTTGCCGCTGCGACGGCCGACATGCGGCGCGCGGCCCAGGCGTGCGGGCAACCGGCTTTCGGGTTTGTCGGCGCCTGCATGGAGCAGGCGCTGGCCTACCTGCGCGGCGACTTCACCGGCGCCGAACGCTGGGCCGACATCGCTTTGCACACAGGCGATTTATTCGGCGCCGACGACACCGAAGGCTCGAACGGGGTGCAGATGTTCATGATTCGCCGTGAGACCGGCGACCTGAAGAAGTTCGGCAGGTTCATTGACGGCAGTGAGACGTTCACCGGCCGCTGGGTGCCCGGCCTGCTTGCCTTATATACCGAGCTCAACTGCGAACGGGGGATGACCCGTGCGCTCAACCAACTGCTCAACCGCAACCTCGGCGACCGCCTCGAGGACGCGCAGTGGCCGATGGAACTGGTGTTCATGGTCGAGGCGGCCTTGGAGCTGTCGCACCGTGAAGCGGTCCACGCGCTGCGCCCATTCGTCGCGCGTTATGCCGGAAAGAATTTGGTGGCGGGCCAGTTCGTCGCGCTGTTCGGCAGCGCCGACCGATATCTGGCCCGGATGGCGGCGCTCTGCGGGGACGTCGCCGCGGCCGAGCGGCACTTCGCCGCCGCGATCGAGATGGATCGCCGGATGGGATCGGTGGTGCATATCGCCGAGACCCTTGCCCGGCAGACGATGTTCGAGGCGGCGTGCGGTCGCACCGAGGACGCCCGCCGCCTGGCCGACGAGACGCGCGCAATCGCCGGTGCAATCGGCCAGACCCGGGTCGTCGAACTGGTGGATTCGCTGCGGACAACTGGTCCGGACGGCCTCACCGAGCGGGAGGTTGAGGTGCTGCGGCTACTAGCTGAGGGGTTGAGCAACCGGGCGATCGGCGAACGCCTTTTCATCAGCACCAACACCGCCGCAAACCATGTACGCAACATCCTGATCAAGACGGGGGCGGCGAACCGCACGCAGGCGGCGATGTACGCCTCAGATCACGAGCTTCTCGGGTAGCGTGTCCTCAGATTTCGGACAGGGCCCCGTCCGGCGTCAACCGCTCTTTTACTTCGACGACGGAGTCGGCAGGTAGGCCTGCGCGTGCGGCCGCCAATCTGATGGCCTCCGGTGACGGCGCCTCATACAGGCAGTAGGTCTTTCGTTTGTCCGCCGACAGGAACGAGTACATCCAGCGAACGCCCGCTTCGTCGTTGATCCGGTTGATACCGTCGGCAACTTCGAGGTCCGGTTCTAGTTCCTCGGCGAAGTTGCGCTCGACCATGAAGATGGGCACGGCGGACTCCTGTTCACTGTGTTGGGTCGAGCCTAAGGTCTCAGCGTCAATCGCGACATAGAAATTCCCGCGGGTGTCACTCCCGAGCCGCCTCGCCGGGATCGGCGAGCAACATCTGTAAGGTCTCGCGCAGTTCACCCATTCGCTGCCGACCCAGGACCCGTTCCCATCGCCGCTCCAAAGCGACCGCGTTCGAACGCATTACACGCAGGGCCTGTCGGCCCCTCGGTGTCAGCTCGATGATTCGGGCTCGCGCGTCTAGGGGATTGGGCACTCGGGTGACGTAGCCATGCCGCTCCAGCCCGGCGATCGCCTGGGCGACCGCCTGCCGGGTCACTTGGAGTCGATCGGCGAGCTCCGATGCGTGCAGCCCGCCGGCAGCCAGCGGCACGAGCGCGCCCGCTTGCGCCGGGCGGATCCCGTCAAGTCCCGTCGCGGCAAACGCCGCCCGCAATCGCGGCCCCCCCGACGCGGCCAGCAGATTCACCAGTGCGGGCACGGTGGGCTGCCAATCGGGCTGCAGAGGGCGTCGCATGAAACGAGTGTGCCATCCCGACGGAGATTGACAAGTTACTTGTCAAATGCAACATCGGCTGCCACGATGACGGCATGCGATCGCTTCATGGCCGGGCCGTCAGCGTCAGCCTCATCGCCGTCCTGGCTGCCGTGCTCGGCGTAAGCCTTGGCTGCGGCGGCCACGCACTCGGCACGCCTGACTCGCAATCGATCCCGGTCGGGCAATCTACACACAGAATCCAGTCGGGCGGCATCAGCCGGGCCTTCCACCTGTACCGACCCCCGGGGTTGGCCGACGCCGTGCCGGTGGTGGTCATGCTGCACGGCGGCTTTGGTAACGGCGCGCAGGCCGAGCGCTACTACCACTGGGACGCCGAGGCCGATAACGGGCATTTCCTGGTCGCCTACCCCGACGGCCTCAACCGGGCATGGAACGCCGGAACCTGTTGTGGCGAACCCGGTTACCTCAACACCGACGATGTCGGCTTCATCAACGCCATGGTCGGCGCCATCGGAAAGGAAATCCCGGTCGATCGCGCGCGTATCTATGTCACCGGTATGTCGAACGGCGCCATGATGGCACTTCGAATGGGCTGTCAGTCTGATACTTTCGCGGCGATCGCCCCGGTGGCCGGCACCCTGCTGACGGACTGCTCTGGGGCACGGCCGGCATCGGTTCTACAGATCCACGGCACCGCCGACGACAGAGTCCCGTATGACGGCGGCGCTGGAAAAGCCGTCGCGGCCAACGGATCTCCGCGCGTCGACGGGCCATCGGCAGAATCCGTCAACGCCACCTGGCGCGCCATCGACGGATGCCGAGCGCCGAACTCAACCACCTCGGGCGCCGTGACAACGCAGACGGCGGACTGTGCCGACGAGCGTACGGTGGAGCTGATTTCGGTGGCCGGGGCCGGCCATCAATGGCCCGGCGGCGAGCCGAGTCCCCTGGCTGAAAAGGTCGCCGGAATTCCGGCGCCGTCGACGGCGCTCGATGCAACGGACACCATCTGGCGATTCTTCAGCCAGAAACATCGGTAGCCCAAGCCATCTCCGAGATCGAGACCATGCCGGCGCGCCCGGTCACCACGTCGTTCCGTTTCCGGACCCGCGCTCCATTGATGCACGCCGCGCCCACGCGGCCCGAGGGTTTCGGTCGGCGGCCGCCGCCGAACCTTACCGCGCGTCGAACATTGCGCCGATGAGCCGGTGTAGCACCTGTCCGGTTTCCCGGCGGGTCCGTTTCGGGTCGTCAGCGGTCGCGATGACCATGGCCGCCTCGTCGAGCGCGCCGATCAGCACGTGCGCCAACGGACGGACCGGCTGCTCGGCCAGTTGGCCGGCCCGGATCGCCTCGGTGAGCATCTGCTCGGTCATGCCCAGGCTGTAACGCTGGGCGACATCGCGGAATTCGGCCCAGCCGAGCACGCTGGGCGCATCCAGCAGGATCAACTGGCGTACTTCGGGATCGCCGGAGACGTCGAGCCATGCGTCGACCGCGGCCCGGACCGCCTCCGCCGGCGTGGTGGCTCCGGACTCGGCCACCACAACGGCCATCCGCGCCATCACGTCCTGCTCGACAACCTCGACGACCTCGCGGAATAGCGCTGCCTTGTCGGCGAATTGGTGGTACATCGCACCTCGGGTCACCCCGGCGGCGGCGGCGATCTCCGGCGTCCCCACCTCGGCGTAACCACGCTGCCCCCACAGCCGGCGGGCAGCGGCGATCAGCGCGTCGCGGGTCGCCGCGGAGCGCTCTTCCTGGGTCCGTCTCTTGATTTCCATACAACCTGTTGGTAACTTACGAACAGGCAGCCTGTTTGTAAGTGTACCGCTGAATTAGGAGTTTGTTATGTCGACGATCGACATTAGTGCTGGAACCATCCATTACGAAGCAACCGGACCCGTGGATGGCAGGCCGGTGGTCTTCGTGCACGGATACATGATGGGCGGGCAGTTGTGGCGCCAGGTCAGCGAACGCCTGGCCGCTCGCGGTTTGCGCTGCATCGCCCCGACCTGGCCCTTGGGCGCGCATCCGGAGCCGCTGCGCCGCGGCGCCGACAAGACCATCACCGGTGTGGCCGGCATGGTCGCCGAGGTGCTCGCCGCTCTCGACCTGCAGGACGTGGTGCTGGTCGGCAACGACACCGGCGGGGTTGTCACCCAGCTGGTGGCTGTGCACCATCGCGAGCGGCTGGGTGCGCTCGTGCTCACGAGTTGCGATGCGTTCGAACATTTCCCGCCGCCGATCCTGCGGCCGCTGCTCCTGGCCGCCAAGTCGAAGACGTTGTTCCGCAGCGCGATTCAGGCGGTACGCGCGCCGGTCGTGCGGGCACGGGCGTTCAACGGCCTGGCACATAGCAACATCGATGACCTCACCAAACTCTGGGTGCGCCCGGCGTTGTCGCTTCCGGCGGTCGCCGAGGACCTGCGGCAGTTCACGCTTTCGATGCGCACCGAGGTGACGACGACGGTAGCGGCCCGGCTGCACGACTTCGACAAGCCGGCGCTTATTGCCTGGTCGGCCGACGACCTGTTCTTCGAGCAGGAAGACGGGCCGCGGCTGGCCGCGGCCATCCCCAACGCCCGCCTTGAAGTCATCTCAGGGGCCAGGACCTTTTCCATGGTCGATCAGCCCGACCGCCTCGCCGATCTGCTCTCGACTGTCGCGGTGCGCACCTGACCGAGCGCCCGCAACGCTACCGCGGCGGTTCCCACCGATCGCGGTAGCGTTCTGGCCATGTCAGATTCGACGTCTCCCCTTCTTAACAGGCGGATCCTGGTCACCGGCGGCGCCACCGGCATCGGCGCTGCCGCCGTCGGAGTCCTCGCGGCGGCGGGAGCCAAGGTCGCGGCGACTCATCACAAGACACCACCACCGGACGGCCTCGCCGCCGAGTGGTTGCAGTGCGACGTGCGCGAGGCCGAGGCCGTCTCGGCGATGGTTGGTGAGGCAGCGCGACGCCTCGGTGGACTCGATGTGCTGGTGAACGCCGCGGGGTTGTGGCAAGCGGGGATTCCCGGCTACATCGGCGCCGACGAGATCTCGTTCCTGTTGGACACCAACGTCAAGGCGACAATCCTCACCAACCAGGCTGCCTATGCGGTGATGAAGGACCAACGACCCAAGGGCGGTCGCATCATCAACTTCGGGTCATCGGAAGCCGTGATGGGCAGCCCGATCTCGGCCGTCTACGCCGCGACCAAGGGAGCGGTGCAGGCGTGGACGCGGTCGGCCGCCAAGACCTGGGCTTCCGACAACATCACCGTCAACGCCCTTGCGCCCGCGGTGCAGACGCCGGGTGCCGACCGGCTGCGCGATTTCCTCGGACCTGACGCCGCGGCCCTGATCGACCAGCAGATGCAAATGATGATCCCGCTCGGCGGCACCTTGGGCGATCCCGCCCGCGACCTCGGTCCGATGCTGGCGTTCCTGGCCGGACCCGGGTCAGGGTTCATCACCGGTCAACTACTGGCGGTGGACGGCGGCCTGATGATGGTGGGGGGATAGGCAGCCCACGGCCTTGGCCATGATGGCCAATCACACTGAACGACAATAGCTTTAATCGCTATCCTTCGACTTGGCCGGCTGACCGCCGCGACGCCGGCGACCGGGGATGCGGATCGACCGTGACCGTGAGACCGCGCGCCGATATCCACGCGCCCGGTTCCGAAGCAGGATCAGCGACCTGTGCAACTCAAAAAGCATGGGGCAATGATGGCGGTTGAATGCGAACAGGATGGCTATACGCGCGGTCCTCGATCGGGAATCCTGGGCGACACAGGAGGGAAGTTTCCACAACACGAGGGGGTGCACGGCGTACGGCCGCGGCCCGGGCAGTCGCGGTTTCGTCGGCGGGCACGAGGTCGGAGCTCGGCCGCCCGGTAGCATAAGACGGACCGTCTCGTCTCGTAGGGCGCGGTGAAGTGAGGATGAATCCGACGGATGGCTGACGACACGATTCAAGCGCTGCTGCGCAAGCGTTTATCGGATCCTGGAGTCGCGGTGAAATACCGTGACCTGCAGTGGACTTGGCGTGAGTATCTGGCAGGCGCCACGACGCGGGCCGCCGCCCTGCTGGCCGCCGCCGACCCACAACGGCCGATGCACATCGGCGCCCTCCTGGGGAACACCCCCGAGATGGTCAGCCAGATGGCGGCGGCCGGGCTCGGCGGATACGTCCTGTGCGGCCTGAACACCACGCGGCGCGGTGCGGCGCTGGCCGCCGACGTCCGGCGCGCGGACTGCCAGTTTGTCGTCACCGACGCCGAACATCGGCCGCTACTGGACGGCTTGGATCTCGGGCCGACCCAGATCCTCGACTCCTCGACACCGCAATGGAGCGAATTCCTCGGCGCCGCAGGGGAGCTGAAACCTCACCGCGAGGTCACCGCGATGGATCCCTTCATTTTGATCTTCACCTCGGGGACGAGCGGAAATCCCAAGGCTGTGCAAGTATCACACCTCATGGCGACGGTCGCCGGCCTCAACCTGGTTCAGCGCTTCGCCCTCACCGAACACGACACCTGCTACGTCTCGATGCCGCTGTTTCACTCCAACGCGGTCGTCGCCGGATGGGCGCCCGCGGTCTGCTCCGGTGCCGCCATGGTGCCCGCGAAGTTCTCGGCGAGCGGTTTCCTCGACGACATCCGCCGCTACGGCGCCACCTACATGAACTACGTCGGGAAGCCGCTGGCCTACGTCCTCGCCACCGCGGAACGCGACGATGACGCCGACAATCCCCTGCGGGTGGCCTTCGGTAACGAGGCCAACGACAAGGACATCGACGAGTTCGGCCGCCGCTTCGGTGTTCAGGTCGAGGACGGCTTCGGCTCCACCGAGAATGCGGTCATCGTCATCCGCGAGGAAGGCACCCCCAAGGGTTCGATCGGCAAGGGTATGGATGGGATCTCGATCTACAACAGCGACACCGTCACCGAATGTGCGGTGGCCCGGTTCGACGCCGACGGCGCGCTCGTCAACGCTGACGAAGCGGTCGGCGAGTTGGTCAACACGGCGGGTTCGGGTTTTTTCACCGGCTACTACAACGACCCGGACGCCAACGCCGAGCGTCTGCGCCACGGCATGTACTGGTCCGGCGACCTGGCCTACCGCGACGCCGACGGCTGGATCTACCTGGCCGGACGCACGGCGGATTGGATGCGGGTGGACGGCGAGAACCTGACCGCGGCGCCGATCGAGCGAATTCTGTTGCGCCACAGCGCCATCAGCCGGGCCGCGGTCTACGCCGTCCCGGACGGTCACGTCGGTGATCAGGTGATGGCCGCGATCGTGCTCAACGACGACCACAGCCTCGCGCCGGAAGAATTCGCGGCGTTCCTGGACGCGCAACCCGACCTGTCCCCCAAAGCCCGCCCGCGCTTCGTCCGCATCGCGGCCGACCTGCCCAGCACCGCGACGCACAAGATACTCAAGCGCGAGTTGATCGCGCGGGGAACCGAGGTCGGGGCGGGAGAGACGTTGTGGGAGCGCGAACCTCGGGGGACGGCTTACACGGCTAGTAGCGATCGCAAGGGCGGCACAGCCGGGCGCAGCGGGTCGCTACCAACGGCTAGTAGCGATCGCAAGGGCGGCGCAGCCGGGCGCAGCGGGTCGCTACCAACGGCTAGTAGCGATCGCAAGGGCGGCACAGCCGGGCGCAGCGGGTCGCTACCAGCAGCTACGCGCGGCTCCTCGGTACCCGGCGCCGGATCTGACCCTTCGACCGCCGCACCCGCTTGACGGGGTCTCGGGTGGTGCCGCCGGCGATCTCGTCGCGCAGCTGCGAGATGTTGGAGATCTCCGCGTACAGCCCGCGGATCGCATAGTCCAATACCGCGAAGGAGTAGCGCTGCGCGGGGTCATCGGTGATGCCGAGATCGATCGAGCGCTGGCGCGACCACAGCGCCTCGTCCAACCGGGCCCGGGTCGCGTCGAGGTGCCGGTCCAGGACGTCGAGGACATGTTCGGGGTCCTGGCCGCGGGCCAACCACGTTTTGAGGATGACGGGGTGTTTGATGACCACCCGGTCCTGACCCGGGAAGTGCTGGACCCAGCGGCGCAGCGCGTCGAGGCCGGTATCGGTGGTCTCGTACAAGGTGATGGCTCGCTTGCCGGATTGTGCGCCGGTCTCGCTGACCATGCCCCGCGCCAGCAGGCGGGTCAGCTCCCGCCGCACGTGACTGACCGACGGTGACCAGTAGAAGTGGCCGACCGACAGTTCGGCGCGCATCTTGATTTCACCGGCGGTGAGTTGTTCGTCGTTGGCCGCCAGCACGCCCAGGACCAGGTAGGCGGTGACCGGCAGGCCGTTGCTGGTTCTGGGGTTCACGAACTGTCCGTTTCCGCGGAGGTGAAGTACGGAAGGGTCACGCCGGGGCCGACGCCGTGGAACTCAACGCGCACCCGCATACCGATATCGAGGTCTTCGGGTGTCACGCCGACTACATTGGTCAGCATCTGATAGCCCTCGTCCAGGTTGATGATCGCCGGGGCATAGGGCGATTCGAATTCCGCCGTCACCGGCCGATAAACGACTGTCCAGCTGTAGATCTCGCCGCGGCCGCTGCCCTGCCGCCAGCTGATGTCCTCCGAAAGGCATTGCCGGCAATGCTCGGTCGGCGGGAAGTTCGCCGATCCGCAGGCCGCGCAACGCTGGTAGCGCAGCTCGTGTGATCGACATCCTTCCCAGAACGGGCCGCTGACGTGGCTGCTCGCGTGCGGGACAGGCCCGTTCTGGGGCCGCAACGGATCTGAAGTCACCGTGGTTCATCTCCCAGAATCAGGACCGTCGTGAACAGGGCCCCCGCTCCCCCGTTGCTGCACAACGCGATATGGGCATCGGGGACCTGCAGGCCGCCGGCCTGACCGCGCAGCTGCTGCACCGCGCGGATCGCCCTCTGCATCATTTGCGGATTGGCCCCCGCATGGCTGAACGACATGGTTCCCCCGTCGGTGGTGATCGGATGACTGCCGTCGATCGCGATGTGGCCGTCGGCGACGAACGGGCCGCCCTCGCCGTCGCCGCAGAAGCCGAAAGCCTCGAGTTGGCGGATGATTTCGAACGAGAACGGGTCGTAGAGTTCTAGCACGTCGACGTCGTCGCGGCGCAACCCGGCGTGGTTGAACGCGCACTCCGCGGCGCGCCGACCCACCACACCGTTGACGTGATCGCCGCGCCGGCCCGAAAGGTCATATGCCGGTGGGTGCTGGTAGGACGGGCCGTGGAAATCCGCCCCACTGCCCAGCACATAGATGGGTCGGCCCGCAACGTCGACTGCATCGACGTTCGCGACGACGAGGGCGCACCCTCCTTCGGAGGTGGTGGCGCAATCCAAGAGATGGAACGGATCGGCGACGGGCCGCGACGCGGTGATGTCGTCCGGGCCGAACGGCCCCCGGTCGTAATAGACGGCTTCGGGATTGCGGGAGCCGTTGTTGCGGATGGTCGCTGCCACCATCGAAAGTTGTTCGCGCGTCGTGCCGTAGACATGCATGTGCCGCCGAGCGATGAGCGCGAACTCAGCGGCGGTGAACATGCCCCAGGGAGCGACGAATTCGTTTTCGGGCCGGGTCCAGGGGGCGGTGGCCTCGTGGTCCCGGTACTCGCCGGCCTGGGCCGCGACCAACACCACCACGTCGGCCATGCCGTGCTCGATGGCGGTGACCGCTTCGGTGATCATGCCGACACCGAAGGCCAGGCCCTGCCAGGCCGGTCCGATACGCAGGTCGTAGACCAACGACGTCGACTGCGGGCTGGCGCTGATGCCGTCGACGTCGTCGAGAGTCAGGCCCGCATCATCGAGTGCGCCCAAGATCGCCTTGATCGCCAGGCCGCGCGAGGTTTCGCCCTCCAGGCGGCGCCCCTGCCGGGTGTTGTGTACTCCGACGATCGCCGCGGTGCGCTTCGCCGCCGTCACTGACATCCCATTCCGTTCCAGCCCTTCAATTTTCGTCCGCGACGACACCCAAATACGTGCCGCGGACTTCGTATCGACGCCCGTCGCGGGTGATGGTGCCTATCGTCGTGGCGCGCGCGTCACCCTTTCCAACGCCGGCCACCGAACCGGTTCCCACGACATCGATGCGCACGTCCACCGGCCGTGCCGTCTGTGGATCGGTGATCTCGACGACCATCGCGACCGCGCGCTCGTCGTCGTCCCATTCGACGCTGGTGATGCGGTGGCGGGCGGTCAACTCCATCACCACGGAGTCCTGGCGCAGCAAAAACCGCACTGGCGCACACAGCTCTCCGGCCCGGGGCGGCACGCACAGGCTGACCGCCATGTCACAAACCCGCCGGCCGGGCGCTGACAGTTCCGGATTCCCGCAACGCGGAAAGGTCGGCCCGGCTGTGCCCCAGGACCTCGGTCAGCACTTCCTCCGTGTGTTGGCCGTAAAGCGGCGGTATCCGCCGGATCCAGCGCCGCGGCCTGCCGAGGAATGCGAAAGGCATTCCGGTGCACAGAAAGGAGCCCGCAACGGGATGGTCGACCGTCTCCCAGAAGCCGCGGTCTCGCAGCTGCGGATCGGTCAGCAGCGCCGCGGCCGGTGTGACGCGCGCGGCGGCCACCCCGGCGGTTCGCAGCGCATCGACGGCCTCGGCCACCGACTGCCCTGCGGCCCAGGCGCCGATCAGTTTGTCGACGTCGTCCGCCCGCTCCGCCCAGCCGGTTTCGTGCAGCCCGGGTTGCCCGAGAAGGCCGGCCAGCGATGCGCGGGCGACGTCATCAATCGCGGCCAGCGCGACCCACTCGTTCTCACCGCGGCAACGGTAGACCCCTTGGGGGCACGCCCCCGGACCGCGGTTCCCACTGCGGCGCATCGTAATTCCGTTGCGGGAATACTCGACCAGCATTTCGGCCGCCACGTTCAACGCGGCCTCGACCATCGTCGACTCCACCTGCATTCCGCTGCCCCCGCGGTCGCGGATCACCAGCGCCGCGACTGCGGCGAAGGCGGCGTGCAGGCCGGCGATCGGGTCGCACACACCGCGCGGGATCACCGGGGGGCCGTCGGCGTGTCCGGTCATCCACGCCATGCCGGTTGCCTGTTCCATCGTCTGGGCGAAGCCGACCCGATCACGCCAGGGGCCATCGAGGCCGAATGCGGGCATCCGCACCATGATCGCGCGCGGGTTGGCCGAACGCACCGCATCCCATTCCAGGCCGAAGTTCGCCATCACTCGAGGGGAGAAGTTCTCGATGACGAGATCACTCGCGGCGATGAGCTCGAGCGCGAGCTTTCGTCCGGCATCGATACCCAGTTCGATGCTGACGCCGCGCTTGTTGTTGTTGCTGCACAAGAACACCGGGCCCCATTCCCACCATTGGTCCCAGTCGAGCGGGCGACCGGCGGAGAACCTCATGCCGTCAGGGCGGCGCACGCCCTCGATCTTGATGACGTCCGCGCCAAGGGCGCCCAAAAGTTGGGTGGCGACCGGGCCGGCCCAGAAGGCGGTGAAGTCGGTGACCCGGACGCCGGACAACGGCAGTGCGTCGGCGCTGTCAGCGTGCGGCGACTCGGGACGCGCGGGCCATCGCACGCGCCCGTTATCGGCACCGAGTTGCGGCGCTTCGGCCGGCACCCCGGTCTTTATCGCGTCGCTGCGATACGGCACCCGCGGCGCCAGCACCCCGGCCGGCGATTCGACGAACACCCCGCGTTCGACGAAGTGGTCGATCTTGGGGAGCATCTCCGGAGTCGCGATGGGGGCCACCGGAATCCGGAAGGCCACGGCGAGATCGACGATCTCTTGGGTCGTCCGGCAGCCGGTCCATTCGGTGACCATGCCCAGGAACTCGTCGCGGCGCTCGACCCGCCCGGCGAAAGATGCCAATTCGGCGTCGTCAACCAGATCGGCGCGGTCGATCATCACCAGAAAATCCTGAAACTGTTGCGCGGTGATGGTGCAGAAGCCGACCATACCGTCGGCCGTCGGGACGATCGACGGCAGCTCCAAACTACGCTCGTGCAGCAGCGAATCGGCGCCGAGCACGCTGGCCGACATGGCGGACAGGCCGCCCATGGCGATCGCCATGGCCTCGTATGTCGAGACGTCGATGACCTCGCCGCGACCGCTTCGGGCGGCATGCCGGGCTGTCGCGGCAGCCACCGCGGCCGCGAACGTACCTGCCAGCCATTCGCCGAGCCGGCCGCCCGCCTGGACGGGCTCGTCGTCCGGCCAACCGCGGCCGGCGATCGATCCGCACAACGCTTGGAGGATGAATTCGTTGGCAACAACCTGATTTTCGACGTAGGGACCGGTGGTGCCAAATGGCGTGACGGCAACCACCACGGCCGACCCGGCGGTGTGTGCCGTGATGGCATCGAGCGTCCATCCGTCGGTGAGGTCGGTGACTATCAGGTCGGCGCCGGCCAGCAGCGAGCCGATTTCGGCCTGACCATGATTCACGACGGACTTCTTACCCGCAGCCAGATAGCCGAACAACGCGCCGGGCGGTCCGCCGGCCGACCAGCCGCGCACCGCGTCTCCTAGGGAGGACTCGACTTTGACCACGTCGGCACCGGCGTCGGCGAACATCTTGCCGCAGTATGACGCCGCCAGGCCGTTGCACAACTCCAGCACGCGCCAGTCTGCGAAGGGCGCCTCGGCTGCCACGCTCAGTTGCCCAGAGTGGTGGCGCGGCCCGCGATACCGGACGCCTCAACCGTTCCCGGCGACTGCGCCAAGACCTGTGCTTGCAGGGCGAACTGGGTCATCCGCGTCCACGCGTCACGATCGCGCTGGCTGGCCTGGCGGCCGACATGAGTGACCACGTCGACGTCGGTGGCCTGCGCGCGCAGGTAACCGGCCCGTGCTTGCTCCTTCGGGATGTGCTGGAACGGGTCGAATGAGTATGCGGCCATGGCATTTCGATGTGTGATCTTGTCGATGACCGAGTCGTCGAGGTGGCCCATGGTGGCGACGATGTCCTCCGGTGCGAAGGGCCAGTTGCTGTCGGAGTGCGGAAAGTCGGACTCCCAGCACAGCATGTCCTCGTTGAACCAATTCATGTTTCGCACACCGACTTTGTCGCTGATGAAGCAGGTGTAGAAGTGCCGCTTGAATACATCGGTGGGCCCGTCGTAGCCGGGCGGGAAGGTCGCCAGCGTCCAGCCCGAGTGCCGGTTGTAGACGTGCTCGGCCCGCCAGAGGAAGTACGGGATCCAGCCGACGTCACCCTCGGTCAGCGAGAACTTCAATTGCGGAAAGTCGGCCCAGAACTGGGCCCAAATGAGCTCGGTGAACGTGAACATGCTCATCATCGACGAGGCGGTCATCTGCACACTGGGCGGCGCATCGGTCGACACCTGCGGAGACCGCGACGCCGATCCGACATGGGTGCACAGCACCGTGTTGCTTTCGCAGACGGCCTCGAAGAGCGGGTACCAGTACTCGGTGTGAATGCTGGGCATCGCCAAGGCCTCTGGATTTTCGGAGAACGTGACGGCGTGACAGCCCTTGTCGGCGAGTCGTTTCACTTCCTTGGCGGCCTCGGCCACGTCGAACAACGGCAGGATGCCGCACGGGATGAATCGGCCCGGGTACGCGCCACACCATTCGTCGACATGCCAATCGTTGTAGGCCTTGATCATCACCAGGTTCGTCTCGCGGTCGGGGCCCTGGTTGAGTACCTGACCTGAGAACCCGGTGAAGTTCGGGAAGTTCAACCCCGCCAACTGGCCACCGGCGTTCATGTCCCGCACCCGCTCGTCCACATTGAAGCAGCCCGGCCGCATCTCGTCATAGCGTGAGGCGTCGATGTTATACATCTCGCGCGGTTTTCCCGCGACCGCATTCAGGCCCATGTTGCGTCCGCGGATCTCGCCGTAGTACCACTGCTGGACGCCGTCGGGCTCGAGCACCACCCGGGGGGCGCGGTCCTTATATGCGGCGGGAACGTGTGCGTCGAACATGTCGGCGGGCTCGGCGATGTGATCGTCCACGCTGATCAGGATCAGATCGTCCTTGTTCATGCCGCGCTCCTCGGTCGACAGTCCGCGACTAGTAGATAATGGTACGCATCACAGTGTCAACCAGGACTCCGCGCATCGGCGACGCCACTCGACCGTTATTACGCTGGGACACAATCGCGCAGGCCCCGCGCAGATCCATCGTCGCGCCAAAACGGATCTCTCGGGCGGCATGTATATACGGACTATTAGTCAAACTGATCGCGCCTGGTGCGAACTCTCGGCGCGATATGTCTCGATACCAATCACTATTGCGTGCCACCATGGGGCATGACCGGGCCCGGAAGGTAGCGGAAGTTGAGCATCAATAAAGCCGCGCGTCCGACCACCGCCGACGTGGCCCGATTGGCCGGGGTGTCGACCGCCACGGTCAGTTATGTGCTTAACAACGCGCAGGGCCGCCGCATCTCCCCGGGAACCCGGGACGCGGTGTACCGCGCGGCAAAGCTCTTGGGTTACCGGCCCAACCTCGCCGCCCGTAACCTGGCTCGCGGCAAAAGCGGTGTGGTGCTCTACGTGGTGCCCCATGTGGCCGTCGGCGAGATGCCGATGCAGGCCGGCAGCCGGATGACCACCGCGCTGGCCCGCGAGGGCTTTCTGCAAGTACAGATTTTCGAGACCGACGACGACCAGCACGTGGTCGATGCGATCGAGAATCTCGACCCCGTCGCGATCACCAGCCTGTTCCCGTTGAGCGCCGCCGCCCGCCAAGCGGTGACCACGGCGGGCATCCCCCATATCGAGATCGGAACATTGCCCGCGCTCAAGGATCCACATCTGTCGGTGGGCGAGATGCGTGTCGATCACCTCATCGAGCGCGGACATCGCCGAATCGCGTTCGCCTACACCGGAATTCCCCGATGGCGCCCGCTGGGCGACTACTGGTTCGAGGGGATTTCGCGCGCGGCGCGGTTGCGCCGGCTGCCGACGCCGCGGGTCGCCGAGGTCACCCTGGACAACGCCGCCGAGGTGGTGACCGGCTGGGTGGGCGACGGGGTGACCGCCGTGTGCGCGCAAAGCGACGAAATCGCCTGCCTTGTCCTGTACGGCATTCACCAGGCCCGGCTCCGGTGCCCCGGCGACCTCGCGGTGATGGGCGTCGACGCCAGCCCGATGGGCATGGTGAGCACACCGCCATTGACTACCGTGCAATTCGATCCCTGCGCAGTCGCCGACGCCGCGCTTGCCGAAGTCTTCGAGCGGCTCGGTCACCCCGCGCAGGCGTCTCCCGAGCTGACCGACATCGCCAATCTGGTGGTGCGGTCGTCGACCTAGTTCAGTCAGCGGGCTCGTAGCGAAGCAGCGTGACCTCGTGCTCCGGGTAGTCGCAAAACACGGGCTTCACCCGCATCCCCACCTTGAGGCGGGATGGGTGGACGTTAACCATCTCGGTGGAAAACCTTGGGCCTTCGTCCCATTCGACGATGGCGAGCAACTGGGGCACGGCATCGGCGAAGTGCGGGCTGACCGGCCGGTGGGCCACCGTGTAGGAGTACAGCGTGCCCGTTCCGGAGATCTCGCGCCACTCCAGGTCGTCGGCCAGGGTCCGGGGCGCGCGCACCCGTGGGTAGAACACGTAGGCCTGCAGCGACGGCGAGTATTGGACGACGATGCGATGCTCGCTCAGTGCATCCCAAAACGGTGCGCTGGTAGGCGTTTTCACCGGCATCGGCCGTTCGAACTTCATCTGTCAGTCCCCCTGCAGAATCAGCGTGGTCTGCTCGGACAGGATGCCGCCGTTGCCGGACACGAAAGCCCGGTTACAGTCGGCGACCTGCGCGGCACCCGCGCGGCCCATGATCTGGCGAGCGGCATCGCACACGTGATGCATGCCGCCGGCCAAACCCGCTTGCCCGAAGCCCAATTGCCCGCCGGCCGTGTTGAGCGGGAAGTCACCGCGGAAGGTCATGTCGTGGTTGGCGACGAATTCCATGCCCTTGCCTTTCTCGCAGAAGCCGGCGTCTTCCAGCGATAGCAGGACGGTGATGGTATAGCAGTCATAGATGGAGACCATGTCCATCTGTTGACGGGTCAGATCGGTCATGGCGAACGCGGTGTCCGCCGCTGCGGCGATCGGGGTGTTGAGCAGATCCTCGGCATACGTCGGGGTCTTGAACGGGACGTGTTCGCCGAATCCCTTGATCCACACCGGACGATTGCGCGACCGCTTGGCGACGTCCGCGCTTGCGACGACGACGGCCGCGCCGCCGACGCAGGGCATGACGATCTCCAGCATGTGCAGCGGGTCCGCGATCACCGGGCTGGCCAGCACGTCGTCGACGCCTAGCGACTTGTACCTCCAGATCGCGCCGTCGGTATGGTTGGCATTCACCCGCTGGTCGACGACGATCTTGGCCATCGCGCGCTCGTCGTAGCCATAAACAGCGGCGTAGCGCTGCGCCACCTGACCGTATGGCCCGTTCTGGCCGAGGTTGCCGTAGGGGATCTCGAATTCCGCTTGGGGAGAGCCGTATTGGTTGCTCGACGAGCCGAAATACAATGCGTCGCCATAGGCTTTGGGCTTCTTACTGGACATCGGCGTGATGTAGCGCGCGGGCAGCGCGCACAGGACGGCGTCGCAGATCCCCAATTCGATGGCCGCGGCGGCGCGCCACACCATGGCGGCGGCGCTGGCACCCCCCAGATCCACATGCTCGGCGAAGCGCGCACCGACACCGAGGTATTCGGCGATCGTCGAGGGGACGAAGATCTCAGACTCGGCCAAGTGTGACGCGGCGATCCCGTTGACGACGTCGCCCGGCAGACCCGCATCATCGAGCGCGGCGGCGCCCAGTTCCGCCCATTGTTCGAGGACGAACGGCGCGGGCGCGGCGTTGTTGAGCCGCTCCGGCGGCAGCTCGACGTATCCAACGATTGCGGCTTCGCCACGTAATCCCATGCCGTGCCTTACTTTCGGGGTAGGCCGAGAATCATCTGTGCGATGATGTTCAACTGGATCTCTCTCGTTCCACCGCCGATCAACTCGGCCGGCAGATGCAAATAGGGCTCCACGACCGCAGCGTCGGGGTCGTCGACCATCGCGACTTGCCCGGTCAACTGCAGCGTCGCCTGGAAGGTGCGCCGCAGCAACACGTTCATCGCGACCTTGGCGATGCTGGACGCCGGACCGGACGCCTGGCCGTCGAGCAGTCGGATGGTTTCCCGCACCCCGAGCGCTCTGATCGCGTTGGTGTAGGCGTCGAGTTCGCCGAGCGCGCGCAACGCGTCGTCACGATCGGGTCCGGCCTCAGCGGCGAGCCGCCGCAGCGCGACCGCCCGGTCGAACTTCACGTATCCGCTGATGGCCGAACGCTCCTCGGCCATCGTGGCGATGGCGAGGCCCCAACCATCGGTCGGCCCGCCCAGCAGCATCTCGTCGGGAACAAAGACGTCGTCGAGGAAGACTTCGTTGAAGTGCGCCTGCCCGGTCGCGGTCTTGATCGGTTGGATCTGAACCCCGGGAGATCGCATGTCGAGGATGAAATACCCGATGCCGCGGTGCCTGCTGGCTTCGGGGTCGGTGCGCGCGAGAAGCGCACCCAGGTCGGCGTACTGCGCCAGCGACGTCCAAATCTTGTGGCCGTTGATCCGCCAGCCGCCATCGACCTTGGTGGCCCGGGTGGTCAGCGACGCGAGGTCGGAGCCCGCTCCCGGCTCACTGAACAGCTGGCACCACAGGATGTCGCCGCGTTGCGTCGCCGGAATCAACCGCTCCTGCAGTTCTTTTGGCGCGGCCGCCAACACCGAGGGCAGGATCCATTCGGCGATGTTCAACGATGGCCGAACCAGCCCGGGTCGCTTGGCGAACTCCTCGTCGATGATGAGCTGTTTCAACGGATCCGCATCGACACCCCACGGCGCCGGCCAGTGCGGCGCCATGAGACCGGCGTCGGCGATCAACGTGCGTTGCGGCCCGGTGGCGAGGTGCTCGTAATTGCCGTGCGGTGCGGGTTTGTCGTTGCGTAACTGCATGGCCGCATCCAGCGTCTCGGCCACCCACGAGCGGAATTCCGATTCCGCGTCGCCGAGGTCGACCGACATGTCGCGCGTCTGGGTGCACGTGAGCCGCCCCAGCCGTCGCGCCCAGCGATTCGCCGGACCTATGGATCCCGCCAGGCTGATCGCCCGCCGCCAGTACAGGTGCACGTCGTGTTCCCAGGTGAAGCCGATGGCGCCGAGCATCGTCAGGGCGTCGAGCACCAGGTCCGGGATCGGCGAGATCGCGATGACAGCCGCGCCGGCGGCGGCGATTCGGTGCTGGTCGAGTGGTTCGTCCGCGGCGCGTATCGCGTCCCAGGCGGCCGCGGTGGCCAGTTCGCTGTTGACCAATAGCATTGCCGCGCTGTGCTGCAGCGCCTGGAAGGTGCCGATCACCTTGCCGAATTGCTCGCGGATGCGCAGGTGCGCGGTGACGGCCTGCACACACCACTGGACGATGCCGGCGGTCATGCTGGCGACGAACCCGGCGACCACACAGCGGGCGCGCTCCGCGTCGATGCCGCTGAGCACGTCGTCGTCGCCCGCCCGGCAGTCGCCGAGGCGAAGCGTCCCGGCGTCGGCGACGAGGTCGGTGCCGGCGATGGCTTCGACTGTGGCCGTGGGATTTTCGCGGTCGACGAGAGCCCAGATGACTTCGGAGTCCTGGGTCCGGGCTCCCACCACGATGACCCGCGCCGCGCACACCCCCGGGGTGACCTGTGACGTGCCACTGATCAGCCAGTGCCCGTCCTCGGTTCGTGCCCGCAGGCCGGCGCCGTCATCGTCGTCGGGTAACACGACCGCCGAGGTGATGCCGGACGCGAGGTCACGCAGGAATGCCCGTGCGCCCGGCGTCGGATCGGCGAGTAAAGCGACCGCGCCGGCGGCCACCGTCGCCAACAGCGGTCCCGGCAGTAGTGACTTGCCGGCCGATTCAAGGACGCATGCGGCATCGATAGGCCGTCCACCCTGGCCGCCGAGATCTTCGGGCAGATGCACCGCATGAAAGCCATTGGCGACGAATGCATCCCACCATGGGGGTATTCGTCCGGCCGCAAGGTCGTCGAAGCTGTTGCGCGTGGCGGCGATCGGAGCGTTGCGGGCTGCGAATTGCGCCACGGCGTCGCTGAGCTCCTGCTGCTCCGGGCTCAGTCCCAGGGTCACGACGGCAGCCGAGAGATGACTGGCGCTGGCCGCACGAGCTGCCATCCTTTCGCGTCCGATGGCGGCGACCCGCCGCGCCCGGCCCTTGGGGCCGTCGCTTGCGATTGCCGCGTCACAAGACGGACCGTCTCGTCTTGCGGAAGACTACCGGCGCGAGTCAGGATATGTAAAGCGCACACGATCACCGGCTTTCGATCTGAGTTCGCGGAAGCGAGGACCACGGGATGCCAACCGATCTGAGCGGCGTGAACGCGCAAGCGGGTTCGCCCAGGAGGCGCAGCGAAAAGTCCCGCACGGCGATCGTCACCGCCACCCGGGAACTGCTCCTCGAGCGCGGCTTCGACGGGCTGACCATCGAGGCCGTCGCCGCCCGCGCCGGTGTGGGCAAGCAGACCATCTACCGCTGGTGGCCAACCCGCCCCGCGCTGGTCGCCGACGTCATGCTGGAAGATGCCGACAAGCTGCTCGCATCGGTCCACCACAGCGGCGACCTCAGCACCGACCTGGTCGGGTGGGTCGGCAAACTGTTCGCAAGCCTGACGACGCCGCGGGGTTCGGCCATGCTTCGAACGCTGACCGTCGCCTGCATGGAACATGAGGACACCGCCGTCAAACTGCGCGCCGGATTCAGTGCCCCGCTGCACGGCAGCGTGCGGGCCCGGCTGCTGGCCGACGGCATCAACGAGGCCATCGCCGAATCGGCGGCGGACGCGATCGTCGGCGGCGTGGTCTACCCGATTCTGTCCGGAGCGCAACCATATTCACGACGGCGCGCCGAACGGACCACCCGGCTCATCGTCGAAGCCCTCACCGGGACCTGACGGTCACGGTTCATCCGCAGCGTATCGATGAGCTTGCCGGCGTGGCTAATTCGCGGATTTCGGTTTCGACCTCGGTGAAGCCGCATCTATGGCGATTCGACCGCGGGCCGCGCGCCGACGCCGGGCAGAAGTTGGGCCATTTCCTCGCCTCTCACCCCTCGGACGGGGGGCGCAACCGGTACACCAGGTCGGACCCGGGGCTGGCCGCCGCGGAGGTACGCGAGCCGGGGAGCGCCTACCAGGACCGGTACGGGGTGTCGACCGAACAGCTGCGCAGATTCGGCCCGCGTCGAACACCGCTGCGGCGCTTGATGTCTGCGAGCGGAGTAGGCTCGCCGACAAGGCGACGGGAGCGGCGATGGACGACGATTGCCTGAAGCTCACCACCTATTTGACAGAGCGCAGGCGGACCGGGAACAGCTTTGTCTCCGATGTTCTGCTCGGCTTGTACGCACAGCATCGGATCGCTTGCGGTGTCCTGCTACGCGGCATCGGCGGGTTCGGCACCGGTCACCATCTGCGTACCGACGAGTCCCTGACGCTGTCCGAGGATCCCCCGGTCGCGATCATCGCGGTGGACACGAGAAGGAAGATCGAGGCCCTGCTCGACCCGGTGCTGACCATCAAGCAGCGCGGTTTGGTGACCCTGGAACGCGCTCGGCTGCTCCACGAAAACATCGGGGCGCCGACGCAGGCCCAGGATCTGAGCGGCGCCGTCAAGTTGACGATCTACGTTGGGCGCAAGCAACGCGTCAACGGCTCACCCGCCTACATCGCCCTGTGCGATTTGATGCACCGGCGCGGCCTTGCCGGCGCCACGGTGCTGCTCGGCGTCGACGGCGTCGCGCACGGAGAACGCCAGCGCGCCAGCTTTTTTGGACGCAACGCCGACGTCCCGATGATGATCGTCGTGGTCGGATCCGGTGAACGGATCGGTCGCGTGCTACCGGATATCGGCGAACTGCTGCGCAGGCCCCTGTTCACCCTCGAACGGGTTCAGGTGTGCAAGCGCGACGGCCGGTTCCTGGAGCGGCCGCACGCTCTGCCCGGCGTCGACGAGCGCGGCCTGCCGCTTTTCCAGCAAGTGACGATCTACACGTCCGAGTCGGCACACCATCGCGGTGTGCCGATCCACCGCGCGATTGTGCAGCGGCTGCGGCAGACCAAGACCGCCGACGGTGCGACTGTGCTACGCGGCGTCTGGGGTTTTCACGGCGACCACCCGCCCCACGGTGACGGACTGTTCTCGCTGACGCGCCGGGTGCCCGTCGTCACCATCGTGATCGACACGCCGGCCAACATCGCCGAATCCTTTGCCATCATCGACGAATCGACCCAACACGAGGGCCTGGTGACCAGTGAAATGGTGCCCGCTCTGGTCTCTGACGAAGGCGATCCCGGGCCGCCGCGCATGGCCCGGCACCGTTACTAGATCAGCCGGCGACGGAGGCGTCGTAGATCGACTGGATCGCCTGGTCCAGGGTGGCGTTGAACTGCTCGTCGGACTGGTCGACGGTGAGGCCCTCGGTCAGAGCCCGGCTGAAGCTGGCGATCAAACCGGTGTTCTTCGCCAACAACTCGTTGGCTTCCTCACGGGAGTAGCCACCGGAAAGGGCAACCACCCGCATCACCTTCGGGTGCTCGATGAGGGGACGGTAGAAATTGACCTCGGTGGGCAGGCTCAGCTTGAGCATGACGCGCTGGCCCTCGGGCACGGAGTCGAGCTGCTTGGTGATCTCGTCGCGCAGGATGCCCTCGGCCTCGGCCTTGTCCGAGATCGAGATGGTGACCTCGGGTTCGATGATGGGCACCAGGCCGTGCGAGAGCACCTGGTGGGCCAGCTCGAACTGCTGGGCGACGACGGCCGCGATGCCCTTGGGGTTGGCGCCGCCGATCACCGACCGCTCCTTGGTGCCGAAGACACCCAGCCCGGCGGCCCGGTCCAGCAGCTCATCGAGTCCCGGGATCGGCTTCATCAGCTGGACGTCGTCGGACGCCTCCGCCAGACCCTTGTCGATCTTGAGGAAGGGCACCACGCCCTTGGTCTCCCACAGGTAGGTGGTCGACGGCTTGCCCGCGATGTCACGATCCATCGTCTGCTCGAACAGAATCGCGGCCAGCACGCGGTCACCGGTGAACGCCGGAGACGTGATGATCCGCGAGCGCATCTGGTGGATGAGGTCGAACATCTCCTCCTCGGAGGAGTATGCGTTGTCCTCGATGCCGTAGAGGCGCAGCGCCTTGGGGGTCGAACCGCCGCTCTGGTCGAGCGCCGCGATGAATCCCTTCCCCGACGTCATCCGTTCCGCTTGCTGCTGGTTCGACATTGAACTCTCCCGGTTCCTCATGGCCCTCACGGGCACCGCGCGCCCGGCCAATGCCCGCGCACTCAAGTCTGAATCGTGCCGATCATATTCGGCCACCTCGAGCCCGGGCAGACAGGCCGTCAGACTGCGATTTCTTCCTCAGCGCCGGTCTGGCTGGCGAGCTTTGGTGCGCCAGAGCGCCATGCGGTCGAGGAGGCGGTCACGCAATACGAGCGTGTGGAAGAGTACCGCCGTCACGTGCGCGGTAAACGCGAGGAAGAGCAGCAGCGCGAAGGCGCTGTGACACTCCCGGAGCACCGCGAAAAAGTCGATGTTGCGGGGCGCGATGCGGGGTAGCGCGACGGGCCCGAGCAGCGTGAGCGGGAATCGCGAAGCAGAAATCATGGCCCACCCCGTCACCGGCTGCACCAGCAACAGGCCGTAGAGCAGGTATTCCGACCACGTCGCGATGCGGCGTTCGGCCGGGCTCATGGTGGCCAGGAAAGCCGGTGGCCGGTGCCTGAGCCGGTTCGCCAGCCGGACCAGCGCGAACACGAGAATCAGCAGCCCCAGCGGCCGATGGATCGCCAGCAGGAGCGGGTAGTAAGTCAGCGCGGCGATCATGGTCACGCCGATGAGCAATTGCGCGATGACCATCGGCGCCATCAGCCAGTGCAGAATGCGCGACGGCAGGGTGAATCCGGCCGGGGCGGTCGCAAGCGTCATCGGAGGACCGCCTCGACGTCGACCGCGCTGGCTGTTTTGGGCTCCTCGGCGCGGCGCGTGAACGAGCGGGCATAAACGGCGGATCGCGCAGCGAGCAGCGGGTCGTCGGAGGCGGCTATGCCGTCTGGTAGCACCAGCGGGTCGAAGTTGACGTCGCGGGCGTTTCCGGCGTCTTCCGTCTGGACCGCAGAGATGGTGATGGTGCCGGCATCGATGGTGCGCCGCTCCGCGGGCCAGGGTTTGGTGGCGTCATTGGTCGCGTCGCCCGGCTCGCCGATGGTGAGGACCAGCCGCCAGTTCAACGGCGTGTGTGCCAGCGCATGGATGAGGGCGTCGAACAGGTAATCCTTGGCCGGCGGCCCGGATGGCGGGACCGCCACGTCAACGCCTTGCTGGGGAATCGCCGACCAGCGCACCGGCACCGTCGCGCCGGCGGCGTTGGTGACGTGGAAGGCGTTCAACGCGTGAAACGCGCTGTCGGCGAACCCCGTGCTCGGCGGTGCCTGCTTGATCAAGCGCATGGCCGCCGCGGTCTCCGGATGACGCCGCAGGAAGGCGGCCATCTGTTGCGGGTCGGGCTTGCCCGTGTCCGGGACCGTTTTGGATGCGAGCAACCGGTCGTAGAAACCCTGAGGCGTGCTGTCCGGAAAGACTGGGATGTTGACCATCGCGGTGCGCCACTGCTGGCCCATGGGCCCGTCGAACAGCAAGCCCAGCCCGCGGACGGTGTCGAGCTTGTCGGCCTGGTCGGGCAGCCCACCGGACAGCGAGAACCGGCCGATCACGGGAACGCTGCCGCGCCCGAAGACCGCGGCCCGGCAGACCGCCGCCGCCGCCCCGTTGCTGACGAACGTCCCGGTGGCGCTCAGCCCCTTGGCATGGTTTCGCCGGAATCCGTCATGGCGGCCGTAGACGTGTTCGAAACGATCCGCGAACCGGGGCGGCGTCAGAGCGCCGGGGCGCAACCAGCCGCCGGCGTACCCGAAGCCGCCCACGTCGGCCGCGGCGACTCCGGCTACCGCGCCCATGCCCAGTAGCGCACGCCGGCGATTCAGCGCACCGAATTGCGACCCGGTCGGCGCGGTCCCAGGGGGGCCGCCGGGCGGCTCGCCCGCGTATTGCCCGCTGGCGCGATCACCGGGCCCCACAGCCCACCGCCCTTACCGTTTGCGCAGGCCAGGCCACACAACGAGGAGACGAAGCCGGTGACAGCAGTTCACGCACGGGCCAGCGGCCCGTGCAACTTTTGCGTGACCCGTTGCGCACATCCGGACTACGTCGGGGCGCCCGAAATGGTTCAGCGTTTTGAGCGTGGTACACCGCGTGGCCTACCATTGACTAAACACTTGTAACCGTTCTCCATTTAGTAGCGCAGATCGACGGGGTGCGTCTCCTCGCTAGGCAAGCGTGTTCCCGAGGGGTTGAATCCACAGCCCCCGGATATGGCAGTGGCGGTTAAAGCTAGCGGTGTCCCGCACGGGACCGAATGTGAGTGATAGAGCATGGGTGAACAATCCGGCGATTTTGTCGATCCGACCGCTTTTGAAGTGGGCAAACACCAGGTAGATCAGGCGGTTGTGCTCACCGTCTCGGGCGAAGTCGACATGCTCAGCTCGCCGCTGCTGGCCGATGCGATTCAGACCGCGGTGGCCACCAAGCCCGCAGCACTGATCGTCGATCTGTCCAAGGTCGGTTTTCTGGCCTCGGCGGGGATGACCGTCCTGGTGACCGCGCAGGCGGAGATCGAGCCGCCAACCAAGTTCGCGGTGGTCGCCAACGGCTCGGCCACCAGCCGGCCGATCAAACTGATGGGAATCGACAGCGTCCTCTCGCTCTACAGCAGCCTTGACGCTGCGCTGAGCGGTATCGCTGGTGAGTGAGCCTCGACGCAGTGACGACGCAACTGGGGACGATGGGCCGCTCCGACCAGCCGCAGAACGTGTCCAATGTCGATGACCGATCGCGCTTCGTCCGGACGCGAGTAGCCTCCGACGCGCGCAGCGCCGCCCGGACCCGCGCCGAGTTCGCGGTGTGGCTGGAACGTTATTTCTCGCTCGACGACGACCGCTTCAGTGATCTGCTGCTGGCGGTGAACGAGGCGATCGCCAATGCCGCGGAGTTCGCCTACGTCGACGCCGCAAAGCGCGGGACGGTCGCCGTCCGGGCAGCCTACGACGGCGATTCGGACACCCTGTCGGTCTCGGTCGACGACCGCGGTCGATGGCGACAGAAAAAGCCGCGGCTATATCAACAGCAGATGCGCGGCCGCGGCATCCCGCTGATGGAAGCGCTCGCCGACGACGTCATCATCGACCGCACCCAGCAGGGCACCCGTGTCACGTTGACGTGGACCGGCCTGGCGCGTCCCACCTGTAAGGCTTGATCAGCACTGCCCCGCCGGTGCCCGCCGGGAGATTCGTCGATGCCCAGTTGGCCTTGTGCTGCAATGGGATTCATCGCTGAAACGGGCAAGGCGCACTCTGCTCGCGTCCGACACCCAAGCCGCACATCGCGGCCCGTACCATCGCCGGCATGCAACCGAGCCGCCGGTGTGAAGCGCGCGGCGCCGCGGCCGGCCCGCAAGTCAGGATGGATGGCCATGAAAACTTCGCTGGCGCAAGCCTTTTCTATCCTGGGTCTGGCCGCCCACCTCGGCCGCGGTGCGGGCCGGGTGGCCACCGACGCGGTAGTGGGTTCTCGATTCGGCCTGCCGCGGACGATCGAAGGCATCGACCCCGCGGTCCTGTCCCGGGTGATGGGAACTAGGGTTCGGTCGGTCCGCGTCCTGAGCCGGGACGCGGGGACCTCCTCGCGGGGCCGGCTGGTGCTGACCGGCAAGAACGTGCCCGATTCGGTGTTCGTCAAGCTCGCGGCGCAGAGCGCGGCCACCCGGCTGATCGGCGAACTCGGACGTCTGGGACACACCGAGGTGCGGTTCTACCGCGACCTCGCGCCGCAGGTCGTCGGCGTCCCCTACTGCCACGGCGCGGCGTTCGACGCCTGGACCGGCCGCTATCTGCTGGTCCTGGAAAACCTGCCGGCCGAGTCGTGTGAGTTCCCGGACACCTTGCATCCGTTGTCGGCCGATCAGGCCAGCCTGGTCATCGAACTGCTGGCCGACCTGCACGCCACCTTTTGGGGCCGGCTGCCGCGCGACGGGCGCGGCCCGATGGGCTGGCTGTACACGCCGTCCGGCGATGCCACTTCGTTGTTGACCGGTTCGCTCATGCACTCCTCGATCAAGCGTCTCGCCGAGCGCATTAGTATTCCGGTCGCCGACGGCGGCTTCATCGCCGACAACTACCGGGCCGTCGCCGCACTCATCGACACTCCGCCGCACACCGTCATGCACGGTGATGCCCACCCGGGAAACATCTACTTCCAGGGCGGCAAGGCCGGGCTGCTGGACTGGCAGGCGGTGCGCCGGGGACACCCGTCGCGCGAATTGGCCTATACCCTGATCACCAGCCTGACGCCGGAGGATCGGCGGACCAACCAGCGCGAACTTCTCGACGCCTACCGGCGGGCACTGATCGCGGCCGGCGGCCCCGAGTTGGACCGCGACGACCTGTGGCTGCGGTTTCGCCAGGGCGCGCTGTACGCGTACGTCGCCCCCTTGATCACCGCGGGCATGGGCGGAATGCAGGCGGAGAACATCGCGATGGAAGGCGTGCGACGCGGAGTCGCTGCGCTCGACGATCTGGAGACCGTCGCCGCCCTGAAGCGCTCGCTGTAGGACCGAACCAATTCGGCTGAGGCTATTGCCATCGTCGCGCCAAGAGTTACGCTACGTACCGTATCGAAATGCTGCGCGTCTCAGTGCTCAGCCCTCCGGAGACAGCCCACGGCGGCGAAGAGGAGTCTCATGTTCGACCTGAAGATCATCGGTGGAACGGTCGTCGACGGCACGGGCGCGGAACGCTATCAGGCCGACATCGGCATCAAGGACGGCAAGATCGCCGACATCCTCCGCCGCTCCGCCGACGGCCCCGCGATGAGCGGGGAGGCGGCCGAAACCATCGATGCGACAGGCCATGTGGTGGCCCCCGGCTTCGTCGACATCCATACCCACTACGACGGCCAGGTGAGCTGGGACAGCCTGCTCGAGCCGTCCAGCGGCCACGGTGTGACCACGATCGTGACCGGCAACTGCGGCGTCGGCTTCGCCCCCGTGCGGCCCGGCAGCGAACAGTGGCTGATCGAGTTGATGGAGGGCGTTGAGGACATCCCCGGCACCGCGCTGACCGAGGGCATCACCTGGGGCTGGGAAACGTACCCCGAGTACCTCGATGCGATCGGGAAGCACAACTACGCCGTCGACGTGGGCAGCCAGGTCGCGCACGGCGCGATCCGCGCCTACGCCATGGGCGAGCGCGGCGCCCGCAACGAACCGGCCACCCCCGACGACATCGAGGCGATGGGCCGGCTGGTTCGCGAGGCGATCGAGGCCGGGGCGCTCGGGTTTTCCACCTCGCGCACGATGGGCCACCGCGCTATGGACGGCGAACCGGTTCCCGGCACGTTCGCCGCCGAGGAGGAACTGTTCGGCCTCGGCCGCGCCATGGCCGCCGGCGGTCAGGCGGTGTTCGAGCTGGCCCCCCAAGGGGCGGCGGGCGAGGACATCATCGGGCCAAAGAAAGAACTGGACTGGATGCGTCGGCTCAGTGGCGAGATCGACCGCCCGGTGTCCTTCGCGCTCATCCAGGTGGATGCCGATCCGAAATTGTGGCGCGAGATGCTGGACCTTTCGGCGGACGCGCACGCCGCGGGCGCCCGACTGTACCCGCAGATCGCGGCTCGTCCGTTCGGCATGATGATCGGCTTCCAGGGGCATCACGGTTTCAGTCATCGGCCCACCTATCGCCGGCTGAAGGCCGAGTCCAGCCGCGACGAGCTCGCGCACCGGTTGGCCGACCCCGCCGTGAAGGCGGCGATCCTCTCCGAGGACGACCTGCCGCCCGACCCCACGCTGTTGTTCGATGGGATGTTCGCACTGGTGCAGCACTCGCTGGGAAGGCTGTACGCGCTCGGCAATCCGCCGGACTACGAGCCCAGGCCGGACCGCACCGTCGCGGCCATCGCCAAGGCTCGCGGCGAGGATCCGTTGTCCACGCTGTACGACCTCATGCTGGAGTCCAACGCGACGTCCATGCTGATGCTGCCGCTGTTCAACTACGCCGACGGCAATCATGACGCGATCCGCGAGATGATGTTGCACCCCGCCGGCGTGCTCGGACTGTCCGACGGCGGCGCCCACTGCGGGATGATCTGCGACGCCTCGTATCCGACGTTCCTGCTCACCCACTGGGCGCGGGACCGGCACCGGGGCGAGAAACTGTCGCTGGAGTATGTGATCCGCAAGCAATCTCGCGACACCGCTCACCTGTTCGGCCTGACCGACCGCGGCACCATCGAGCCGGGCAAGAAGGCCGACCTCAACGTCATCGACATGGATGCTCTGACCCTGCACCCGGCGGTGATGGCATTCGACCTGCCCGCGGGTGGCAACCGAATCCTGCAGGGCGCCAGCGGCTATGCGGCGACCATCGTCAGCGGAACGGTGACGCGGCGCAACGACGTCGACACCGGCGCGCGGCCCGGCCGACTGGTCCGCGGAGCGCGTTAAGAACTCCTCGATGGCCACGAAGGCCGGCAATCCGGCGCGAACCCGAGACGAGGATGCCATCGGCACCCCGCCGGAAGGCCCGACGCTGGTGCCCGCCGAGCGCTACTACTCCCCCGCGTTCGCCGCGCTCGAGGCGCAACGGATGTGGCCGCGGGTCTGGCAACTGGCTTGCATGGTGGACCACGTCGCCGCGGCCGGCGACTACTTCGAGTACCGGTGCGGCCCGTATGGGGTGCTGATCGTTCGTGACGACAACGGGACGCTGCGCGCGTTCCAGAACGTCTGCCGGCATCGCGGCAATTCGCTGTGCACCGGATCCGGTTCGGCTCTGCGCGAACTCAAATGCGGCTATCACGGTTGGACCTGGGACCTGGGCGGCGCTCTCAAACGGGTGCCCGACCGCAAGGGCTTCGGCGCGTTGCGGATGTCCGATTTTCCATTGATATCGGCCCGCGTCGAGACCTGGGCCGGGCTCGTCTTCGTCAACCTCGACCCGGGCGCGGTCTCGTTGTCCGAATACCTGGAGGCGGTGCCCGACGACATCGCCTGGTGCCACCTGGAGGATTTCCGCTGCTACGCCACGCTGACCGTCGAGGTCGACGCCAATTGGAAAACCATCGCCGACGGGTACAGCGAGACGTACCATATCCAGACCCTGCATCCCGAACTGCTGCGCTGTGTCGACGATATTCATGCGCCGCAACAGATTTGGGGCCACACCGGGAAATCCGATCAGCCGTACGGTGTGCAAAGCCCACGCTTTGACGGCGCGCTGAGCGACGAAGAGGTCTGGAATGCTTACGTTGAGACCCAGGGCGCGCTGATGGGCGTCGCCGAAGGCACGCCGTTCCAGGCGCGGGAGTCCGGCCAGACCGTTCAGGACCTAATCGCCACGCGCACAAGGGCATTCGCGGCCGAGCGCGGCGTCGATCTCGCCTGGGCCGATACCGATCGCATCACCCGGCTGCACCAGTACAACGTGTTCCCGAACATGACGTTTCTGACCAACGCCGACCACCTGACGATCATGTGCTCGCGGCCCGGACCGGATCCCGATCACGGCGAGATGGTCATGTTTCTGATGATGCGGATGCCACCCGGTGCGCCGCACAACAAGCCGACGGATATGCGAACGACCGCCGGGGAGGCCGAACCGGGCCTGGTGCTTACCCAGGACATCCAGCTGCTCGCAGGCTTGCAGCGCGGGCTGCACCAACCAGGTTTCACCCACCTGGTGCTCTCCGGCGAGGAGCGGCGCGTGATCAACATGCACCGCAACCTGGAGCGCTACCTCGACCTGCCCGAGTCCGAGCGCATGACCGGCGGCGGGTGTTGCTGAGGGTCTCGGGGTAGCGGGTCGCCGGCCGCGATGTCCACGACGCGGTCGCCAGCCGGATAGCGCGAACGAACCCTCTTATGCCCCCGCGTGTTTGAGCTTCAAGGCATTGCCGGCAGCGGCCGGTCTTGGTAACGACATCAGTTGTTGGTCGGCGGTGGTTGGGGTTGGAAGGGTGTGTACCACCACCAGTCGGCGCGCTCGCCGGTGGGCCCCGGGCAGGGCGCCACCGCCGGCAGGGGTTTGGTTGGTGGGCGCGCCAGTGACCCCGGGCTCAGTGGTCGGCCGACGTCGTCGCTGACGAGGAGTGCGCCGACGGGTCCGGTAATCGTGATGACACCACGATGATGCAATCGGTGATGATATGGGCAGAGCAGCACCAGGTTGGCCAATTCCGTGGGGCCGCCGTCTTCCCAATGCTCGAGGTGATGGGCGTGCAGACCGCGGGTGGCGCCACAGCCGGGCACCACACAGCTGCGGTCGCGATACTCGAGTGCGCGGCGCAGCCGCCGGTTGATCAGCCGGGTCGCCCGCCCGGCACCGATGACCTCGCCGTGGCGTTCGAACCACACTTCACAGGTGGCATCACAGGTCAGGTAACGACGTTCGGCGTCGGACAGCAGCGGACCCAGATGCAAGGCGCCAACGCGCTGCTCGACGTCGAGGTGTACCACCACAGTGGTGTGCTGCCCATGGGGGCGGCGGGTCGCCTCGGCGTCCCACCCGGCCTCGATGAGGCGCATAAACGCCTCACCAGTGCTCGGCAACGGCGGCGCCTGATCGCTGACGCCCTCGCCGTGATCGCGCCTCCACTGGGCGATCAGCGCATCCCGATGAGACGCCAACGCGGCGTCGAACTTCGCCGCATCCAGGTGCGGCAAGGTGATCCGATAGCAGCTGCCCTGCTCGTTGGTGGTCGTGGTGATCGACCGCTCGAGCTCGGGCTCGGCCTCGGGCCGAGGCTCGGGTTCGGGTCGCGGTTCCAGCTTCACCGCGGTACGCAGCTGAGTGACGGTTGCCACCGCGGCCAGCTGCGCGTAGTGCGCATCAGATCCCTGACCGGCACGCGCCGCGATCACCCCGACCTGATCCAGCGACAGCCGGCCCTCCCGCATACCTTGGGCGCAGCGTGGAAACTCCTGCACCCGGCGCGCGACGGTGGTGATCGTGTGGGCATTGGCCGGCGAGCAGCCCGTCTTCCAGGCCACCAACGCCGGCACCGACCGCGCACCGGTAACACCACCGAGCTCGTCGCGATCAATCTCGGCCACGATCTCCACGATGCGCCCATCAATCGCGTTGCGGTGACCGCACAACTCCGCCAACTCCCCGAACAACACCTCAAGACGCTCGCTCGCGGTCACCCCCACGGCGTCAGCAGATGCGGTCAACGACATGACCACATCATCGCAGCCACCACCGACAAAACCGGACCGTGAGACCCGCGCTGAATGCGCCAATTCAGGTTCTCGCGAGCAGACACAAAATCGCGTGCGCGCGATCCGTTTGCGTGCGGTTTTGCGTCTGCTCATGCGGGCGAGCGCTCAGGCGTGGCGCGTGGCCTCTTGGGCAAGCTGGACGCGCGAAGCCAGGCCAAGCTTGGTGTAGATGTGAGTGAGGTGGGTCTCGACCGTGCGCGGTGAGATGAAGAGCCTTGTGGCGATGTCCTTGTTGCCCAAGCCCTCGCTGACGAGCCGGACGACGTCGAGTTCCGCCGGAGTGAGCGACGCCCAGCCGGTGGACGGGCGCTTGCGTTCGCCGCGGCCGCGCCGCGCGTAGGCGATCGCCTCCTCGGTGGACAACGCGGCGCCCTCGGCCCAGGCGGCGTCGAAGTCGTTCGGGTCCATGGCATCTCGCAGCGCCGTGACCGACGCTTCGTAGTCGGCTTCGCGTACCGCGTACCGCACCTCGCCGGTGCGCCGCCGGACGCCCTCCGCCGCACCGAAGAGCCGGGCTGCCTCGAAATAACTCTCGGCTCGCGCGGCCAGACGAGCTAGACAGTCGAAGATGTCGGGCACGCCTAGCTGTGCTCCTGTGTCGGCCGCGCACGCCAGCGCGTCGTGCGCGTCACGCTCGGCCGCTTCTGCCTCGTCCTCTACGAGCGCAACGCGGGCACGGGCATTCAACGCCATTACCCGAAACATCCCTCGGGTTGAGGACACCGCTCGATCGGCCGAGAGCCGGGCCGCAACGACATCGCCTGCGGCAAGCTCGGTTTCGGCTCGCCACGGCATGTTCGTCATATTGAAATCGGCACCAGGTAGGCGGCTATAGCCCTGTGTGAGGGCGTCCTTCGCTGCGGCGACGTCGCCCGCGGCCAGGTGTGCGGCACCTAACGCGAGATAGCCGAGTCCCTCGACCGCCGCGCCGAGCTCGGCGGCGGACTCGATGGCCGTTTCGGCGGCGGCGAGCGCCTCCGTCCTCTTACCCTGCCACCCAAGGACAAAGCTTTGCGTCATCAGGGCGTTGAACCGGGTCAACTGGTCGCCGGCAGCATCGGCGTCGGCGATCAACTCCCGGAATTCGTCCTCGGCGCCTTGGAGGTCGCCACGCATCGCCCGACCTCCGGCGATCCCCCATAGGCGGCACTGACCCGAGGCGACCCGGTCACCGATCGCGTCGGCAAGGTCACGCCCTTCTTCGGCCGCACACTCTGATATCGGCAGGCCAGCGATCATGGTCGCGTACGCCTGGAAGCCCAGCAGCTGACTCAGCCTCCATTTGTCGCCCAGGGCGCGCGCCGACTCGATGGCCTCGGCGAAGTATGTCGCCGCCTGATCGGGCTTGAACGCGGCCGTACCCACGCAGCCGGTGAGGGCCCGGACCAATAAGGAGGGGTTGTCGAGCTGGCGCGCGATCGCAAGCGCCTCGGCGGCCTGTTCCTGCCGCTGCGGCATGCCCACCCACCCGTCCAACAGGGCCACGTCGGCCAGCGCCCGCGCCAGTACCGCCGGCGCCACCTCCCCGTCGACGGTCTTCAGGTCGGCCAGCGCCTCGTCGATCCAACTCATCCCTTCGCGTAGGCGGCCGCGCGTGAGCCACAGCGGCTGCAGCGACGAAGCGAGCTGCAGCGCGAGCTCGAGGTCGAGGTTTTCGCGGCTCCAGGCGAACGCCGCTCGCAGGTTATCGATCTCGGCTTCTATCTGCTCGACACGTCCCTGGTGGCCGGTCTCCGCTGGGGCGTCGAGCAGGGCGGCCATCGCGGTGTAGTAGTCGCGGTGACGCGCCCGCACGGCATCGGCTTCGCCGGACTCGCCGAGCTTTTCCAGCGCGTACTGCCGTACGGTTTCGAGCAGCCGGTACCGCGTTCGGCCGCCGGTGTTGTCCGCCACCACCAGCGATTTGTCCACCAGCAGGGTGAGCTGATCGAGGACCTGGTAGCGCTCGACTTCCGTGCCGCCGGCCACGGCACGGGCCGCGGCGAGATCGAAGCCACCCATGAACGGCGCAAGCCGGCGAAACAGCACCCGCTCGGACTCGGTCAGCAGGGCGTGGGACCAATCCACCGAGGCGCGCAACGTCTGCTGACGGCGCACCGCGGTGCGCCGACCGCCGGTCAACAGCCGGAAGCGGTCGTTCAAGCTGTCCACGATCTCCTCGAGTGACAGCGCCCGCACCCGTGCGGCCGCCAGTTCGATGGCGAGCGGCATGCCGTCGAGGCGACGGCAGATCTCCTGCACCGCGTGCAGGTTCTCATCGGTCATCATGAAATCGGATCGCACCCGGCGGGCCCGTTCCGCGAACAACTCGACCGCCTCGTCGTCCACGGAGAGGGACGGCACCCGCCAAATGACCTCGCCGTCGACGCCGATCGGCTCGCGACTCGTCGCCAATAGCGCCAAGCCGGGACAGGCGCTCAACAGCGCGGTGGTCAGCTCGGCAACCCCCTCCAGCAGGTGCTCGCAGTTGTCGAGAACGACCAACATCCGTCGGCCTGCAATGAACCGGATCAGCGTCGCGGTTGTGGAATGCCCCGGTTGTTCCTGCAGGCCGAGGGCACCCGCCATCGCGACCGGCACCAGATCGGGGTCGGCGATCGGCGCCAGGTCGACGTACCAGACTCCGTCATCGAAATCGCCGGTCATCTGGCCCGCTACCTGGATGGCCAGCCGGGTTTTGCCCACGCCGCCCGCGCCGGTCAAGGTCACCAGCCGGTTGGCGGCGAGGCTCTGCCGCACATCGTCGATCTCCGCGCCACGGCCGACGAAACTCGTCAGCGGTACCGGCAAATGCTCAGCGGCAACGGATTTCGATGTTCGAAGGGGCGGGAAGTCGTTGCGAATATCCGAATGACAGAGCTGCACCGCCCGTTCGGGACGGGCGACGCCGCGCAGTTCGTGCCTGCCGAGATCGGTCAGCCACGCGTTGGCCGGAAGCGCATCGGCCACCAAATCCTCGGTGGTACCCGAGAGCAACGTCTGGCCGCCGTGGCCAAGGTCTCGTAGGCGCGCAGTCCGATTGATCGTGGAGCCCACGTAGTTACCTTCATCGCGCAACTGCACCTCGCCGGTATGCACGCCGATGCGCAATCGGATCGGGGCCAGCGGCGCCCGTTGCAATGCCAAGGCGCACGCGACCGCCTCGGTTGCGCGGGCGAACGCAACCACGAAGCTGTCGCCCTCCCCCTGTTCGACGGGCCGCACCCCGCCATACGTGTCGAGCAACTCAGCCAGCGTGCGGTCCAGGCGAGCAAACGCGGCCGTCATCGCCTCGGGCTCGCTCTCCCACAGCCGCGTCGAGCCCTCGACGTCCGCGAGCAGCAGCGTCACCGTTCCAGTTGGCAGCACGTCGCTCCAGTTCAACTCCGCGCGCGGGTCAGTTTCGGTCATGCTAGCCAGCATCTCGGGACGGTGAACCGCAAACATCGGGGAAATCCCGTATCTGGCCCTGGCCGCGGTCCCGCGTCGACGAAACGTCGCGCCAGCCGCCCAACCCGCTCATATCCGCGACCGGCCGGCCGCCCAGTTACGGGTTCTCCCCAGTCTGACGCTCCGAAAATTGCACAGTCGAATCGGACGCACAGGCCGAGGAGGACCGCCATGACCGTGATCATCAACAGCGCTCCGAGCGAGCACTGAACCGGCAGTGCCCCCGCCGCGTGTGTGAGCGCTATCCGTGGCGCCACCGGAAACTTCGCCACCTCGAAAGTTACGTGGATCCACCCTGGCCGAGCACCTGGCCGGTGAACGCCTAAGTGATATCTCGCAACATAATTCGCGTTCACTGCGCGAAAGTGGCGCCGAGCGATCTAGAATCCCGCTTGTGATGACCCCGTCTTACCCCTGGGGGGGCGATCGAGGGCAAATTGCGCGGCACCTTCGGCTGCCGTATCAGACGCTCCGCCAACGGCGGGCGCGACGTTTGTGCCACAGTTTCGAACGGGTGGGCGTTCGGACGGCACCGGAGCGGCTGCGGGCAATGCTCGATGGCGCGCCGCTGGCGGCACACGAAATGATCAACGTGAACTTCGCGTTGATCGCGATCCGGCTCGACCGCGAATCGCGCGCGGCGCGCTACAAGCGGTTGAAGAAGCGCGGCGCCCGTTCGCTGTTGTTCGCGGGCCTGGTCATGGTGGTGCTCAACTTCTTGATGTGCATGGCCTACGTGTTGCTGAACCTGGCGGAGTCGGCGCCTTTGTAGGGCTTCAGCGCGGTGCGACGATGCCGTTGTCGTAGGCGTAGACGATCGCGGCGGCCCGGTCCCGCAGATCGAGCTTTCCGAAGATCCGCCCGACGTGGCTTTTGACCGTGACGCCTGAGATGCACAATTTGTCGGCGATCTCCGTATTCGACAGACCCTGGCCGATCAACGTCAGGACGTCGAGTTCGCGGCTGGTCAGCTCCCCGATCGCGGCGCCGCGGGGACCGGGAGCGGCCTCGCGGTACGTGGTGAGCACGCGCGAGGTGACCGCGGGATCGAGATAGCTGTCGCCCCTGGCAACAGCCCGCACCGCGCGGATCAGTTCCTCGGCGGACGAGTCTTTGAGCACGAAACCGGCCGCGCCGGCACGCAGTGCTCCCGATAACAGCTCGTCCTCGTTGAAGGTCGTCAGGGCGAGTACCGGCGGCCGGCCGCCCAGCCTGCGCGTCGCCTCAATCCCGTCGACGCGGCGCATCCGCAGATCCATCACGACGACGTCGGGCCGGTGCTCGGCCACCGCGCCCGGCACCTCGTCACCGTCGGCGCACTCCGCGACGATGGCGAAACCGTCCTTGCGGCGCAGGATCCGGCGCAGGCCCGAGCGCACCAAGTCCTGGTCGTCGACGAGCAGCACGGTGATCTCGGGCGTTGCGTCGATCATGCCTTGCACCACCATTGGCGCCAGGCGGCGTCGCCTTCGTGCAACGGGATTTCGGCGCACACCGCCCACCCGTCGCCGGTGGGGCCCACGTCGATGGCCCCGCCGAGCAGCTCGACCCGCTGGCGCATGCCACGCACGCCGCGGCCCTCGACCGATTGCGCGGCCACCACCGCCGCGGGAAGCCGGTTGGTGATGGCGAGTCTCGCCGAGGCCGACGAGATATCCAACATGACACCGGCTTTCGATTCCGGAGCATGCTTGGCGATGTTGGCCAGTGACTCCTGGGTAATGCGGTATAGCGCGAGGCCGGCTGCCGCGGACACGTGATCGGTAGGCCCTTCGACGCAGAGCGAGACGGACAGACCGGCCCGCTGGAAACCCTCGACCAGCACCGAGATGTCGTCGATGCCGGGTTCGGGAGCGGTCTGCGCGGTCTTGGCCGGCCAGTTGTCGAGCAGTCCGACGGTACGTCGGATGTCTGCCATCGCCTGGCGGCCCAGCCGCTCGGCCTGCTCCAGGGCGTCGACCGCGTCATCGACGTCGCGGTCCTGCTGCAGCGCGCGGCGCGCACCGGTCACGTGCAACAGAGTGATGCTCAGCGAATGGGCGATGACATCGTGTACTTCGCGCGCGATGCGGCGACGTTCGTCGGCGGCGGCGTGCTCGGCCAACATGTCCTGCGCCGCAATCTGTTCCGCCAGCAGCAGCCGCTGGGTGCGCATCAGGTAACCGAGCAGCCAGCCCGTCCCGATGAAACCCAGGTACAGCACCACAGCGTCCAGGCGGTGCAGGGCGGACGCGGTGAGCAACATCGCGACGGCCGACATGGTTGCCAGCAAGCCGCCCAAGACTGATGCCAACGTCGAGACCACCAAGACCATCAACACCAAGAGCGCCGGTGCGAAATCGGCGTGAATGGGCGTGGACGTGCCGAACAGCGTCAGCGCGGTGGACGCCGACCAGGTTGCCCACAACGGCAACGGGGTGATCTTCGTGTTGAACACGAAAAACGCCACCTCGGGCGACAGGGCTATGGCGAACGCAGTCAGCGCCACGGGCAGATCGGCGGCGGGCCGTTGCAGCGTCCCGATCGTGCCGCCGAGCAAAAGCGAGACATCGACGGCGATCAAGGCCGCCCACGTGATACCGACGGGAATCAGCTCGCTTCGTCGACGCACCTGTTCCCGCAGGTAATTCGCTGCGGCATGCAACATCGTCCAATCCTAAAAGAGCTCGGCGCCTCATCACATCCTCCTGCGGTCGGCATGCGTCTCCGCCCGTGGTAGGAGACAAAGACTGCACTTCGGCACGACGCGCGCCGACCCTCTGCTCTCCTAGCGTCGAGTCATGACATGGACACTGCTGCACGACCGCATGGCCTTCATGGCCGAGGTGATACGAGCCGCCGAGACGGACCCCGAGGCGGCACTTGCGTTGATCGACAAGTCATCCGAGGTGCCCGAGCTGTTCGGCGACAAGGAGGGCTTGATGCTTTCACTCGGCCACCGATGGATCACGATGCTGGTGGCCAAACTGGATCAGGCGGCCTACGAGGGCGCTTCGGCCGAACAGGTGCGTGCCGATCTCGAAGCCGCCCATCCCGGGCTGCACGCGTTGGTGAAGATCGGCACCCGCTGCTCGCTGCGCGTGCGCTCCCTCACGCGTGGTGAGCATGTGGCCGTGGGCTTGTTCGGCGGGCCCACCAGTGATCGGCAGACCGTTGCATGACCGAACGGGCAGCCTTGCGCGTCTGACCAGCCGGTACGCGGTCCTCGTCGCCGGCCTATGGGTCCTGGCGGCGGGAATCGCTAATGTGGCGGTCCCGCAATTGGAGCGGGTCGTGGACTCCCATGCCCGGTCCTTCATGCCGACCGGCGCGCCGAGCGCGGTGGCCGCCGCCCGGGCCGCCCGGCTATTCAACCAGACGCCCAGCAATAACTTCGTTTACGTTGTGCTGGAACGCAATCAGCGGCTGGCGCCGCAGGATCGCCGGTTCTACGATGCGCTGACGACATCGCTCGGCTCGGATCGGCGCCACGTGTATGCGGTGACCGACCTGTGGTCGCAGCAGGCCACCGCCGCCGGCGCGCAGAGCCCGGACGGCAAGGCGGTCAGCGTGATGGTGCGGCTGGCCGGGATGCTGGGCACCGCGCAGGCGCGTGATTCGGTGAACGCCGTGCGCGGGGCCGTCCAAAAGCTCTCACCGCCGCCGGGCCTGGTAGTCCATGTCACGGGTCCCGGTGCCACAATCGTCGACGAATTCTCCGCGATCGATCGGCAGATGCTCAAAATCACCGGCGCCACCATCGGGCTCATTCTGCTATTGCTGCTGGTGGTCTACCGATCACCCATCCCAGCCGCGATCCCGCTGATCTCGGTCGGACTCGCGCTGGCTCTGGCTCGCGCCGTCGTCGCCGCCCTAGGCCAGGCCAATGTGGTTGAGGTGTCGCTTTTTTCGGTGGCGCTCATGGCCGCCATGACATTGGGCGCGGGGACCGACTACGCGATCTTCCTGGTGGGCCGCTACCACGAAGGCCGGCGCCGCGGCGTGGCTCCGACCCAGGCGTTGACGCAGGCCTACCGGTCCATCGCGCCCGTGGTAATTGGATCGGCGCTCACCGTGTCGGTGGCACTGGCGTGCCTGGTCTTCGCGAAGGTGGGCGCCTTCCGCAGCGCCGGGTTGCCCTGCGCGATCGGCATTCTGGCGACCATGGTCGCGGCACTGACCCTGACGCCCGCGCTCATGAGCCTGGCGATACGCCGGGGGTATCTCGAGCCGCGTCCGTCGAAAACGGCGCATCGCTGGCGTCGTGTCGGAACGGCCGTGGCGCGGTGGCCCGGACCGATCCTGGTCACTGCGCTGGCGTCGACCCTGCTGGTCGCGTTGCCGTTGGTCGGCATGCGGGTCGGCTTCAACGAACCCGCTGCCACGCCGTCGTCCGCCGACTCTAACCGTGGTTATGCCAGCGCCGACCGGCATTTCGCGGCCAACGCACTGCTGCCCGATGTCATCGCAATCCAGGCCGACCACGACCTACGCAATCCAGCCGGCCTGATCGCCATCGAGCGAATCACCCGCCACATCATGGCCGTGCCCGGGGTGCGTGCGGTGCAATCCGCCAGCCGCCCCGATGGCAAGGTGCCCGAACAGGCGACGTTGAGCTATCAGGCCGGTGTGCTCGGCCGTCAGTTCGGTGAAACCATGGATTCGCTGACGCAGCGCCTCAAGCGAGTCTCCGAACTGGACAGTGCGCTGGCGCAGACCCAGGCTGCGGTCGACGGGTTGGGCAGCGGATTGCGCGGTGGCAGTGCCGGATTGGCCGACATGTCCGGCGCCGCGCAAGAAATGCGAGCCGGGATGGACGGACTGCAGCAAAATGTCACTACGGTGTCGGGTTACCTCGACCCGCTGCGGGACTTCGTCGGGCGCACCCCCGACTGCGCCACCAATCCGATCTGCTCGACAGTGGACCGGGTACTCCAGCCCGTCGATAGCCTGGTGCAGACATCCGCCGACCTGGGTTCGGGCGCGGCCAAGCTCACCAGCGGATCGAGCACGGCCGCCGCCGCGATGGCGACCCTGCCGCAGAGTGCGGCATCGATGCGAGATGCGTTGGGGCAAGCGCGTTCGGCCACGCACGACTTGTTGAGTCTGTCCGACGCGCTCGGGCCCCAAATGCACCGGCTGACCGATTACCTGAACGAGATCGCCACACAGTTTCAGGGCAGCGCAGCGGCGGACTTCTACATGCCGCAGCGGGCGTTGACCGACCCCCGGTACACCACGGCGCTGGGCCACCTGGTCTCAGAGAACGGCCGTGCCGCTTACCTGCTGGTGTATGGCGATGGGTCGGAGTGGGGTGCCGACGGTGTCGAGCGCGCGGGCCAGGTGCGCGCCGCCATCAGGGAGGCCACCAAGGAAGGCACCCTGACTCCGACCGAGGTCGACCTCGCCGGAGTTGGACCGGTAACCGCCGATCTGCAGCGTTTTGTCGCCGGGGACACCACGCTTCTGGTGTGTGCCGCACTGGTTCTCATCTTCCTCATCGTCACGGCCATGTTGCGCAGCCCGGTCGCGGGACTGGTCGTGGTCGGGACCGTCGTCACCTCCTACGCGTCGGCCGTCGGTGCCAGCGTGCTGATCTGGCAGCACCTGCTCCATCACGACCTGCACTGGGCCGTGGCCCCGATCGCCTTCATCGCGCTGACCGCCGTCGGCGCGGACTACAACCTGCTGCTGGCGTTGCGCATCAAACAGGAAGCGGCGGCGGGCCTGAAGACCGGCATCATCCGGGCGTTCGGCGGTACCGGCGGCGTGGTCACGATAGCGGGTGTCATCTTCGGACTGACCATGCTGGCGCTGCTGAGTAGCAGCGTGCTCAGCATCGCCCAGATCGGCACGACGATCGCGGTCGGATTGCTACTGGACACGCTGGTGGTGCGGACGTTCATCGTGCCGTCGATCGTGACGCTACTGGGCCGGTGGTTCTGGTGGCCGAGTCCGCTTCCCCGCCACACCGTCCCGTCGTCGATGAAAACGCCCGAGCCGCAGCTGGTTACTGCGGTGGCGGTGTAACCGACGAGGGCAGCCCGACCAGAACGCCTTCGACGTCTCCGTCGACGCTGACCAGCAGTCCGCGCCCCGGCGGCAGTGTTTGCGCGCGGACGTTTCGGTTGATCCGGTTCTGCGGATCGTTGTCCATGTACAGCTGCGCGACCTTCGCCGAGTTCTGGAAGCGCATCCATGGATCCATTTGCAGCGTAGCCCAGTTCGCGCTGTTGCGGGTGGTGAAGACGTGCAACCCGATCTGCCGCGCACGCTCCATCAGCTTCCAAAGCGCCGCGCCCACCGGGGGTTTGGGCGGGTAGCTCTGATCCGGGCGCAGGTCCTGGATGTCGTCGATGAGCACAAAGTGCCGCGGTCCTTCCCAGGGTTTGAGTGCGCGTAACTCCTCCTGACTCAGCCCTTTCGGGGGCAGCCGCGGCAGCAGGACCTGCTGGGCCAGTGCGGTGACCACCTCGTCGATCTCATCCTGGTCGTAGGCGTATGCGCGCACGTAACCCGGTCCGTGCAGATCCCGTAGACCGTGCGGTGCGGTCTTGGGGTCGATCAGCGTCAGCTGCGCTTCCTCGGGGCTGAATCGGTTCATGATCGCCTCACCAATGGCGACCAGCGACAGGGTTTTTCCGCACCCTTGCCGTCCCAAGATCATCAAACCGGGGCTCTCGCGCAGCCTGATGGGAACCGGGCCCAATTCGTGACGCTCGCCGATGGCGAAAGAGATCGACAGGTCATCGCCGCTGGGGTGCGCGGCCTCGTAGTCCAGAATCGCCTTCAGCGCCACCCGCTGCGGCAGGCGCTGCAGGGTGGCGTGCTTGGTGACTCCGGCGACATCCGCGATGCGTGCGCCGACGTCGACGATGCTCACTACCGCGCCGGTGTTCGGATCGGTCAGGGCCGGAACACCCACCCGTAGCTCGTGCAAGCTGTCGGTCAGGCCGAAGCCGGGCCGGTTCAGCGTCCGCCGCGCCGCGTCGCGTGACTCGAGCGACGAGTGGCCCATTTGACTTTCGCTCGGGTCGGCCAGCCGCAATTGGATGCGCGCGGTGGCGTTTTGCAGCAGGCTTTGTCGCTGGCCGTGAATCCAGCCGCCGGCGCTGCACATCAGGTACACCCCGTATTCGGGGCCGCGGCTGCTCAGCGAGATGATGCGGTCGCCCAGCACGGTGTCTTTCGAGTACAGGTCGTCGTAGTCATCGACCACCACGAAGACATCGCCGAACGGGTCGCCGGCGTCGGTGCCGCCCAATCCGTCGCTGCCCGGGCCGAATCGGCGCTCGCGGAAACCGTCGAGGTCGATCTTGAGGCGCCGGAACGAGTCCTCGCGGGCGTCGATCAACGCGTCCATGCTGCTTAAAATGCGCTCGATACCCTCGGCGTCCTTTGGCGAGACGATATCGGTGACGTGGGGCAACGATGCGGCCTGGGCGAGGGTGGCGCCGCCGATGCAGAAGAACGTCACGCGCGACGGGCTGTACATCGTTGCCGCCGAGCACATCAGCGTCATCAGCGTGGTGGTCTTGCCGCGCTGCTTGGCACCCACCACGATCACATTGCTGCGCAACGCATCCACCGCATGGACGATCTGCTTGGACTCTTCCGGGATGTCCATGACACCGACCGGGAACATCAACCCCGCGTTGTGTCCGTAGTCGACGTGCCAGGGTTTGCCGCGGTATCCCGCGACCAGGGCGTCGATGGACTCGGGCTCCTCCAATGGCTCCAGCCAAGGTCGGCGCGGTGAGCGGTGGGGCACGTCGTGCAACGACTCGCGCAGCACGTCGACGATCTTCTTCCGCTTGAAACCATCTTCGTAGTAGAGGAATTCGTCGGGCTCGGCGTCTACGGCGGCGGCTGCTTCCAACGCCGAGGCGTCGGAGGCGTCCAGTGGCTGGAATTGCCAGTTGTAAAGCCGCGGCTTGGTCAAGGTCATGTCGACGGTGGTGGCCACCTCCTTGGCCTTCGGCACCACAAAGGGGGCGGAAAGATAGAAGCAGCGGAATGGTTCGAGATCACGCGGTCCCACCTTCAGCAGGCCGAAACCGTTTTCCTTCGACGGTAGGTGGTAGGCGGCATCCGAGCCGATCACCTCGCGGCTGTCGTCGCCGGACTCGGCGCGCAGCGCGATGCGGAACGCGATGTTGGACTTGACCTTTTGCAGCGACGACAGGTCCAGCCGCTGCCCACCGAGCATGAAGAACACGTTGGCGCCGCGGCCCTCCTGGCCGATGTGGATGATGAGATTGATCCACTTCTCGTGGTTGGCGAACAGTTCCAGGTACTCATCGACGATGACGAGCAGGACCGGCACCGGGGGCAGATCCCGTCCGGCGAGCCGGATCTCTTCGTAGTCGTTGGCGTCGCGCGCGCCCACCGAAGTGAACAGCTCGTAGCGCTGCTTGATCTCACCGTCGATGACCCTGCGCATCCGCTCGGCCAGGTGCCGTTCGTCCTTGCCGAGGTTCGACAGCGCCGCCACCACATGGGGAATGCCCAAGATGTCCTGCGCCGCCGATTCGAATTTCATGTCGACGAAAATGACGTTGAACGTCTCCGGCGAGTGGGTCAGCGCGATGCCGTAGACCAACGACAGGAAGAATTCCGACTTACCCGAGCCACTGGTGCCGATGACCACCGAGTGGAACCCGAAGCCGCCGAAGTCTTTCGCACGGAGGATGATGTTCTGCAGCTCACCGTTGGGTTTGGCACCGACCGGGACCTCGCACCAACGCTCGTCGCCGCGCCCCCGCCGCTCGGACCATAACCGGTCGACATCCAGGTCGCGTGGGTCACCGATTCCCAGGGCCCGCAGCAGTTCGGTTGCGCCGCTGACCGAGTCGGCGATCTCACTGCGGCTCGTCGGCGACCAACGGGCCATGGCCCGCGCATACCGATAGGCGCGGTGCACGGAAAGCTGGTCGGCGTGGGCGAAAAACTTGTTACGCACCCGCAGCAGCGGTGCCGGGCGGTCGTCCTCGTCGTCGGCGTCGGAACCGACGCGGTGCAGAGCTATATCACCGTTAACCGCTCCCTTGGGCACGCTGTGGCGCTCGCTGAGATCGAAGACCTGGTCGTTGGCGAAGCCCACGCCGGTACCAATGCGGGAGGCGATGCGCAGCAAAGTGATTCCCGCCTTACCGACCTGCCCGACCACGCTCTCCCAGGCATCGGGGCTGCCGGTGTTGTCGTCGACGATCACCAGGTGCGGGCCAAGATCGACCATGTCCGTGCCGGTTTCCAGCGTCGAGCCCATCGCGGTGGGGCTGACCGCGGCTAGCGGCGCCCATGCGCCGCGTTTGCCCTTCATGTGCAGCTGGGCACCGAGCGTTTCTTCGAGTTCCTCGGGCGTGGCGAAGACCAGACGCCGGAACCCGCACGCGTCGAACAGCTCATCGTGCAGGTTGTGCGGCAGCCAGATGATCCACGACCACACCTCGGGGTTACGGGTCACCACGAGCAGCTTGACGTCGCGCGGGTTGTGGAACACCGCCAGGGCGCACAGCACTGAGCGCATCAGCGAGCGCAGCCGATCCAGATCCGCACCGACGAAGCTGAATCCGGGCGCCGAGCGTAGGTTGACCACCTTGGCGATATCGCGAATCTTGCGCTGCTCCAGGATGAAATCGCGAAGGGCCTGCCCCGTGACGGGCTCTAGCTCCTCATCGGAGGCGATGTCGGGCCATGTCACTGACAGTACCGAGTCGGGTGCGTGTTGAACACCCGTGCCTAGGCGCACCTCCAGGAAGTCCGCGTCGGCGCGCCCGCGTTCCCACATCCTGGGGCCGCCGATGATGGCACCGAGCCCGCGGGGATCGGAGTGCACGGAGTTCTGCCATTCACGTTGCGCGCACACGGCGGTCTGGATCTCATCGCGGTTACTGTCAAGCTCACGAAGATAGCGGCGGCGGCCCTTTTCCATTTCGCCCCAAGTGATCTTGCGGGCACGCCCGAAGCGGCCGGAGAATGCCAGCATGCTGAAGGCGCCGATGCCCATCAGGGGGAAGAAGCCGGTGGTCAGGCTGCGCACACCCGAGACGTACAGCATGACGATGGTGCCGATGAGCGCGACGATCAGCGCCGGCACTCCGATCATCACCCAAATGTTGCGAGGCTCGCGTTCCGGCAGCGCGATCGGCGCACTGGGTGCTACCCGCACCGGTTTCGGCGGCTCGATCCTGACACGGTTGATGGGGAATGCTTTTTTGGACATTCTCTAGCCTCCGGGCTTCGCCGATGTGGTCACCACAGCCACCTTGCCGAACGCCGGGACGGTGTCCCGCGCCAACAGCGCTGCGTCCCTTGATAACTCCGGGCCCGTCGCGAAGGTCCGCAGCAGCGGCCAGGGGGCCTGGACTGCCGATCCCGGGTCCAGCCCCAGCGCGCGCAACGTCGTGTCGTCATTGGTGATGCCGAACCGAACCCCATTGTCGGAAACCCAAAACAACGATTCCCGCGAATCGGAGGTGACCACACCGCTGGTCGACGTCACGAAGTTGGCGGCGCCCGGCAACACCAGCACCTGGCTGGCGACCACCGAGGCCGGGTCGCGGTCGTCACGCACCAGGTGGACGATGCGGTTGTCGAGGTATGACGGCGTCGGAAGTCCGCGGCCGTTGTAGACCACAACACGCGCCTGCGGATCCGTCGAGCCCTTCTCCCACCCCACGCAGGTAGTCGGATTGGCTGCGCTATCAATGAAATTCAGACGCTTGGTCGGGTAATAGTCCACCGCAAGCGAGGACACCTCGGGGATGTTGACCAGCACGTCGGGAGCAACCACGCGGGGCGCTGTCGAGCCATAGGAGTTGGCGCTGCGCAGAAGGTCGGCAACGAAGCTGGTGATCTTTTGCACCCCGTCGGGCAACAGCACATAGAACTGCTTGCCGCCGCTGGCCGTTTGGGACTGCAACACCGCGCCGACCTGGGAGCCCGAGACCCATGTCGAAGGCGTGCCCGCCAGTGGTACCGCGGGCACGCCGATCGGTTCCGTCGCCGGCAATGCGTCGTGGAGCGCCCGCGAAATCTCCACCGGCAGCGTCACTCCCGGGTCGAGTCCCAAGCTCAGCGTGACAGCCCTGTTCGTCGGATCGATCTGCGAGCGTTTGCCGCCCCAGATCACAAAAGTGTTGCCCTCGAACGTGACCAACACCCCGGCATCATCACTCAGCGGTGTGGCGCGGTCGAAGCCGTCGAGTTGTCCCGCGATCGAGGTCACTACCGGCCGCTCGGGGCTGCGTGGTCGCCCCGCCGTGTTGCACACCGCCCACGCCGACGTCGCCCCTCGATGAACCGGCATCGCTGCCGGCGCGCCAGGGATGCCAACGAGCGGTCCGGTCGGATACTTCGCTATCTCAGCCGGTTTCACCCACGTCGGCTGATTCGCCGTCCCCGTCGCCAGCCGGGCGGACGTCAAATTCAACACCGGGTACAGCCGGCCGTCAATCCTGGCGTAGAGGGCCCCGGAATCGCGGTCGCCGATGATCGCCGAATCACCGACAATGCCAGTGGGTTTGAGAACATTCAGCAGCAGCATCCATCCCGACGCGATGGCCACCAACAGTACCGACAACACCAGCGCGGCGGTCTGCTTGCGGTCATCGTGTTTCATGCGCACCGAAAAACGGGTGGTCGCGGCGCGCAACCGTCGGTTATAGAACAGGTGCCCAGAGTTCTGGTCCCGGTTAGACAAACTCAGCGGCATGCTCAGTACCCCTTGGGCGCTCGGTGAGGATCGGCCTGCTGAATTCGATCGGCCAGATTCGATGCGTCGGCGGCCACCCCATAGCGGCCCATCGCGTAATTGATGAACGCGCACGCCTGCGCTACCAGATTGTGGATGTCGCGCGAGGTCCCCGGCTGGCGGTACGCCGCGAAGGTTGGCGCGATGAATTGCCAGGCACCCTTACTCGGTGTGCCCCGCGCCGCGTTGGAATCCCAGTCGTTAACTGCAGTCGCGTTGTAATTGGACTCGCGGCGAGCCACCAGGTCCATGCCGCGTTCCCAACGAGCGCGCGCAGCCGGGTCATGAATACCCTTGATGTCCAACGCTTTACGGATGGCTGCCAGCACCGCCGGGCGTCCGCTGGCCTGGTTTCTGTGCATCGACCGCCCTCGAAGGTAGTGCAAGCGTCGCAGTTTCAGCGCGAGCAGCTTTGCGCGCCGGCGTGATCCGGCGACGTGCCGATGTTGGGTCCGCAGCCGGTCCGCCATACGGGCGACCGCCTCGCGTCGGCCCATCGGCGTATCGGCGGCCGGCGTCGTGTCGGTTAAGGCGGCGTCGAGCACCGTCCGCGTCGCCGCACGGCCCTGGGTGTGATCGGACCGCGCCGCGGTGATGATCTGTCCGAGCGTCCGGTCTGAATGTGCCGAGCGCGCCAACCGTGATATCGAGGAGCCCGACCGCGCGGCCGCTGCGCCGGGCAGCCCACCAGGACAATGCGTCATCGCCTCAGCGCGCGCCCGCGTCTCTATCGGCGCGCCACCGATGCCGTGGTCCGTGGCGGTTCCCGCGAACAGATCGTGGGCACGAGCCAACACCGTGATCGCTCGCATTTTCAGCGGATCTGTCACCGGCTTCCCCGCCGTGATTCACCTGCGCGCCCTCTGGGCGCCGCATCCTTGCCGGCCACTCGCGTTAGTACTCCCACACCCTTCCTGGCCGCGTGATCCGCGGTCGCTGCCGACGTGCTCAATAGCATGCACGTATCGACAGTTCTGCTGTCAATAACGGGCGACCCAACAGGCCCGCGCTCAGGGCTGGGTCGGCCGCGATTACGTAGCGACCTTACTGCCGGGCGAACTGCGCGACCACTCACCTTCCCCTGGGCTGGAGGAGGCCTATTCCTTCGGCTCGTCCTCGGACGGCATGATCACGATCCGGCGATTGGGCCTATTAGTAACCACCGTCGGCTTGGCCTCACCGGATTTGCTGCCCGGGATGCTCGGGGGAATCGTCAAGCGGCCCTTTACCGGCTGGCCGTTAGGCACACCCGGTGCCATGACCCGCTTCTCGGCCGGCTTGTCTTTGGTGCCGGCCTCGCCACCGGCGCCCATCGCGCCAGGCGGCATCATCGGCATACCGGTCATGCCGGGTTGGCCCGGCATGACCGGTATCCCTCCGGTTGGCGGCATCATGGCCGCCTTCGCGGCCGCCGGCGTGGTTGGCGGGGACGACGTTGGCACCGGCGGTGGGCCCAGCGAGCTGGCTGGAGTGGTGCCGCCACCCCCGAGGCCGCCCCCACCGCCGCCGGCGGAACCGGCGCCCAGGCCGGAGCCCGCGCCACTGCCGACGCTGTCGACCAGATGCGCGTTGTCAGCGAGGGCGGCGCCATGGGCACCCTGAACCGCGCTCATCAAGGGTTGGAACGCGCTTTGGCCGGCCTGCATCGCCTGCTGCGGCAGCTGGGTCAGCGGCCCCATGATGCCGCCGATCGCGCCGCCGATCGCACCAGTAACGCCCTGCAGCGTCTGCTGGACCATCTGCATTTCCTGCTGCCCATTTGCCTCGTTGGCCGGGAACTTAGCTTCGGCATCGGCGGCATGGGCGCGACGGTCGGCGTCTGCAGCTGCGGCGTCCGCGGCATCTTTGGGGACGCCAGCGTTGCCGACGCCGCCCAAGGCGCTCTGCCAACCGTCGGCGACTGAGGTGCCACCTGGTGGAGTTGGACCGGGGACCGGCAAGTGCACCGGGACTCCGTCAACCGTCGAGCCCGGAGACTGCTTAATGTTCTGCCCTGGACCGCCCATAATTCACCTCCACCCCATTCGGATCCACAAGTGCTCAAAGCCCCTCGGCGTCGGATCTAGCACATTTTGTCACAGCACGACGTAATCGGTATTCAGGTCGAGATCCGGCCTATGTGGCCACTCCGATGACTGATTGCGACGAACCACGCCAAGTGATAGTTCGCGAGGTACTCATGGCCGTCGATCAGTGCCTCGATGGCCGCCAGGAGCATCCAATCTCCGACCACCTCTGGGTCGTGATTGGGATAGGCCGCTAGCACCGAATGCTGAATTGCTGCGGCGCATACGCGCAACATCTCGGTTTCGCTTTCCAGGACGCCGGTTTTCCGCACCGCGGGCGCCGCGACGGCCTGGGCGATACGTGGCAGACCATCGCGGCGACGCACGGCATCGACCAGGGTGGGCCCGAGCTCATCGACTTGAGGCGCCGCCGAGCGGGCGGGCCGGTCACCGCTGAGCGCGGGCTCGTCGGGACCCGGCTCGCCGACATATGTGTTGGCGTGATGGGCAGCTGCGGCCGTGATGGCGCCTAGCAAATCCACCAAGTTTGCATCACGGCGTCGCGTCGTTGGCTCGAGCAGTGTTACGTGGGCTGGCAACCGGACGTGCGGCGGAATCCAGCCTCCGGCAAGGTCGGTGACCAGCAGCGTCGTGGTGCCGTCGTCGCGCAGCCCTGCCGCCCACGACAGGCGCGGTTCCTGGCGGGCCACCGCGTCGACGAGGCGCTGTAACCGTTGTTGTTCGGCCGTCCTGGCCGACACCGTGCCAGCCGTCGCGCCCGTCGCCGCGGAGGCTGCCGATGCACCGGCCATGGTCGATGACCCCGCGCCGGCCTGGCTCGCCGCGGCCCCGGACGCCGTCCGCTCCACTGGCGAGACAAGTGGCCCGCCCGCAGATGGAGATGATGCCGGTGAAGACGCCACTGGCGCGCCCGACACGGGGCCGGCCGGCGTAGCAGGCACTGACGGGGGCGCCACGACAGGCGGGCGCAGGTCAGAACCGTAGGCGGGCAACGGTCCTGAGGGAATGGATGCTGCGCCTAGGGTCGGCGCGGGTGACGACCATGAGCCACCGGTAATGACCGGCGCAACTGAAGCGCCGCCGCTGGTGGGCGCTGGCGCGGGTGACGGCGCCGGGGGCGCGTCGACCGGCGTACTTGTCGGAATGAAAGTTCCCCCACCGGGTACGGTCGGCGTCACTGCTGGCGTAGTCGGCGCAGTTTGCGGGCTGCCGGTCTCCATCGCTTGTAGGGGCCCCGCCGTAAACGCTTGCCCACCAGGCCCTGTCGTCTGGCCGGTCGCCAAGCCGGAGGTGAAGGCTTGTCCCAACCCAGGCTGCAGGCCCTGACCTAGACCAGCCGGTGACGCCGAAACAGGCGCGCCATGCACCCCGGGCATCCCCGGCGATGCGGGTACGCCACCGCCGGGCGTTTGGATACCCGCGGGCGAAGCCGGAGTACTAGGGCCTGCGATACCCCCGCGCACACCGTCCCCGCTGACTGATGCAGGAACGGCCCCGCCCGATGACCCGCCGGGGTGTCCGCCTCCACCGCTGCGTACGCCGCCACCACCTGCGGCCGCATGCGGTGCCTGCCCCGCTAACCCGGCAGGCGGCGGCACTCCTCCATCGCCACGGACCCCGCTGCCACCAACACCGCCACCCCCGGAATTCAAGTCATGCTGGCTGATCGGTTTCGGCGGCGAAACGTCCTCAACATTGAATCCGTTTGCCTTCGCCCAACTCCGAGCGTCTCCCCCGCCACCTTCAGCATCGAGGATTTTCTGCGTCGCGGCCATAAGTTTGTCGACCGCGTCTCGGCTCGCATTCGCCGCATCGGCGTTGCAGCGCGCCTGGACAGCTTGCACTTCCGCTAATTGCTCGGGGGGCGGCTTCTTGGAGGCAAGGATTTCATCTATTTCCTTATTGCCAGTATTCGCTATTTCAGACAAGCGGCTGCGCAAATAATCGATGGCGTCCGCGCCCGAGTTGAACGCCGAGGTCTTCGTCCGATATTTCTCCGCGAGATCTAGATGAAACTTCTCGCCCTCCTGATACCGGGAGACGAGGTCATCGGCCGTGTGACCCTCGTTATGGGCCGCGATGTGTGTCCACTTATTGCGCAGATGTTGGGAGTATCCCTGCTGCTTCGCCGAAGCCTGGCTCCAGTGCTGTGCGCCTGCCCGCAGAGTCGTTGACGGAGCCGGCCACCATGCACCGACGAGCGCAGCTGACCACTTACCGGGTGGGAGATCAACCGCCACCGCATACCTTTTTCACTGCAGCATCTTTGGCGTTCACCTCGCCGACCCCCTCTTGAAATTCAGCCTCGGTAGCACAGATACTCCTTACTAGTCACGACGTCCTGTACGAGACAGTTGACCCGGGCCCCATTCACTCTTCAATGTCAATGGTGCGGCAGGCAACCGTAAGACAGCAATTCACTTGGAATGCATTTTCTTCAACGGCTTTCGAATCTGACGCAGCTTGCCGGCACCTTTCTATACAGGCAAGGCTGAATGCCACGGCACTCATCTTGGCAGTGCTCGACTTACACTGCTCTGCCCTGTTGAAGGCTTAGCCATCGATCTGCTGACGCGGTCAGCACAATGCCGTTAGGAGGGCTAGCGAAGGACGGGGCGCTCGGAGATATTAGCCGGATCCGCACGTCCGGGTTAGCCGCCACCGCACACCTGCTTCATCGCAGCATCTTTCGCGTTGATGTCGTCAAGTGCGGCTTGAAACTGTGTATCGGTAGCAACGTCCCTACTTCCCATAGCCGTCCCCTTGCGATACGACACGGCTAACGCGCGGGCGGGATCGCGATATGCTGCGCCGAGGGCTGGGTTGCCGGCCGCGTCATCGAGCATGGCCGCAGCATTGGTAAGTGCGATGCGGCCTAGCGCGACATCGTGGCCGTTCGTATCCGCTTGTACTGCCTGCGCGCCGAGCTTGTAGGTATCGCACAACTGGCGTTGAGCGGCAGTTGCTGCAGCCGCACTGAAGGTCGGTGGAGCGCTCGCAGGTGATGGTCTCGTAGCACTTTGTCGAGTCATGGCTGCAATCAGTGCAGTGATCGCCAATATCATGGCTACCCCCGCTAAGAGCACCGACGGCCACGTCCGCGCGCGTGGTTGCGGTTGGTTGGGAAATCCGACTGGCCATTGCGTTGGGTTCGGAGCGCTTGCGGCCGGTCCACTCCCAGGAGCTGGAGGCAAATCCCCCACCATAAACCCTCCTTCAATCGCCAGGTAGCTATCAAGACAGTATCCCGAGGATGGGCCTGAGCGACCCGGCCAGCTATTGCATCTCCCATCGACTGATCGCTGTAACCAGGGTTTTGTGGGCGGGATCCTTGCCTTTGCGCCAGAGGTGATCGCCTGCTACGTGCTGAACATGGCTGCGGCGCGATTGCTCAGTGCCCACTCCCCTACCGGCGCCCCATAGGGGGCACTACAGCCGGACGCGAAGGGTGAGCCCTGCGCCACGGCCACTGTCTACACGTTCAACGCCGAGGGACCCGAACTCGGTCGCAGCGCTTGCATTTCGGTGGCGTTGTTTTTGTCCATGCTGGTGAACCCGTTGGCCGCATGGTGCGCCTTGGCGCCGACTCCCGTGAGCGTCTCACTGTGGCCTTGCAGGGTTTTCACGTGGTGCCCGTGCGCTGCCGACACCGCACTGTGGAAGGCGTCGGCCGCCGCGAAGTCACCGAACATTCCCGATGCCACGGTTCCGCCTGCCAACTGATCCGCCCCGTCCTGGGCGTGACCTCCTGCGCGGTGCGACTGGTTGCCTCCGGAACGCAACAGCTCCGCATCGACGAACACTGGCACTCCTTCCGTTCACGCGATGGGTTCGAGCACAGCCTCCCGGCCGCGTACGCCATTTGATCAAGCTAAATGCCACTTTGGGAGTGGTCAATTCACCTGAACCGCCCGCCAATGGGAGCCATCGCTAGAACCCATGACCATTGGTGACCGATCGCGCGGGTCGATCCCATTCCGGATCGACGGTGACGGGCACCTGGATCCCGACGTGCGGCAGCGAAACCGTCCCCAAGCGGGTATGCAACTGGAAAGGAAGGGCGATGCGCGCTGCGGATCGATCACGCGCCAGCATGCCTTCGCCGGACAGGCGATCGCCGTGCCCGGTGACGATCTCGGTCATGTTGTGCAGCGATTCGCTGCCCACGTCGTAATAGTGCGAGTGGTCGGTGAACCACGGCACTACGCTGCGCGAGCCCGCGACTTCGGCGTGAAACCGCACCTCCCCGAAACCTGCATGAGCGGGATCGGTGCCCAGCCCGGCCAATGGGCCCAGCGGTTGGTCCAGCGTCGCGTTCAAGCCATTCGGGAGTCCGGTACCCGAATCGCCGATCCAGCTGACCGCATCGGTCGAAGCGGCACCCACATACAATCGGCCACCGTCGAGATGAAAGTCCCCGGCGCTGTGCGCTAAATCTGTTCCTGGACAACCGGTTAGCACGGCGTCATTGGCCCGCATGCCGCTGTTTGCGAATGCGTCAGCCACCGTCGTGGATCCGTAGGAATGGCCGAGAACCGTTACATGTGCGGGAGTCGACGGCTCATGGGTGGCGCCAAGGCCATTGACATCGGCGGCCAGCAGCGCGCCCGCCTGGCGTGCCCGCCACGGGGTGCCCACCTGTTCCAACATCGATGGGTCGGTGAGGGCCTGCTGCCAGTGCGGGTGGTCGAATTCTGGTGCGTCATAACCCATCCAGGCCACCACAGCGGTGGTATGGCGAGGGTCGGCCTTCATCGACTGCTCATAAAGATTGAGGGCGTCGTCTGTCCCGTCGGACATCCACCCTCCCCGCACACTGCTGTTGGTGCCCGGGACGATGACCGCCGTGTTGCGGGACTTGTCCGGGTTGCCGATCGCGATGGCTGCCCTGCCCTTGCCGTTGAACGCCAGCGGGTCGTACGCCCACAACATAATAGGGACACCGCGAGATGCGTCGGACCCTTTGTCGCGCTCGAGGAAGTCGTTTGTTTTCACCGCATTTTGGTATCGGGCGATGTCTGTGGCGCAAAGCCCATAATCGCCTGGGTTGGAGAACACGTCCGCATTCCGGTCGTTGAGCGCGTCGCCTCGGAGCGTCGAGGGATCGAGCCCACGCTGGCGGACCGCGTCTTCGACCCTGCGCAGGTTGTCTTTCATCGCGGCCTGGTTCACCGAGTCACGCGTCTCCGCCGGTACGCCGTTGAGGTTGCCCAACTCGTAAGGGTGCTGCTCGATCAGCAGACGCTGCTGGTTTGCGCTCAACGCGTCCCACCATCGTTTGACTTCTTCTGGGCTGTTGCCCGGCCATGGAATCGACAGCTTGTCGACACCTTGAACCTCCGCCGGATCGGCCCCCTCGGCACGCAGATGCCTTAGCCCCGCTGCAAGCATGGCCGAATACCGATCGCGAATCTGGCGAAGCACCTGCACTATTGCGTTCACCTCGGTAACAGCGTCCCCGCGCAGGTTGTCGGCCGCGCAGTGGTCGTCGTCCGCGAAAGCGTCGCAAAGCTCGGCGTCGATGTCCTCGAGGTCGTACTCCAGCGCAGCGAGGTACCACGCGGAGGCGCGTTGCGCCTCGGCCAACGCGGCGGCGATATTCTCCAAAGCGATTGCGATCTCCGGCAATCGCTCGGCCTGCAGGCCGAGAGAGCGGGTCGCGCGCTGTACCTCGTCGACGTCGTTGATCGGATGCTCACCATTCTGGTGATTCCACGACGCCTCGAACCGGCGACGGGCAGCCTCAAACGCGAAGCTGGCCTCCACGGTGCTTACCCCGGCGTCACGAAAGGCTTTGGCTAGAGCCGAGATCTGCGCTGGGGCTCCGGCTTGCATACTGGCGTCGATCGACCAGGGATCGCCGACCGCCTCGGCAACGAGAAACGGAATGTTCAGGTGGCGCAGTTGCATCGGGTCCCCGACGAAGCGCGTTAAGGCACCGAATTGCCGTCAGAGCGCGCTCGCTCCATCGGCGAGACCGTCGCCGTCGGTGTCGGTCAGCCGGACGTTCCACTTGCCATCGCCATCGGTGTCGACGTATCCGGTCACGCCGCGTTCGTCAGATCGCAGAACACGGTCGGCCAGCCCATTGCCATCGGTGTCGACGAGGCGAGCGTCGGCGCGCCCGTGCCCGTCGAAGTCGACCAGAGGACCGCCGGTGTGCTCGACACCATCGAGGCCGAACCAGCGCAGCTGGCCGCCGCCCCCGTCCATGGCCACAGCCCATGTTCCGGATCCGTCGTCGGTGAAGTACGCCTCGGGGGTGCCGTCGTTGTCGATGTCCAGCACGGCGTGATCGACGACGCCATCGCCGTCGAGATCGGCGAGTGCGTCGTCGCGCAGACCGTCGTGGTCGAAATCAATACCGATCGATTCCAACCGCCCGTCGCCGTCCAGGTCGAGGTCGGGTTGCGCGTGCCAAATGGCGGCAGCGCCGTTATCGCCAGCTATGCAGTAGTCCATGCGTATTCGGACGCGCGGATGCCGCTAGTCGTTCCCACGAGACCGCCACCACGCCAACAGTTCCGCGGTCGCCTCGTCGTGGTCCAACGGTCCGCGCTCCAACCGGAGCTCCTTCAGATAACGCCACGCCTCGCCGACTTGGGGACCGGCCGGGATGCCGAGGAGCTCCATGATCTGGTTGCCGTCCAAATCGGGTCGCACCCGCGCCAAATCCTCTTGGGCGGCCAGCTCGGCGATGCGTGCCTCGAGTCGGTCGTAACTGGCCTGCAGTCGCGCCGCCCGCCGCTTGTTGCGGGTCGTGCAGTCGGCTCGCACCAGCTTGTGCAGCCGAGGCAGCAGCGGGCCGGCATCGGTGACGTAGCGGCGCACGGCGGAATCGGTCCACTTCCCATCGCCGTAGCCGTGAAACCGCAGATGCAGATAGACCAGTTGCGAGACGTCCTCGACCATCTGCCTCGAATACTTCAAGGCCCGCAACCGCTTTCGGGCCATTTTGGCGCCGACGACCTCGTGGTGATGAAAGCTCACGCCACCGTTGGCTTCGTGGCGCCGAGTCGCGGGCTTGCCGATGTCGTGCAGCAGCGCGGCCCAACGCAACACCAAGTCCGGGCCGTCGTCCTCCAAGGCGATCGCCTGGCGCAAGACGGTCAGTGAGTGCTGGTATACGTCCTTGTGTTGGTGATGTTCATCGATGGCCATCTGCATGCCGCCGACCTCGGGCAGCACCACCTCACCCATGCCGGTCTGCACCAGTAGATCGATGCCCGCCGTCGGGTCATCGCCGAGCAACAGCTTGTCCAGTTCGGTGGCGACCCTTTCGGCGCTGATCCGCGCGAGCTGCGGGGCCATCTGATCGATCGCCTCTCGCACACGCGGTGCAACACCGAAGCCGAGCTGCGAGACGAACCGCGCCGCGCGCAACATCCGCAGTGGGTCGTCGCCGAAGGACACCTCCGGCTCGGCAGGTGTGTCCAGCACCCGCGCGCGCAGTGCCGCCAAACCGCCTAGCGGGTCTAGGAATTCGCCCGGTCCCTCCGGGGTGATGCGCACGGCCATCGCGTTGGCCGTGAAATCGCGGCGCACCAGATCGTCCGCGAGGCGGTCGCCGAACCGCACCTCGGGATGGCGGGACTGTTGGTCATAGGTGTCGGCGCGAAAGGTCGTGATCTCCAGGCGCTGGTCGCCCTTTCCGACGCCGACGGTGCCGAATTCGATCCCGGTGTCCCATAGGTTGTCGGCCCACCGCCGCAGGATTTGCTGCACCTGCTCCGGGCGTGCGTCGGTGGTGAAATCCAGATCGGGGCTCAACCTGCTCAGTAAGGCATCCCGTACCGAACCGCCTACGAGATAAAGCTCATGCCCCGCGGCGCCGAACGCTGAGCCGAGTTCGGCCAGCATGGGCGCATGCCGATTCAGCGCGACCGCGGCGGCGGTCAACAGGTCGGCATCCTGGGCGGCGTCGGGCACGTTCGATCAGCCTAGTCGGCCGCGGGCGAAAAGCCCGTGTGAGGAGCCTCGCAGTCACCAAAGGTGAATTGACCCGGCGCGGAGCGTCAGTAGCGTTACTGCGACAAGAAAGGCGAACTGGGGGACCGTCCGGTGCATCTCCGATTCATAAGCAAGGGCGCACTGATCGCGTTCGCGGGTGGAGACCCGTGGAAGATCAACGCCACATTGCAGAGCGGGCGGCCGGCCCAGATCTCGAACCTCGCGAAAGCGTTTCATGACGCCGGTCGAGCCACGGCGGAAGCGGAAGCAGCATTCAACTTGGCGCGAACTCGCTTCAACAAAGCTTGGACGCGGGAGAACGGCGAGAATCCGATCAACGAGTCGGCCGAGGTTCAGCGGGCTACGACCTCACTCGGGGTACAGACAGCTCAGTTGCCCCAAATCGGTGCCGATCTGGAAAACATCGCAGCCGCACTGGCCGAGGCCCAACGATCGGGAAAGGGCGAGATTTCATCGCTCGAAGGCGCGCTCCAAGGTCTCGACGATCAGATCGGTGAGGCGGTCGAGCTGGAAAACAACCTGGCGCTGACGGTCTTCGAAAGGCGACTGCTGGAGCACTACATCGATGGACTCGAGAAGCATGCAGTCGGCGACACCAAGGCTTCGCTGAGCAACCTCAAGCGCGTCCGCGGTCGGTACTCTAGGCGGCTGCACACCTCGCTGGCCAACCTGCACAACCAGGACGGGTATCAGCCACCGATCCAAGCCCTGGACGGCGACATCCCGGAATGGCCTACGCAGAACGTCCAAGATGAGGAGCGGCGGCACAACCAGATCGAGGCCTTCAGGCAAGTCTTCGGCCGCGAACCGACTTCGGCCACCGACTGGGAGACTGCGGCAGCTCTCGATCAGCAGACTTACGACCCGATGTTCAAGGGCGCTAAATCGCAGATCCGAGTGGTGAAGATTCGCCCGGTGCCCGGGCAAGGCGTCGTCCGTGTCTCGCAATGGATTGAACAACGCGACGTCACCAGCTTTCCGCCGTGGAAGCGAGACCTTGGGAACAACCGGGGACCCAATCCCAACTTCGACCCTGAAGACACCAAGGTCACCACTTACATCGACTACGAAAACGGGCTCATCGTCTTAAGGCAGAACCCTTCAGTCGAGGAGACCTCCACCGGCGAGCCAGGTCGGGTCAAGGTCGGCATACCCAAAGGCAGCGTGACGCAACTTTGCGATGGATCCGTTCGTATCAAGTACGACGCAGGCAACCCTTTCGCCCCAAGGGTCACCGGAGATCCCACCGGGCCGTTTGCGGGCCATACAGTAACGGTCAACGGCGACCTGGTTTTCACCCCCGGACAAGGGGGTGTCCAGGTCAACGGGACGCGCACCGATTACCCCTCCTTGGAGGTGTATCAAGACTCGCAAAACGGCGGCACCCGCACAGCACTGATCGACCCGGCTCAATCCGGCCGATCATGGGGACCGGCTTTCAACCTGCCCGGCCATCACGACGTCGGCCCCCTCGGCGGCAAGGCGTTCGCGCCGTTCGATTCAAATGGCTGGAACACGAAATATGATGTGCCGGCTCCTTTGCCCCCGATCGACTTCGGCCTGGTTACCGACATACCCTCGGTTCCTACCCTGCCCACCGGGACCGCGGTTCCCGCATGACCGCGAATTACTGAAAGCAGCAAGACATGTCGTATTTTGCTCGAGTTCGTGACCTGGACGCGGGTGCATGGCGCACGGCAACATTGTCGTCGCCGTTCGTCGTCCAGATCGTCGTCGGGTTGCTTCTTGTCGTGATGTGGGGGTTGGGCAAGGGACCCTTCGCAACCGAGCGCGGACTCACCGAACGTAGCTGGATGTTCGTCGCCGCCGCGATCACCACGCTGGTGTCTCTTGCGGTCGCCGCCGCACTCGCGCAGTCGTCGTCGCCGCGCAATCGCGGTCTTGCCCTGAGCATTGCGGGATCGTCCGCGACCGTGTTTATCGGTGGAATTGTTTACGCGTACTTGGTCTTGCGCTGAAAGGTGTTGTGGTGACCGACGAATCGCTGATACCGGTATCGAAGTCGCGTTATGGCCCGGTCGCTTTCGTGGTGGCGGTACTTCACATTTTCATCGTCGAGTTCGCCACGTGGCTTTTCATGCCGTATTCAATCGTCTTCGTGCTGCCGGTCGTTCTGATATACATGGCGATCTCGGCTCTGGTAATGCTGGCTCCGGGGACAATGGGTCAGATCGGGCGCGGCATGCTCATCGGAAGCCTGTCCGGGCCCATCTCGCTGCTTATCTTTGGCGCACTGTGGGCTATCGCCGCAGCAATAGGCCCGATCTGACGAACGGCCCGCGCCGTACCTTCGCGCAGTCACCCGGCGGCGAGCATCTCCAGGAGAAGATGCCGTGCCAGCTACTATCGCTTGGGTGTCGGACGGCGAACAAGGCAAACCACGTCGGCGCCGGGGGCGGCGCCGGGGCCGTGGCGCCGCGACTTCGCCCGAAAAGCCCACTAACGGTCGAGCGACGGGCGACTCGACGGCCACCAAATCCCGCCGATCCCGATCGTCTCGCCGCGGACCGGATCAGCTGCGGACCGTCCACGAGACCTCGGCCGGGGGGCTGGTCATCGACGGTCTCGATGGACCACGGGAGTCTCAGGTCGCCGCCCTGATCGGGCGTATCGACCGGCGCGGGCGGATGCTGTGGTCGCTGCCAAAAGGGCACATCGAACTCGGTGAGACCGCCGAGCAGACCGCTATCAGAGAAGTGGCCGAAGAGACCGGCATCCGGGGCAGCGTGCTGGCCGCGCTGGGCCGCATCGACTACTGGTTCGTCACCGATGGCCGTCGGGTGCACAAGACCGTGCACCACTACCTAATGCGTTTCTCCGGCGGCGAGCTTTCCGACGAGGATCTCGAGGTCGCCGAGGTGGCCTGGGTGCCGATGGGCGAATTGCCGTCGCGCCTGGCCTACGCCGACGAACGCCGCCTGGCGCGCGTGGCCAACGAGCTGATCGACAAGCTGCAGAGCGACGGTCCGGCGTCGCTTCCCCCGCTGCCGCCCAGCTCGCCGCGGCGCCGACCGCAGACGCATTCGCGGACCCGGCATTCGGACAAACCGGCCGCTGGCCGGAAGAACGGCCACGGACCCGGGCCGTGACAGCTCCGCGTCTCCGGTGGGCCGGTTTGGTGCGCATCGCCGCCGTGCTCGCCATCGTGGCCGGACTTGCGATGCTCACCGCGCCGGTCATGCCGCGTGCGGCGGCGGGCGAGCCCGGGGTGACGCCGTTTGTCCGAGTCCGCATCGATCAGGTCACCCCGGACGTGGTCACCACGACCAGTCCACCCGTCGTGACCGTCAGCGGCATGGTGACCAACATCGGCGACCGGCCGGTCCGCGACGTGATGGTCCGCCTCGAGCACGCCGACGCCGTCACCACCTCCGCGGGTTTGCGCACCACGCTGGACGGTGACACCGACGGATACCAACCCGCCGCGGATTTCCTCACGGTGGCGCCCGAACTGCAACGCGGGCAAGAAGTCGGCTTCACCCTGTCGGCCCCGCTGCGCGCCCTGACCAAGCCGTCGCTGGGAGTGGAGAAGCCCGGCATATACCCCGTCCTGGTCAACGCCAACGGCACCCCCGACTACGGCGCACCCGCCCGCCTGGACAACGCACGATTCCTGCTACCGGTGGTGGGAGTGCCGGCGGACCGAGCCGATGACGTGGGCTCCGTCGTCGCGCCCGACACCGCTAAACCGGTGATGATTACCATGCTGTGGCCGCTGGCCGACCGGCCCAGGCTGGCGCCCGGCGTCCCGGGCGGAACCATCCCGGTGCGGCTTGTCGACGACGAGCTAGCCACCTCGTTGGCCAGCGGCGGTCGGCTCGACATTCTGCTGTCCTCGGCCGAAGTCGCCACTAGTCACGACGTCGATCCCGACGGCGCGGTCGGCCGCGCGCTGTGCCTGGCGATCGACCCGGATCTGCTGGTCACGGTCAACGCGATGACCGCCGGCTATGTGGTGTCCAACTCCACCGAAGACTCCGCACAACTGCCCGGTACCCCTACCCACCCCGGCGCGGGGCAGGCCACCGCGACCGAATGGCTGAACCGCCTGCGCGCCCTGGCGCACCGGACCTGTGTGGCCCCACTCCCGTACGCCCAAGCCGATCTGGATGCCGTGCAGCGCGTCAGCGATCCGGGACTGAGCGCCATCGCCACCACCAATGCGAACGGCATCATCGACAAGATCCTCGACGTCTCGTCCATCCGCGGCGCCACGCTGGTACCCGACGGCCCGCTGACCAGCCGCGCGGTCAAGCTGCTCGGCGCCAACGACAACACGGTGGCGATCGCCGCCGCCGACCTGTCCGCGACCGAGGCACAGGGCTCCGCTGATGCCGGGGTCGACACCGCACCCCGGCGACTGTCCCCGCAGGTCATGGTCGCGCCGTTCGACCCCGCGGTGGGCGCCGCGCTGGCCGGGGCAGGTGCCAGCCCAGGAGCGCCGACGTACCTGGACTCGTCCCTGACGGTTCGGCTGGGACACGACTCGGTGACCGCACGGCGACAGGACGCGCTGGGCTCGATCTTCTGGCGTGCGCTCAACCGCGACGATCCGCGCACCCAGATCTTGGTTCCGCCGTCGACCTGGAATCTGCAGGCCGACGACGCCCAGGTCATCCTGACGGCGCTTACCACCACCATCCGCTCCGGCCTTGCGGTGCCTCGCCCGCTGCCCGTCGTGGTCGCCGACGCCAACCAGGCTGCACAAGCCCCCACCGAAACACCCGAAGAGCTCGGCGCCTACACGTCAGCACCCGGCCAGTTCAGCGATGACGTCACCGCCGGCATCACCGGGCAGGTCGGCCGGCTGTGGGGGTTGACCTCATCGCTGATGACCGACGATCGCACCGGGCTGACCGGCTTCCAGTACACCGCGCCCCTGCGCGAGGACATGCTGCGCGCGCTGAGCCAGTCCGAACCGCCCGACACCCGCAACGGGTTGGCCCAGCAACGCCTGGCGGTGGTCGGCAAAACGATCAACGACCTGTTCGGAGCGGTGACGATCGTCAACCCGGGCGGCTCCTACACCCTGGCCACCGAGCACAGCCCGCTGCCACTCGCATTGCACAACGGCCTGGCCGTTCCGATCCGGGTGCGCCTGCATGTCGATGCGCCCCCGGGGATGAACGTCACCGACATCGGCCAGATCGAGCTGCCGCCGGGTTACCTTCCGCTGCGCATTCCGGTCGAAGTGAACTTCACGCAGCGGGTCGCCGTTGACGCGACGCTGCGGACCCCGGACGGTCTGCGGCTGGGCGAGCCGGTGCGGTTGTCGGTGCATTCCAACGCCTACGGCAAGGTCTTGTTCGCCATCACGCTGTCCGCCGCGGCGGTCCTGATCTTGCTGGCCGGCAGACGCCTGTGGCACCGCTTCCGTGGCCAACCCGACCGCGCCGACCTGGACCGCCCCGACCCACCCGATGCCCGGCACGCCGCCGGATCCGACGCAGCCGATAACCAGGTCGAACAAGAGCACCGAGTATGACCCCCACCTATCGGCAGGCCCAGCCACACCATCGCCTGCCCGAGCCGGCGCGGCATTCCCGGGTGCCGGGCTCACCGCCGACCGGTCCGCTGCCGCCCGTTGCCGCCGAGATCGATCGCCGGCGTCCCGAGCTTTCTGACGCCGCGCTGGTATCACGGTCGTGGGCGATGGCCTTCGCCACGTTGATCAGCCGGCTAACCGGCTTCGCGCGGGTGGTGCTGCTGGCCGCGATCCTGGGCGCCGCGCTGTCCAGCGCGTTCTCGGTGGCCAACCAGTTGCCCAACCTGGTGGCGGCGCTGGTGCTGGAGGCGACGTTCACGGCGATCTTCGTGCCGGTGCTGGCTCGCGCCGAGCAGAACGACCCCGACGGCGGCGCGGCATTCGTGCGGCGGCTGGTCACCTTGACGACGGCGCTGCTGATCTTCGCGACGGCGCTGTCGGTGGTGGCCGCCCCGCTGTTGGTGCGGTTGATGCTCGGCCACAACCCGCAAGTGAACGAGCCATTGACCACCGCCTTCGCCTACCTGCTGCTGCCGCAGGTCCTCGCTTACGGCCTGACATCGGTGTTCATGGCGATCCTGAACACCCGCAACGTATTCGGGCCGACCGCCTGGGCGCCGGTCGTCAACAACGTCGTCGCGCTTGTGACGCTGGCGGTCTACGCGCTGGTTCCCGGTGAGTTGTCCGTCGATCCCGTCCGGATGGGAAACGCCAAGTTGCTGGTGCTCGCAGTCGGCACCACGCTGGGCGTCTTCGCCCAAACCGGGCTGCTGTGGGTGGCACTGCGCCGCCAGCGCGTCGACCTGCGCCCCCTGTGGGGAATCGACCAGCGACTCAAGCGCTTCGGCACGATGGCCGCAGCCATGGTGCTCTACGTGTTGATCAGCCAGCTCGGGCTGGTGGTCGGCAACCAGATCGCAAGCACCGCAGCGGCATCAGGCCCGGCGATCTACAACTACACCTGGCTGGTCCTGATGCTGCCGTTCGGCATGATCGGCGTGACGGTACTGACCGTGGTGATGCCGCGGCTGAGCCGCAACGCCGCAGCCGACGACACCGAGGCCGTCCTCGGAGACCTGTCGTTGGCCACCCGGCTGACGTTGATCACGCTGATTCCGATCGTGGCGTTCATGACCGTCGGCGGCCCCGCGATTGGCAGCGCCCTGTTCGCCTACGGCCATTTCGGAAGCGTCGACGCGGGATACCTGGGCGCCGCAATCACCCTTTCGGCCTTCACGCTGATCCCCTACGGGCTGGTGCTCCTGCAGCTGCGGGTGTTCTACGCACGCGAGCAGCCGTGGACGCCGATCGTCATCATCCTGGTCATCACGGCCGTCAAGATCCTCGGCTCGGTGCTGGCGCCGCATCTCACCGACGACCCCAACCTGGTGGCCGGTTTTCTGGGACTGGCCAACGGCGTCGGATTCCTCGCCGGCGCGATCATCGGTTACGTCCTGCTGCGACGCACCCTGCTGCCGGCCGGCGGCCACCTGATCGGCGTGGGCGAAGTCCGGACGATCCTGGTGACACTCACCGCGTCCATGCTGGCCGGATTGATCGCCCATGTTGTCGACCGGCTGGCCGGGCTGGAAGCCCTCACCGAGCACGGCGGCGCCGGTTCCCTGCTTCGGCTGTTCGTACTGGGGCTGATCATGCTGCCGATCACGGCCGCAGTCATGTTGAGCGCACAGGTCCCCGAGGCGCTGGCGGCGCGGGACACCCTGCGGTACCGCATCACGGGTCGCGGACCGCGCCCGCGCAGACCGAGTGCCAAGGATCGATCGTCTCAGCGGCGCCCGGTCACGTACCCTGAGCAGAGGAATTCGTCCCCGCCTGGGGTAAATGCGGTCCAGGAGCCGATCCGGCGCAGGCCTCCGGAGCGGGCAAACCGAGCCCGGCTAGTGAAAGGACCGGAGGTGACCGAACGCCCGATGGAGAGCGCAGCCCCCAGTTCTGGGCCTGGTGCAGGCTCGGGTACTCCGCTGCCGCGGCCGGTCGCCGACGACTTCCAACCCGACATCCCCGCCGACGAGCCGAAGCGGTCCCCCCCTGCGCGCCCGTCCGACCAGGCCAACGCCGAGCTGCCCGGTACCCGGCACGCACAGACCCCGTTCGAAGCGCCGCGCGAACATTCGGCGGATTCCACACGAGACGACGTGCACCTTGTCCCCGGCGCCCGCATCGCCGGCGGCCGGTACCGACTGCTGGTGTTCCACGGCGGCGCCCCGCCACTGCAGTTCTGGCAGGCGCTGGACACCGCCCTGGACCGGCAGGTGGCACTGACCTTCGTCGACCCGGACGGCGCCCTGCCCGACGAGGTCCTCCAGGAGATCTTGTCGCGGACCCTGCGGCTCAGCCGCATCGACAAACCCGGTATCGCCCGCGTCCTCGACGTGGTGCACACCGGCTCCGGCGGCCTGGTGGTCTCCGAATGGATCCGGGGCGGCTCATTACAGGAGGTGGCCGACACCGCACCCTCCCCGGTGGGAGCTGTGCGGGCCATGCAGTCGCTGGCCGCGGCCGCCGATGCGGCCCACCGCGCCGGCGTCGCCCTGTCGATCGACCACCCCAGCCGAGTGCGGGTCAGTATCGAAGGCGACGTCGTGCTGGCCTACCCGGCCACCATGCCCGACGCCAACCCGCAGGACGACATCCGCGGCATCGGCGCCGCGCTCTACGCCCTACTGGTCAATCGATGGCCCATCGTGGAGAGCGGGGTGCGCAGCGGGCTCGCGGCCGCCCAACGCGACTCCTCCGGAAACCCCGTCGAGCCCATGACGGTCGACCGCGATATCCCCTTTCAGATCTCCGCGGTCGCCGTGCGGGCGGTCCAGGAGGACGGTGGAATACGCAGCGCCTCAACGCTTTTGAATCTGCTTCAGCAGGCCACCGCAGTCGCCGACCGCACCGAGGTGCTAGGTCCCATCGACGATTCGCCCTCGCCTTCGACGGCTTTGATCTCACCCGGTCAGGACCAGGAGATCTTCGCCCGTCGGCGACGCAACGTGCTCATCGGGGTCGGCGCCGGCCTCGCCGTCATCGTGGTGGCCCTACTGGTGCTGGCGTCGATCGTGAGCAAGATCTTCGGCAACGTCGGCGGGGGCCTCAATAAGGACGAGCTCGGACTGAACGGCCCCTCGTCGTCGTCGTCCGCGTCGGCCTCGTCGAGCGCCCCGCCCGCGGCGGCGGGCAGCGTCGTCAAACCCACCAAAGCGACCGTCTTCTCCCCCGACGGCGACGCCGACAATGCGGGCACCGCCGGGCAGGCCATCGACGGCGATCCCTCGACCGCCTGGGCGACCGAGGTCTACACCGACGCCGTCCCATTCCCTAGTTTCAAGCAGGGCGAGGGGCTGATCCTGCAGCTGCCGGGCCCCACCGTGGTCGGCCAAGTCACCATCGACACCCCGAGCAGCGGAACGAAGGTGGAGATCCGCGCGGCATCCTCACCGTCGCCGTCGAGCCTCAACGACACCACCGTGCTGGCCCAGGGCTTCACGCTCAAGCCCGGCCACAACGTGATCCCAGTCAGGGCGGGCTCGCCGACGTCGAACCTGCTGGTGTGGATCTCCACGCTGGGAACGACCAATGGCAAGAGCCAAGCCGGCTTTTCGGAGATCACCGTGCAGGCGGCATCCTGATCTACTGCCCAATTGCCGCACTCACATAAGCCGTTCTGAGTGAAGTGCCGCGGCATGGGCGATTAGTTACTGTCCGGCCGTGGGCTTGGGGAGAAATGCAAAGCATGAGCGTAGTGACGCCGAACTGCTGGCAGCCCACGTGGCCGGTGACCGTTACGCGTTCAGCGAGCTCTTTGACCGTCACCGGCGGCACCTGCACCGGCTTGCCCGGCTGACCACGCGCACCCCCGAGGACGCGGAAGACGCGCTGCAAGATGCCATGCTCTCCGCGCACCGCGGTGCCGGCGCATTCCGTCATGACGCCGCGGTCGGCAGCTGGCTGCACCGCATCGTCGTCAACGCGTGCCTGGACCGGCTACGCCGCACCAAATCCCACCCCACCGTGCCGCTGGAAGACATCTATCCGGTGGCCGATCGCACGGCTCAGGTCGACACCGCGCTGGCGGTGCAGCGCGCTCTGATGCGGCTGCCCGTCGAGCAGCGGGCCGCGGTGGTGGCCGTCGACATGCAGGGTTACTCCGTGGCCGACACCGCCCGCCTCCTCGGCGTCGCCGAAGGCACGATCAAGAGCCGCTGTGCCCGCGGCCGAGTTCGGCTCGCCGAGCTGCTGGGCTACCTCAACACCGGCGCCCACGCTCTACCCGACGCCGCCGCCGGCCCGCCCTGACCGGTCGACGGGCGGCCACCCACGCGGGGCTATGCGTGGCCATCGGCGCGCGCATGACGGACACTGGGTCCGATGAATGCAGCGGACAGCGACGCGGCGGATGGCCGCGACGCGGGACCAGACCCACCGCTGACCGTCGAACTGCTCGCCGACCTGCAGGCCGGCATGCTCGACGACGAGGCCGCCGCCCGCGTTCGCAGTCGAGTCCGCGCGGACCCGGATGCCGCCGCCGTGTTGGGTGCCTTGAATCGGGTCCGCCGCGACCTCGCCACCGTCGGCGCCGATCCAGGCTCCGCACCTGACCCGCCTCCGCAGATGACCGGCCGAATTTCCGCGGCGCTGCGCTCGGCGGAGCCCGCTTCCGACGATGCGACCGGGCCGGCCGTTCACTCCGCCCGCCCACACATCCGTCCGGCCCGGACCGTCGCGGCGGCCGCGGGCCTGTGCGCGGTGCTCTCCGCCATCGGCTTCGGGACCGTGGCGCTCCTGCATGCGCCCGAACCCGTCCCGGACACCCCTGGCGACGTCGAGCACATCACGTTGTCGACGCCGCCGATGGAGGTCCCGCTTTCACGGAACGAGATCCTCGGCCTGCTCGACCGCAGCCCCGACTACGGAACGCTCAACGACCCGGCGCGGCGCGCCTCTTGCATCACCGGCCTCGGCTATCCGGCGTCCACGCAGGTCCTGGGGGCGCGTCCGGTCGAGATCAACGCCCGTCCCGGCGTCGTTCTGGTCATAGCCGGCGACAGCCCACACACGCTGGCTGTCTTCGCGGTCTCCCCCAACTGCAGCGCCGCCGATACCGGATTACTGGCCAATACCCAGGTCCCCCGCCCCTAATGTGGTGCGATGGGTGATGCGACACACCGGGGAACAGCCTTGCCTACGCTGGCGTTTACACAAGTCCAGAGACGAATCGCTTGAAAGGTTTCCATGACCGCCGACACAGTGCATGACGTGATCGTTGTTGGTTCGGGTCCTGCTGGGTATACCGCGGCGTTGTATGCGGCGCGGGCGCAGTTGGCGCCGGTGGTGTTTGAGGGCACGGCGTTTGGTGGGGCGTTGATGACGACCACCGAGGTAGAGAATTTCCCCGGTTTTCGCGACGGGATCACCGGTCCGGAGTTGATGGATCAGATGCGGGAGCAGGCGTTGCGGTTCGGGGCGGATCTGCGGATGGAAGACGTCGAATCGGTCTCGCTGGAGGGCCCGGTCAAAGCGGTGACCACGGCCGAGGGTCAGACGGTACGCGCACGGGCGGTGATCTTGGCGATGGGCGCGGCCGCCCGGTATCTGGGGGTGCCCGGCGAGCAGGAGTTGCTGGGCCGCGGGGTGAGCTCGTGTGCGACCTGTGATGGGTTCTTTTTCAAGGATCAAGACATCGCGGTGATCGGGGGCGGGGACTCGGCGATGGAGGAGGCCACGTTTTTGACCCGGTTTGCCCGCAGCGTGACGGTGGTGCACCGGCGCGAGGAGTTTCGGGCCTCGCGGATCATGCTGGATCGCGCGCGTGCCAATGACAAGATCACCATCGTGACCAATAAGGCGGTCGAGGCGGTCGAGGGTGAGCAGTCGGTGACCGGGTTGCGGATGCGCGACACCGTCACCGGGGAGGTCTCGACGTTGGCGGTGAGCGGGGTGTTCGTGGCGATCGGGCATGATCCGCGCTCGGAGTTGGTCCGGGAGGTGGTGGACACCGATCCCGACGGTTATGTGCTGGTGGGCGGGCGTACCACGGCCACCTCGATTGACGGGGTGTTCGCCGCCGGGGACTTGGTGGATCGCACCTACCGCCAGGCCGTCACCGCCGCCGGCAGCGGCTGCTCGGCGGCCATCGACGCCGAACGCTGGCTCGCCGACCACGAAGAGTCCAGCGCCGCCGCACAAGGCGACACCACCGAATTTCCGGGCAGTACCGACACATTGATTGGAGCACCACAATGACCGACGCCGAAAAAGCCGGTGGCACACTAGAAGTCTCTGACGCGTCGTTCTCCACTGACGTGCTGTCCAGCAATAAGCCTGTGCTGGTTGACTTTTGGGCAACGTGGTGCGGCCCGTGCAAGATGGTGGCGCCGGTTCTCGAGGAGATCGCCAGCGAGCGAGGCGAACAACTCACGGTCGCCAAGCTCGACGTGGATGCCAACCCCGAAACCGCACAGAACTTCCAGGTGGTCTCCATCCCCACACTGATCCTGTTCAAAGACGGGCAGCCGGTGAAGCGGATCGTCGGCGCGAAAGGCAAGGCGGCGTTACTGCGTGAGCTGTCCGACGCGGTTCCCGACCTCAGCTGATTTCATTTAGTTCGTCGCACCACGCCCCGCGCATAGCCTGGGGTTTTCCCGAATTTACCAAGCGTCTGCGACAATACCGTTAGCTGTTGCCCACATCTGAGCTTGTCAATTAGTCCCGGAGGGCCCTTGGTATGCCGAGTCCGCGCCGCGAATACGGCGACGCGCTGCGCTGTGGTGATCACAGCGCTGCAGTGACCGAGATCCGGGCGACGCTGGCCACGCTGGGCCTGCTGGATAGCTCCGAGGACGATCTCAACACCGGCCGGCACGTGGCCCTCGAGCTCTTCGACGCCGAACTCGACCAAGCGGTTCGTGCCTTTCAGCAGCATCGTGGCCTGCTGGTGGACGGCATCGTCGGCGAGGCCACCTACCGGGCGCTCAAAGAGGCGTCGTACCGGCTCGGTGCCCGCACCCTGTATCACCAATTCGGTGCCCCGCTGTTCGGCGACGACGTCGCCACGCTGCAGGCTCGCTTGCAGGATCTGGGCTTTTACACCGGGCTGGTCGACGGATACTTCGGGTTGCAGACCCACAACGCGTTGATGTCGTATCAGCGCGAGTACGGCCTGTCCGCCGACGGGATCTGCGGGCCAGAAACATTGCGTTCCTTTCATTTCCTGAGTTCGCGGGTCACCGGCGGATCTCCGCACGCGCTACGCGAAGAGGAGTTGGTTCGCTCATCCGGTCCCAAGTTGTCGGGCAAGCGGATCATCATCGATCCGGGCCGCGGGGGCCCAGACCACGGCATGATCATGCAGGGCCCGTCGGGACCGGTCAGCGAAGCAGATGTGTTGTGGGACTTGGCCAGCCGCCTGGAAGGGCGGATGGCCGCGATTGGCATGGAGACCTTCCTGTCGAGGCCGGTCAACCGCAGTCCGCTCGATGCCGAACGGGCCGCCACCGCCAACAATGTCGGCGCAGACCTGATGATCAGCCTGCGCTGCGAAAGTCAGGCGAGCCCCGCCGCCAACGGGGTGGCTTCCTTCCATTTCGGCAACTCGCACGGTTCGGTCTCCACCATCGGGCGCAACCTGGCCGACTTCATCCAACGAGAAGTGGTGGCGCGCACTGGTTTACGGGACTGCCGCACACACGGCCGGACGTGGGACCTGCTGCGCCTGACCCGGATGCCGACCGTACAGGTCGACGTCGGCTACATCACCAATCCCCGCGACCGATCCATGCTGGTCTCAACGCAGACTCGCGACGCCATCGCCGAGGGAATCCTGGCCGCGGTCAAGCGGCTGTACCTGTTGGGCAAGAACGACCGCCCCACTGGCACTTTCACTTTCGCCGAGCTGCTGGCCCACGAACTGTCGGTGGAACGCACCAGCCAACTCGGCGGTTCCTAACCGTAGCCACCCAGGGTGGTTTCGCGCGCATTCGCTGTCGTGGATCCGGTGCCCCCTGCCGTGGACCCGGCGCCCACCGGCTGCTCCAGGTGTGCGTTCTCCAGCAGGCGCTCCAAGGCAGCCTCCACCTCCGCCTTCCAGCCGAGGCCTTTGTCGAGTTCGAGGCGCAGCCGAGGGAAGTACGTATGTGGGGCTACCACAACGAAACCCGTGTCTTGTAAGAAATCTGCATCCATGACGCAGTGGTCCACCGAGCAATCGCCGACGGCTTCCAGCACGGGCCGTACGTCGGGACCGACCAAGCGCGGATCCTGCAGTTCCGAGGCCGCCGGGGTGCGCCCGAACGCTTCGAGCGCGCGGACGCCACGGCGTACCAGTTCATCGATGACCCGGGCGATCAAGCCGTGTGGCAGGTCGTCGGCCGCCGGTCCCGGTTCGATACCCATTGACGTCAACAACACCGCATCCGCCGACACCGGACCCGTCGGGAACCGCTGTGCCCGCGGCACCGCCCGTGGCGGCGCGTAGAACACGTAGCCCAGGCATGGTGGCTCGGCCTGGCTTCGCTCGTCCGGGACCGCGGTCGCGACCTGCCCGCACGATCCCCACTCCAGCATCACCATCGACAACCACGCTTCTTTTTCGAACTCCGGGTCCGCGAGGTGGTCGTGATTACCGAGGGTCGCAGGATCGACTTCCCAGAAGACGCACCGGCGTGCGTGCTTGGGAAGCTGCTCGAATGCCTCGAGCCTTAGCGGCATGATTCGAGCGGACACTAGCCTCCTGGCTTCTGTGCGGTACTGCAGCCATCTGCACCGGCAACCCCTCCAGGATAGGAGAGGTGGCCGTGATCGGGCCAGCTTTGGCCTGGTCATCGAGTTTGGCGCCCCCGGACCGGTCCGCATCAAGGAGCCTCCACCCCTCCAGGGCCGAAAGTTGTTGATATGCATGCCGTTTCGCTGAGCCGGTGTTCCTGGTATACGCGAATTTGGCACCAACGCCGCCGCGGTGTCACAGTGACGTAATTACACGGTGTCCTGGTTCATGCCTTGGGCGGGGACATAACGTCGAGGATGCGCTGTAGATCGTCCACCGAACCGAACTCGACCACGATCTTGCCCTTGCGTTTGCCGAGGCTAACGGTGACGCGGGTGTCGAAGGCGGTCGACAGCCGGTCAGCAACGTCTTGGAGGCCGGGCATCTGGATTGGCTTGCGTCGCGGGGCGGTCGGCGTGGCCGCACCACTGCGGTTGGCCAAGGTGACCGCTTCCTCGGTGGCTCGCACCGAGAGTCCCTCGGCGACGATCCGGGCGGCCAACTCCTCCTGCGCTTCGGGCCCGGCCTCCAGCGACAGCAGCGCGCGCGCGTGACCGGCGGACAGTACTCCGGCGGCCACCCGCCGTTGCACCGCGATCGGCAGCTTGAGCAGGCGGATCATGTTCGTGATCAATGGCCGCGACCTGCCGATGCGCGCCGCCAGTTCATCGTGGGTGACGCCGAACTCGTCGAGCAGCTGTTGGTAGGCCGCCGCCTCTTCCAGCGGGTTCAGCTGCACCCGGTGGATGTTCTCCAGCAGGGCGTCGCGCAGCAGATCGTCGTCGCCGGTCTCGCGCACGATCGCCGGGATGGTCGCCAGGCCGGCCTCTTGGGCCGCGCGCCAGCGCCGCTCCCCCATCACGATCTGGTAACGCGCACCGCTTGCGGAATCTTTGATCGCCCGCACCACGATCGGCTGCAAGAGGCCGAACTCGCGGATCGAGTGCACCAGCTCCGACAGGGCTTCCTCGTCGAACACCTGACGGGGCTGACGCGGGTTGCGTTCGATGTCGGCGGGTGCGATCTCGCGGTAGACCGCGCCCACCGACGATGCGTCCTGCGGCGGTGGTCCCCCGATCAAGACATCGGCGGCCGCGTCGCCCATCCGCGGGCCGAGCGTAGCCGGCCCAGCGTCGCCCTCCGCGGGGCCGGTCGGGATAAGCGAAGCCAGGCCTCGGCCGAGGCCTCCCTTCTTGCGTAACGGCTGCGTCATGGTCGTCCCTTCGCGGATGGTGGTCAATCACGCTCGGCGAGTTCACGACTCGCATCTAGATAACTCATCGCCCCGCGTGAGCCGGGGTCGTAATCGATGATGGTCATGCTGTAGCCCGGCGCCTCGGAAACCTTCACGCTGCGCGGAATGACCGTGCGCAACACCTTGCTTCCGAAGTACCTGCGTACCTCTTCGGCAACCTGGTCCGCGAGTTTGGTGCGGCCGTCGTACATCGTCAGCACCACGGTGCTCACCTCGAGCTTCGGATTCAGGTGCGCCTTCACCATTTCGATGTTGCGCATCAGTTGCGAGACGCCCTCGAGTGCGTAGTACTCGCACTGAATCGGGATCATCACCTCCGGCGCGGCGACAAGCGCATTGATGGTCAGCAATCCGAGCGATGGCGGGCAATCGATGAAGACGCAATCGAAGTCGAGGCTGTCGAGGTCGGCCAATGCGGTGCGCAGCCGATTCTCGCGCGCCACCATGCTGACTAATTCGATTTCGGCGCCGGCCAGATCGATCGTGGCCGGGATGCAGAACAGGCGCTCATTGTGCGGACTTCGCCGGAGCGCGTCGCGCACGGCGACCTCGCCGAGTAGGACTTCGTATGAGGAGGGTGTGCCCGATTGCCGATCGGTGATCCCAAGTGCCGTGCTCGCGTTGCCCTGGGGGTCGAGGTCGATGACGAGCGTCTTGAGTCCCTGCAGTGCGAGCGCTGCCGCAAGGTTTACGGCGGTAGTCGTCTTGCCCACCCCGCCCTTCTGGTTGGCGACGGTGAACACGCGGCGGTGGGACGGTCGGCGCAGCGGCGGGTAGGTCGTGTGCAGCACCCGCATCGCGCGCTCGGCGGCAGCCCCTATCGGGGTGTCGAATTCGTCCGATGTTTCACGTGAAACATTCGCTGGCGCGGGCGCCGTTGCGGCGGCCGCCGACGGTGCGGGTGCGTCCGGATCCGCCGCGGCCGAAACGGGCGGTCCCGCCGGGACGACGTCTGCCGGCGTTTGAGAAGCCGCCGGCCAATCTGCTGAAGAAGTCATCGGGTTCGGGCCTTCCCGGTCCGTGCCGGTTTGTGGTGTGGCGGCCTCCCGCGGCGCGCTGAAACTACGGTTGCGGGGGGACGCAAATAGGTCGCGCCACATGTCACCACCCTGACATCAGCGGCGCCCGATGCTGCCATCACACGCCGATATTGTTCAACTTCATCGGAAGCCCGCTCCCCCTTCAGGGCGAGCATCCGCCCGCCTGGGCGTAGTAACGGCATGCTCCACTTCGTCAACTTGTCCAACGATGCAACCGCTCGCGACACCGCAGCATCCCTCTCCCCGAACCGGTTACGCACACCCGGTTCCTCCGCACGGCCACGGACCACTTCGACGGCCAACCCTAGTTCGTTGATGACCTCGTTGAGAAATTCGCTGCGTCGCAGCAGGGGTTCGAGCAACACAACCTCGAGATCGGGTCGAGCGATCGCCAGCGGTAACCCGGGCAGGCCCGCCCCACTGCCAATGTCGATGATCCGCTCGCCCCGGTCGAGGAGTTCGGCGAGGGACACGCTGTTGAGTATGTGGCGGTCCCAAATGCGGTCGACCTCTCGGGGGCCGAGCAGGCCCCGATGCACGCCCGCGGTCGCAAGGATTTCCGCGTACTGTTGTGCGGTTCCAAGCCGCTCGGCGAAGATGGCGGCCGCGGAGTCCGGCGCGTTCCTGATCCCGGCATCCTCCCCCGAGCGGCCCGCGACATTCTGCGGGCCGTCATGTTTCACGTGAAACATCTTCGGGTCGGAGCGCCCACTTTCAACCCTTCAGAGGTCGGTCGCGACGGGAACTACACGGCTGTAACTCTGGGCCCTCAGTCGCGCAGGACGACCACGCGGCGCGCCGGCTCGACGCCCTCGCTCTCGCTGTGCACTCCGGAGACCGCGGCCACGGCGTCGTGGACGATCTTGCGTTCGAACGGCGTCATCGGCGCAAGCTCTTCGCGCTCGCCGGAATCGAGAACTCGGCGCGCGACCTTGTCGCCCAGCGCCGCCAGTTCCTCGCGCCGCCGCCGCCGCCAACTCGCGATGTCGAGCATCAACCGGCTCCGCACCCCGGTCTTCTGGTGCACCGCCAAGCGGGTGAGTTCCTGCAGCGCGTCAAGCACCTCGCCGCCGCGACCCACCAACTTGTTCAAGTCGTCGCTGCCATCGATGCTCACGACGGCACGGCTGCCCTCGACGTCCAGGTCGATGTCGCCGTCGAAGTCCAACAGGTCTAGCAGCTCTTCGAGATAGTCGCCGGCGATCTCGCCCTCGGCGACCAACCGCTCCTCCAAAGCATCGGTGTCCTCTGCAACGGCATCTTCGGCGTCCGACCGTGTGTCAAGCTCCGTGTCAACGTCGCGCTCGGTGGTCTCGGCGTCTGTCATGTCTTCTCCCTCAATCCGTGGGCCCCGGCCCAATTGGGGTCACCCTGTGCGGACGGCCCCGATAGCTATTCCGCCCGTATCAGCGTTTGCGTTTTTTCGGTCGCGCCCCGGGCCTCGGCGTGCGGTTGCTCGGGCCCCCGCCCCCGCCGGACGCCGGGCGGTCGGCTCCGTCGGAATCTGTCGTCGCGGAACCGGGCGCATCGACGTCGCCGTCGGCCGCCGTCGAACCGTTGCCACCCGACGACGCCGCCTTCGGGTTCCGCTTCGGCTTGGCTCCCGGCGCCGGCGCGTTCGCCGCCCGGCGCTGGATCGCTTCCTGCTTCTTCGCTTCGTCCTCTTTCTCGATCATCCCGAAGACGTAGTGCTGCTGCCCGAAGGTCCAGATGTTGTTCGCGAACCAGTACAGGATGATCGCGAGCGGAAGGAATGGCCCACCGACCACCACGCCGAGTGGGAACACGTACAACGCGAGTTTGTTCATCATCGCGGTCTGCGGGTTCGCCGCCGCCTCCGGGCTCTGGCGCGCCACCGACGCCCGGCTGTTGAAGTAGGTCGCGACGCCGGCCAGGATCATCACCGGCAGGCCCACCGCGATCACAGCCGGCCGGCTGAAGAAGGTGAACGCATCCAGCCCAGTGCGCTGCGTCATGAAGGCGCCGATCGGGGCGCCGAACAAATTGGCGTCCAGGAAGTGCCCCACGTCGGTCGGGGTGAAGACGTAGTTTCCGGTCATGCGGTTCTGCGCCACCGACAAGTGGGGCTGACCGAAGCCGCCGGTGGTCCGGTTGAACGAGCGCAGCACGTGATACAGACCGATGAACACCGGGATCTGCGCCAGCATCGGTAAGCAGCCCAGGATCGGGTTGAAGCCGTGTTCGCGCTGGAGCTTCTGCATCTCGAGCGCCATGCGCTGGCGATCCTTGCCGTACTTCTTCTGCAGCGCCTTGATCTGCGGCTGTAGCTCCTGCATCTGGCGCGTGGTGCGGATCTGCCGCACGAAGGGCTTGTAGAGCAACGCGCGCAGGCTGAAGACCAAGAACATCACCGACAGCGCCCAGGCGAAGAAGTTCGACGGGCCCAGCATCGAGGCGAACAACTTGTACCAGACCCACATGATCCACGACACCGGGTAGTAGACGAAGTCGAGGCTGAAGAAATCAAACAAAGGATCCACTCTCCCCTCGCGCCGCTCGGACAACCCGAACGGCGCTGGCATCTTGGCAATTCACGTGACTTTCCGGGCGGTCCGGTATCGGATCCCATCCGCCTTCATGCCATGGTCCGCACTTGGCGAGTCTGGCCGCAGCCAACCAGCTCCCCCGAATCAGGCCGTACTCGTTCAGCGCATCGACCGCGTACTGGCTGCAGGTCGGAACGAAGCGGCATGTCGCCGGACGCAGCGGCGACACCATATGCCGGTACAGCTGAATCAAAAAAATCACTCCGCGCGCGGCCGCCGTTCCGGCCATCCGGACGAACGCGCGCAACCCGGTCAACGCCGTCACGACTCGCTCCCTGCCGCCGACGCGCGTCGCAGACACCGGCGCAGTTCCTCCTCGAGTCGGGCCGAGGATGCCGTCCGGCTGCTGGGCAGCGCACGGATCACCAATCGATCCGACCGGCCGAGCTCGCCCAGCAGGGCGCGGGCCACATGGCGCAGCCGGCGAGCCACGCGGTGTCGATCCACGGCGGATCCGACGGCCTTGCCCACCACCAATCCGACCCGCGGCGCGACGATTTCGTCCCGATCGGATCCCTGGCGAAGATGCACGACGATATCGGGCTGTGCCAGGCGAATCCCGTGCTTCACCGTCGCGTCAAAGTCAATTGACCGCGTCATGCGGTTGCGTGCCGGAAGCACCGCTGAACGACCTGGAGCCGCGATCAGGCAGAGAGCGCGCGGCGACCCTTGCGGCGCCGACCGGACACGATCGCACGTCCGGCGCGAGTGCGCATCCGCAGGCGGAAACCATGCACGCGGGCTCGGCGCCGGTTATTCGGCTGGAAGGTCCGCTTGCCCTTGGCCACGACGTTCTCCTCGTTGTGTTGCCATCCAGCCGCTCAGACTTTCGCATCTGGCTCATCTGCGGTTCGACCGGAGGTGGTCTTGGTGTTGCTGGCCGGCGCGGTCCCCATGTGGTTCGGGTCGCAGCCGTATCGCCGACTTTCGGGCGACTGTTTGAGGGTACTGACGAGGCTTCGCCTGGTCAAACCTGGCTTGCCACAACGAACCCACACACAGGCGACAGAAAGATTTCCGTTTCCGTCACACTCGCCGCGGCCGTCGCTACCATAACGAGCCGAAGCAAGCCCCGCGTACCCTAAATGACCCGATTGGAAAGCAGCAGAACTGTTGGCAGCCGAACAGAAAACTGTTAGCTTCTGCGAAGTCGTTTTAGACTGAAGCAGCGCTCGGCAACGAAGCGAGGATGGTGGATCGACTAGCTGCCTAGACAACCTTTCGAGGTTCTCTTCCAGCGCGGAGATCGCGAGCCGGCCAGTAGGCTGTGGCTCGCCTACGATCATCCTGTCCACACCTGTGTATAACTATGTGGACAGTTGTTTTGCCGCCAAGCGTGGTGTACTCGGGTCGGGACGTTCGAGAACCAGGGAGATGCGTCGTTGACCGATGACCCCGGTTCCAGTTTCACGACAGTGTGGAATGCCGTCGTTTCCGAACTCAACGGGGAACCCGCCGCAGACGGCATGCCCGCCAGCCGCACGACCCTTGTCACTCCCCTCACTCCACAGCAACGGGCGTGGCTGAATCTGGTCCGCCCACTGACCATCGTCGAGGGATTCGCTCTGCTCTCGGTGCCGAGCAGCTTCGTCCAAAACGAAATCGAGAGACATCTCCGGGCGCCCATCACCGATGCGCTCAGCCGCCGGCTCGGGCAACAGATCCAATTGGGTGTCCGCATCGCTCCCCCGCCCGAGGATGTCGACGATGCGCTCATCGGGCCGGCCGACGCGTTCCCTGGATCCGACCCGTCCTTTGCCGCCGACACTGCGGTCGTCGACACCGAGGAAGCCTTCGAAGACAGCGAGACGGTCAACGACAACCAGCAGGGCTGGCCCAACTACTTCACCGAGCGGCCGCACGCCATCGATCCGGCGGTGGCCGCCGGAACGAGCCTCAACCGCCGCTACACCTTCGACACCTTCGTCATCGGCGCCTCCAACCGATTCGCTCACGCCGCCGCCCTGGCGATCGCGGAGGCGCCTGCCCGGGCGTACAACCCGTTGTTCATCTGGGGCGAGTCCGGTCTCGGCAAGACCCACCTGCTGCACGCCGCCGGGAACTACGCACAGCGGCTCTTCCCGGGGATGCGAGTCAAATACGTCTCCACCGAGGAATTCACCAACGACTTCATCAATTCGCTTCGCGACGACCGCAAGGTCGCATTCAAGCGCAGCTATCGCGACGTCGACGTGCTGCTGGTCGATGACATTCAGTTCATCGAGGGCAAGGAAGGTATCCAGGAGGAGTTCTTCCACACCTTCAACACCCTGCACAACGCCAACAAACAGATCGTCATCTCATCCGACCGGCCGCCCAAGCAACTCGCCACCCTCGAAGACCGGCTGAGGACGCGGTTCGAGTGGGGCTTGATCACCGATGTTCAGCCCCCAGAGCTGGAAACCCGAATCGCCATCTTGCGTAAGAAGGCTCAGATGGAGCGGCTGGCGGTCCCCGACGACGTGCTGGAACTGATCGCCAGCAGCATCGAGCGCAACATTCGAGAACTCGAAGGGGCGCTGATTCGGGTGACCGCGTTCGCCTCGCTGAACAAAACGCCAATCGACAAGTCACTAGCCGAGATCGTGTTGCGCGATCTGATCGCCGATGCCAGCACCATGCAGATCAGCGCCGCCACCATCATGGCGGCTACCGCCGAATACTTCGACACCACCGTGGAAGAGCTCCGCGGCCCCGGCAAGACTCGAGCGCTGGCTCAGTCGCGCCAAATCGCCATGTACCTGTGCCGTGAGCTCACCGATCTCTCACTGCCCAAGATCGGCCAGGCATTCGGCCGGGATCACACGACGGTTATGTATGCGCAGCGCAAGATCCTGTCCGAGATGGCCGAGCGGCGTGAGGTTTTTGATCATGTCAAGGAACTCACCACTCGCATCCGCCAGCGCTCCAAGCGCTGAATCCTCCTCTCCCAGAGCTCCGAACCGCCGATTTTCGGGCGCTCGCTGCCCGTGTTGATAATTTTTTTCGAGAAACTTCACGCACATCTGTCACACCCGCCCCACCCTGGACTTGTGCGCAGAGTTGTGCACAACGCAATTACGCGCCGGTGCAGTGACAGAGCTTCGGTGCACAACTGTCATTCGTCCCCACTCACCCAACACATCGCCCACAGGCGTTTGCACCACGATGCACAACCCGATCACGGCGCTAGCTGCGCCGAGATGATCCTGTCCCCAGAATGCACAGGCCTTAATACTGGTACTGAGATCTCTACATCGGTTCTTCTTTGAAATACAGGCTTGGGGACGCACGGTGCACACCGGTCGTCTGAACCGACGCAGACCGGGGTTGTCGGGCTTTGCGATTAGCTTTCAAGATGGCGTCGAAGGATCTACGGTTGTTCTTCGACTGCCGTTGCGGTCGTCGCTGGCATTAGCCGCCATCGGCGTTCGTGGCGGAGCCCCGAGCTAGCGGGCGGTGGCTAGCCAATGGACTCGAAAACGCTGGGTAGGTGGAGGGACGCTATGGACGCGGCGACGACAACGGCTGGGCTCAGCGACTTGAAATTTCGTTTGGTGCGGGAATCTTTCGCAGACGCAGTGTCCTGGGTGGCGAAGAACTTGCCGTCCAGACCTGCCGTGCCGGTGCTTTCCGGTGTGCTCCTGTCAGGAACCGACGAGGGCCTGACGATCTCGGGATTCGATTACGAGGTTTCCGCCGAAGCGCAGGTGGCCGCCGAAATAGCTTCTCCGGGAAGCGTTTTGGTATCCGGTCGGTTGCTATCGGACATCGTGCGGGCACTGCCCAACAAACCGATCGACTTCTATGCCGACGGTAACCGGGTGGCACTGCACTGCGGAAACGCCAGGTTCTCGCTGCCGACGATGGCGGTTGAGGATTATCCGACGCTGCCGGCGTTGCCCGAAGAGACCGGTACGTTGCCCGCCGATCTGTTTGCCGAGGCGATCAGCCAGGTTGCGATTGCGGCCGGCCGTGACGACACGTTGCCGATGCTGACCGGAATCAGGGTTGAGATTTCTGGTGACACCGTGGTTTTGGCCGCCACCGACAGGTTCCGCTTGGCAGTCCGTGAGCTGACTTGGTCGGCGGCCTCACCCGATATCGAAGCCGCGGTGCTGGTACCGGCCAAGACGCTGGCGGAGGCCGCCCGCACGGGCACCGACGGCTCCGAGGTCCGGTTGTCCCTGGGTGCGGGATCGGGCGTCGGAAAAGACGGACTACTGGGCATCAGCGGTAACGGCAAGCGCAGCACCACCCGTCTGCTCGATGCCGAATTCCCGAAGTTCCGTCAGTTGCTGCCGGCCGAGCACACGGCGGTCGCCACCATCGATGTGGCGGAGTTGACCGAGGCCATCAAGCTGGTGGCACTGGTAGCGGATCGGGGCGCCCAGGTCCGGATGGAATTCAGCGAGGGATCGCTGCGGCTGTCCGCGGGCGCCGACGACGTGGGCCGGGCTGAGGAAGATCTGGCGGTCGACTTCGCCGGCCAGCCGTTGACGATCGCCTTCAACCCGACCTATTTGACCGACGGGCTGGGATCGGTCCACTCGGAGCGAGTGTCGTTTGGTTTCACGACCCCGGGCAAGCCGGCGTTGCTGCGTCCGGCGTTGAATGATGACAGCCACCCGACCGGCACCGGCCCCTATAGCGCCCTACCGACCGATTACGTCTACTTGTTGATGCCCGTCCGGTTGCCTGGCTAGGTGTACGTCCGGCATTTAGGACTGCGCGACTTCCGGTCCTGGGCACACGCCGACCTCGAATTGCAGCCTGGTCGGACGGTATTCATCGGCTCCAACGGGTTTGGTAAGACGAATCTCCTTGAGGCGCTGTGGTATTCGAGCACCCTGGGATCCCATCGGGTGGGAACGGACGCGCCGTTGATACGCGCGGGCGCCGACCGAGCGGTGGTGTCGACGATCGTGGTCAACGAGGGCAGGGAGTGCGCGGTCGATCTGGAAATCGCGGCCGGCCGGGCGAACAAGGCACGACTGAACCGATCACCGGTGCGCAGCACACGGGAGGTCATCGGTGTCCTGCGAGCGGTGTTGTTCGCTCCCGAAGATCTGTCCCTGGTCCGCGGCGATCCATCCGACCGGCGCCGCTACCTCGACGATTTGGCGACGGTGCGCCGCCCGGCGGTGGCCGCGGTGCGCTCGGACTACGAGAAAGTTTTGCGGCAACGCACGGCGCTGTTGAAATCCCTGTCCGGCGCCCGCTATCGCGGCGACCAGAGCGCACTGGACACGCTCGACGTCTGGGACAGTCGTCTCGCTGAGCACGGCGCCGAATTGATGGCCGCTCGTGTCGATTTGGTGAATCAGTTGGCACCGGAGGTGGAGAAGGCCTATCAGTTGTTGGCCCCCGGATCACGTGCCGCTTCCATCGGCTATCGATCCAGCCTGCGCGCCGAGGCGGCGGCGGATATCGCTGGCGCCGACCGCGAGTTCCTGGAAGCCGCCTTGCTGGCGGCATTGTCGGCACGCCGCGACGCGGAGCTGGAACGCGGCGTGTGTCTCGTCGGACCACACCGCGACGACTTGGAATTGTGGCTCGGAGACCAGCCCGCGAAAGGCTTTGCCAGCCACGGGGAGTCGTGGTCGTTCGCGTTGTCGCTGCGGCTGGCCGCCTACGAATTACTGCGAACGCAAGAAAGTGAACCCGTGTTGTTGCTCGACGACGTGTTCGCCGAACTCGACACCGCCCGTCGCCGCGCGCTCGCCACCGTGGCCGAATCGGCCGAACAAGTGTTGGTCACGGCCGCAGTGCTCGACGACATCCCGACGGATTGGGCGGCCCGTGAGGTTCATGTCGACTTACGCGACGGCGACGCCGGGCGGGTATCGAAGATGCACTCATGACCGGTAGCGAAGAGAGTCCGCGGCCGATCGAGCCACCAAATGCCCTGAGCGGGCTCGATTTGGTGCGGCGCACCCTCGAGGAAGCCCGAGCCGCGGCCCGGGCTCACGGCAAAGACGCCGGCCGCGGGCGAGCGGCGGGCCCTGCGCCGCGGCGGGTGGCGGGTGCCCGGCGGAACTGGTCGGGACCAGGACCCGATGCCCGCGACCCGCAACCCCTGGGCAGGCTGGCGCGCGATCTGGCGAAGAAACGGGGTTGGTCGGCGCAAGTCGCCGAGGGCACTGTGCTGGGCAACTGGGCGACGGTCGTCGGCCAACAGATCGCCGACCACGCGGCGCCGACCGCCCTGAACGAGGGTGTGCTGAGCGTGGCCGCCGAATCGACGGCATGGGCCACCCAGCTGCGGATGATCCAGTCACAGTTACTGGCCAAGATCGCCACTGCCGTCGGCAATGGGGTAGTGACGTCGTTGAAGATCACCGGACCGGCCGCGCCCTCGTGGCGCAAGGGGCCGCGTCATATCGCTGGCAGGGGTCCGCGCGACACCTACGGTTAGGGAGTTTGACACCGGCCCACGAATCCCTAGCCGGGAGTTCGTTCACAGGCCCCTGAAATCCGCCAGGACGAGGCGGACCCCCTCGACGTACGTCGGGACGCGGCCAGAATAAAGAAATCGTGCGCACGGCGCAGTTAGCTGGGTAGAAACGCGGCCAGAATATCGGTGCGGATGGCCGATCAGGCTAGACTGGTGGGATGCGACTGTTGCGGTGACTAGAACCGCCCGCATGAAACCCCAAGGAGAGCATTCCGACCGTGGCTGCCCAGAAGAAGAAGGCGCAAGACGAATACGGCGCTTCAGCGATCACCGTGCTGGAAGGTCTCGAGGCCGTCCGCAAACGTCCCGGTATGTACATCGGGTCCACTGGTGAGCGGGGCTTGCACCACCTCATCTGGGAGGTGGTCGACAACTCGGTCGATGAAGCGATGGCCGGCTACGCCGACCGGGTCGATGTCCGCATTCTTGACGACGGCAGCGTCGAAGTTTCCGATAACGGCCGGGGCATCCCGGTGGCCATGCACGCCACCGGCGCCCCCACCGTCGACGTGGTGATGACGCAACTGCATGCCGGCGGCAAGTTCGGCGGGGAGAACAGTGGCTACAACGTCAGCGGCGGCCTGCACGGGGTCGGTGTGTCAGTGGTCAACGCGCTCTCGACCCGTCTCGAGGTGGACATCGCCCGCGACGGCCACGAATGGTCGCAGTATTACGACCGTGCCGTGCCCGGCACCCTCAAACAGGGTGAGGCCACCAAGCGCACCGGCACCACGATCCGATTCTGGGCCGATCCCGAGATCTTCGAGACCACCGAATACGACTTCGAGACCGTCGCGCGCCGGTTGCAGGAGATGGCTTTTCTCAACAAGGGGTTGACGATCAATCTCACCGACGAACGGGTGAGCAACGAGGAGGTCGTTGACGAGGTCGTCAGCGACACCGCGGAGGCCCCGAAGTCGGCAGAAGAAAAAGCCGCGGAATCGACTGCGCCACATAAGGTCAAACACCGCACCTTCCACTATCCGGGTGGGCTCGTCGACTTCGTCAAGCACATCAACCGCACCAAAAGCCCCATTCAGCAGAGCATCATCGACTTCGACGGCAAGGGCCCCGGCCACGAGGTTGAAATCGCAATGCAATGGAACGGCGGCTACTCGGAATCGGTGCACACCTTTGCCAACACCATCAACACCCACGAGGGTGGTACCCACGAAGAAGGCTTCCGCAGCGCGCTGACGACGGTGGTCAACAAGTACGCCAAAGACAAGAAGCTGCTGAAGGACAAGGATCCGAACCTCACCGGTGACGACATCCGCGAGGGCCTGGCTGCGGTGATCTCGGTCAAGGTCAGCGAACCGCAATTCGAGGGCCAGACCAAGACCAAACTGGGCAACACCGAAGTCAAGTCGTTCGTGCAGAAGGTCTGCAACGAACAACTCACGCACTGGTTCGAAGCCAACCCCGCGGACGCCAAGGTCGTGGTCAACAAGGCGGTGTCGTCTGCCCAGGCCAGAATCGCCGCGCGCAAAGCGCGAGAGCTGGTGCGTCGCAAGAGCGCCACCGACCTCGGCGGGTTGCCCGGCAAGCTCGCCGACTGCCGCTCCACCGACCCACGCAAGTCGGAACTGTATGTGGTGGAGGGCGATTCGGCCGGGGGCTCGGCCAAGAGCGGCCGCGACTCGATGTTCCAGGCCATCCTTCCGCTGCGCGGCAAGATCATCAACGTGGAGAAAGCCCGCATCGACCGGGTTCTGAAGAACACCGAAGTCCAGGCGATCATCACCGCGCTGGGCACCGGCATTCACGACGAGTTCGACATCACCAAGCTTCGCTATCACAAGATCGTGCTGATGGCCGATGCGGACGTTGACGGTCAGCACATCTCGACGTTGTTGCTCACGCTGCTGTTCCGGTTCATGCGGCCGCTGATCGAACACGGGCATGTGTTCTTGGCGCAGCCGCCGCTGTACAAGCTGAAGTGGCAGCGCAGCGATCCCGAATTCGCCTACTCCGATCGCGAGCGCGACGGCTTGCTCGAGGCCGGCCAGAAGGCGGGCAAGAAGATCAACAAGGACGACGGCATCCAGCGTTACAAGGGTCTCGGCGAGATGGACGCCAAAGAACTGTGGGAGACCACAATGGATCCCACCGTCCGGGTGCTGCGTCAAGTCACGCTCGACGACGCCGCGGCCGCCGACGAGCTGTTCTCCATCCTGATGGGCGAGGATGTCGACGCGCGCCGCAGCTTTATCACCCGTAACGCCAAGGACGTTCGCTTCCTGGACGTCTGAGAGACCGGACCCGCCAGGAGTTGACCAACCAACGAGGAATACATGACTGACACCACGCTGCCGCCAGGTGACGACTCTGTCGACCGGATCCAGCCGGTGGACATTCAGCAGGAGATGCAGCGCAGCTACATCGATTACGCGATGAGCGTCATCGTCGGCCGCGCCCTGCCCGAGGTGCGCGACGGCCTCAAGCCGGTGCACCGCCGGGTGCTCTATGCGATGTATGACTCCGGGTTCCGCCCAGACCGCAGCCACGCCAAGTCGGCGCGCTCGGTCGCCGAGACGATGGGTAACTACCACCCCCACGGCGACGCGTCGATCTACGACACCCTGGTGCGAATGGCGCAGCCATGGTCGCTGCGTTATCCACTCGTCGATGGACAGGGCAACTTCGGTTCACCGGGTAATGACCCGCCAGCCGCCATGCGGTACACCGAAGCGCGGCTGACCCCGCTCGCAATGGAGATGCTTCGCGAAATCGACGAGGAGACAGTCGATTTCACCCCCAATTATGACGGTCGCGTCCAAGAGCCGACCGTGCTGCCCAGCCGCTTCCCCAACCTGCTGGCCAACGGCTCCGGCGGTATCGCGGTCGGCATGGCGACCAACATCCCGCCGCACAACCTGCGCGAGTTGGCCGAAGCGGTCTATTGGTGCCTGGACAACCACGAGGCCGATGAAGAGGCCACGCTGGCCGCGGTCTGCGAGCGGGTCAAGGGCCCGGACTTCCCCACCCACGGTCTGATCGTCGGATCCCAGGGCATCCACGACGCGTACAACACCGGCCGTGGATCCATCCGGATGCGCGGAGTCGTTGAGGTGGAAGAAGATTCACGCGGGCGCACCTCGCTGGTGATCACCGAGCTGCCGTACCAGGTGAACCACGACAACTTCATCACCTCGATCGCCGAGCAGGTCCGCGATGGCAAGCTGGCCGGCATCTCGAACATCGAAGACCAGTCGAGCGACCGCGTGGGTCTGCGCATCGTGGTGGAGATCAAGCGCGACGCCGTGGCCAAGGTGGTGCTGAACAACCTCTACAAGCACACCCAGCTGCAGACCAGCTTCGGCGCGAACATGTTGTCGATCGTCGACGGGGTGCCGCGCACGCTGCGCCTCGACCAGATGATCCGTCACTACGTCGCGCATCAGCTCGACGTCATCGTCCGGCGCACCACCTATCGGTTGCGGAAGGCGAACGAGCGCGCTCACATCTTGCGCGGTCTGGTCAAAGCGCTCGACGCGCTCGACGAGGTCATCGCCTTGATCCGCGCGTCGGAGACCGTGGATATCGCGCGGGCCGGCCTGATCGAGCTGCTGGATATCGACGAGATCCAGGCCCAGGCGATCCTGGACATGCAGCTGCGCCGGTTGGCGGCCCTCGAGCGCCAGCGCATCATCGACGACCTGGCCAAGATCGAAGCCGAGATCGCGGACCTGGAAGACATCCTGGCCAAGCCCGAGCGGCAACGCCGGATCGTGCACGACGAACTCGCCGAGATCGTCGACAAGCACGGCGACGAGCGTCGTACCCGGATCATCGCCGCAGACGGCGACGTCAACGATGAGGACCTGATCGCGCGCGAGGACGTCGTCGTCACGATCACCGAAACCGGATATGCCAAGCGCACCAAAACCGACCTGTACCGCAGTCAGAAACGGGGCGGCAAGGGCGTGCAGGGTGCCGGCCTGAAACAGGACGACATCGTGCGGCACTTCTTCGTGTGCTCCACGCACGATTGGATCCTGTTCTTCACCACGCAGGGCCGGGTGTATCGGGCCAAGGCCTACGAACTGCCGGAGGCCTCGAGGACCGCTCGCGGTCAGCACGTCGCGAACCTGTTGGCGTTCCAACCGGAGGAGCGCATCGCCCAGGTCATCCAGATCAAGAGCTACGAGGACGCCCCGTACCTGGTCCTGGCTACCCGCAACGGTTTGGTGAAGAAGACCAAGCTGACTGATTTCGATTCCAACCGGTCGGGCGGCATCGTGGCGATCAACCTGCGCGACAACGACGAGCTGGTCGGTGCGGTGCTGTGCTCCGCGGACGAGGATCTGCTGCTGGTCTCCGCCAACGGCCAATCCATCCGGTTCTCGGCGACCGACGAAGCGCTGCGCCCGATGGGCCGCGCGACCTCCGGCGTGCAGGGCATGCGGTTCAACGCCGACGACTACCTGTTGTCACTCAACGTCGTCCGCGCAGACACCTACCTGCTGGTGGCGACGTCGGGCGGATACGCGAAGCGGACCGCGATCGAGGAGTATCCGGTGCAGGGACGCGGCGGCAAGGGAGTCCTGACGGTGATGTACGACCGTCGGCGTGGCAGGCTGGTTGGTGCGTTGATTGTCGATGAGGACAGCGAACTCTACGCAATCACCTCGGGAGGCGGCGTCATCCGGACCGCAGCGCGCCAGGTTCGTAAGGCGGGACGGCAGACCAAGGGCGTGCGTCTGATGAACCTGGGTGAGGAGAACACGCTGTTGGCCATTGCCCGCAACGCCGAGGAAAACGCGGACGAAGTCACCGAACAAAGCGACGGTGCGGAGTCAGACAGCTAGTCGGAACCGAGCCACTAGACTCAGCCCGACCAGACATAATGCGACTGCCACCGCTTGGGCGGCCAGGGTAGGAGACCTAAGGAGTCGGGGTGACCTCACCGAACGAGCCGGGCGCCCCCAAGCAGGGGGATGGCCCCAATGGGGATGGTTCGGTCGAACGCGCCGGTGCGCGCCACGGGGTGCCGCCCGCACAGGGTGGCCGCGCCCAAGAGGGTGGGGAGGGACCACCCTGGCAGCGCGGTGGCCCCCGGCCACAGGACCCGGGGCCTCGACAGAACGAGCCTTTCCCCGAGAAACGACCATCGGGGCAGGCCGGTGGCGTCGAGGCGCGGTTGAACCGCTTCATCTCGGGCACGGCGGCGCCAGGGGCCGGCGCCCCGTCCCATGCCAAAGAGCCGGAGCCTGCGACCTCCCGTGGTGAGACTTCGCCGACCGAGGCCTACGCCAGCGAATTACCGGACCTGTCTGGCCCGGTGCCGCGCGGCCCGCATCGCAAGCCCGCCCCCGAGCGGCCGGCGGAGTCGTCGACCTCATCGGCCGGCGGACGTCCGGCGAGCGCCGAAAGCCGGGAAGGCCGCGAAAATCGCGACAACCGGGTGCAGGTGTCACGCCGGACGCGCGGTCCGGTGCGTGCCAGCATGCAGATCCGCCGCATTGATCCGTGGAGCACCTTGAAGGTGTCGCTGCTGCTCTCCGTGGCGCTGTTCTTCGTCTGGATGATCGCCGTCGCGTTTCTGTACCTGGTGCTCGGCGGCATGGGCGTGTGGTCGAAGTTGAACAGCAACGTCGGTGACCTGCTGAACAACACCAGCGGCAGCAGCGGCGAACTGGTGTCCAGCGGCACGATTTTCGGCGGTGCCGTTCTGATCGGCTTGGTGAACATCGTGCTGCTGACCGCGGCGGCCACCATCGCCGCGTTCGTCTACAACTTGACGACCGATCTGATCGGCGGCATCGAGGTCACGCTGGCGGACCGCGACTAGCGTGGGTGCTGCGATTTTTGGGAGTCGGGCGGGGATTGCGGTAATCTCGTCGCTCGGCCGTACGCGAGTACGGGCCTATAGCTCAGGCGGTTAGAGCGCTTCGCTGATAACGAAGAGGTCGGAGGTTCGAGTCCTCCTAGGCCCACCACCATGTGCCCGTCAAGACGTTGCGTAAGACTCGCACTGCCGCTGGGACTTATCGCCGGATTGGCAGCGGTGGTGTGGTCACGACGTGGAGTCGAGGTCTGGCACGTGGCCGTGGATGACCAAGGTCAGCCACTCAATCACGATGAGGGGCCTTAGCTCAGTTGGTAGAGCACCGCCTTTGCAAGGCGGGTGTCAGGGGTTCGATTCCCCTAGGCTCCACAAATGTGATGAGTCGAGTCATAGGTGACAGATGAGTCGCGTC
>NZ_JCALCQ010000018.1:0-84236 GCF_059812425.1 Mycobacterium sp. NGS56
CCGGTACTGACTGACCGTGCCGGCCACGACCATTCCGAGGTAGTGACACATGCGGCGCCCGTCGTGCAGTGACAGCGGGGTGGCAAGGCTGTAAGCGACGGCATCGAACGGGAACCGTGTCAACCAGTCCGGGACGAGCTCCACATCGGTCTTCGCGTTGATCAACGCGCCAGCGAACTCGTCGTCGACGCGCAACACCACAGGACTGTCGGACCACTTCTCGAAGATCATCCCGGCCACGTCTTGAGCCCACTGCGTGGCGGGGTTGCGTGCTGGTGGTCGGTTCGCCCACCACTGGAACGCGGCGATCACCGCGGCCGCATCATCAACCTTGATGTGCCGCTTGGTCCGCAGATCGCGACCTTTCTTCTTCACCACACCCCCATCCTCCCGCACGCCGAGCCGGACAACGCGAGAACACGCACATGGTCAACGCCGCACGAGCGAACCCGGCGCCCTCAAAGGTGATCAGCAGGCGGGAGAGAGGTGTGTCGTTTCCCCGTCGACATCGCCAAAGGACTCCTCGCCCTGTTAACCCTCGGGGCCGACGCCATCGTCCTGACAACCGCGCTAGGAGGAATCGGATGCTTCCTACGCCGGCGCAAACCGGCGATCTAATGCACCATCAATAGAGCTCGGCCACACAGCGTTAGCGCTCCGGCGGAGGCAATCGGCCGTGTCGCGCCGATCAAGCGTTTGCGGCATCCCTCCCCTACGGGGGATCATTGTCGACGTCCAACCATGCGCGAGAGGGGTGGGGGTCGTTGCCCACTGCCTACGGCGTCCGGGCCGACGTCGTCTGGCCCAGCGACCTGGCCTTGCCACCCAGGCCGCCAGCTCTCGTGTACCTGGACACGTTCGCCTGCATCAACCTGGCGAAAGTCGCGGTCGGGACCGCACCACCCGGCTACCGCGACCTGTTCGCGGTCTGTCGGCAGGCTCTGGCCGACGGCCGCGCGATGTTCCCGTTGTCGTCGACGCACATCCTGGAGATCTACAACATCGCCAGCGCCGCCCAGCGCCGGGACGTTGTAGCAGTGATGGAGGAGTTGTCCGACTTCAACTTCTTCCTGGGACGCCCCCAGATCATGGAGCTCGAGTTCGAGGCCGCGCTCAACGATCTGCCGACCATGACGGTCACCTCTCAAGGGCACATCCCGCTTGTGGGAACGCACATGCTGCATGCCTTCGGGCAGAAGGGCGGCATCGTCTTCGAGGGAACCACCGCGGAGGAAGCATCGTGGTGGGCTGAGAAGCTCTGTCAGGACATGGGAATACAGACAGGCGCTGATCCGATGGCAAGTCTGAATCGATGGGCGATGCGCCAACTGGTCACCGGACCCGACGACCACGAGGATCCTGCCTTACTCCAAGCCGGGTACAGCTTGGACGGCTGGCGCGACATGCTCAAGAAGCGGGCCGAGCGGGAGAACGACCTCGTCGGCAAGCTGGATGCGGATCCAGCGCTTCGGCAGTCCAAGTTGCGCGACGTGGTCAACGCCAATGAGCTTTACGCCGAGCTCGGACACCTGGTCGACCGCGCACAGAGAGCCACCGGGCTGTCACTGTCCCAGATCCTCGGGATACAGGATCCCCCGACACCCGAATGCCTCGCCAAAGTACGGAATTTCATCGACGGGATGCCCTCAACCCGCGTGGCCGCTTCGGTGAAGGAGCGATACCACAGCGATAGTCGCCATGAATGGACGACGAACGACATGCAGGACATCGATGCGCTGGCGATCGCAGTGCCCTACTGCGACGCGGTATTCATCGACAAGGCCGCGCGCAACCAGGTGGTTACCAGCCGCGAGCTGAACGTCTTCCAGCCTTTCCTTCCTCGCCGCCCGGCAGATTTGGTCGACTGGCTTACCGATCTGCCAACGCCGTAGGCGGCCTGGCTTTGGCGGGCAATCGTGACGTCGGTTGTTGGCGAAATCTGGTGCCGCTCGGGTTGCCGCCACTCTGATTCTGTTGGTCAATATTGACGCCATTGTGAGATGGGCGTGTCGTGGTGGCCGAGGCGGTAAGAGTCGGTTCCGGTCATCGAAGATGTTGCGGCCGAATATGAATCGGCCGACGATGGCTGCGCAGAGTCGTGAGTCGGTAAAGCCGCGATCCTGCCAACGACGTATTACTTGCCGGGTGTGGCGAAGACAAACAACGCCATGAAGGCGAGGTTGATGAAGAAGACAGCTTCGACCAGGCCCACAGTGATGAGGAAGGGCGCGAACATTCGTTGTTGGGCCTCGGGTTGGCGGGCCACGCCGGCGACTAGTTGAGCGCCGGCCATGCCGTCACCGATGCCGGCGCCGATCGCGCCTCCGGCCATCATCAAGCCTCCACCGGCAAGGGCTCATGCGGTGATGATTGCGTGGACGAGTTCGGGGTCCGCGGCCATCGGTTACTCCTCTACGTGAATTGTTGGATCAGGGAACTAACTGATGAAACAACTTGTGCAGCACCGTCTTCAGCGCTTATCAGCACGCTGATTTGGCGGGCGTTATCCCTCAGCAGCGGATCGTTGACGGCGATGCGCATTGCCTCGGCAAGGCGTTGCGAGGTGAGTTTGCGCTGGTTGATGGTGGCCGCGCAGATCCCGAGTTCGGTGATGCGCCTGGCCCAGAACGGGCCATCACCATAGGCGGGTAAGGCGATGGTGGGCACTCCGGTGCGAATACCTGCCGCGGTGGTTCCCGCCCCGCAGTGGTGCGCCACGGCGGCAACCCGAGGAAACAGCCAGTCGTGTGGGGTGTCGCCGATGGTCAACATATGGTCCTCGGCGACATGTAGATTGGTCCAGCCAGCTTGCACGATGACCCGGACGTCGGCCAGTTGGGCCGCTCGGCGGATCGTGTCCGATAGCTGCTCGGCTCGCGCCGAGGTGGTCATCATGCTGCCGAGCCCGACAAACACCGGCGGTGGACCGGCAGCGAGGAACTCGGCGAGGTCAGCAGGCGGTTCCCAGATGCCGGCGCTCGCCGGCCACCAGTAACCAGTGACTTCCAATCCCGGGCGCCAGTCCGTAGGCCGGGGCGCCACCCTCGGTGAATACCCGTGCAGGACAGGCCATTGCGCAGTGGTGCGTTGTTGACGCAGCCGACGGGCGGAGGTGCGCGACAGCCCGAGCTGGCGGCGGAATTGCGCGACCACGCCGCCGTATAGGGAGTCCAGTAACCAGGCGCCTGCGTTGGCGGCAACCCGATTTCCGCACGACCCGGCCGACCAGGAACCCACAATCGACGGCGGGTACTGCGCGGTCGCTGACAGTGGCTGCAACCGGAGCCCAAGAGAGGGAATAGCTTTCGCTTCGGCGAGCGGGTGTCCAACCATTTCGGCGAACGGTGATAGCAGCAGGATGTCTGCGGGTTCGTCGGCGACGGCCGAGAGGATGTCGTTGCCCAGGGCGCGCATGCCTCTAGGCGAGGCGAATGCTGCCAAACCTTTGACGGGTGATACCTCGGCGCCATCGGCGGCAGGCTGCAAATCGGCCGGCAGCTCGCGAAACCCCAAACCGCAGCCGGAAATCATGTCCGCGAAGGGGGTGTAGGCGGCTATGGCGACCTCGTGTCCGGCCTGCTGTAGCGCCACGCCCACCCCGGTGAGGGGAGCGACATCGCCGCGGCTACCCACGGCGATGATGACAATCCGGCTCATCGGTTCACCGCCACGGCACGACCGAAGATGGCGACCAGGTCTTCACCGTACGCACGGGCGTCGAAGGCGGGATCGCGCAAGATATTCTCCACCGCGGCATTGACCGCGCCCCGGAGGGCGACCGCCATCGACGTGATCGGGAAATCGCCGAATTGTCCATCCTGTTGCCCCGCCGTCAAGATCGTCGTCGGGTCCAAGACAGCCAGTTCCTGTTGTAGCTCAGCCGTCACTTCGAGTTCCTCGAAACGGCGCCCGTCTGCCGGCTGGTAGCTCGTACCGAGCTGCGTGAGGGCCGCCAGGTGCGAACGGTGGGTATCGAAGTACGCGACGCTGCTTGTGATGTAGGCGGCGAGCTTGTTCGCCGCGGTTGACTGCGCATCGACGGCCGGTCCGACGAACGACAGCGCCGTGCGATACATCTCCTCGACGATCGCGTCGACCAAGTTGTCCTTGGTGCCGAAGTGATACAGCACCGCGCTCATCGCCACCCCAACCCGATCAGCGATCTTGCGGATCGACGCCTGAGCCCACCCGATTTCGGCGATCACCTCGATCGCGGCGGCCACAATCTGCGCCCGTCGCGCCGACTGGGTGAAGGTCGCCGGCTTCTGCAGATCTGATCGCATACTCTGATATTAGATCAAGCGATCAGCGCGCGAAAGCGTGCGCCCACGTACGCGGTTCCTCGGCCTTTACGTGCATGCCGCAGAGCGGTGCGCCAACCGGCCGCCATCTCACGGAATTCGCGACGCCCACATTCGCAAATACTCGACCGGGAAAACGGGCGCCGACGTCAGGATTCACGAACAAACGACGCTGAGATCGGCACACAGGGCCAGCGGCCGGCAATCGCGCCAACGCGAGTAGATAACAACCGCTGTGCCTCTTACCTTATGTCCCATATGCCTTTTGGGGACATTTCAGATGAATTGGCACTGCCACGAGGAGAGGAGGAGGAGGAGGAGGAGGAGGAGGCGCCGCCGCCAATAGCGCAGTCCGACAGCGGCTTTCACGTCCATTCAGTCAGCCGCGGTAGAGCACGACTGAGCCGGTCATATAGATCTGGCCAGCCTTTTTGCAGCCAGGCGATGTGTCCGTTGGACAGCTTGGAGGCGTCGATGATCGAGTCGACGCGGATTTGCTGTTCGGGGACTCCGAGTTCGGCGAGCTTGCGGTAGAGCGGGTTGGGCTCGATGTCGCGGCCGGCCAGGTACTCGAAGACATGCGAGCGTTGCCAGTCCCAGATCGGGCCATAGGTAATGGTGCCGTCCGCTCGGCGCACCACTCCGCCGACTTGCGCGCGTACATCTGACTGCGAACTGTGCTGTCGAGCCCGCGTTTCGGCGCCCAGACCGCGCCGGTACAGCATCCGTCGGCCGTGGGACTCCTCAGCGCGCACTCCCCACAGCGATCCGCGGCCGTAGCGGCGGTGCGCCTCGGCCGCGGGCCCGGTGATCATGATGTCGGCGAGCTGTCCGCGCAACCGACGATCGACTGCGTGATGGTCGAAACCACCGCCGGCGATCAGCACCGTCAGCAAATCTGGGTCAGCGGTGATCACGTGGTAGTTCAGCTGCCATTCCTGCGCCAGGTCCTCCAGATAACGCAGCGTCTCAGGGAACTGCAGCCCGCTGTCGAAGAACACCACTGGGATGTGCGGGTCGACCTGCCGAGCGAGGTCGACTACGACGGTGGAATCCTTGCCGCCACTCCAAGATACGAACCCGTCGTTCTCGTCGAGGTGTTCGGCGATGCGGTCGAGCAGATGCTGGTGGCCCTGGGCCCCGCGCCGGCGGGCGGCGATGCCGCGTAACGTGTGCAGGTCTAGTCCGGCCGGCGTCGTGGTCATCGTGCGTCGCTGACGGTGACGGTGCACCTCGGGAACAGCCGAGCGAGGTATTCGCGGACGTAGTCGATGCCCTCTGGGCCTTCGAGAATCGATTCCACGCTGGTGGTGTCGTCCCACCACCACCACTGTCCGTTGCGCTTGAATCCAAACGGCGGCGGCACGTTTGAGTCGATGTGGGTGCGGACGAAGGTGCGGGCCGCGCCGACGACGAACCACCAGTCGTTGCCGCCGAAGGTAATGGTGCCATCAGCGTCGGCGACGTCGGATAGTCTGCGCGGCAGCCTTACTCGGGCCAGGCACGGTTCGATGGCCGGCTTCCGCGGGCGGGTGAGCGAGCGGTAATGACCGTTGCGGCCGGGCTCGTCGGATCCAATGTCGGATCGGTTGGGGTGCACGATCCATTCGGTGGGGGTCATCACCGCTCCCTCAGTTGCAAGACGACGCGTTCGTTGAAGCCTCCGGATCGGGTTGCATAGGCGACGTGTTCGGCGGACGCTACGTCGAACTGCATTCCTCTCGGGAGGATATGGGTGGTGTCTTCCACGCTGTCGGAGCGACCCAAATACATCCCACGGCTCGTCACAACCTCGAACACCACATGCCGGGAGCTGTCGTGGCCCGGCGTCTCATGCAAGTTGTGTCGAGTGAGGGTGAACTGGTCGAACGCGATGCTCGCACCGGGCCGCAGGTTAGCCGGCAGGTCGGAGGGCTTGGTGATGTCGCCACGGTTATCGGGCAGCTTCACCGCAACGTAGACGCGGTGGGTGCGGTCGTTGAGGCGTTCATACGCCTGGATCGCCCTGTCGAGGCGCTGCACCTTCGCCCGATCAGTGTCCGCCAGTTGTTGGACGTCACCCGCCGAGCGGTGCAGCTTCTCGTTGATGCGCCGCCACTCAGTGGGGTCTTCGCTGGTCAGCATGCTCGCGATCGCGGCGTGCTGCGACGCCGGCGCGGCGGCCATCACCTGGTTCTTGACCGCCGAGCGGATCTTGCGCTGGCGACCGCTCAGCCTTTCCCGGAACTCCTCGCGGGGCGGCAGTTCGCCGCGCAGGCGCCCGGACTCGATATGGCTCCTATCTCGAGGCGTGGCGCGATCACGGTCGCGAGCCGCCCGGGTCAGTGAGGTGTCCGCGTCGCGCAGTTCGTCGGTGATCTGGTTGGCCAGGCGCTGGAAGCCACGCTCTGTCATCGCATCCTCGGCCACCTCGCGGGCGGCCTTCACGTCGCGCGCGGAGATCGGGCCACCTTCGACATCGACGACGACGGGTTGTTCCCGGTTCGGTCTGGCGGTCTTGGCACCCACGCGGTCTCAAACTTCCCTAGCTCGACGATCAAGGGCAGTGTATGGGCCAACCTGGACACCAAGCGGGATTGCTGCGCGCGCCAGACCGAAAAGAGGGAGGCGGCCCCGGATGGACTGATAATCAGCCTTCCGGAGCCGCCTCAGGTGAAACCCTCACCCGACCCCTGTGTGCGTTTCGTGTCGCTCACGATACCAACCGATCCGGCCGTATCGTGGCGCCAGCATGCTTTCCGATCCCGCCGCCGCGGCATGGGTTGCCGCCGGTCGACCCGCCGTGGACGCGCCGTCGCCGGTAGATGGCCGCTGCGGGCGCTGCGGCGAAGAGGGGCCGACCGTGCTGAGCTCGCGCATCATTTCTGAGAAGTTCACCGGTTTCGACGCCTGGCCATTCGGATCCCGCCGGCTCTGTGTGCCATGCGCCTGGGCCTACAGCACCCCTCCCACCACACAACTGGCTTTACTGGTCACTGCGACGACCGTGACGGAGTACTCCACCGGTGCCGCATTGGCTGACGCGCTCGCTGGCGGCGCCTTGCCGACCTCTCAAGCCGCGATCCTTCCGACCGCTCGACGCCGCCACATCCTGCCGACCGCCCAATGGGGACATCTCGCCACCGATGGTCTCGTCGTGCCCTGGGATGCCGCTGCGGCGACCCGGCTGACCGACCTGATCTGGCTGCGCACCACCGTGGGCGCAACCTGGACCCAGCTGAGCCATCCGGCGCCTCCCTCGCGGTTACTGCGCGCTCAGCCGTCCAGCCATTGGGGGCGCATCCTGGCTGCCTGGACAGCACTGCAGATATGGCGCACCGTCCCGCCACTGTGGGCAGCAGCTCGCGCCCTCACCACCATGCCGACGCCTCAGCCCTAACCCGCGCGCCGAGCGATCACCACCCGGTGACTGCCGGGCCATTTACGCTTCACCCATGACGGCAGCTCCCACTCCCACCCAGGCGTGGCGTGCCCTGGTTCCCGAACTGCCCCCCTTCGACGAACCCGCCCCGGACGCCGAAACGAAAGAAGCCGCCCGGCCCAGTCCCGCCGACACCGCTGAACGGCTGCTGCTGCTACTGCACTACAGCATCGACTGGGAGAGAAGCTGGCTCGCCGACCCGCGATACCGCAAAACCTACTGGGACGAGCTGCTGCCCGGTCGAGTTCGCCGTGCCGCCTACCGCGCCGACACCCTGGATCGCTGGTGGTCTGATGTGTCCATACAGCTCGAGGTCTGCGCGCCCCGGCAGCGGGATCGACGCCTCGAGCTAGCCATGCTGCTACGCCAACCGTCGCTACCCGTCATCGCCGTGCTACGTGACAGTCTGCCGGCACTGCTGCTGCGAGTGCGCATCATCGCCGAAGCTGTTGCCGAACAACGGAAAGCGGCCCGCGGGTGAGCTTGATCAGCGTTCACTTCGACATCGACGTCTTGGCCCGATCCTCGATCGTGCACCGCGAGGACTACAGCGCCATCGGCACCGACAATTTCGCCTTGTTCCGCCGAGAAAAAATCATCACCCCTACCGGTGAAGTGATACTTGTCCCGATCGTGTCGGGCAGCGGCTTCCGCGGCATCTTGCGCCGCATCGGAGAGTCACTGACCGCCGCCGTGCTCAACTACGAAGACACCGCCCTGCCCATCCCGGCAGCACACCTACTCACCAACGGCGGCCGGCTGGCCAAATCCGCGCGGCCCCTTACTGACGAGCAAGAACGCCGCCTCAAGGCTCTACTGCCCCAGGTCGCGGTATTCGGCGGGGCGGCGTCGGGCCGCATCATGTCGGGGCTACTGGACGTCGGCAAGGTGCTGCCCGAGATCGCCGAACTCTCCCACATCCTGCCCCGCCCACCGCGATCCAAAGCCTTGTCTGCCGTGCTTGGCGTCGCAGAAGAATCGTTTAGCCACCTGTCCGATCACCGCACCACCACCGCCTGGCCTCCCAGCACGGACTCGGATGAAAACAGCAGTCCGCTCGGACGATTCGGGGTGGAGACGCTGCCGGCCGGAACCCGACTTCAGACCTGGGTTCGACTCACCAACGCCACCCCCATCCAAGCAGCATTTCTGCTTTCCGTCCTGGACGAATTCGCCACCCGAGGACACCTCGGCGGCCGCATCGCCGCCGGCCACGGACAGGTCACCGCCACCGTCACCGCGACCACGCTTCGCGGAAATCTGCCCAGCGACAACATCGACTGGGCAGCGGACCTAACCGCTCACCGCGACGAGGCGATCACCACGCTATCGCAACTGAGTTGACACACACACATGATTGCTCTGCAGATCACCGCCACCACACCACACGGTGTCGTGCTGTCCCGCCCCTGGGGCGTGGCCTTGGATGGATTACTCGCCTCAGTACTGTGGCACCGCCGTAAGTGGGCCGCCCGCACAGCGGGCGAAGAGTTCACCTATCAGCACACCAAAGACCCTGAGACACTGGACCTTCCCCTCGCCAAATGCGGCAATCCCACCTCTGACGCCGACTGGCACTGGATGGCCACCTTCGCCGACCTCCACCCCCATCACGTCACCGACCCCGACATGCGCTGGCGCACCTCACGCACGAATCGGGGCCGGCTTCAGCAGCTGACCCCCGTCATTGGAAGCCAAGCAGTTTCCGACGCCCAGGGCCGCTATCAAAAGCGCATCGTCCCTGTCATGGCGCATCCCGCCGCGACCTTGACCTGGCGCGCCGTCGGCGACGCCGACCTCATCCGTGAGCTGCTCACCGACCTCTTTTCGATCGGCAAGCACCGCGGGGTCGGAGAAGGCCTCGTCACACGATGGGAAGTCACCGAAACCCCCGATATCTCACGCTGGGCCGCCGGCCACGAACACGAGCCCGGCGTACTCGGCCGCACAACGCCGGTGCGCTGCCTCACCCACACCCCCGGTGTCCAGACAGGACAGCTGGGTACCGCCGCCGTCCGGCCCCCGTACCTGCACCCTGCGAGCCGCGCCAACGCCTACCAACCAGCCCGCTAGCAGGCTCGCATCACGGCCACGAATGGACATTCTGCGCTTCTACGGCCTGAGACCAATAACACGTTAGCGGCCCGCTTGAACCCGGCGCCGTGGGCAGTGGAAAGCCTTGCTCGACAAGGGCTAACGCCGCACGAAACGCCGCCTGCCACTCGAGATATTTCAGATCTATCCCTTCGTGCACAGCGTCATTTCGCCTGGCCACTAGATCAGTTTTGAAACCCTCCGAAGGGCCCTGCCCCAATTCCCTCAGCAGTACTGCCTTCCCTCCAAGTCCCTGATGGCTTCGGTCGCGGAGGAGCCTTGCTCGCTCCCCCGACTCGGTTCCCACTAGCAGATCGTCAACCAGCTTGGTCGCAGCCAGCTCTGCTGCAGTGGCTGCATCGATGACCGAGCGGCGGTACTGATCGGCGTTTTGCAGAGCGCGCGCGTCCCGCAACAGAGTCCATGCCAGTGGCGGCTCAATGTGTGCGAGCGCCAAGCAATCCTGCAGAATCGTTGCGGTCACACCGAGGACTCGCTCAGGGCCCTGAACAACAGTGCCGCCGGCCCTCAACGGCTTCCTTTCCCCGCTTTCGTCGACCGTCCATATCGACGTCCGCGTATTCGGGTTTAACCAATCGCTGGCCTCGTGGCCGACTTGTGCGAGGCGTTGGTTAGTTGCAATCTCGAGCCATGTCCTGACATTCTCCCACCAGGTATCAATCGTGTTGAGAATCTCCAACGCTAGAAGGTCCTGCCCCCACTCCGAACGTATGGCGGGCTCCACGACCTCCGGCCCAGCCTGAATGCTGAAGGCAAGACGTTTGATGACAACACCTTTGAAGCCCAGCGTATGGTCCTTGTAGTGGATTCCCCATTCTTCATCGGGCGTGGGTAGCGCTGCCGCCCAATCGCGCGGAGGCGCCAAATAATCCGCAAGCCCGGTTTCAGCGTCGGGCGTCCGTGGCAGACGTACAGTCGCGGCGAAGACGCCGTCCTCTGTAACGAACGACGTCGAGTAGCTTGACCTGGCGGCAAGCAAGTCCACTTCGGCTAGAAAAGGCCGGTCCAGGTCGTACCACCATTCCAGATGCACGCCGTGCTCCGATGCGGCCATTTCTTCGTCAGACACTCGACCACGGTACCTACGAAGCCATGCGCGCACTGAGCGTCGAGTTCGTCTTCGTACTGATGATTGGACCCACAGCGAGCGCTTCACGTGGAGATGTACGCGCCCGCGTTGGCAGCCGCGTACAAGACCCGATGGCTTTGGCGGGCAGTCGTGACGTCCGTTGTTCGCGAATTCTGGTGCCGCTCCGGTTGCCGCCGGTTTGACTCTGTTGGTCAATCTTGACAGCAGGCTCGTCAGCACCGCCACGAACGGATTCTGTTCCCTCACCAGCCCATGTCGCGCGACACTTCTGCTTGGGCCGCCGCGACCTCGTCAGCAGTCGCCGCGGTCACATCCGCATCGGCCGCCCATTCGAACCGGGTCAAAAGATCAGCCAGCGCCTGCTTTTGCGCCGGATGCGTGATCGGCACCGTGTTCAGATCAGTATGGGCCAACCAGTCGAACAAGACGATCGCGTCGGCACGCCACAAACGCACGCTGACGGTAGGCAGGTCTTCCTCCATGTCGGTCAATCGTGCCATCCTCACGTCAGGGCAGTGCCTGGCCGATGGCGATCAGAAGGCCATAATCCGTAGCACCCATCACCTTGCCATGATGGCAGGCAGAGAGTAACTCAGCCGAGTTTGGGCTGATCAGGGGCTCCCTTAATGCCTGACCAGTCTCCAGAGTCCTTGCAACCAGAGTTGAAGTCGTCTTGGTCGAGACCTGCCGCATCACTGCTCTCTAGGGCCAGCAGCAGCATCGTGACGCATCCGGCTGGGTAGCGTGAGTTCTTGTCCTGAAGTCCTGCGTTATGCCCCAAGTTGTATGAACGCATGTCCTTGAAACCATGGGTGGAAACACCCCACACCAGGACAACCACGGCGACGACAGCGGCGATGGCGATTACCAAAAGCTTTCTGTCCCTCGTCATCCTGACCTTCCTATCGTCTTCGCGAGGGCCTAACCCCACCCACGGCCCGTTACCAGTCGACTGCTGAAAGGTATTGCGGGCAATAGAACCTGATCGCTGTCTTGACGAACGCGAACGCGCCGGCGCTGCCCGGAGGGACCACCCACCAACTCCCACTGTTGGCCGATTGCCGGGGGGTCAATCCCTGCATCGATATCCCGTTACATACGTCATGCCCCAACCGGACGGTGGTCGTCGGGCTCGACGTGTGCCACTGAACCTCGGCTAGCGCGTTGATGAACTGCACATCATAGGCGGTGAGAGGATCCGCCTTCGCCAGCGGCGCCAGCGCCAGCAACGCGGCAACCGCGGTGACAAGCGGGGTCGACGTCCACCGCACGGCTATCATCGTTCCACCTTCTATCGGGCCACCGGTCGCCTGGCCAGAAAAAGGTACCCCTGGCGACAGGCCTGCGGAGCGAAATCGCCGATCGTTCTTTTGTCGAAGTGGCCAGTTTTCATCGAGCCGGACTGGCTTCCGGCGGTTTGAGGTGGACGCGAGGCCTCCCTCGGAGGACCGCCTGGCAACCAGACGTGTCCGCAGGCGGGAAAGCCACAGTGGAAGGCCCGCATCCCATCGGCCGAGTTTCGGCACGGAAATCGTTGAGAGAGTTCTCCTCCAGCACTTCCAGAAGTCTCAAGCGGTGCAGTGATAGCCGCTGTGAGAATCGGGTTGAGACCGGGGCCGGCCATCACGATGAATTTGCGAGGGAGCCGGGGTCAGGAACGGTGGCAGGTTGAGATGAGGGCTTGCTGTTCGTCGAGCAGCTCGCTGATCGTGCTCAGATATGCGGATTGGTCGCTGTGGATGGCATCGCTTGGGCGCCCGGCTATTTCGTCGTTGTTGATAGCTTGTCGCCGCGCCACTGCCTGCACGGATAGGTCGGCGATCCGGTGAAGGCGGCGAGCAATGTCGGGGGTGGATGCTTGTCGTGCGTAGGTTTGCAGCTGGTTGGACCAATCTCGGTAGCTGGCCAGATCCACGTCGGTCGCTGTCAGCCGCGCTGTGAGCACGCTATTGGTTTTGAAGTTGAAGTTGGCGACCGAGTCGACGGTCCGGCAGTCCGGGTTGGGGCGATCCGATAGGTATGCGATTGTCACAGTGGCGATTCCAGCCACGATAAACAGCGGGATCGACATCCTTAGTCGCCGCGGCGGCGCAGCATAGTCGACGTCCACCGCCGCGTCGTCAGCTTCTGCGCTTGCGCGCAACGACTCCACGTGCGTGGTCAGCTGATCCTTGCGGTACCCGAGCCATGCGTAGTAGGCCGCGAAGTACAGCGCGAACCCGACAAAGAACACTCCGCGCCGAATATCGTTGGCTAGGAAGGACAAAACTCCGGCGAGGATGAGGAAGGCCGGCGTCAGCCATATCAATGCCCTCGACCCGCGCAGGGCCCTACGCGTGTGCGCCAGCCGCAAAGTGCCCACCTTGACGGCAGCCACCAGCACGCGCGGTTCAGAAGGGATCTCTCCGCGGCGCAATGCCCTGTTGATTTGGGGCAGCTGCTGGCGGCTAAGTCCAGTGAGGGCTGCAGAATAAGCCCGGCGGAACGGGCGCTGGACGAAAGCCAGGCACGCGGATATCAGTAGAGCGAACCCCGCCACGGTGAGCGGTCCCCACAACCATCCGGTGACGGCGAAAAAGTTCGGGTACAGCAACGCCGCGACTGCGCCAAGCGTGATCGCGCCGAACGCGGCGTTCGCCAGCCAGCTCACCCACCAAGGCGCAACAACGATTCGAGCCCACACAGGTTCTAAGTGTCCCAGAAGGGAGGCGGCCCTTGGGAAGAACCAGGCCGATCCAGCATTTGCAACTTGCGCGACATGACATCACATCGGCCCGTTCACGCTGGCACACTGGACGATCATCTGTGCGAGCTGTGGGTCAATCCCGTTGCCTTCGAGACGCGAGATCTCCGCCATCGAGGAACTCCCGTTGTTGCGAATGTTCCGGGAGACTTCTTGTCCGATCGTGTTGTAGACAAGCTGCTTTGCCTGAGGTGGTTCCGGGTTCAAGTGCTGTCTACTCAACAGGATGCAGTTCATGTAGCTATTCATGTCCGCCGCCGCAGGGCTTGCGAGGACTCCCGACACGAGCCCACAGAGCATCATCACGAGAGGAAGCGTTTTCTTCATCTGTTCACCTCCTTTCGCGGTCCGTTCTCGAGACCATCTCAACTGACATCCGAACTCTCGACCACACTTTTCGTGAATATCGTGGTGAACATCGTTGGTTGCACCGCTACCGCCGTCGGTTTTCCATCTCGACGCAGCGCCGCTCACCGTAGGCTTTGGCCATGTCTTCACGTCGTTATCCCGGCGCGGTGATTGTCAGCGTTGTCGCCGCTGGCATAGCCGCGACGGGATGTACCAAGAGCGCCGGACCTGCTGCAGGGACCAGCAGCGGCGTGGACGGCACCACCTCATCGAGCCTTGCGGGCATAACGAAGGTTCTCCAGTTCGAGGAAAGTTCACATGAGGGTGCCGCGGCCGGATGATCACTGGGGGTCGCCGGAGGCTTCGCCGCTGCCGTGGTCTTCACCCGCCGGCCGGCGACCGAAGAGCGGCAAACAGGAGTGGATGCTCGTGGGGGCGGCGGCATTTGCGGTAGCTATCGCCGTCTCGGTCATGGTGACCATCGTCGTTGTCAGGCATTCCTCGCCGCCGCGTCCAGGCCTGGCTAGTGCTAGAGACTCCGCACCGATCAGCGTCATCACCGAAGAACCCACCTGCGGGGGGTGGAGTAGCGTTGCCCATCCCTTGGCGGCCAGCGAGAAAGCCTCTGGCTGGCACGACAGAGACAAATCCATCCCGGCATCTGCCTGGAGTGCGCAGTTGAGCGCCCAATATCGGGCCGCCGGCACGGCAATACGTGAGGCCGCCGATAAGACTGGGATGCTGGCCAGGCAAACCCCGCACCGGGTGGTTCGGGAACTCTACGAGCAGCTGATCGCCTACTGGCGCGCTTACGCAGACCGAATCCCGCAGTACACCTCACCTGATGATCTGCTGTTGCGTGTTACCTATTCGGCTGGCAACGCGATTTTTGCCATCTGCGATGCGATTCGCCACGGGGCGGCCGCACTGCGCGGACCGCTGGTCACCGCGGCGGCCCCACCGACGAACGCGTCACCGCACACGGACGATCCGGCCAACCCGCAGCGATTCCTTCGCGCCAGCAACTCGATATGCGCGGACTTCACCTCGGTGTTTGCTCACTTCAATGACGCCGCCGCGGCGTGGCATGACACGGATGAGGACATCCCCGCGAGCCAGTGGAGCCCGCAACAGAGGGCCCTCAATGACGGCATCCGGCCGGCGATGAGCGCCGTCGACGACGAATTAGACCGATTGGGTCGGCGTAGCGGCAATCCGGTGATGGAAGACTTCGCGGTGCTCACCGCGGTGTATGGCCGCGCCTATGTTGAAGCGCTTCCAACATATGTGGTGGCTGACCACTACCTGTACGACGTCACCGCCCAGGGCACCAGCCTCATCTCGACGGGCTGCAAAGCAGTCTAGGGTAACGCACAGTTACTCACATCGGGATGTAAAGGCAAGGCAGGCAAGGTGCTTGGCTTCGTGATCAGTGCAGTGTCGCGGCGTGTCACGCGCCGGCTCCCGGCACCGGTGAAACGGGTATGCGTGGCGGCCATGGCATGGCTGGCCTTGGTCGTGGCTGCGTGCACGCCTCCTGATCGCAGCGCCGAGGTGCGCCACCTTCAGGCCGAGATCGCCAAAATGCCGGGCGTTGATGACGTTAATCCACTATATACCAACGATTTTGAGAACGGCGCCCAGTTGAATCTGGTAGTCGCGATGCCGAAGGCAAGCGAGGAACAGATCGCGGCGGTGGCCTCACGTATCACCCGCATCAAAGGCGGGGATTTCAACGGCTACCGCCAGTCCACCACCTTCGTCATTGGCGACCGAGTCGAGGTAAAACGCGGCGCAGAGCTCAACCCCGCCCAGATCGCCGGTGACACACATCAGTTACGACAACTCAGGACCCGTGTGCCAGAGGCGTCGATCCTGTGGTCACGTGACAGTGCCACGGTGCGCCTTGAAGTATCAGATATCGACCACACCAACGACGTCTTGAGCGCAGTGTTGGCCACTGTGCAGCCCGAACCGATGACCGTCTATATCCGTTCGGCCGAGCCGACCAAATTCCCCACCTGGGAAGTCGGTATCCCAATCACCGCCGAGCAGCGCGCAAACATCGACGCCCTGATATCGCGGCTGGCACTGCCGATCTATTACGTGCGGGTCGACGACGCCAGAATCACCGCGCTCTCGGTTTACATCACAGACCCTGCTACGGCCTACCGCGACCTCAAATCAGTCATTTCCACCATAGCGCCCACCAAACAGCACCCGCTACAACTGCAATGGCACCTCATGGTAGAGCCCGATAATTTCCACCAGTTCACCGGAGATCTTCAAGTGCCTGACTGCCGCGACGACAGTGGATCGCCGAAACCCCAAGCCCCTCTGGGCAATCAGACGGCAGAGGCGGCTCAATTGCAGCGGCAACTAGCCAGCGACTTTCACGACTGTAGATAGGCACCAGCGTGTCGTCTCATGAGGTGGTCCACTCGCCGGAGGGTCGTCGTGTCCGATGCTGAAGTAGACGGGCCACACCCCGCGGCCCCCGGGGCCACCATAGGGGCGGTTTTCTGGCACGTCGTGGGCCGCCTCGCGGTCGGCGCCCTTGGCCTGATGTTCATCGCCCTATTTTTCGGGGCAGGCCTAGTCGCCTACCAAGATCTGACTGGGCCGCACTGCGATGGACACCGGATGGGCCCGGCCGACACCTGCTCGGTGCTGACCTCCCGCGGGTACCGGTCGATAAGAACGATCGAGAAGTTGAACCGGGCAGGCACCGATCCAGCGGTGCTGACCGCGCCGGTGAACTGGCATGCAACACAGGAAAATATCCACCAGGGCGTGTACTCGCCGGCGAGCATGCGGGATTTTCACCGCAACACCGGCTACACCATGTTGGGCGGCGCGTTACTGATCGCACTGATGTTGGGGTCATGGGCGTACAAGGCCGCCAAAGCACGGTCATCGGCACCACGACGGCTCTGACGGCGCTATCACGACCGAGCCCGCCTCGGGCTGAGGTCGGTCGCTGCGGCAATAACGAGCGAGTTGCAGAGCTCGTCGGAAGTATCCGGCAGTCCCCCTAAACCCGCGCCCCCGCGCGACCGACGCCGAACGAAGCCTCGCCGAGAAATACGCAAGCCAAGAGCGAGGCGTCATAGTGTGGCGCTCGGCAGTAATGCCGCTCCCGCTCGACCGGATTAGGCGTAAGTCATGCTTAAGGACATGCCGAAAAAATCACTAGAGGCACAGACCCAGCCAGAAACCGGCTCCGGTGAGCGCGTCCTCGGTACGTGGCAAGCCGCCGGACTGAGCGTTGCGGTGATTGTGTCTGCGGCGCAGTACGGACTGGGCGCGCTGCTCGGTGCAGCGGTCATGGTCCCGGTCATCTACGCCTTGGCGCGACTGCGCCGCTATGCACCCCATGCGCGCAACACCGCCGAATTGGTTGGTGCCACACTGGGCCCGAAGGCGGGGACTGCAGCCGGCACCGTTCAACTGCTCGCCTATGTGGTGCTGACAGCGAAGTTCGCCACCGCCCTCGGATCGCTGCTGCTGCTGCAGTTTTCATCCGGTGAAGACCCTGCCGAGAACTTTTCGTGGTTACCGGTCGCCGCGGCGGGGACCGCGGTCGTCGTTGGCGCCATTGTCTGTTGGGCGTCGACTCGGGTCATCGCGTCGCTGGTGGCGCCGCTCGTGATCGCCGGGTTGCTCATCTCCGTCTACCTTGCGGTGGCAGTCACTGCGCGCGTCGCCGCAGGCAGTGACCCCGTTGTCATCGGGACGGCCGCTACCCAGGGCCGGCTGTCTGGTCAGTTAGTCGGCTTCGGACTGGGGATGGTGGGCGTTGAACTCATCACGGTCCGAAGCGCGCGCGTAGCCAGGCCGGGGCGATCCATGTCGCTGGCGGTCGCGGTAGTGGCCGCGGCGGCGCTGGTGTTGTGGGTGGGTGATCACCAGGGGGTGGTGGGGCCGTGGCGATGGAGTGCCAAACTCCTGGGCGAAGCTGTGCCGGAGTTCTATGCCGAAGCGGGTCGGACGTGGATGACTATCACCGGCGTCGCTGTCGGGGTGGCCGCTGCGTTGGCCTCGGGGTGGGCAGTGGTGCGCGTCGCCGCGGACCTGGCGGTAACGCGCCAGGCGCGGCCGAACACCATCGCGCGAGTGGTGCTGATGGCGCTTGTCGCGGTGACGGCTGCCGTCTTGTCGGCGCACGGTGCGCGCTGGATCGGGTTGGTCATTCTCGGCGCGGCGCCCCTGCTGCTGATGGCGCTGTATGTGTTTGTCACAGAAGCTAATTCGCGAGTCCCCGGCGACAGCGTGGTGGCCTGGTGGGTGCGGCTGGTGATGCCCGCGGTGGCCGCGGTGGCGGTGGTCAAACCGCTGGTGGACTCCGAGTTCGCCGCGGTCGAGGTGGCGACGGTGGCCGCCGCGGCGATCGGGGTGGGCGCGGCGGGCGCGGCGGCGGCGCTGCTGGCGCGGCCCCGCGACCGCACCGCGAAATCTGAGTAGTCTTACGGATCCCGCGAACGGTCCGCTGCCGCAGGCTTATTGGCATGACCGTTCCCAACAGCATGTCGAAAACCACCGCCGCCTTCTTCGTCCAGGCCGCCGTTGCATTCGCGATCAGCTTCGTGGCCGCGCTCGGCGGAATCTATTTCCTGCCGCTTGACCCCTGGCCGCGATTGTTCCTCGGGGTCACCTTCCTCTTTCTGGTGTCGAGCGCGTTCACCCTGGCCAAGGTGATCCGCGACCAGCAGGAGGCCGCAACCGTTCGGGTGCGGCTCGATGAGGCCCGCATCGAAAGGCTGCTGGCCGACTACGACCCGCTCAACGCCGCGGGCTGAGTAGAACTACTCAGCCTTGTCGCGTAGAAGTGCGCAGGCCCGCGCCCGCGCCACCGGCGATGCTTTCCTCATCGCACGATTCCTGCTCCACCACAACGCTCCGCAGTCACAGCACAGAAGGGCAATTCCGCTCCCATGACCACTCTTGTCCGGTTTCCAGACGTCGCCGAGGTGGCCGCGAGTACGCCGGCCGATCGCGACCGCGTCCTGGACGTCATCCGCATCACGTCGCTGGTCGGCGTGGTGCTCGGCCATACCGTGATGGCGGCCAGCATCATCCGCAATAACGTTTTGATCTGGGACAACCTGCTCACCACCTCGGCGCTGTTTCAGGCGATGACGTGGCTGTTGCAGATCATGCCGCTGTTCTTCTTCGCCGGCGCGGCGGCGTGCGTGTCCTCCTGGGCTCCGGGCACCAATTGGGGTGACTGGCTGATGAGGCGCTGCACCAGGCTGTTCCGGCCGGTGTTTTACTACCTGGCGTTCTGGGCCGTGGTGCTGACGGTGCTGTATCGGGCGCTGCCGCGGCACATCTACGATCCGATCGCCGGCGTCAGCACGCAGCTGCTGTGGTTCCTGGGGGCTTACGTCCTGGTGCTGGCCGCCATGCCGCTGCTGCACCGCGTCAGCACGGCCGGGCGGCTGGCCGCCGGGGTGGCGGCGGTCTACGGGGCGATCGCGATGATCGACGTGATCCGGCTGCACTGGCCGGCGATGATGCCGTTGGGTTACCTCAACCTGGCCGTCTGGCTCATTCCCGCGATGTTCGGCGTGGCTTACCGTCGCGGGCTGCTCGGCGGCCGCGCCGCGCTGGCCGTCGCCGCCGTCTTCTTCGCCGTCGACGTCGCGCTGGTGCGCTGGGGGCCGTATCAGATCAGCATGGTCGGCACCGGTGACCATCATCTGTCCAACACCAGCCCGCCGTCGCTGCTGCTGGCCGGGCACGCAATCATCCTGAGCGCGTTGGCGATCGCGGCCGCACCGGCGATCGCGCGCTGGGCGCAGCGGCCGCGGGTGTGGTGGTGGACCGCCATCGGCAACTCGGGCGCGATGACGCTGTATCTGTGGCACATGCCGGTGCTGTTGGGTGTGCATCTGGTCTTCGATTTCTTTGGCTGCCCGCGCTTTCCGGGTGCGCAGGATTTCCTCGCCATCAGCTTCGCGCAGGTGTTCATCGTGATGGTCGCGGTGGCGGTGCTGTTCGTGGCGCTGCGGCCGCTGGAGAACAACCCGCTGTCCGGCTGGGACGGTGCGCCCGCGGTGACGTCGCGGTGGCGCGGCGCGGCCATCGGCGCCCTGCTGTGCACGTCCGGCGTGGCGCTGCTCGCGGCGATCAGGTGGGGGCTCAAGGACGACGGCCTGGCGTGCATGGCCGTGGTGGTGAGCGCGCTGGTGAGTGCGCGAATCCTGGCCACACTCCCGGTGCGACACCGCCTCGCAACGCGGTAGCCCAAGATCGTTGGCCCGCGGGGTAAGTGTGGTTATCCGGCCGCCCCGCGGGTCACGGCTCTTCGTCCAGGCCGTGCTCGATGGCGTAGCGTGCCAGCTCCACCCGATTGGCGACCTGGAGCTTGCGGAAGGTCGCCTGCACATGGTTTTCCACCGTGCGGTGGCTCAACGACAGCTTCTGGGCGATCTGCTTGGCGGACAGCCCTTTTGCCACGTAGCGCAACACCTCTGTTTCGCGTTCGGTGAGGCTGGGGCGGGCGGGCCCGTCGTCCGTGCTGTCCTTGCTCTGTGCGATGCGCCGGTATTCGCCCAGCACCAGCCCGGCCAGGCTCGGGGTGAACACGGCCCGCCCGGCTGCGGTGGCGGTAACCGCCTGTGCCAGTTCGGCTTTCGAGGCGCTCTTGACCAGGTATCCCGTCGCGCCGGCTTTGACCGCCTCCAGGACGTCGTCGCGTTCGTCGGAGGCTGACAGCACCAGCACCCGCGACGAGGGGGAGACCGCGAGCACCGCGGCGGTCGCCTGGGCACCGTCGCCGTCGGTCAGCTGCATGTCCATCACCACCACGTCGGGCTTGACCACGGCGGCCCGCCGTCCCGCGGCGGCCACGCCGTCGGCGGTGGCGACCACGGTGAAGCCACCTTCGGCCAGGTCGCGCGCGACGGCGTCACGCCAGATCGGATGGTCGTCGACCACCATCACCGTGGTCGGCGTCTCGTCATCCGCCATGGCGTCCCTGTCCGCGTGGCACGCACAACTCCCACTCGGTGCCTTCCCCCGGCTCGCTGTGCAATTCGGCGCTGCCACCCAGCGCCGTGAGGCGCCCCACGATCGATTGGGCGATGCCAAGGCGCCCCTGACGCGTCGCTTCCTCGAGCCGGCCGGCGGCAATACCCACGCCGTCGTCGCGGACGCTGACCACGACGGAATCGCCGAGGTCCTCCACGAGCACGAAGGCGTGCGCATCCGGACCGGCATGGCCGACCACGTTGTCCAGCGCGTTGCCCACCGCGGCATCCAGTTCGGTTGCCGCCCAACGTCCCAACGGCACCGCAGTGCCCGGCAGGCTGAACGACACCCGATCGGACTCCCGGCACCGCAGCAGCGCGCGCAGGTCGATCGTCGCGCTGTCGGCGTCGGGATCGACGTCCGCGCACGCCAGCCAGCGCCGCAACGCGCGCTCCTGCTCGCTGGCCAGGTCGGCGAGTTCGGCTGTCGGGCCGCCGATCTCGTGCCCCTTCTTGGCGACCAGCGCCAGCACCTGGATGGCGCCGTCGTGGACCTGGCGGGATAACCGGTCGCGTTCTTGCACCGCGGCCGTCAACTGCGCCGCGCGTTGCAGCTCGTCGTGCGCGCGGCGCGCGGTCTGCGCGGCCATCCCGATGGCCATGCCGATCGCCAGTTCGATGATGACGGTGGCGTTGTGCCCGAGGTTGAGCGCGAGGTAGTTCTTGACGGCGAAATTGGTGGCCATCACCGCCAGGCCCGTCAGCATGCCGCCCGCGGGGCCGAACTGTATGGCGGCCGAAATCGTGGGATTGCTGGCCCACAACGTCGTCGGCCAGGTCTGGTTGTCGGCCGCCCAGTGCGGGCTCGCGACGAGGTTGTTCGACCACATCAGCAAGACGACGACCGCCAGCTCGGCGAGCACCCACGCCGGTTTGCGGCCGAAGCCCCGCAGATAGGCGATCGCGCAGGCCGCGCTCCAGCCGATCAGCGCGGCGAACAGCACCCAACCCAGCACGGGCCGAACCAGATCCGGGTTGATCGCGATTTGAAAGCCGGTGGCGTAGATGCAGCTCAGCAGGCGGAACACTTGCGCCGCGCGCCACAGCGGCGTGGTGGGATCGGGGCCGTGATTCGCCATCGTGGTCAGCATAAAGGCGCTGGGTCCCGCGGCGGACCGGGCAAACATCAGTCGATTGTTGCGTCGGTGGCGGTCGATGCGAAGCTCTTGGTGGTGACGGTGCCGTCGCTGTGGTTGCTGGTAACGGTGCAGCGGGTGCTGGTCGCGTCGACTGCGCAGGTGCCGGACCAGACGCTGCTGGTGTAGGTCAGGCTGCTGCCTGCGGGCAGCGGGATGAATCCGGCGGCACCGGTGGGTTCGCGGGTGACGCCGTCGGGTCCTACGCGCTGGGTGCTGAGGAACTCTTCGCGCGTGGTCTTCGAAAAGCCACTTGGGGCCGTGGTCGTGATCCGCACGAGGTTGTTGCCTTCGGCGGAGCCGTGTAGCTCGCCTAGGCATTCGATGTAGGCGAACATGCCGCGGGAGATGACCACGATTCGGCACAGTTGGCCGCTGGGCGAGGTGAACTGTGCGCCGCCGCCGCCGTAGGTGTTGAAGGTCTGGAAGGGTTTCGGGTCGACGGGGTGGTAGCCGGTGTAGTTGGATGGATCTGCGGCAGCGGGAGGGGCTGTTAGGCCGGTAAGCGCAGTGGCCACGCCGGCGCAGAGTATGGCGCCCCGCAAGCCGATCAGGTTGCTGTTGTTGTTGCGCGGTTCGCGCTCGGTGATCTGTTTAGCCACAACATCATCCAATCAGTAGGTCTGGCTGACTTGGGGCAGGATCCGGAAGCCATGTGTGCCGTCGTGATAGAGGTTCTGGATTTCACAGGTGATCGAGTCGTCAGTGACGACGGCGCATATTGATGTGTTGAGGTCGTCGTCGCCGCGGTGTCCTCCGGGGACGACAATCTTCTGCCCAGGATTGAGTAGGTGGTAGCTGGCGGGGTCGACGGTTCTTTTCTCGGTCGGGCCGGCGTGGTAGGTCTCTTGCTCGTTGAGGTCGGTGTGGCTGAGCAAGGAGAAGACTTCGGTGTGCCCTGGGGGCGCGGGTCCCCGCGTGATCGGCGTCAAGGTGTCTTTGTCGTAGGGCCACTCGGATACCTTTGCGTAGTTCACCCCAGATGCCACGCCAGGGAGCGGCCCCCAGCAGTCGATTGCGGCGGCGTACTGGAACGAGTGTGGGCCGTCATAGATTCGGCAGCGGATTCCGGCGCGGGTGGCGAACTGAATTCCGTTCCAGCCGTAGGTCGAATAGGTGCGGTAGTCGTCGGTGTTGACGGACCGGTAGTCGTCGAAGTTGACCGGAGGGGGTAGCGGCGGGGCGGCGCAACATGCCGGCTTTTGGTGGCATGCCACGCTCGCGGCGCCGATGAGTATTGCTGAGACGGGGACGGCAAGCGCGCGCACTGCCGGCACCTCCTTCTTCTGTGTCATGTGCCCATCAAGTCGACGATGGACTGGCGAGCTCGCTGGGTCAGGCCTGGGAGATGGCGCCGGTGGTCTTGGCGACGATGTCGCTGGCTTGGCTGGTGGTGTCGAAGCCGCACCACAGGGTGTCGATGATGACGTTGTTGGCCAGCCCCAGGGCGCGTTGGCAGGTGAAACCTTCACCGCTGGCTTGGGTTTGGGTGCTGGTCAAGGTGGTGTCGGTGGCACGCAGCTCGCCGAAGTTCCATGTCACCGGGGCGTGGCTGTGCAGGACGACGGTGAGCGAGTGGTTTGCGCAGCCCGACCAGCGTGTTTTGGCTTGGCTGAAGAATTGTTGGGCTGAGTCGGCGTCGCGGAAGCTGATGAGGGCCTGGACCAGTGCGTGGCGGGCGCTCCCCGGTGTGGTTGCGTCGTCGAGGATTTGGCCTTGCATGGCGGTCCAGTTGGTGCCTTGGTAGGCGTTGGCTTCGGCTGGGAAGTAGGTGTCGAGGCAAGCCGGGGTGGAGATGGTGTCCTCGTCGTGCCACATGTGCGTGATCGGTGTGCGCACGGCCATGCCTGTGGTGTGCGCAGCGGTGTTGATGTCGTTTTCGCTGAGCAACAGGTCTGGCAGGTGTTGGGGCAGGATCGCCGGCGGTTGCCAGCGGCCGAGGTCTGCGGCGGCTGCGGGGTGGCCGGTGGTGGTGGCGGTGCAGCCGGTGAGCAGCAGGCATAGGGCGGTGGCGGCGAGGATTGCCCAGCGGCCGGTGGCGGTCAGCCGCGATGTACGGGTGCTGTGTTTTGGTGCGCTGTTTTCTGTGGTCTTCGCGGGTGGTCTTGAGGCGCTCATTCGGGCGGTTCTCCTTGCTGGGCCTGGTGGATACGGATGCAGACGCTACCAACAAAACCACAGTGGTGCAATGTTATGAACCATTGCGCTATGTTTTTTGCTGTGGTCTAATCCAAAGCATGCATGACAGCGCGGCAGCGTCCGAGGGCTTCACCCCTCGCCTTGGACAAACCCCGGCCGCCATACAGCGACCCACTGCGCACCCCGCAACCTCGCCTATCCCCGAAGGACAGCAGATGCCCCACCACGCGAACCCGCCGCTCAGCACCGCCCAGACCGCCCCGCCATCGGGCAATGCCGCGATGCGCAACGGCTACCAGCCTGCTGCGATGCCGCCCATGGGCCCCGGGCCCGGCGAGGAAGCCACCGTGGTGCTGCCGCGGCGGCCACTCGGATTCGCAGGCGGCCCTCCCCCGGTCCGGCCCCTGCCGCCGGCGCCGTCCTGGGGCGCCGGCCCGGGCTACCCTGCTGCGATCGCGGCGCCGCGCCACCAGCGGTTCCCCCTGTGGGCCCGGATCGGCGCCGCCGCCGCGGTCATAGTCGCCATAGTGGCCGCCGGAATCGTGATCAACGTCGCCAGCAGCCCCGATGACATGGGCAGCGTGGCAGTGACTCGCTCCCCCCGCCCGTCCTCGACGCAGGCCAGCCCGAGCCCAACGCGGCAAGCGGCGGCAACGGTGCCGTTGTCGGCGCTGCCCGGGCTGCTGCTGGATGTGGCGACCATCAGCAGCATCGAGGGCGCGACGAACATCGCGCCAACACCGGACGCCGGTAGCGACGACGTGGCCTACAGCGGCGTGAATACCGACCGGCCCGAATGCGGCGAGATCCAAATCCCCGCGCTCGAGTCCGAACTTGAGGGCACCGGTTGGGTAGGGATACGCACCCAGTCCCTGCAGGACCCGAAAGTCGTTGAGCACCTGGACAACAGCGCCGCGATCTACTTCACGACCGCCACGGCGGCCAGCGACTTCGTGGCCAAGCAGGCTGCGGCCTGGCCGAAATGCAACGGCGCCACCTTGCGCCTGCTCGAGCGGGGTCAACCAGACAGCATCTGGATGGCCAGCACGGTCGCCAACCGTGACGGCATGCTCAGCATCATCAACACCCAGGAAGGTGCGGGGGGCTGGCAGTGCCAACGGGCCATGACCGCCCGCAACAACATCGTCATCGATGTGCGCAGCTGCGGTAATAACCGCACCGATCAGGGCCTCAAGATCGCGACCCGGATGGCCGATCGTGTCAACCCCCGCTGACCAGACCCACCGTTGCTACTCGCGCGAGAAGAGAGGAGCGGCCATGGCTTGGATGCGCTTGGCGCCCAATGTCGTTCGGCTGATCCTGGTGCTGGTGTCCTCGGCGTTGATCACGCTGGTGGCCGGTTGCGCTGATGTCGTCAGCGGCACTGTGCGCGCGGCGCCGGACCTCAAACCGCGCCCGCTGGTCGGCGAAGTCATCAAGCAGGCGATGCTGACCGATGCTGAGTTGTCCCACGTGTTCGGTCAATCGTTCAAACTCGATGACAGTATGCCGCCGAAGTTCGGCGGCCCGGCGGAGATGTACTGGGACTGGCCGGACGCTTCACGCAGCGATTGCGCCTCGCTGGCGCACATCCTGATGGGCGAGGCCTACCGTAATGCGCAGGTGGTCAACGTTGCTCACGAACAGTGGTGGGCCGCCGATGTCGGCGAATTTCCCACGGTGATCGATCTCGTCGAGGGTGTGGTCGCGTTACCGAACACGGCGGCGGCCAATGCGTTGTTTGAGAAATTCGGTTCGCAGTGGTCGCGGTGCGCCGGTCAGCGCCTCGACAGCGGCCTGGGATTTCAGAATGAGATCACCGAGGTGCACGCCGGTGCTTCAGTCGTGGAAGCCACCGTGGAAGAGGTAGACCTGCACACGAAACTGCGGCGGGTGCGCGCGCTCGGTGTGCGGGGCAATTGCCTGGTGGAGGTCGAGGCGGTCTATTTCCGCGACGTGGCGCCCGCGCCAGGCAAGGACGCCAGCGATGTGGCCAGGGCGATGATGGGCAAAATCAGCGATCGAAGCTGACGCCCTGGTAGTAGCGACTACCATTCTCCCCATCGTTGCCGGCGCACACAGGCCGGCCGCGGGACCTGAGAAAAGGAGGGATCGGACGTGCGCGACGAATCGGCGGCTGAGCCGATGGCGACGCTGCTCAACAGCGCGCGCGCCCGCCAGCTGGATGCTGCGGCGCGGAACCGCCTGCACCGCGCCGCGCGCGAGGCCGCACTGCTGTATCCGGACAATCCCGACTTACAGCAGTGCGCGGTCGACGCGGCGATCGACTATCTCAACGACAATGCTGACCTGGACGCTGACGGTGCCGAATGGCATCGCATTCGCGACCAGGAGAAGCGACTCGGTGCCCGAGTCCGCCAACTCGCGGTGATGGCGGTGGCCGACAAGGCTGTCTCGGAACGGCGGGCGGCCAGCGCCATCTTCATCGACCGCATGGCGTTGCGGCGCTGGTCGGGCAAACGGCCCAACAGGCGCCGGAGCGGATCAGCGAAAGCCGCCCGGTGAAGATCCGACACACAAGCATCGCCGCCGCGCGCCGGGGCTTATCGCCGCTGCTGCTCAGCCTCGCCGTAGTGGTCGTCGTGGGCAGCGGCTGCTCGAACCAGGTGACGGGGGTAGCCGTCAAATCCGGCGGCCCGGCGCCCGCGGCGGCCAACGCGGCCCTGCTCGACCCCGGTAACTATCCGCGCCGGCCCCGGCCCCCCCTTGGGCAACGTCGCCGATGACGCCGCCGGGCGCCGCGTCGAGGCCCAGCGGATGGCCGACATGGTGGCCGGACCGTGGCAGATCGACGCCACGTTGATCAGCCCGACGAACGCCGAAATCGCGCCCACGACAGCGTTTCCCGAGCCCACACGGCTATCGGCGCTGGTGCGTGGGGATTCGATCGCCGCGATCGCCGCCGCGCATCATTTCGTGGCCGGTTTCGTCAGTGGGCGCGCCACCCCGCCACCTCCACAGGGACAGGCCGGCGCTGACAAGCCCAAGATCCTGGACAACGGGGTGTTTCGGTTCCCCAGCCCCCAAGACGCGACGGATGCGGCTGCGGCGATGGCCGCCGCTGATGTGGGCACCATCCGCCCGGGCAACATCCCAGCGACCCGGCTGGCGATCCCCAACTATCCCAACACGCGGGCCTACGTGGCCCCGCTGTCAGGAGGTTTTGAAGCCTCAGCGTTCAGCGCGCACGGCCTGTACGTGTTTTTCCAGTTCGCCGGATCCAAGGAAAGCTCCGCGGCGGTCGCCGACATGATCGCCAAAACCCTGGATTTGCAAGGCCCGGCCGCTGACCACTTTCAAGCCACCCCAGTCGATCGGCTGGCCAGCTTGCCGGCCGACCCGACCGGTCTGCTGGCCCGCACCGTGCCGGCCACCGACCCCAACGTCAACCAGGGTGGGGTCTACTCCGCGCACGGCTCACTACATTTCCGATCCGACCCGGTTGCCACCCAGGCGATGTACAACGACGCCGGCATTACCCACGTCGCCGTCGACCGCACCACCATCTACGAGGCCGTCGATACCACCGGCGCCCAGCGCGCCGCTGATGGGCTTGCCCGCATCGACGTGCCGTTCCTGGGCTATCACTCCGCCCCCGGCATCAACGGTCTACCCTCAGCGCGCTGCTTTGACCGCGGGCCCGACATCACCGACCTGGGGGCGGTGCGGTTTGTGTGCATCGCCACCGCAGCGCGCTACGCGTTCAAAGCCACTGCGGCCCAAGAGGTTGAGGCCCATCAGATCATGGCTGCCCAATACCTGATGCTGACCGCGCCATGACCGGGCGCATCCGTTCATGGTTGCGCGCCGCGGCCGTCGGAGTCGCGGCGCTGACGGTGGCCTGCAGTACCACGATCGCCGGCAGCGCGGTCAAAGCCCCCGGGGAGGCCAGCCCCGACGGTGTGAATCTGGCGTTGCTCGATGCTGGGAACTTCCCCACCACCCCCCGCGCCCCATTGGGGTTGGCCGGCGACGCGCTGCGCGGCGGCTGGGCCGAAGGGCGCCGCCTGGCCAGCGTGGTGGTGGGCCCGTGGGAGGTCGACGCCGACCTGATCGACTATGCGCAAATCGAATCCGGCGTGGTCAAAGACGTCGATGCGGTCAACGCGCTGCTCGGGGCCCCCCTGGGGGAGGCGCTTAACGGCCACAACTTGCTGGCCGGGTTTTCCAGCGCCCGTCACACCGACAAGGGCCCCTATAAGGACCTGCTGACCACGGTGTTGGAACTGGCCAGCCCGGCTGATGCGAGCGCCGCGATCACCGCGATGGCAGCCAAAGGCGCTGCCCTGACGATGCCCTTTGACACCAAACCCATCCCGACGCAACTGTTTTCGATTCCCCGATACCCAGCTACGACGGCACTGACCTACCAATGGACAGCGCAATACCCCGACCCCGGCCCGCGGTTCTCGGTGACCGCCTTGACCGCACACGGACAATACGTGCTGGCACAAACAGCGACGTCGGCTGACAAACCCGATACGGCTGCCGGGTTGATCGCCACCACACTGGATTTGCAGCAGCTCCTGGTCGACAAATTCAAGCCGACCCCGCCGGATCAGATGGCTCAACTGCCGCTGGACCCCGATGGGTTGATGGCCCACACGGTGGCCCCCCGCCAAGAAAACGAATCGATCAGCGACGGGATCTATGACGCCCATGGGGCGCTGCACCTGGCCACCGGCGACCCCGTCCACTTGGCGGCGATGTTCAAATCCGCTGGCGTGCAACAGGTCTCCTACGTCCTCGAAACCCGCGTCTACCAAACCCCCGACACGGCCTCCGCGGCGCGCCTCGTCGCCGATGAGACCGGGCCCAACCAGGTCGGCGGGATCAGCGGCATGCCCAAGGCGAAATGCTTCAACGAAACCCTGGGCTACTGGTGCGTGGCCCGCGCCGACCGCTACGCATTCGAGATGCAAAACGAACAAGAACACGCTGTGCACCAGATGATGGCCGCCCAATACCGCATGCTGACAGGGAAATGAGCCGCTGAATGCCCCTTGATGTAGGAACTATCATCGCCGGCTACCGCATCGAAGGCGTGCTGGGCCAGGGCGGGATGGGCACAGTGTATCTGGCCCGCCACCCGACGCTGCCCCGCAGCGAGGCGCTGAAAATCCTGTCCGGCGAACTGTGCGGAGACCGCCAATTCAGGGAGCGCTTCATCCGCGAAGCCAACCTGGCCGCGAGCCTGGACCACCCGAACATCGTGCGGGTCTACAACCGAGGCGAAACCGACGGGCACCTGTGGATCGCCATGGAATACGTCAAAGGAACCGCCGCCAACGATTTGGACCGCGCCAACCTCACCCCGGCCCGTATCGTGCGCATCATCACCGACGTCGCCGCCGCACTCGACTACGCCCACTCGCAGCACGTCTTACACCGCGATATCAAACCCGGCAACTTCCTCGTCGCAGCGCCCGGCAGTGAGCGTGAACGAGTGTTATTGGCGGACTTCGGCATTGCACGCGCTCTCGACGATGCCACCGCCCTGACCGCGACGGGCTCGATGGTCGGCACCGCGGCCTACGCCGCGCCGGAGACCATCGAAGGCCGACCCGCCGATCACCGCACCGACATCTACTCGCTGGGGTGTGCCCTGTTTCGGCTGCTTACCAGCCGCACCCCGTATGAGGACCCCTCCAACAAGTCCCTTGAGGCCATATTGGTCGGACACCTGATGCGGCCTGTCCCGCACCCCAGCGACATCAACCCCACCCTGCCACCGCAGATCGACGAGGTGATGGCTCGCGCGCTGGCCAAAAATCCAGCTGATCGTTTCCAGACCGCTGGCGAACTGGCTGCGGCGACTACTGCGGCGCTGACTAACAATCCGGCACCGCCAACCATCACCGGACCTCGTCCATCCCAGCCGACCAATCCCACCCTGACCTACCCACCCACCGGACCTTCCCTACCGGCGGGCTCCGCACCGGTGTGGCCGGCCTATGATCCCCGCGCAGCATCCGCGAATGGAGCGGCGCCGCAGCCGTTCACGGGCGCACCGCCCCCCTCAACCCCGACCGGTCGCCCAACCGAGTCCGGTCCTAAACCCAAGCGCCGCAACCGCACCCGGCTGATCGTGGGAGCAACCATCGTGGTTGCCGCGTTGGTCGCAGCGACAGTGGTGGGCATTCACCTGTTCGGCACCACCAGGACCGGATTGGGCCCATACCAACCGCAGACCCTGAACACCAAATTCGGCACCCTCAAACTCGAGCACCGCCCGATGGCCATCGCCGCGCTCGGAGCTGGCGACCCCGATGCCGTGCTCTCACTCGGCGCCCCTGTAGTGGTGATGAACGCGCCCGGCGCGACCACACCGAGCTGGCTGCAGCCGCTCATCCATTCCACCCCACCGGTCTTCGCCGCCGCCGACACCGCCGCCATCACCGCTGCCAAACCCGACCTCATCATCGACACCGACAACATCGACCAGACCACCTACAACTCGCTGGCCGCGATCGCCCCCACGCTGACCCAACCCGCCGACAACACCCAAGACTGGAACTGGCAGGCCCAACTGAACTGGATCGCCACCGCGCTGGGCCGCACCGACACCGCCAAAACCTTGGTCGACAAGGCGCAGTCCGAGCAGAACCAGATCCGCTCCGAGCATCGAAGTTTCGGCGGCAAATCCATCGTCGCGGTCAACTACACCGGGACCAACACCACCGCGGCGGCGGTCCCATCACCGCCGAGCAGCTACCTGGAAAGCATCGGCTTCCCCTACAACACCCACTACAAACGCGCCCCCGGCGGCCCACCAACCGTCCCGTTCAACATCGACGACGTCGACTACATCGCTCAACGCAGCGACGTCATGCTGCTGCTGCGCACCGACCCGGGCGCCGGCGGCGGCGGATACGGCGGCCTGCCCGCCAAATACAGCAGTTTCGGCGGCACGCTCGTCATCGTCGATGACCCCGCCACCATCGCCGCCCTCAACGCCGGCGGCCCAGCAGCCACCACCTACCTCAACACCGCGCTGGTCACCAAACTTGGCAACCAAATCCACTAAACCGCCAACGAGACACCGCGCGCCGCGTTCAGGCTGCAGCGCACGACGCGTTAAGAACCAGGCCATCGTTGAATCACGCTATCTGTGCAGTCAGGGGAATCCGTATGGCAATGCCAACCGAGGACAACGGAAACCGCGCCACCCTGGTCGACAATGTGGCGCTGCGACAAGCCGTCGCCGCCTTCGCCGCACAACCCAACCAGCGCGGGGCGCTCGAGGTACTCCGTTTGTGCATGGTCGGTGAGGTGCTTTTCGACATCACCGGATCCGATGCATTTACCGGCCAAACACCGTTCGCGGCCGGGTCTCGCCTCCAAATCCGCGGCGGCACAGGCCCCCACGGCAAAGGGTCGGCGCTGTTCGCTTATACCCGTCATGAGGAGATCGCCCGCCTGCACCCGCCGGGTACGCGCACGCAGTCATTGGTGCAGTCGGCTACCGGGGCCCTGGAGCTGGCCCAAAGCCAAGGCAACGACTGGCTCTATATCGACCCCGCCGGCCCCACCTGTGCATTGTCGGCCGCCGAAATCGATTTCGCCTTGCGCAATCCGAATAACGAGCCGCTCAAACGGGCGCTGGCCGATCACGCTGCCGGCAAGATCGACAGGCACACCGTCGTCGACGTGGTGCGCCAGAACGGACCGTTGGCAATCGCCGCCGACGATTCCCAAGGCAACGGGCACATCGCCGTTCGCAACACCACACATCCCGACGGCAGCTCCAGCATCTTCGGCTTCACCAGCGGCCCAGAAGTTCTAGCTTGGAGCCCCGCTGATGCGGCCGGGCCCCTCACGGTCGAACAAGTGGTGAACATGGCTCGCGCGCAAGGCCACAGCGGGATCGTCATCAACCCGGCAGGCCCATACCTGTGGGTCTCGCTGGCCGAAATCACCCAATAAAAAATGAAGAACGCCAACATCTTTCACGCGCCGAGAACCCGGCTCAAGGATGTTGCTGCGAAACGATCGCTCATATTGATCGCGCTGGCGCTTGCCTGGCCGGCGTTGGTCGGTCTGCCCCTGCATGCGACCGCAGCGCCCGATGACATTGATGCACTGATCGACGACAGCGGGCCACTGCCCAAACAGACCCGCGACCTCACGGCACTACCTGATCTGCTGTTCACCACCCCTAGTGGCCTGCTGTGCAAAAAGACCGTGGTCAAGGTGATGCATGACGTGACGTGCGCGGGTGATCTGCCCGGGGCGCCGGCGGGGACCCGGGTGGTGACACTGCCCACGGTCTACGCCCAGGCCAACGGGCCGGCGCGGTTTCTGCCCACCCCGCCCGAACGATTCTTCGGCGACACCACGGGCCAGGCGCCGGTCCTGCTGCCAGCGGGGCACAAAATCGTGTTCTGGGCGTTCTCGAACACCCAATCGCTGGTCTGCGGGGTGCCGCGATCGGCGGATCTGGTGTGCAGGCTCAACGCGCCGAAGGCCATCGGTGCCGACAACAGCGGTCCACAAACCCATGGCTTCGTGATCGCGGCTCCCCACAGTCACGTCTTCTGACGACAGCCAAGACGCGCGCGGCGCCCCGACAGCATCGTTCGCTCACATCGTGATCGGTTATTTGTCTAACAGGTCGGCGATCAGGAGCTCGATTGCGTCGGCGACATCGGGCGTTACGGGACGTTCGGCTTCGGCGTCTTCAAGGGCTGAGGCGGGCAGCCCGGAGCCTATGGCCGCCTCTTCCAGGCTCAGCTCCGCCCGGTGGCGGGCCCCGTAAAGCCGCTGCCCCAACGTCGCCGACGGCGAGGCGGCGGCGCGCATCATCACATCGTTGTAGGTGCGCCGCACACGGCTCAACGCCTTCATGGCCGCAGCGCCCCCAGTGGGCTGGCGCGCAGCAGTCAACGCCAGGCCCTCGAGCCTGCGCAGATCAGCCAGGATCGCAGTGGCTTTGGCGGTGAAGTCCGGGGCGTTCGGTTCAGGCAAGTCCGCGATGGTCACGCTGACGGCTTGCAGAGCGAGCTCGACCGTGCGCGAAATAGTCGGCGCGTGAATGGAGTCGGTCAACACCTCGGTCGCCTCGTCGCTACCAGCCTCAGGGACGGCCGCTGCTGCTAGCTCGCCCTCGCGTCGCTGCGCCTCGATGTACCCGGCGGGCAAGTCCAATTTCTTTTCCAGTTTTGCCAGCGTGCTGGGATGCGGCCAGCTGCGACCCAGCTCGAAATTGATGAGAGCGGACTGGTTATAGATCCCGTCGTTGTCCAGGCCCCGCTGGGAGATCCCCAACTGCTCACGACGCGCACGGACCGCTTGGCCAGCCCGCAGACGCCCCGCCGCGGCGATTTTCTCGGCTCGCGACGGATGCTCGGTCTGAGCTGACCCCAGTGCCTGGGTCGACTCATCCTGAGTCACGTCGGTGGTAAGGGTCACGGCCACCCCATCTGGGGTCCCGAGGTGCAGGGTCGTGGTAGCGGTAATGGGTACCGGGGTGCGGCGTTCTCCGTCGACGAACATTCCGTTGGTGCTGACATCGACGGCGTACCAACCATCGGGGTGGGGTTCGAGGACAACATGGCGCCGTGAAACCCGCTCATCATCGATGTCGACCGCCGCCTCAGGATCTCTGCCGATGAATACCGCGCCCGCGGCGGCGTGAAGAGTGTGCGTCGCGCGACCGACCCGCACAATTAGCGCGGGCGTCGTCACTGGGCTGGCAATCAATCGTCGCTCCCTTTCCCGGTTGAGGCACTGATGCTCTGCTGTTAAACAAAGCGCTCGGCTAAATGCTACCTCATCCGAACCGTAAAGGTGGGCTAGAAAGCACAGCGCCGCTGTCGAGGGCCTGCGGCGTTCTGCGATTCTCGCGTCGTGCGTACCGATGGGCGACTCACCACATTAATCCAGGTAGACACCCTAGAGTGAGCTGCTGACGCGGTTGCTTCACCGGGCCCATGACTCGCAAGCGGGACGGCCCCACAAGCGTGCTGTGGTTTCTAAACCATTGCGCTATGGGGACTGCTTGGGTTACTGTTCGGGCACGATGCCATTGCGGCCCTCGGCCACGCACAGAGAAAGGTCGCCGATGCAACACCCACAGCAGCCGCCCCTGGCGCCACCGCGCCACCCGTACGCGCCGGGGATGCCGCCGGTCGCTCCCCAGGGCTTCTACGAACCGCCTATCCAGCCACTGCCCCGCCCACAAGCCTTCCCGATGACGCCCCAGGCCGGCCCCTTCCCCTACCCGCATCCTCACCTACCACCAGGCGCGAACCCCTGGGCACCAACCGCCTTCACGGCCCGTAGTCCCCGAGTTGGCCTGCGCGGCAAACACCTTCCGCTCTACCTGGGCGGCGCGCTCACCGCGATCACCGCGGCGGTGCTCTTCGCGGGATTCGTAGCACCCGGTTTTCTCGTCACCAAACAACTCGACGTCCGCGCTGTCGCAGCCGGCGTCACGCACGTCTTGTCCGATCCGAACGGTTACGCCGCCAAGAACGTCAGCGACGTCACCTGCAACGACGGCCACAACCCCACCATTCTCAAGGGAGCCACCTTCACCTGCCAGGCCACCATTGACCACATCAAACACCAGTTCACGGTCACCTTCACCGACGACGCGGGTGGCTACGAGGTCAGCGCCCCGAAGGGAACAAAAATCTGACCATGCGCTTGGACGACATGGGCCAGCCGGCACGAATCCACTGCGGCCAGGCGCCAAAGCCGCCTAACCGCAACCTGTTAGGGGCGTGCCTAGCGCTGCTGGCGATGGTGGTGCTGGCGCTGGTGATCCTGCTGTTGTTCAACGAGTTGAGCAGCCCGGTGTTCGGGGTCAAACTCGAAGAGGGCTATTTCCCCGACAATTCCGCGACGATCGTGCATTCCGCACGAATCGGGGTCCTCACTTCGACCGGGTTGATCGTCGTCGCGACTGGCCTGGCCGCGAGCGCCGTGGCCGTACGCCCGCACCCATTTCTCCAGGTGGTCGCCGTGCTGACCCTGGTGTCCCTGATCCCGCTGCTACTGCTGCTCTTGTTCTGCTACGCCCTTGCCTTCTAAACCTCCTCGGGAGGACAGGAATTCTCCGTCCCGAAGCGCCGCGAGTTTCGTGCGATTGCAGATGGGATCAGATCGTCCCACCGGGATCCATTGCCCATCCTGGCGGGCTGCCATCCGCGCGGTGTCAGCGGGAGAGCTCGACGAGTTCTCCGCTGATTTCCCACCGCGAGCCGATGGGTTCAACGGCCAGCAGCTCACCGGCCACACACCAATCGTCTCCAGGGCTCCACTGGACACCCCCGGCACCGAAAGGCTTGACAAGCCGCGGCACAGCGCCGAGCACGCCGCGTCGTTGATCAAGCAGGTGCGCCTCGATTTCGGCGGCATCGGCCGCCAGCATTGTCGCAAGCCGCGCCACAACTTCAGCAAGCACGGTCGCGTCTGCATGGGTGGCGAACACCGAGATGACGCCATCGAAAATGCCTTTTACCAAACCAGCACCCCACACCGGTGGTCGACCCCCGCGCGGCGGCCGGACCCGGACTCTGACACCAAAAGGTGTATGGGGCGTGCATTCTGGCTCGAATACCTTCACCGGCCCGCGCGCGAGCGCTAGCCACACTTGTTCCAGCTTCTTCTCGCCAGAGAACGCGCCCAGGTCCGTCCAGTCGAACGACGCCAGCAGTCGGCCCTGCCGCCAGTCGGTGAAGGAGGCCGACCGCGGTGCCAGCGCATAGCGGTAGCAGAACGGATACTCGCCACCATCCGGAGGGGCTGGCACGACAGCACCGTGCTCGAAGCGAATCCCGTTACACCCAGCGATCGCAAACGAGCCAATGTTGTAGAGCAACAGGTTTTCCACGTCAGCACCGTCGGGCTTTGCTCCGAAAAACGTGGCGTGCAGCACCTGGCCATCCGAGGGTTTGAGCTGCCTGCAGCGAGCCTGAATCTCGCTGCTTAGGTTCTTCTGGCGGACACGCCGGTCCCCAGACTGGATGTAGGCATCTGCCCAGGCCTCGACGACCGCACGCCCCGGCAATGGCCCGTGGACCACGCTGCGACCCTCATACTCACGGCGTGGGCCTGTTCGCCGGCTCCGCCCTGTCGTGGTGGATTCCAGGTTTCGCGGGCCCGAGTGGCAGATCGCGCACACCGCAAGCGGCTCCCCCAGCTCTTTGATCGCCCACCGCTCGAGTTCGGCCGAATGCTGCGCACAGACCTTCACGTACGGTCCGGTCCAGCTGCCGGCGCGTGGGTTCGTCCCGTTGATCGTTCGGCACCTGGCACGGTGCACACGGGCGCCGGTGGCAGTGTGGCTGCGCGCAATGTTGATCACGAAGCCATCCGGGTGGTCAGTCAGCCAGGCTTGATAGCCCGCATCATCGTCGCGAAACTCCCGTGCACTCATCCCCAGACCTTCATCGTGCCCTGCGGGTCTGCACCCCGAGCCATCACCCGTGTCATCATTCCCACTGCCGCTGTGCTGCAGAGGGTTTCGTAGCATGCGCTGACTTCCCCGTGAAACTCCCGCCGCCGCAGGGGCGCAGTTCTGGCCGGTTATGAGTGGCGGGTGATGTTGTCATTGATCACGCGAGCAAGTGATGCGCCCGTGGTGATGGTGTTTTGCCCGCACGCGCGCACATCCACCACGACGTTGCGCCGCACACCCATCGCGCGCTCGCACTCACTGCCTTGGTGTTCGCTCGCCCCGGCGGGCAGCAACACCGTGCTGGCGATGCCGTCGGTCTCGCTGATGATCGTGATCGTGGCGTGGTCATCGGGTTGGCCGTTGGTGAAGGAAACGGTGACGCCGGTCAGTCGGCACCCTCGCCACGCCGAGAGCTGTTGGGTGTAAAACTGTTGCGCGGCAGCCTCATCGGAGAACGCCGCCACCGCCTGAATCACCTTGTGGCGTCCCGGACTGGCCTCCATCAGTCCTTGGACCGCGACGCCGGTATACCCCGACCCGGTGTAGGTGCTTGCCAACGCCGGGGCCACGGCGCTGGCGCACTTGGCCGGGTCTATCGACACGTCTGAGGCAAGCGACGTCGCCACCTCACGCGGTCGCATCTGCACGTCGTGGAGTACATTGCCGACCTGGTCGGCAGATGCCAGCAGGCTCGGCAGCGCTGCGATGTCTAGCGCCGGCGCCGCCGGCGAAGCGCTCGGTGACGGTGTCGGCGGCGCCGGCCTACTCGAGCTCGAGGCAGGTGCCCGCGTCGATGACGGCGCCGCCGAGTTCGACGTCGTCGTCGAATCGTTGCCGCCCACCACCACCAGCGTGATCACCACTACCGTGATCACGGCGGTGATCGCACCGGCAACCCACCAGGGCCAACGCCGGCGCCGCCGCGGCGGCGGGTATCCGATGGGCGGCATGCCCGGACCGCCCACTGGGTAGGGATACGGCGGCCCACTCGGTGGCCCCTGCCAGTGTGGTGGGGCTTGAGGCGGCTGCCAGGCCGGGCCGGGTTGCGGGAAGGATCCTCCCCCCGGCGTCGGTGGCGGCGCTGGTGGGCGCTGCGGGAGGTTCATCGTCGGCTCATCGCCCTGCCCGGGCCCCCAATCGGTGCTCATTGCTCTAACCCTGCCTCAATACGGTGAAATCCTCAGTGGGATTGCGGATCCAATGCCTCGTCGGCGAGCGGCTGTCGTCGCACCGTGTCGCTGCTCGCTCACCGGGCCCGCATTGATCCAGCACCTGCGTGCGGCTCTGTTCAGGCGTCGGTGAAACGTTGGTAGCACAGGTCGTCGTTGCTGTTGACGACCCCGGAGCGAAATGCGGTGATCCGGGTAAACCCCGCCGGCACGGTCTGCCCGTTGACGTCGCTGGCCACCAGGTGGTTGGTCAACAGCCCGGCAACAGCTTTGTCGAGGTCCCCGGCAGTCAGGGTCAGCGCATTGCCCGACGGCACCGACACCGTGCCAGCCATTTTGCGGTGCGCCAGGCCGGTAAGGCAGGCGGTCCGCAATGCGCTCACCGGTGAATCGAGCTTGAGGCCGCGTTCGTGTTGCACCGCAAGGACATACCGCGACATCACCACCGACATCGCGGTGTCATCACCCTGGATCAGCACATGACCGGACTGCTCATTACCGGGCGCACCCATCTTTTGGAGCTGGGCGAGATCGACAGCGATGGTGTTGGTGGCCGGGCAGTATGAGGCGGGCGGGCTGGCTTGGGCGTCAGCGCAGCCGGCGGCGGTATAGGACAGCTGCGGGGGGCTTTTCAGGGCGAAGATCGCCCCAAGGGTGTCCATCAGCGACGACAGGGTTTGCTCGGTGATCGGCACTTCCCCGGTCTCTAAGCGACCGGATTGGTCGTAGGTCAACGCGATCGGCAAATCCCCGCGACGCTGCTTGACCTCGTTGTCGTCGATCGCGGCACACGCCGAGGCGCCTGAGACAAAACCCATCTGGAAAGCACTGACACGGTCGAGCGCGGTGCCGTGGCCTTCTTCGATCAGCTCCCGATCGTCGGGGGTAAGGATCGGGTCACGCAGGGTGATCAGGCCGGCCAGTACATGGTCGAGCCCGTCACCGGTACTGAGGGTGAAGCGCGTCGACTTGCCTTCGGCAACCCAGCGCATGTAGACACCGCCAAAGCAGTCCGCCTGCTGTTCTAGCACGATCGTCGAGGTGCCGCGGGGGGCGATGTTGGCCATGTCCTGAATGGCGTGACCATACTCGTGAGCGAAGATGCCTGTGACCGGCATCGATCCGAAATATGTTTTGCCGGTGGGGATAAGCACCCCGCGGTCCCAGGCGATCAGGTTGCAGCGCGGCGAGAACAACGCGTTGATCAGTTTGTAGGTTCGGTGATGGCATACGGCAGGGCTGGCCGGATCCTCGGAGTCGTAGGAGACGAGTTCGTCGACGGGCTTGAATTCGCCTTTGAAAAATTTGCTGTAGTTGGAGCGCCAGAAACTTTGAATGTCGTTGACCGACAACAGCACCAAAGTGTCGTCCTCACCATGGTCGGTGTTTTCCACTGTGCCGGTGGGTTGGGGTGCGTCGCTGCGAGGTCCGCTTGGGCCGTCGACCGCCAGCAGGCCCCCGACGTGGAAAGGGTCGTAGAGCATCGAGGCACCGTGTCCTTTGATGATGGTGGTGCACCCCGCGGCGGCGACGGCGATCATCGCGACGACGCTGACCGCCGTCGCCGCAGCGACCGCACCGCGCAGTCGGCTAGTCACGAGGCAACCTTATCGTCGCAAGATCCGCGCGCGCCCCGTTCTGTGTGGCCCATGCGCGGGCCGCACAGAACAGCACATGCGTGCTAGTATGTGCGTATGAACGGTTCGGCGGCGCCCGCGTTGGGTGCCCTATTGGCCAAGCACCGGATTGACCTCTCGGTGGAGGAGGTTCTCAACGAGCTAGATTCCGCGTTTGCGGCGATCCCGGGAGCAACCACGCTGTCGAAGACGGAGGTGGACTTTCTTCGCACCCACGCCGAACCCAGCGCCGAGGCAGTCATCGAGACATGGTCGGCCGACGATGAGCGCCAGGCCCGCGCCCGTGTTGCGTTGCGGCAACTCACCGGCGCGCTTTCTGGATCGGTCAGCATCAAAGAAGCCGCCGCGATCTTGGGTGTCGATCGGTCGCGCGTGTCACGGCGGATCACCGGAAAAGCGCTATGGGCCTTCGATCTTCAGGGAAGCCGACGCATCCCCCGCTGGCAGTTCCTCGGGAAGGAGCTGCTTCCGGGCTTGGACGTAATCGTGCCTGCGATACCACGCGACGCTACCCCCGCGGTCCTGGATGCGTTCATGCACACCGCGCAGCCCGACTTTGACAACCGCACGCCGATCGAGCATCTGGCCGCCGGCGGTGACGCCGAGTTGGTCGCCGGCTTCCTCGAGGATCTCGGACGCTGGTGAGCCCCCAGCCCAAACCGAAAGCGCCTCGAACACCTCCCGCGCAGCTCGTCCAAGAACCGCAAGACAGCATCGACTACACCGGCACGCTATGGCGGGTCCACCGCACCGCCGGCGAGCACGTGCTGCCTTGGAACCAACTGCGCACCTACGGGCCGCTGCCATCGATGCGGTGGGACCCCCACCCGGGCCCTTCACCTGGCGCACGCAGCGAAGGTGTGCTGTATGCCGCAGCCGATCTCGCAACCAGCCTGGCCGAGGTCTACCAAACAACGCGCGTGATCGACACCCGCGCAGGCACTCCGACCCTGACCGCCTGGCACCCCCAGCGGCCACTGCACCTGCTCGACTTGTCCACAACTTGGCTGCTGCGCAACAGCGCCTCGACCGCACTACTGGCCGCGCCACGCTCGGTATGCCGGCGCTGGGCCCGTGCTATCTACACGACTTGGCCTGACCTGGACGGGCTCTACGTCCCGTCGACGATGACCGGGCGGCCCAACATTGTGCTGTGGACCGCGGCCGCCGACTCTATCCCGATGATGCCGGCGTTCTCACGCCCGCTCGCGCACCCGCTCGTCTGGTCGATCACGCAAGCAGCAGCTGGCGAGATTGGCTACACGATCTTATGACCATGGCCTCCGATGATGAGCCCGTCCAGCCGGGGCCAGTGACACCCGAGGGCGCTATCACCGTTCACACGATGGGCGTCCACTACCGGTGGCAAATTCCTGAGGTGGTCCGCCAGCAACTGCGGCTCGCACATAGCCTGCGCGAGGATCTGGTCACCTTGCAACTGGCCTATGACGAAGACATCAAGGCGATCTGGTCGTCGTATCCGACGGTAGCGGCCGCTGAAGCTCACGTCGCGGCGACCGAAGCGGAGGCCATCGCGGCCAACGAGGCACTGAAGGCTGCCCGCTCCGCAGCCAGAGGCAAACGCGTGAACACCGCGATCACCGAGCGACTACACGACGCCAGGACCGCACTCAAAGCCGCACGCCACGCCCGCCGGGAAGCGATCGCCGACGTGAGGCAAGACGCCGCGCAGCGCCGCCGCGACCGCGGCGCACAACTGGCGGCCGAGCAGAAAGCCCTCTACCGCACCTACTGCCAACACGGCGACCCGACGCTGTTCTGGGCGACGTTCAACAGCGTCATGGACGAACATAAGGCGGCGGTGCGCCGAATCCAGCAACAGCGCGCCCAAGGCCGCCCAGCTGCGCTGCGCCACCACCGCTTTGACGGCACCGGCACCCTCGCGGTCCAACTGCAGCGAACCGCCGGCGCGCCGCCACGGACTCCGATGCTGCTCGCCGATCCCGCCGGGCGCTACCATAACGTCCTGCACCTGCCGTGGGTTGACCCCGACCAGTGGGCATCCATGACCCGCGCCGAGCAGCGCCACGCAGGACGCATTACGGTGCGGATGCGATGCGGATCCCTTGGGGGCCAACCACAGTGGATTGACTTGCCGGTCCAAGCCCACCGCTGGCTGCCCCAAGACGCCGATATCACCCGCGCCAAACTCACCGTCACCCGACTCGGCGCCGATCTGCGGGCGCGGCTTTCGATCACCGCGCGGCTCCCCCATCCGACTGTCCCCCGCCGCGGCGATCTCCCCACCCTGGCCATACATTTGGGCTGGCATGCCATCGATGAGGGTGTCGTGGTCGCGCATTGGCGCTCAGACCGACCAGTGGCGATCCCATCCGAACTGGCCGACGTGATCGTGCCCATCGTCGAGGGAATCTCGGGCCGCATCATCGCGCCCGGCTCCGTCGGGACCCGGCTAGAGCGCTACGCCGAGATCGCCTCGGCTCGTGATGCGGCATTGAACGACATCCGGGACCGGCTGAGCACGTGGCTTGCCGACCAGGGGCCGCGGCCGCATCCGATCCGGCCCGACGAACAGATCACCGCCGCCGATGCTGCGCGGTGGCGCTCCCCCGCTCGATTCGCCGCCCTCGCGCTCGCCTGGCGCGGCTCCGACCTCGAGATCGCCCAACCGCTTGAAGCGTGGCGGCGGGCCGACAAACTGTTATGGCAACAGCAAGCGCACGGCCGTGCACGAGCCCTCGGCCACCGCACGGACTTGTGGCGGCGGGTTGCAAGCGCGCTGGTCAGCCAGTGCGGGCGCCTAGTCGTCGATGACACCAATATCTCCGCCGTGATACGAAACACCATGGAGCACACTAGGATTCCTGCCGACCTACAGCGCCAAATCGATCGCCGCCGCGATCATGCAGCGCCTGGCGCTCTGCGGTCGAGCATGGTCGCCGCAGCGACCCGCGACGGCGTCCCGGTGATAGTGGTGCCCGCTGCGGGGTTGAGCCGAATCCACGCCGGCTGTGGATATGAGAACCGGGTAGAGAGCCGACGGCGGCGCCGCAAGATCATTTGCGCCGGGTGCGGTCGCACCTATGACCCCGATCTTTCAGCGACGGCGCTGATGCTCGCTCGAGCGGCGCAACCACCGGTGCAGCCTTGACCCGCCGGCCTAGCGTGCCACTGGCTACAATGACTCACGAGGACTTCGCCCAGCGATCCGGGCCCAAAGGATCGACGGGTCATTCCACGGTTGCCCACGGACTGACAAACAGAGCCCAGCGATCCGGGCCCAAAGGATCGACTCCTTCTCCGGTTGGCAGGCACCCTGCAACGGATATCGCCCAGCGACGCGCTGCCGCGCATTTCAGAGGCGCGGAAGATTCCTGGTGTCCCGCAGTCAGATTCGTGCCGGATAGCGACGGCTCTCATTGCTGCTGTCGGTACCGCTGATCGTCGCGGCGCTCGGCTACGAGAGGTAGCGCCACATCGCGCACGTTTCCAGCAGCGGCTTAACCAAGTCCACAACCTCGCCGTAGCTCATGGAGACGTTTCGCATCGTGCGGTTGCCGCCCAACTGGGGCAGGTAGGGCCGCGGCTCTGCGCCGTTGAGCCGGTCAAGCAGCGCACCGGCCATCTTTTCGACGACTGGCCAGGCTTGTTCTAGTTGGCCCGACCAGTACGGCTCGTTGTCGGGAATGCTTGGGACGACCTGGATTAGACCCGCATAGCAGGCGCCGTCACTGTCAGCCCCGAAGTCGAATTTCTCAGCGACGGTCTGGCGAAATGACTTACCGTCTTCGTCCGTGTCGTCCACTGCGTGCGCTGGCTTACCCCACTGCAAGCGGGCCTCTGCCCACGGGCCCGCGTAATAGATGAACGCGGCCTGCACCGGGTGATCGCTTGATATCAGTACCTTGCTGTTGCCCCCGGACGGACCTCCGTCGATCGTGCCCATGGTGACGGCCATCCGGTCATCAAGTAGCCCGTTGTTCGCAGTCATCAGCGCAGCGACGGTGTGGGCCGCCTCGTGGTGCGCGACCGCAGTCTTATCGGCCATGCCGCGCAGACTACAGACACATACGGTCGGCCCCGGGGAGCCGACCGGTTAGTCGGGTCGGCCCACTTCGTAGTTGCCGTTGTTGTCCAAGAACGTCACGGTGACCTGCCGAGGGGTGCCGTCGACGCTAACCCGGCAGGTGAAACTGGCGCCCTGCCTCACAGGAACATTCGCGCCGTCATTGCATTTGACGTCGGAAACGTTCTTGTCGCCGTAGCCGGTGACCTCGTCGGTCAGTACGCCTTGGACCTCCGCTTCGGCAGCCCCGATGTCGAGTTTCTTGGTGGTTAGGAAGCTGGGCTTGGACAAACCGATAGCCACACCCGTCGCCAGGAGCGCGCCAGCCAGTCCCAGGCCACCCCACAACAGGGCCTTAGACCGCTGAGGGCGCCTGGGGCGTGCGGGTGCAACCGGGCCGTAGGGCGCGGCGGCGTAAGGCCCGGGCGGCGGGAAGCTGTACTGGCTGGCCGGCCCATAGTGCAGTGGTTGGGGAACGAAACCCGGCTGGGGAACCGCCGGTGCTGATGCGTTCTGGGGCGCAGCAGGCGGATAGCCCGGTGTAGGGGCAGGCCTCGGATGCTGCGGCGGCGCCGCCGTTGGCGGAGGCCCAGATGGCGGACTGGCTTCCTGGTTCGGGGTCGGCTGCCAGTTCCCGAGTTGTCCGTACTGTCCGTCGGAAGCGGCCTGGACAGGCCTACCTCGTCGGCTGTCATCTGCGACGTCGGCGTCTTCACTGCGTCGCGGCTCGAGCGACGGGGGCGCCACCATTGTGCGCTCAGGGTCGTCAACCAACTGCTGAGGGTTGGGCACCACGACGGTGCATTCTTCGTCGTCGTGCGAGTGCCCGCGGGGCACGACCACCGTGCGCTCCGGATCATCATGCGGTGCGACCAGGCGGGATTCTTCGCCGCCTTCTCGCGCCAATGACCCCGAGGCGCTGGTGGTCTCCCCGTCCTCCGGACTGTTCATCATCACTCCCTCGCCTGGCTCATGATGTTACGCAAAGGTGCGTCGCGCAGCTCCTTGCCGGGCAAGGTCGAGTAGAAGCGGGAGGTGCCGGGATCCGCAGCTGCCGTCCTCTCACCGGTCGTCGCCGCATGCGGCGACCGCGCTCGCGACCCGCGTCGGGCCGAGGCTGGTGGCCACCCCGCCCAATGGCCGCCCCTGGTGTGCTCAAATACGGGTATGTGGGGACGATTCCGCTGAGCAAGGGCGACTCCATGGATCCCTACGAGCAAGCGCTACTTTGGACGCGGGCCCAGCTGGGCATCGTCGTCACTGCTGAGGAACGGATGCACCTGGTCGCGATCAGCGATCACGTCGTAACCGATTGCATCGGCAAGCAAGTCGAAACGCTCACCGCTCGTGGCGGCGCGGTGTTTTGGTTCGGCCATACCGGCCGAAATGCGCCGGTTAATCGCATGGCGACACTCAATCTCTTTGCCGCTGCGACGATGTCGGCATTCACCCTGCCCTTGCTGCGTGGCCCGGTCTTGATCACGGGGGCCGATCCGCGCGGCAACCCGAGCGGGCTTTCAGGCTCTCAATTCCAGCTCCTGAAATCTGGGCCGGGCGCGAACTGGCGGCAAAGACTCATCTTCCGGCTTCGTGAGCGCCGGATGGATTGACCTATCCGCTCGGGTAAGGTCAGGGCGGACTTTCGGCTTTTGCCGATCGGGGCCCACGCACCGGCCGATTCCCAGATGAAGTTGCACTAGTACGGCTGCAGCAGTTACGGCTTGACGTTTCCCAGCATTGCGGTGGCCACCCGTTTGGCATCGGGGACAGCCCATGCAGGATCCCGCGGCCATCCCTGATCGGGGTCGTAGTTTGAAGCGATCTTCGGGACCTGGCAGCTGCGCGTTTCGACGATGACGTTCCCGTGGGCTCCCATTGCCTGCTGGCATGCATCTGGCCCGTTCTCCCCACTATTTGTGGCCATGGAAACGGTGATGAGGTCTCCTTGCCGCTGCACTGGGCCCAAGACATAACCGGCGCCGTTCTCGAAGCCCAGGGAGGCATCGACTTCACTTTTCGCACAGGTATTCCATTGAGCCTGCGCCGAATTCAAGAAGTCCTGGGCGTCTTTCGCGGAGGGATACACCGCTGCGGTTTGTTCGATGAGGTGCGGGCCCGGCGAACCGAGGTACACGTGGCCAATGGTTTGAGTTTTGATTTCGGTGGGCTGGGAGGGGGCATAGACGTCATGCTCACCGGTGAACACCACGCCAACACATGATCGTGGCGTGACTTGGCTTGAATGATCCGACATCCCGTACGACGACGATTCAATGGCAAGGCCGCCGCCCCCATCACCGGCGGGAGTGCTGGCGACGGTCACTCCGAGCACCTTGCTCAGCTGGTCAGCAGTCAGCAACACTTGATCGATCGCCTTTGGCGAGAATAACGGCTGCGTTGGTGACGTCGGCGATCCACTGACTGATCCGACGCGATCAGATCCATCGAGGAGCATCACGCCGTTCACCAACACCACTTTGAGCCAACGGGTTTCGGTACTTGATGTTCCGTCTGGTCGGACGTACTTGAGTTCGGCAACCACGCTGCTGGCGTCGCGGGGGCTGACCGAAAGAACGGTCACCGACTGTATTGTCGCCCAGAAATCAACGAATTCACGTTGCCCTGTTTGGTTTTGGTACTTGCTATCGAGTTTTGTCCACGCGTCTGTGGGATGAGCTGGGAGCTCCCCGTAATAGCTGGTGACGAAATCCCGCATGTTCTCGAACGTGACCGGTGACGCAGCCGGCGCCGCGGTAGTTGCGGTGCTCCGCGCGGATTGGTCGTGCGAGGACTGCCGCATCAGCAACGCGGCCGCGCTGATTGAAGCGCCCACAAGAACAGCGACGGTGACGGCTACGGCTACCCGCCGTCGCCGCGATGGCCCGGCCTCGGCATCGACCGAAGGGGTAGCCCGCGGCGCTGACACGGTAGGAGCCGACGGTGTTGAGGCACTGGCAGAATCGAGTTGTTCGGCCAGGGCGTGCACGAAATCGGAGCAACGTTCGAAGCGGTCTTCGGGACGTTTGGCGAGACCGACGGCCAGCACGGGGTCGAATTTGGCAAGTGCCGGTCGCAGGTCAGCCAGAGCTGGTGGAGGCACATTGAGGTGACGGCTGATGACAACCGCGGGGTTTGAATTGTGGAAGAGCTGCGAGCCGCAGAACAGATGGTAAGCCGTGGCAGCCAGTGCGTATTGGTCCGCACGACCATCGAGGTCTTCGCCGAGTAACTGCTCCGGTGCACAGTAGGCCACCGTGCCCACCGTCATGTTGGTCTTCGTCAGCCCGCTGATGTCGTCGACGTTACGAGCTATCCCGAAGTCGGTCAGCAGGATTCGTTGCTCACCCTTGTCGTCGAGATGGGTGAGCATGATGTTGGCTGGCTTGACGTCTCGGTGGAGCAAAGCTTGCTTGTGGGCGTGGTCTAGCGCGCTGGCGACGCCGCTTACGATGCGGACGACGTCTTCGGGGGGCATTCCAGCGGGGTATCGATCGGCCAGGAGCCGGGCAGCGTCCAGTCCGTCGACGAAGTCCATCGAGATCCAGAGTTGACCATCTTCTTCCCCGCGGTCGTGGACACCGACGATGTGGGGGTGCCACAGCGTCGACGCGAGATCGGCTTCGCGGTTGAAGCGGGCCCGGAATTCGTCGTCGGCCGACCACTCGCGAGGTAGCAGCTTGAGGGCATCTCGGCGCGGTAACCGTGGGTGTTGGGCGAGATACACCTCGCCCATTCCGCCCGACCCAAGCAAGCGAATGATGGTGTACCCGGCGAACGTCTGGCCGGTCGTCAATGGCATAGCGTTGACGTCCTCCCCGCAGTCATTGCGGGCCGGCCAGCTGTGGTTTCACGGCTCCTGAGAGTAATGAGCCGCCGTCGGTCCCGACGGGAGAATCCAAGAACTGAGTAATCGGGGACCCCGGGGCTCAGCTCGCGGCTGTCGGCGGCCGAGGTCCGACCGCTGCGAAAAACGGTTCACGCCGGCGCTCAGATGTCAGGGGCGGTCGTGCGGCTGTTGAGGTAAGTCGCGGTGGCCACCAGCACGGTGTAGCTGGCGATGTTCACCGAAACCAGCAACGCAATAGGGGCTCCGTGGAACGCCGCCGTCAGCGCGAGAGTAAGGCCGTAGCTGGTGCCGCCGGATAGTGCCAGGCCGATCAGCCAGCCCAGTGCCTGATTTGAGGGGGATCCGACTGCCACCACTAGCAGTTCCGACAGGTGGGGGTGGCGGTCTAGGAAGGCTTGGGCCGCACCAGTTCTGCGCCCGTTTTGGACTGCGGTTCGTCGTTGCCGTTCCCAGGAGGCGGCCAGGTGTATGCCGGCTGCGAAAAACAGCAGGGCCCCGGCGCCGGCTGCGATGACCGCTGCTGTCGGTAGAGGGCCGTGCTGGCGATGGGGGCCGAAGAGGGCATCGAGGGCCGTGAACGCGAGCACGTAGAGCGGCATCAACCAGATCAGTACGCGGGTCATGCCCAGGTAGCCGTGGCTTGGGTTCTGGTCTGCATTCGTCCACATCTAACACAGTTGTGTGCCATTTCAGCGCGCCTTGAGCCTTGCGCCAATGACACCGAGGCGTGTCAGAATCCGGGCTGTGCCGGATTGGACTTATGTGCCGCTTCGTCGGCCTGCGGCGTTGTTGCTCGGTGAGCGCCTCAGCCAGGTTTGGGCACTGCGGTTGCTCGCTGCATTGATTCGCTACACCGGCGGGCGACGCTGGATTCCTCTGGTGTTCGATCACCCGGCTGTGCCGGCGCAGTGGGCCGGCCGGTTCGGCGCCTCGGTCCCACCCCGGATCGCGTGGGAGGCCATCGCGGTTCTTCCTGTGCAAGGCGCCTCGGTAATCGAGATTAACCCGGTCGGTGTCGATGATGTCGCGACCGTGCGTCGCGCGGCGGCCGGCCGCCGGTGCCGGGTCACCGTGGTGGCCGACAACGCGCAAACATGTGCAGCGATCGCCGGCGACGTCGACGCCGTCAGCGTCGGCGATCCGGACGGCCCCGTTGTGCGGTTGAGCGGCGCGGATTTGGCGCCGGCGGTGTCTGCGCTCACCGATGCGTCGACGACGGTGCTGGCCCGGCCCTCAGTGCTACTCGAGGCGGGGCCGGGCTGGTTCAACCGGGTAATTGAAGCGGCTACCCCCACCTCGCCGGTGCCGTCGTCGCGCTGCAGCCTCGCCGCGGGTCCGCGCCGCTGGCCCGATTGGTTCTGGGCCTCGCTGACCGGGCTGGGGTTGATCGTGGCCGGCTTGGGTGCGGGCGTGGTCGCGTTGGGCCCGGTGCTACTGGGCTATGACCGCGCCTATCTGGGTGCAACGGTGGCCGATCTGCATCGGCTCAACCCACATCTGGTCGGCTTTTTGCAGCATGATCGAATCACCATGGCCGCCAACATGATCGGCATCGGGATCCTCTATCTCGGCGTGGCTGCGGCGATGCGCCAAGGCTACCGGTGGGCGCGTCGTGTTCTGCTGATTTCGGGTGTGGTTGTCTTCGGCAGCTACTTCTATTTCCTTGGCACCGGCGGGTTCGTGGAACCGTTGCACACGGTGGTCGTCGTCGTGTTATTCCCGACGCTGGTGATGGCGGTGTGCCGGCGGGCGACCGGGGCGCATTGGGCGCCGGTGGTCGAAGGGCCTGAGGCGCAGCGCCGCCGGGCGCTATTCGGGCAGCTGTTGATGGTCGGCGTCGGCGCAGGCCTAACGGTGGCCGGCGTGGTCATCTCCGTCGTCGGATTCACCTCGGTGTTTGTGCCCACCGACCTCGGCTTCATGGGCACCTGCGCCCATCATCTGCAGGCGGCTGACGCGCATCTGCTGCCGTTCATCGCCCATGATCGGGCGGGCTTCGGCGGCGCCCTGATCGGGGCGGGGCTGGCGGTCCTGTTGATCAGCACGTGGGGTTGGCGTCGGGGCCAGCGCGCGGTGTGGTGGACTCTGCTGTTGGGATGTGCGTGCGCGACCGCGCCGGTCCTTATCGTCCACTTCGCCATCGGCTACACCGATTTCATGCACCTGCTGCCGGTCTACGTTCTCGTCGCCGCGGCTAGCGTGGCGCTCGCCTTGTCGAAGAGCTACCTGACCGCGCGGCAGGATCTCGAATCGACCAATCCGGTTGAGGGCACCGCGCGCAGCCGAAAAGGCGTTGCCGGCTAACCGGTGCTGGACCATCATGGTTGGGCAAACTGTGAAGGAGTAGCTGTGAAATTGGCAGAGGCGTTGTCGCTGCGGGCGGATGCGGTCCGCAAGATCGAACAGTTGCGCACCCGCATCGTGAGCAACGCCCGCTACCAGGAGGGCGAAGAACCAGCCGAGGATGCTGCCGCCTTGCTCGCCGAAGTCGACGGCGTCATCGACGAGTATCAAATCCTCATCCAGCGGATCAACCGTACGAACGCCGCCACGACGATCGGCTCGGACGGCACGCTGACCGACGCGTTGGGCCGCCGCGACGCGCTGCGGTGGCGCCACCATGTTCTGACCAGCGCAGCGGACGCGGCCGCCGGGAAGAATCAGCAGGGCTACACGCGGCAATTGCGCTCAGAGCTCAAGATGCTGTCTGCGGTGGCGGTCGCTGATCTGCGGGCCCGGGCCGATCAGGTTGCCCGCGACCTCCGTGAGCTCGACGTGCGGATCCAACGATCGAACTGGGAGGTCGACCTACAGGAGTGACAGGACCCCGAGGTGTAGCAGGTAGTCGTCGCGGAGGCGTGCACAAGCCTTGACCGGCGGGCCAAGCCCGGTCTCTGCTGGCGCACGAAGGGCAGTGCGGGGGATTCGATTTCCCCTTTCACATCGCAGCCCAGCATCGCGCACAGGTGACAGGGCACGGCACACAGCACATCACCACGTGCAGATCCGGGACGATGAGGGCGGGCATGGGGCATACACCTCGCGGTAGGCCGCCACCAGGGTCTCGCAGAACACTCTCGTCGAGGCGCAGAACACGCCAGCCGCTCGTGGCATGTCGTGCCCGCGAACAGGATTGGGCCTGCCGTGGCCTCAGTTCTTAGTGAGGGTTGCTGGGACCACGGCGACACCCGGAGGCTGCGCGCACGGTAAGGAGTTGGTGGCGGTCCCCGTCAATGTTTGGGCGTCAAGCGAGTAGCTGATGTTGGAGGGCTCCGCGGCGCAGTCGGCGGGCAGTTTCCGCGTTGCCTGCCATGTGTGTTCGACAAGGTGTAACTCAGCCGTCCAGCCCAGTGAGGACTGCACATGAGCGCAACCAGGCCCGCATGCATTGATCTCCCAGACCGTCTTGGACACGACGCCTCCCGCGCGTGGCTGACCGTCAACGGGTGAGTCGCGCGCCGTCAGTGGTGAACGTGTAGCTTCCGTTCAGCGCTGGTATGGGCTCCTTGGTGGATGGCGCCAGGGTCGGCGCCGACGACGAAGGATGGGACGAACATGCGGTCAAGCAGACCGCGGCGAATGCGGCCCACCCCCACCGTGGCCCGCTGGCAATGCGCATCGAAAGCTCTTTCCGGGCAGGGGGTTTGACCGACGAGTCGAGCCTATCGCACAGCTGTTGGGTCGGAAGGGTCATGCACCATCCAGATCGGGTCAAACCCTGAGACGCTTGCCCGCTCAGGGAGCCAACCATGCGGATCACGACCACGAGCCCAGGTGGCTTTTCGAAGACCACACGCGAAAAAACTCCTCAGCGCGCAGCGCGTGGGATCCGACGGCGTCACCCGCGAATCCACCGGTGCGGCCGGATGCATCCCGCTGCCCACGGGCGACAGTCTGACCTACGCCAACAACGTGGTCCAGCACCTGCGCAGTCGATACCGCCAGCACGCGCTGCACCGTCACCAGCAACCACAGCGTCGGCACCAGCACCACCAAGAGCTTCGTGTCGTCATGAAACTCGGCTACTTTGATTGCTGCAAGATTCACGCGTCTTGAGAGATCGAGGTCGAAGGGTGTCGCAGCCGAACCCGCAGCCACTACCGGGCGGTTATCCTCCTAGCGCCGGGGGCGCGAGACCCGGTTATCTGCCGCCAGCGTCGCCGGGTTATCCAGCGCCCTCAAGCTCGGCTCCGGCGGCATATCCACCGCCGCCAGTGGAGCCGACGTTTCAGGTGCGCACGTTCAAACACACTGGCGCTGTGATGTTGTGGCTGAATCAGCCGTGCATCACCACCGGTAGCTATGCGCAGTGCGAGGCCGCGATCGATGCTGCTCAACAGCACTGCATGCTGGCCGGTTGGTGGAGCATGGGCTCGCTGGTGTGGAATCCGATCTCGTTGGCGCGAAACGCGCGCGCCCGCACGGTGCTGCGCCGCCAAGCCGGTCAAGTTCACGACTACGCGCTATGGTGGGCGACTTACCAAGCAGGCGGCCGCCACATCCATGTATGGGCGCCTCCACCCACCCGTCCGGCGTACACCAAATGGTGGATGTGGCTGCCGCTCATTATGATTCCACTGATTGTCGCACTGATTGTGGCCATAGCAACCAGCAAGGAAAGCCACCGCAGCCCCACCAGGCCCACTCAGAATCCTTTGACAACAATCACGTTGCCCACGTTGGCGCCCAAAGCTACGCAGTCCGCTTCGCGCTGACCTTCCGGCGAGCAAGACACTGGTTCAGGCCGCGCCCACTCGTCGTCGACGGCGTCGTTGTCGCCTGTACGCACGGCGGGTCAAACGCCAGTTCGGGCAGTCAGGAAGCCACTGCGCATAGGCGTCAGGTCGGTAGGGATCTGCCAGCCCGTATGCCTCGAGCGTGACGACAGCACCGGCGTGATGCTGGCGTTCACTGACTGGCTCAGCGGCCACCGCCACCGCCATTGAGCGCGGCGCGGGGGCCCCGGCCTGGGTCGCTGCGACGGGGGGCGCCGTCCCTGATGGCAAGTCGATCGCCGATGAGTCGATCGAGCTCTGACGCCGCATGCCAAAGAGCGGCTGACTCAAGGCTTCGGCGGAGGCGCGTTTGATTCGAGTCCGCGCGGCGAAGCGCCTGAACAGGACCACTTGCTAAGCCTAACCGGCGCTCTGGTCGGAGGCCGGGTGCACTATTCCCAGGTCAGCGGCCAGCGTGGCGAGGTCGACCGGGGGCGCGTCTGCCATCCAGGCTTGTGTACGGCCGGCAGCAAGATAGCGCGGTGCGGGGTGGACTCGCCATGCTTGTTGACGGACCATCACGGCGTGGGCCAGGACTTGGGCGTGGAATCGTGTCGGCACCGTCCGGCTGGCCACTAGCGTTCCCCGGCGTCGCAGTTCCCCTAATGCCCGTGTGCTGGCGTTGGTGACGGCGACTTGCAGCCAGGGCTTGGCGTGAATGGCGATGATGGCCACGGTGTGCGGGTCGAGCCAGCCTTGTTCGCGCCAGGGCGGCAGGATTGCGCTCTCGTCCTCGATCGATGCGAGCGCATTGAGCGCGTATCGATACTGCTGGTCGTTGCGCCGCTCGACATCGGCGGGACCGCGTTGCAGTTGGGCGATCCGATGTTTCGGGATGGCCATGCGCCGAGATGGCGGGTGTCGCTTGGAGATCCAGCGGCGAACGGTGGAGGGTGTGACACCGGCATACGCGGCGACCGCCGCCGCGTCGACGGTGTTCCGGTTGGTGGCGCCGTAACAGTCGAGCAGCATGTCGATGAGTCTTTTGCGGCTCCACCGGGGGCCAGCGTTGGGTCGTATTGCTTTGGCTTGCAGGCTCATTCGGGGGTACCGATACCGAAATCGTCTATAGTGACGAAGTCCCAGCCAGCGACGTACTTGTCGTCGAAGAACTCTTTCATCCACTTTCGAAGGCCCTCATCGCCGCCGTCCTCATAAGCCCGCAACAGGGCCTCGATCTCCTCGGGACTGATGTCGTTGGCCACGCGGCGATCGCGCGCATACCCCTGGTCGTAGCCGCCCACGCCTTGCTCACCGCTGACCCAGATTTTGCTGCCAGTGCGAAGCGCCTGCCTGCCTTGTGAGCTGCTGCGGAAGTCCGCCGTGGCCCCCCGTCGACCCCGTTTGGTCGTCGTGACGCGCCGCGCCGCTGCCCGGATCGACGCCAGTCGGCCCTTCGACGGTTGTTGGGTGCCAGCGGCCCAGCGCCGTACGGTGCCCTGGGAAACTCCGAGTGATTGCGCGGCGGCTCTGGCGTTGACTGTCCCACCACGCGGGCCCCGGCCGAACACTGCCTGCAACATGCCTCGCATGCTGCTGCCCTCTGCGGAGTCGGCCTCACGCCGGCCTGAGATCCGCCGCAAGAACGTGTTGCTTTGCGCTGCTTGTGCTTGCCGGATCGCTTGGCGGACATCGCGTTTGGATGCACCCAAGCCCCGTGCGGCGCGGTCGACGTCGACCGTTCCGTTAGCGACCGAGCCGTACCCCGCCAGGTCGCTGGCACTGATTCGGCTGCGTCTGCCTCGGCGCGCCATCAGCAGCCCTCAGCGTCAGTGCACAGATTGGCGCGCCACTCACGGGCGGGGATCAAGTCTCGTTTGCCGCGGTAGTCACGTCCGTTGAGGTGCTCGAGGTGCTCGTCGAGCAGCCCAGAGCCTTCCGGCTTGTACTGCCCGAAGCCGCGGCCAAACGACTCTGGCCCGCCAGGCCAGGCTGTCACCGGATCCGGGTCATCGGAGGCGTAGAGGACCGTGTCGGTGGCCACCGCCAAGGGCCATTGCCCCGTCTTCTCACCGATTTGGTGTAGCCGGTAGACGATGTTGGCCTTGGCTTTGGCGAGTACGTGCAGCCGCCGTTCGGGGCTGTAGGCGGGTTTGCCTTTGAGGTGCTCATCGGAGCCGATGATGCCGATCCCGTGGGTGCGGATGATTTTGGCTTGATCACGCGCGGCTTGAGCGTCGGGATCGTCGAGGTCCAGCATCGCACTGGCGTCGCGGAACCGTTCGTACCAGCCCAGTAGCACTCGGCCGTGGCGCGACCACAGCCATGCTTGCAGGATTTGTGGTTGGTAGCCGAGCTCGATAGCGCGCTCCAACGTCGGGGTGCATACCCACTTGGGGCCGGTGAACTGCAGTCCTCTCGGGTTGAGGACATAGGGCAGCCGCCAGTCGGGGGTTTCGGGGATGTCGACTAGCCAGTAGCCCGGTGTCTTGGCGTTAAATGGTGCCCCATCGGGGTGGTGGATTGGGTCGCCGATGGGCAACTCCAGACCGGCGATGCCGGCCACGTAGGAGCCGCCACGGTCATAGGCGTGGATGTAGCGGCGTTGGCGTTCGTCGCTGGTGGGTCGGCGTGACCAATCGAAGTCCGATTCCACATCTCCGATACCGAACGGCGGCGCGGTTGTCGACGGCGCGAAGACGACGTCGCGCCACTCCTGTGGGGACCACGTCTTGGTTCTGGTCTGCAACATCAAGTCCACCGCGGTGACACCGGCGTTGATTTTCCACGGGAACCGCAACGCGTCAGCCAGTAGCTGCAGCCGCTTGGCGATCTGAGCTGGCGCCGGTTCATCGGACAAGATCGGCATCTCATCCGCGCCGGTGCCCATGCCGGGGATGAGCGCGATCATCACACCGCGCTTGTCGTCTCGATAGACGCGGGTCCAGGTGCCCAGCCGGTGAGCGTTAGGGTCCTCCCCCGCCCCGCCTAGGCTCCATCCTTCGTTGACCGCGCCGGTGACGAAGTCGATGTTTTCGGTGAGTTGGCGCAGCGACTTGGCGCGATCGCGGCGACTGATGGCAGCGACGTCGATACCGAATTCCTGGCACGCCGCTTCGGTGATCCAAATTTGTCCTGGCTCATTGTATTTCGCGGTGAGGCGGTACCCGAGATGGTGCGTATAGGCAAGCTCGGCGACCTGACCCACGTGCACGATCGGTGGGCCCAGTTCGACTCGGGTGCCATCGGCCAGCCAGAGCCCGTCGGTGTGTAACACCGCGGCCGGTGCGCCGCCAGATACGGCCCTGTTCGAGGCGCGGCCAGATTGGGTCCCGGCCGTCGTCGGCGACGGTGTCACATCGTCCTTGGCTGCCGATCCTTTAGCCGTTACCGACGCCCCGTTGAGGGGCCCCTGGTCAGCATCCACAGCAGCGGTTTCCGATGCCGGGCTCTCCACACCTCTTGGATTGCTGGCTTCCATCTTGGGCGCGACGGCGATGGGCGTTCGTTGGCCGGGTCCCTCGAGTGCAGCGCTCAGCGCAGCGGCGACCTCGGCGGTGTTCTCAGCGGTCAGGACCTCGAGGATGAGCTCGTCAGTCACCGCCGCTTGGTGGGTCACCGTCATGCGTCCCAGGCGGGAATGGGTGTCGGACAGATCCACTGGCTCACCCGTCGCTTCGTCGAGGCCAGTCGCATAGATCATCGCGGCATCGCGCGCATACACCGGCCACAGCCGGTATTCGCGCGAGATCCGCATCGCTGCCCGCCGGCCACGGAATCGCACTCGCGCGGCGATCGCCGCGGCCCAGGCTGGCTGGAAGTGCTGTCGCCACGCTGGATCAGCCCACGGTTCGGGGTCGGCCAGCGCCTGCAGATATTCCGCGGCAGCCGAATCGACGAGCGCACGTAGTGGCGCATCGTTGGCGAACTCTTCCCGGGCTTCGCGCAGCCGCGTCGACCAGGCTTCCAAGAGGCGGGTCTGCTGGGGCCACACGATCGCCTGCTCGATGCCGAGCCGAGCGGCGGGCAGGCCGGCGCCGCCGTCGCGGACGTCTTTGGCCAGCCCGTCAAGATCCTCGGTGGTCACCCAGGCCAGGGTTGGCGTATCAAGGCGCATCTGTGGGTGAGGCGGCGGCAGCATCTGAGGCAACCGCATGTCACCAGCTGGCGGGAGCGTGACCCTCCACAGTCCGAATGGCCGCTTCTGGCCGGTGCTGGCTGCAGCTGCTGTTATGGCGTCCAGCACCTGCGGTTGGCCGTATCCGAACGTCAGTGTTCCCGCGGCCGCCAGCTCAGGGCATTCCTGGGTCAGCCACACCAGCTGGTCGCTGTGCTCGAATTCCTCTTCGACCTCCGAAGCAGGCGCACACCAAGGTGGCTGAACGCGGATCTCGGCCATAACGTTCGCCGGCAGCACCCCGGGCTCGGACACGACGGCCCCCCGCCGCCCGGCGCGGGCCCGCATGATGCGGTCATTGATCACCGCTGCCGAGGCCGCTCCGCTGCCTGCGGGCAGCGCTCCCAGCACGGCCGACCACCGGTGCAGGCGGCGCCCCAATTCAGCCGCGTCCTCGACAAGATCGTCGCGCTCACCGACTAACCAGGGATGCAGCTCGGCCACGATCTCGACCGAAACACGTTGCGCGCCAACTCCCCGAGCCAGAACGACCGCACGTCCCTTTCCGTGCCGCAGCTCCCAACCGCGCCCCACCAGCGGCGCCAACGACCGCCCCAGCTGCTCGACCAGTCCGGAATCCCCCGCGCCGGGGTCGGGAGTAATCAAATGGCGACACCCCGCACCTACCACCCATATCCGGGCAGGGTCCGCATCGGCATCCCCGGCAGGTATCGGCTGCAGTAGGCCACGATTGCCGTGCGCCCACTCGATTAGCTTCTCAAGCTTGTCGACGGAGTCCACCGGCCCGGTAAGGACATCACCGCCGACCGTGAACGCACCCGAGCCGGTGACAATCACGACGTGACGCTCAACGATTAGCGACGCTGTGTTTGCGTCCGTCATAGGCGGCCTTCAGGCGTGCGGGCGGCCAGGTACGGACGGATGCGCGCGCTGGCCCCCTGCTGGGTCATCCCGAGTACGGCACCGACTTCGGTGTAGGTCGCACCGGCCGCGATCGCCGCCGCGGCGGCGGGTCGCTCATCGAGGCCGGCGGCGCGTAAGAGCGCGGCGCGCGTCAGCTGCACCGCTTTGGTTTCAGCGGCACTGGCTCGTTCCACAGCTTTAACCAGTCGAGCACGTTGCGCAGGTGTAGCTTTGCGACGGGCCACGCGGCGCAGCCAGACATCCACTGCGGCCGCCAGAGATGAATCAGCCATCTTCGAGGCAAAGCTTGCCGATTCCCGTTGCGCGGCAGCCTGAATCGACGCGACGCTAGGATCCGTCGTCGTCATGGCCGCCTGCGTTCTGCAGCTACGTTCAGCACGGGTGTGATGCTATCCACGAACTGTGACACCAACAAGCATTCGTTGTGCTTGTCTACAAGTGTTTCTTGTGCCCCTTGATGACCTGGTCCAGGTCTGGCCTGCATAAAGGCACGACGCAAAACTGCTTATTTGTCACACTCAACGCTTTCAGCTAGTCAGTCCACGTGCGATCACTGTGTTCGCCATACTGAGCCGCCACGTCGTGTGGCGACCCACCGTGCCTGCGCGGATTACCTGGCCGCGTTTCTCGAGGATCTCCAAGTTGTGATAGATGCGTTCGTGAACCACGTCCGCGCCGAAACTAGTTGAAAGACCGCGCCGTAGTTCAGCGGTCGTCATTGGCCCGGCCGCTTTAGTCAGCGCGGCGAGCAGTCCTTGTCGCACCGCCTCCGGCGGGAGGCTAGGCATACGATGGACCTTCGTGGGTGGTCTGCGCCGTACTCGCCGAGGTTGGGAAGAACCGCCGCCCCCACCGCTGTGCCCCAACGGCCACAGGCTGCGAGGTGGCGGACGTGTCCTGGTCGGCAGCCAACAATGTTCCTGCGGATCCGTTCATCGCAGCTTTCACTGCCGCCAATGTGCGGCCACGGTCTACATGCCGACCCCTGGCCCGCAGTGCGCCTTCACCAATTTCGATGGCCGTCATGCCGCACACGATGATGATGCGTAGAACGCGCCACAGCCCGCACACCCGCGATCTATCCGCCATGTAGGTCAGGCGATTCCCCTCCCCCGTCGCTGATCAATCCCCGGTCGACAATTAGGTCGTCAGACCACGGAAATCCTCGTCAGCGCGGTCGCTTTCCATCGCGGCGTCCAGTACCTCCCACCCTGTATCGGAAAGCCGTCCTCTACCGTTGCCGGCCACGAGCATCGCGGCGGCCACGTCGGCGGCGGTGTCGCGGTTCCGGGTGAACATATAGTCGAGGTTGGGCTCTGCCACGCGCACTGTTTTCGGCAAGCTGCCGGCAAGGATCTCACGCACAATAGCGACCAAGGCTGGTTCACCACCAAGTAAGCCGCCAGCAATCCCGCCGGGCGGCCCAACTGCGCGCCGCTCGAGCGCACTCCACGAGACGACCCCTCGGGAGGTGCTGAACGTGATGGTCGTGGCGACCATGTTGGGGGCTCCTCGGTTCGCCGGATCAGTGCCCGTGACGTCGGTCGCACACGAGCCCGCGGTAGGGCGCGCGCACACCGGCGTCGAAACATGCATGGCGTCCTGATGTGGGCTCAGCGGACTGTTCATTGGCCAATTGCGGATCCTCTCGGTTCTGCTCTTAACTATCGGTGCTCCGAGTGACATCTCCCCCGAAACCGGCCGATCAGATCAGTCCCGCAGCCGGCTCGGGTGCAAACCTCCACTGTCCCGACAGATAATGCTTTGGTGCACACACACTATCGGCGTTGGTCGACGCGGTGAGTCCGGTCATCCGAGACGGCAAGAGTTGGCCGATTGGTACGCGCGCGGATGTCGCATGGATCACCACGGCTACCTCGATCGGCGTCAGAATCACGTCGGCGATCCCGCCGATATTCGATGACTACGCCACCGTTTTACTGCCAAAGCCCCAAGCTGAAAAGCAGAGCCACGACCAGGCTATCGTCGCACTACTCACTAGACAGTCGCCGGATCAACAGTGGTGGATTGGTTACCTCGACACTGGGTCCGCGGACGTCGTTTTCCCTGACGCGCCAAGAGTGACGTTGTATGCGAACTGGCCTTATGTACTCGTACAGGCCGGACCAGAACAGGCCGCCTGCTGGCGGTCCGACGACTTATGGTCGTCGCGGTCAACTCGCCTGCCGGACCTGATGTTCCCGGTGGATCGGTCCTGGCTGGTGTCCACGCTGTGGGACGACGACTGGACCTGTGTCGGCGGGCCGGTTCCGCTCATCGACGGCTTCCTGAGCGACCCCGATCTGAGGACCCGCGTGCGGCGCGTCGGCCCCAAAGAGGACGCCACTCCACCCGGGCGCAACGCGATCTGACCGCCGATGGGAATCGGTGAATAGCGCCAGATTTCCCCGAACCGACTGGACGTGAACAGATCCCGCGGGACTAACGCCACGCTGGATAATCACAGTCACCCTCGCGCGCAAAGTACTTGACCGTAGCGGACTTTCGCGGGTCAACAGCTGCTCCCGCTCTTCGCGACGGGCGGATGTGACTTATCAGGATGCGATCAGCAATTTGTTCCCGCTGCGACGCGCAGCCAGGCGAATTCGCGCGAATCAGTCCGGGATGAGCCCAAATTCGTATCTGAGTGCTTGTTCCACGAGTGCGCTTCGCGTGCCGGCGGCCCAGGCCTCGACGAGGTTGTCAAGCCGTTGACCGTTTGCGGCTGTCACTCCTGACAGAACGACGGTGCGTGGAGCGGTTGCGTGGCGACGCCGCCGCGGGACTGCGTGCGAGGACGGGCGTTCGAATAGTTGGCCCTCCCCTACGGCGTATCGCTGGGTAGTCCAGGTTGTCGCCAGTTTCGTCGCGTGGGTTTCGATGGCGTCCAAGACGATGGCGCCCATCGTTCGGGCGAGTCCGCGGCGTACCTTCTTTTCGGCGATCTGGGTTCGGTAGAGCTCGTCGTAGACTTCCGCTGATAGCAAGACCTCGGGTGGACGGGTTCTTGTGCTCGGCCGTCCGGTAGTTGTCTGTCGCGGTTTTGTGGGCTGTTCCGGGCTGGTCGTTGCTGGCGTGGTTGCGCGGGCCGATTCAGTCGCGGGGGCGCTTGCGAGTACCGGTTCGATGACCGAGGCACTTGCCGGCCGCGGGTCAGAGTGGGCCGGTTCGGCACTGACAGCGGTGTCTGCCGGTTGTGGCGAAACCGGCGGTGGAGTCGGCGCGGCAGCGGCGCGTGGACGGGCCGGCCACAGTTCGTCCAGGTCCTGATTGAGCGCCTCGGGGTCGAACAGCGGCTTGCCGCGGGTGCGTGAAGGGCTCATCCGACCCGCTCCCCCGCCGTCACTGATTCGTATCGGCCGAGCCGTGTGACGATTTGGCGGACGAGCTCTTGGTAGTCGGCGGCAAGGCCGGTGGGGTCACTCGTCCACATGGCGCGCTCGGGACTTTGGTTGTCGCGCAGCTTCGACAGTCGAGCTCGGCGGTCGTCGTTGGCTAGCGCAACGAGTTCGCCGGCGGTTTTGTGGAGCGTTCGCATGTCGACGGCGGCCGCGGGTGCGGAGCGGATCGTGATGTCGAACGGCGTTGTCCCGCTGCCTTCGAGCATTTCGCTGACTTGATCGAACACGTCCTGGTTGCGCTTTTTCGCTCGTGGGTTGACATCGAACAGCAGCACACCGAGAAGTTGGATGGAGGCACCGAGTTTGCGTGCTCGCCAGAAGCGTCGCGCCAACCGTTCGACACCGCCCAGGCTGGCTTGGTCGTCGCGGGTGGGGATCAACAGATAGTTGGCGACGGTGAGATAGGTATCGAGCAGCGGTACGTCACCTGGACCTGAGTCGATGAGGACCAGGTCATAGCCTTCGTCTTCGCATAGTTTGGCGAGCTGGTTTTCCAGGTTGGCGGCCATGTCAATGCCGTTCTCGGCCATCAGGTGAGCGCCGGCGCCGACGACGGCAAGTTGTGGACCGCCGGCGACTACGTCGAGGTTGGCCCGTACGTTGCGCACCGGGACAAGCGGCGCACCGAATTGCAGGGTCTGGGCCAGTGATTGTCCGCGGTCTCCGTCGACGCCGAGATCTTCGACGGTGACGTTGGCCTGTGGGTCGCCGTCGACGACGAGCACGCGACGGCCCCTTTTTCCCGCGGCGGCGATCATTTCCGCCACTGCGGCGACGGTCGTTGACTTTCCAACTCCGCCTTTCTGATTCGCTACGAGGATGGCCCGCGCATCGGGCCCAGTCATTGTCATGCGTCGCAACGTACGTACCCACCCGCGAGATGTCATGTAGGCGCACGGACGTGAAGTCGAACCGTTACCTAGCCCACTATTTGGACGTTGCGACCGACGGTCCTTCGCCCGTGGGCCCGGGCGGCGATCGGCCCGTGTGGTCACGGCACTGTGCTGCCGTCAATTCGGACGTCTGCGCGTCCGGGACATGTTGTGGGTGCACGGGTGGTCGCTAGAGCGTTGCGACCGCCGTGTGTTCACGCGGTGGGCCGCACGGGTAGTTGGCTGAGGCGTTGGACGTTGCGCCACACGGGCATACGTGCGTTGTCCGTGCGTGTGGCAACGCGTCGGTCAGCCGACAACGATGCGGCGCTAGACCCGGCACCACAGGCGTCACTGCCACGTACGCAGATTCGCACATAGGGCGGGCAGTCACCCGTTGATGACCCTCATGTTATCCGGTGCGATACCCGCGAGTCACACGTCTCGTTATCCGGTTATCGCCCGGATATCGCAGGTCACACGGGCTATATGGACGCGGCAGTGGGGGAGCCTGGTCGTGCAGCGGGAGGACCCTTCACCGCCCCTCGTGTCCGATGCGGCGCCAGGGCACTGAGTCGCGGCTTCGGATTCTCATGGGCGTAAGGCGAAATCAGCCCGGGTTCTTGAATGCGGCGGCGTGCGCACTCGGGTCAGCAACGTGACCTCAGTATCGTGTGCATTTGGCGTCGCCGCATGAGCCCGACGGCTCATCGTGGAGCGGCGGGGCTGTCAACGCGCCTTAGCGTCGCCCCGGTTCGAGGGGTTGTGGGTCGGGGAGGATCTCGCGGCCCTCGTTGTAGTCGTGCTCGATTACGCGCAGCTGGGCGACGATAGCTTCCTCGATGAATTGGGTGATGGTGTAGCGGCGGCCTGTGACGCGCTCGACGATGCGCACAGCCGCGCGGGCCCTGTGGTGCAGCTCGGTGGGGACATTGACCTTGCTGAGGTCGCTGGATTTGGCGGGGCCGTCCACGGAGCTAGGCTTTGATGGCTGCTGGGCGGAACATTCCTTGGCGCTTCATATGGTCAATGACGTTCTCGTAGTCTTTGCTGACGTCTTTGGCTCGGTATCCATACAGCGGGACGGGAAGGTAGTTGGTGTAGGCCTCATCCACGATCGAGCTACGTCGGACCGCCGGTGTGACCTTGTCACCGAAGCCTTCCTGTAAGTACTCCATCTGTTCGCGGTACACGCCGCCGGTGCCTGGCACGGCGCACGGCACGATGGCCAAAAGCGGGATGTCGATCCTGAAGGTCTTTTTGATGATCGCGAGTTCTTGCAAGAGCGCCTGGATGCCTTCTGATTCCTTGCCTGCTGGTTTGGTGCACATGATCAATCCCCATCCGCCGGAAGGGCCGTCCTCGTCGACTGAGGACGCGATCAGTGCCGTGGTGACTAGTGCGCTGTTGGAGCCGGGGGAGTCGATGAGGGTGACGTCAACAGGAGTGGCCGCTTCGAGGGCATCCCGCAGGCGCAGTACGCCTCCGGTCACGGCCGGTAGTTCGACCATCAGTTTGTCCAGAGTCGAGCGGGCGGCGGGCACGACCGTCAGGTTGCCGATGTGCATTTCGGTGGCCTCGTCGGTGGTGTATTCGGGTTCGCCGGCGTCGGTGAAACCCTGGATGATGCGAGCGGGCCGTTCGATGTCGTCGATTGTGGCTTGCTGGCGTAGTACATCGGCGATGGTGACACCGCTGATGTCGGGGTAGCCCAGCCAGGTGCTGGCGTTTGCTTGGGGGTCGAGATCGATGACGCGCACCCGCAGGCCAGAGCCTGCGAGCTGGATGGCGGTGGTCACGACGGTCGTCGTTTTCCCGACGCTGCCAGACATGTTGGCGACGGTGTAAGTGGACATCGATAATCTCCTTTGAGCATGGGGCGGGTGATGCAGCCTGCATCACCCGAGGCGGTTGTGACGGTCGATGCGGATGGTTTAAGCGCCGGCGGTCTCGAGCTGGCGGTGTTCCCATGGAGTCGGTTGGTAGCCGGCTCGGTTGATGAGCAGGTTGACGTGGGCGACGGCGTCGTCGTCCCAGGCCTTGTCTTTGAGTTCCGCGGTGTGTAGTTCAGCCGCGGCCACCGCACGGTGCCAGGCCCGTGCGTTTCGCGCCTTCTCCGCTGGGCCGTCAGCGGTGGCGTCCCAGTCCCGTAGCAGCGCGCTTACCGCTGATGTTGCGCTGCGCGCGGCCACGCCGGACAGGTATTGCGCCACCAGTATCTTGAGGAGCTCGGCGTTGGAGGGCTGCTGATTGATCAGTACCGCGCAGAATTCCCGCCTTGCGCGTTGGGCCTGGGCCGCGGCTTGGGCGTCTGCCTGTCGCTGGGCGGCTTCCGGAGACGGTTCGTCACTGTGGCCTGGATCCTGCCCTGTTTCTTCTCGAGGCGGGGGTGCGTTCGATTCGGCTGGCGGGTCGAGAATTTCAGCAGCGCCCGGCTGAGCGGCCGGGTCCGCGGCGGCCGCGTCGCCGATGCTCGACGTCGTCGACGTCAACCCTTCGCCGGCCAGGGGCCGTGCGTAGAGATCTAGGGCCCCTGAGGCGGGGTTGATGGCGCCGATGATCTCGGCGCCGGGCTCGTAGTCGGGGACGCGGTGGAGGTGGTAGTTCTCGCCGAGCTCGGCGCGGGGGTCCTCGACGAGGGGGATCCCTAACTCGTCGGCCTTGGCGCGGGCAGTGCGCTCGGCGATGACCCGCTCGGCGGCGCGGGTAGCGATCATCCCACGCGTGAGGATCAGGTGCAGGGCCTGCGTTTGTTCTTCGTGGCGCAGGTCGCTGAGCTGGTCGGGGTCCTTGGTCTTCTGCCAGCGCCGAGGCGGGCCATAGGGCAGCTTGCCGGCCAAGGCCGCGGCCTCGGCGCTGGGTAGGCGGCCGTCGTCGACGGCGTCGCGGACTTCGGGAGCCAGTAGCTTGAGCGCGAGCTTGCGCGACACTGTGGCTTGGTCGACGCCCAGTCGCTCGGCAATGGCGCGTTGGGAAAGTCCAATCTCGGAGTAGCGCGCGTACAACTCGCCCTCGGCAAGGTCGGAGAGGTCTTGGCGGCCAAGGTTTTCGGTAGCCATCGAGTCCAGATCGCCGTCGTCGACCATGATGGCGTCGTCGACGACGGCTGGGACGGTGTCTCTGCCGGCTTCGATCGCCGCGACGCGCCGGCGGTGACCGTAGACCAGTACGTAGCGCGCAGTGGCAGCGATGTCGGCGGCCGATGGTCGCGCCGCCATGAACGCATCGCGGGTGACCACCAGCACGGGCAGCCGTACGCCGCTGGCACGTACCCCGTTGAGGAGGTCTTCCCATTTGGGATCGCCAGGCTGCGGCTGTGATCGCCGGGGATCGTTGAACGGGTGCGGTGCGATCTCGGCCACGTGGATCTGGACGACCCGGTGCGCTTCGTTGGCGACCATGGCTGACATGCCCGCGATAAGGCCGGTTTCTTCCTCCGACGCCGCGGAGTCGGTAGCGGGGGAGGGGTCTGTGCTTGGTGCGGCGTCTCCGCCGGCCAGGGCCGCGAATCGGTTGGCGGTTTTGCGTCCGGCTGGCTTGGCTCGGCGGGCGGGGCGGGCTGTCGTTTGGGCCACGAGCACTCCTTTCTAAATACCGGTATTAGAGTAATAAATCGCGCGGCGCCTCAGCAAGCCTTTTGGCGCCTTTGCACGCTTGACCAAAGTGCTGCGGCCGTGATGCAGCGTGCATCACCCAACCCTCGAAGGCCACCGCAAACAAATCCTTCGTGTCACGTGACGATTTGGGGAGCGGGGGATTGGATAGCACGCGGTAGGGGCCTGGAAGACTCTGACGGGTTCACTCGCGTGGTCCCCATCATGGCAGCTCTTCGCGACACTGGCGAGACATGGGCCGCGCGCCCTGCGGTCATCGGGGAAAACGCATAGCGCATACCGAGCGCATACCGGGCGATGCGCCTCGCGCATACTCGCAGACTGCCTACCGGCATCGGCGGCTCGCGCATTGTGCTTTGGTGCGCGCGGTTGTCGCGCTGACTTCTTCGCTTCCCGAATTCTGCGGGGTGCGAACCTTCGCGATGGCTGCGCGAGGGCATGATTGGCGAACGGGATAGGCGATCTATTTGCCGTGTCCGCTTTATGTGCTCTACTGCGAGCGCGCGGGCAAAAGACCCATTGCGAAAGGGGTGACCGATGGCTGAATCAGACCTGGTACGGGAGTTGAGTGCCCGCGTTCTCGCCCAGGACGACAAGGTCCCGACTACCTTCCGTCTCAACCGGCGGACCCTCAAACGGCTTCGGACTCAAGAGAAACGCTGGTCGACATCGATGTCGTTCATCGTCGAGCGCGCCCTGGAACCGGTGCTGACCCAATTGGAGGAAGCCAAGCTGCCCACCGATGGAGCCGGTGCCGATGACGAATAGGTACGACGCGGTCGAGGTCGATGCGCACCAGGCCTGGTTTCTCGCCGACCACCTGCGCGTGGGGGCCTATCCGTGGATGCTGGCGATCACCGCCCCTTATGTCGATCCAGCGGAGCGGGAACCATTCAACCAGCGCTGCCTCGCGGAGCTGGCTGAGGCCGGCGTCATTGACGCAGAGGGGGACATCAAACCGTCTGTCGCGCAGGCGGTTAAGACCGTATGCCAGCCGCGCCAGTGGCTGGAATGGCGCACGATGATCGATCCCGAGCAGATTTTGCGGGGGGTGCTGGCGCGCACCTCACCGCCAGATGCCGTGGTCGCGTTGCGCTACGCGCAGATGGTGACGCTCACGCCGCTGCAGCTGACCCACAGCGAAGCGATCGTGCCGATCATCACCGCGGGATTGCCCCCCGATCAGCCGCCGGCTCGCTTCGAGGAGTTCTCACTGCCGATGGACACCGGCAAAGCCATCGACGACCGTGTCGCTCGTGGCGCTGACTTGATGGAAGCCCTCGTCGAGCTGGGCATCCCCGAACGAGAAGCTGAGATCATGGAAGTGGCCCGTGCTGGCGATCGCATCACCGTCGAACTGACCGCCCATGAGGCCACCAACGGCGCTCACCATCACACCGATGTCAGTGTCAACATCATCAGCACCGAGGTCGGGCAGATCCTCGTCAGCCCCACACCGGGGCAGCCTCGTGCCGGCGGGGTGTCCATTTTCGCTCCCGCTGAACCGTTTTCGATCGCCATGGCGGTGCGCGACCTCACCGAACGCCTCCCCTCGGGCTCGTGGTTCCCCGACGAAAACTTCAGTATCTGACCCTCTACCAACCCGAAAGTAGAAACCGAAGCGATGAGCACACCTTCTGATTCCTTCCCCCAAGACGACACCCCCCACCACGAACAGCCCACCTCAGACCAGCGCTACCCCTATCCTTCTGGGGCCGCCCCCCAGGAGGACGGCAGGCAGCCCAGCAACGGGCCAGACACCGGGCCAGGGCAGCGTGTGCGGTGGCCGGCGGCACCGCCTCCGCAGCAGGGGTCTACTCCCGGCGGCGAGGCGCCGCATCAGCCGCTGCCTCCTCCGCCGACCCGCGCGCCAGTGCCGCCGCCGTCGCGGCCACAACATGCGGCAGCGCACGGAGCGCCAACGTTCAAGCTGCCTGAACCGGCGCGGCCCAATGCCGAACCGCGCCAGCCGGATCCCGCTTGGCAGGCTGTCGAGGAGACGTCTAACGACAAGACCGCCGAGATCTCACTCGACCAGATCGCCGCGCACCGCGGCCAGCCCCCGCAGCACGAGCAAGGCCTTGACGGCTTTTTCACTGACACGCCGCTGCCGCATGAGCAGCACCTGCCGGCGGGCTGGCCTTCGACCGGGCCCTCGCAGCCGCCGGCCGCTGACCCGCACCAGCCGCTGTTCGGAGACCAGCCAAGCTCACCGGCAGCCTTCGCGCCCAGCGGCTACGGCGCGCTTGACGAAAGCCAACAGTTCGTCACCTCGCGGCGCCGACCTGTAGGCAAGGGCTGGCGAAAGCTGGTGTCGCAAATGACCTTCGGGCTCATCACGCCCGGGCCCAGCGCCAAGCAAGAAGAGCACGACAAGCTCATCCGCAGTATCACCGCACCGCTGCTCGACGTCTACGTGGTGGCGTTTGTCAGCGCCAAGGGTGGCGTGGGCAAGACGACCATGACCGTCGCCGCGGGCAGCGCGATCGCCCGCGAGCGTGGGGATCGGGTGATCGCCGTGGACGTCGACACCGATCTCGGCAACCTCTCGTCGCGGTTCGAGCAAAAAGGCGGCGCCGACGCCAACATCGAGGCGTTGTCGTCGCTGCAGGACGCCAGCAGTTATCCAACAGTCGCGACCTTCACCGTGCAGAACAAAGACCGCCTCGAAATGCTTGGCGCTCAGAACAATCCACGCTCCTCGTACACGTTGAACACGCAAGACTTCGAAGCGACGATGAAGATTCTCAAGAAGCACTACAACGTCATCCTGCTCGATTGCGGCACGGCGATCACATCACCGCTGTTTTCCACCATCGCCAATCACGTCGACAGCCTGGTCGTGGTGGCCTCTCAAGCCCCGGATGGACTCAACGGCGCCTGGACCACCATCCAGTGGCTGCAGGCGCACGGTTTCGCGCGGCTGTTGCCCCGCACGGTGATCGCGTTGAATTCGACGTTCAAGAACAAGCCGTTGGTGGACCTCGATGACGCCGAACAGGAGTTCACCGCCAAGATCCCGGGTGTGAGCGTGGTCAGGATCCCCTACGACGTCCACCTCGCCGAGGGACGCGATGTCACCTTCGTGGAACTCAAATCGCGAGCCCGAAAGGCCCTGATGGCGTTGGCCGGCTCGATCGCCCAGCACTATCCCGCCCGGGGGCCGCATCAGCACCGAACGACTGAAACTGGGGGTTTCTGATCGATGGATCCGGCCGCCGCTACCGGCCAAGTCCGCGTCGCCATCATCGGTGAAGACGCCGCGGTGGACTTGGCCCTGCCGACCACACTCGCCATTCGGGAACTGATTCCGCGGATCCGGGCAACACTGGCCACGGGTCGCGACGACGACGACGTGCCAGCCGATGCCGTCAACGACGACGGGTTGCGCCCTTACTCGCTAGCGCCTCTCGGAGGAACACCGTTTAGCTTGGACGCCACCCTGGCCACGCTGAACATCGATGACGGTGAGCAGCTCATCTTGTGCAAGCTGCCGCCGGGCCCCACGGCGCCGCCAGTGGTCGAAGACATCGCTGACGCCTCGGCGATTCATTCGGCCAGCCAGTTCAAGCCCTTCGAGCACGCCATGTTGCGCACCGCCGCCCAAGCGGTGGTGGTCACCGCGGCGACCTTAACGTGCGGCCTGGCGATCTATGGCTGGCACCGCGGCTACCGCGTGTGGTCGGCTGCAGCTTTGGGTGCGCTCGCGGTGGTCTTCGTCGCCGTCACCATCTGGCTGTACCGGCGCGGCCTGCTTGCTACCGCCGGCCGCCTGGGTCTCGCGGCCGCGGCGCCGCTGGCGTTGGCCGGCGCCGCGGTAGTGCCGGGTGATGCCGCGGCGCCGCGGGTTTTCCTGGCGGCGGCTTTCCTGGTCGCCTGGTCGTTGCTGCTGCTGGCCGTCACTAATAGTTGGGTGGCCACCCACACCGCGGTCGTCGCCGTGACGGCCACCGTCGCGGCCGCGGCCGGCGCCCGCATCCTGTGGCACTTGCCGTACTTGTCCCTGGGGTGCGGAGTCCTTGCGGTGTCCTTGCTGTTGGCCTCCAACGCCCCCACGGTGTCAGCGATGTGGGCGCGCTTCCCGCTACCGAATGTGCCCGCACCAGGCGAGCCCACACCCGCCGCGTCGTCGCTGGCCGAACTGGAAGATCTGCCCCGTAAAACCGCGACCTGCAACTCCTACCAGAGCGGTCTGATCGCGGCCTCGGTGATCTTGTCGGTGATCGGATCGGTGCTGGTGGTGTGGTTGCCTGACGCACCGCCACTGTTGGCGTGGTGGCTGGTGGTGGTCACCACCACCGTCACCGTGCTGCGGATGCGGATCTGGGACTCAGCGATCCCCGCACTGTGGTTTCTGGCGACCCCTTTTCTGACCGCGATCGCGTTGACGGTGTCGTTCACCGCCGCCGGCCACCTGGTCTCGGGCCTGTACGCGGCAGCCGCCGTGGTGGCTTTGACGCTCGTGCTGCTCGGCGCTGCAGCCATCAAACCGCGCGAGCTTTCCATCCCGCAGCGCCGCTGGCTGGACCTGTTCGAAAACGCCCTGCTGATCACGATTCCGCCGGCCATGTTGTGGCTCATCGGCCTGATCAGCCTCATCCGCAACCGAGGAATACTGTGATGATCCGCCGACTGGCCTCACTCGCCGCGACCATCGCTGTGCTGGTGGTGTCTAGCCCCGTGCCTGAGGCCGCCGCGCTGGCATATCCCGTCGTCGACCCAGCTGCGCTGCCCCCTGACGGTCCGCCCGCTCCAGGGCAAGAAATGCGCCAGAACGGCCAATGCCAGGTCTACGGCGCAATGCCCGGGTTCGACCCGGCCGCGGTGCCTCCCAGCCAGGCCATGCTCAACCTGCCCGAAGCGTGGAAAACCTCACGCGGCAGGGGAGTGGTGGTCGCGGTGATCGATTCCGGTGTCACACCACAGCCACGCCTGCCCAACCTCGCCCCGGGCGGGGATTACATCGATCCACCCGCCGGGGGTTTGTTCGACTGCGATGGACACGGCACCGCGGTCGCCGGGCTGATCGCAGCCCAGCAAGGCCCTGACGGATTCGCCGGCGTGGCCCCCGAGGCCGCGATCGTCTCAATCCGACAAACCTCAGCGCAGTGGGCACCCAAGACACCCTCAGGACAAGATGCCCAGCAAGCAAAGACCGCCGGCGATGTCGCCACGTTGGCGCGGGCGGTCCGCCACGCCGCCGACATCCCCGGCGTCCGCGTCATCAATCTCTCGCTGATCGACTGCTTCCCTGTCTACAAGCAGGTCGACCAAGCAGCGCTGGGCGCGGCCGTGCGCTACGCCGCGATCGACAAGGACATCGTCGTGGTGGCCGCAGCTGGAAACACCGGTGAGAGCAACTGCACCAGCAATCCGCTCACCGATCCCAATCGTCCCGACGATTCCCGAAACTGGGCCGGCGCCACCACCGTCTCCACCCCATCGTTTTGGCAGCCCTACGTCTTGTCAGTGGGCTCCCTGACCCCCGAAGGGCAGCCGTCGAACTTCACTATGGCTGGCCCATGGGTGGGCGTCGCTGCACCCGGTGAACAGGTCGTCTCGCTCGGCAACGGCCCAAACTCGGGCATCATCAACGGTCTGCCATCCAGCAAAGAGCCGTTGGTTGCCATCAACGGGACCAGTTTCGCGGCAGCCTACGTCTCCGGCGCCGCCGCCCTGGTCCGCTCCAAGTTCCCCAACTTGACCTCCCGTCAGGTGGTCAACCGCCTGGTCGCCTCGGCGCACAACGCCGCCCGTGCACCGTCCAACCTCGTCGGGGCCGGCGTCATCGACCCGGTAGCCGCGCTCACCTGGGACATCCCTCAAGGTGACGCCCTGCCGGCGCAAATGCCGATCGTGCGAGTCGCCCCGCCAGCACCACCGCCACCGGATAATCGGCTGCCGCGCCTGATCGCCTTCGGTGCGGGCATCGCGGCGATCGCCGCCGCCGTCATCGCTGTCACCGTGATTGGAATGCGCCGTGGTCGCACCACCCGCTAGCCGCGAGTCGTCTCGATTCTCCCCAGCGTGGCCCAGCTGGCGGCGCCTGACAACACTGGCCTCGCTGCTGCTGCTCGGGTGGGCGACGCTGCTGCCGCCAGGGCGAACACCCCAGTGGTGGCACTACGCCGCGGCGGTCGCGGCGGTCGCCGCATTCGTGGGGTCCTGGCACGGCCAGCACGTGTCGACGACGGTGGCCCGCTGGACTCCCATGGCGTGGCATAACCGCCGTCAACGCTCCCAACGCACCGGTCACCGCAGGCGCAGCGCAACCCCGGCGCAGCCGCCGCCGACGCCCCGGGAGAGCGCGCTGCAAGCCCGCATCGTCATCCACCTGCGCACCCATCCGCATGCACTGAGCGCCCCCGGCGACCACAGCGACCAGCTTCCGTGGGAGTTCATCACCGCTTGGCTGGATCGTTATGGGGTGCGCGCCGACGCGCTGACCATCTGCTCGGTGACCCGCACCCCACCGGCCAGCGGATTGCGCAGCGACTCAGCGCCGCTGCTCAGCGGCCGCAACAGCCAGCACCGCGACACGTGGCTGAGCTACACATTGCGCGCAGAAAACAACGTGGGGGCCTTGACCGCCCGCCGGACCACACTGAGAACTCCTCCCGGCGTGACCTCCGACGACGACACCTCGCAATCACAACCGCATCGCGCGGCGCTAGCCGACACCGTGGCGCGCCGGCTTATCGCCGAACTGCGGGAACGGGGATGGCTGGCCACCCTCAGCGACGAGGAAGAACTTCCTCGGTTCGTACCGCCGTCGGCAACGGTGCGCAAGGAAACCTGGACTGGCACAGAGTATTCCGATGGCTTCCGCGCCGTGTACGCCGTGGATCCCGCAGCGCTGCCCGATGTCCTGGAAACCCTCACCACCCTGCACACCAAGGCCACCTGGGTGGCGGTCACCATACGCTCACGCGGCCGCCAACCAGCCACCGTCGAAGCCGTGGTCGGCACGCTGACTGCCAGCCGGCCGCCCCGGCAACTGCCGGGCCTTACTGGGTTTCACGGATTGCATCGACACATCGCGCCGGTGCTGGCAGCCACCGGCATCGATGCGGGCGCCGACGTCGAGCTGCCGGCGACCGAGGTGGCGCCGTCAACACTGGCGGCGCTGCGGTGGCCGACGGCGGCGATCGGTGTTCCGATCGGCTATAACCGCGCACGCCAGCCGGTATATCTGGGGCTGGCCTCACCGGAGCCGGTGCGGATCACGGTGACCGGCACCCGACAGTTCCACATCGGCATCATCGCCCGCCTCGCCTTATCAGGCCAGCCGGTTGCCCTCTACACCGCCGATCCACGCCAGTGGACCGCTCTGGCCAATCACGCGGCGCCGCAACAATTCTCGATACGCCCTACCACACCGCCGCCTGACGCGATTGTCGTCAGCGACGCCAGCAGCGATGCACCCACCGGTGCGATCACGGTGACACTGCGCCGCCCGCAGTCTGCTCAGGCTCCCGCCACGACGATCGTCATCACCCAGGACGGCCGGCACCCGGACCTGTTCTACATCACCACCGCGCATGGCCGTCAGTGGCTTAGCACGCGCCTTGTTCCCGTGCCCAACGAGTAAGCGAGGTCAAAGGTCATGTCGACTACCCCAGAGGAATTCCTCGCCGATACGGTCGAGCTGCCTGAGCGGATGCCGGCGTTACCGTTCCCTGCCGAGTCGGCGTGTCGACTAGGTTCAGGGTTTTTTTGAGTGCAGTCTGGGGATGGCGCGGTGGCTGGTCAGCAAACCAGTCGCGGGAGGGTTTCGCTTGGTGGGCTGGCGAGTTTTCTGGGTTCCGGGTGCATGCTCAGCTCAGGGTGTGCGACCGCGGCTGTTAGCCGGCTGGGTTAATCTCGCGAATCGCGAAGAATCGGTTGGGGTTCGGCCGGGTGACCCTATCTTTTTGTCACCGGAGCGGTGAGTCGACGCGCGGCTGTCCGCGTATGCCCAGACGAGAGTCTTTCGCGGTTACACCGCTGAGACACGGCGCAACCATGTGACCGACCTGCGCTTATTTTTGACCTTTCTGTGGGCAAAGAAGGTGGGTTGGTGGGAAGCGACCCGTGATGATGTCGAGGACTATGAGCATTGGCGTCGGTTCGCCGAGCACAATCCTCGCCGTATCGGCGGGGCGAAGTGGGATCGTGAATTGTCAGCGTTGGCAAGCTTTTACGCTTGGGCTTCCGAACACCGGCATGTTCCGCGTAGTCCCGTAGCGATGAAGCGTGTGATCGCTCGTGATGGCGCGGCGGTCACGGTGCCCGCGGCACGGGCGAAGGATGTGCGCCGCAGTAATGTGCACTGGCTTACGCCTCGCAGCTGGCGGCGGTGGATTGATGTCGGGCTACGCGGCTATACCTGCGACGGTGTGCTTGACCGCGGTTGGGGTGGACGTTTAGAGGACCGCAACGTCGCTTATGTGCGGCTGATGGTGACATCGGGTCTTCGACGAGCCGAGGGTGGTTCCCTTCTGACAGTTGAAGTCCCGGCCCGTCGCGGGGATACGAGCCGCTACTGTCGAGGACGGATCGCCGCCGAGGTCACCAGGGCGAAGAAACCGAGAACGTTCTACGCTGCCGCTGATGCTGTCGCTGAGGTGGAGACTTACTGCGATTCCTCCCGCGCGCTCGCGGTCCGCGGCGCGCAGCAGGCGCGGCGCTATGAACGCCTGGTGGAGCGGCGTGTTGTCACTGAGATAACCCGCGGTCTTAGCCCGCTGGTGGTATGGCGGTGCCCGGATGGCTCCATCGTGCGACGTGAATTGAACAGCCTGACCGTCAATGAGCGAATTACCCTGTTTGTTGAAGGCGAACATGGGCTTGAGCCGTTGTGGCTGTGGCTGAATGAGCAGGGACTGCCGTTTCAGGTGCATTCGTGGGACGGTGTTTTCACCGCGGCTAATCGCCGATGCGATACGGTCCTGACTCCGCGGCAGCGGCTCGGGTTGGATCCGCACAAGGTGTATGCGCCTTATGCCACACCGCATTCCGCACGGCACAGCTTTGCCCTCTACATGCTGGTCGTGCTGAATTCTTTGATGGATCAACGGTATGGGCTGACACCTGAGGATCGTCGGGACTTCCGCCATCTCTACGGCGATCCGTGGTTCATGGTGCAAAATCTCCTCGGTCACGCTTCCCGGGAAACCACCGTTGAGCGTTACCTCGCACCGGTAGCTGATCTGCAACTGCGCTCGATGCTGGCAGATGCTGTCGATCCGGTGCCAGCGCCCATGCCTGAGCTGGATGCCGTATTCGCGCGTATTGCCCGGGAATCGGAAGGCATTCAAGACGTTGATGACTTCGGTTGGGCAGGCGGCGGCACATGACTGTGCGTGGCCGGCCCGCAGTGCTTCCGCCTTCCGATCACCGTCGACCCAAGGCGCTGGCACCGCAGGGCTTGGTTGTTTTCCACTGCAACGCTGCGGGCCGGGTCAAGGAATATGACTTCGCCACGTTGCCGGTTGACGAAGCTTTGCAGCGATCGTTAGCGGCGTTGTTCGCCCGCCGCTGCGTGCCACAAACCTGGACCACGCATAGGACCTCGCGCGGCATGTGGCGACAAATCGTGCGGTTCGCCGAATTCCTCGTCGAGCAACCAGAGCACGTGCGCGATCTCGATGATCTCAGCGCCGCCATGGTCAGACGGTGGCGCAATAGCGTGGTCATGCTCAACGACAAACGCCCCTTCACTGAGGTCGCGCTGCTGTTGCAAGAGGATCCGCGACTGCAGTGCGGGCCGGTGGCCGACGAACTTGTGCGCCGCTTCAGGCGAGCGCAAAGCGCCACACAGTCATACAGCCACGACGAGTTTCAGCTCATCAAGGTCGCGGCCCGACGGACCTTCCGCGCCGCGTTAGCGCGCATCGAACATAATGCTCGGCACTTGCACCGTTGGCAGCAAGGGGAATTCGTCGGAGACAGCCCGGATTGGCTGGTCGGGCACGCGTTGAGCGTTCTCGCCGATACCGGGTCCATGCCCGAGTACACGATGAAGAACGCCAGAACCAAAGAGGGAGCGCATCTGCTCAAAAAGCGATATCACGGACCGCTGGGTGGCACCAGGGCAGAGGTGACGTGGCAGCGGCTGTTTTTGTCCAGGATGGAGGCGGCAGCGCTGGGGGTGCTGATGATGGCCGAATACGGGTGGAACTTGTCGGTCATCGACGGGCTGGCGGTGCCTAAGGCATCACCTGATGCTGGCCACGATGGTCGGCCGACGTATCGGGTGGCTTTGGAAAAGCCGCGACGCGGCGCTGGGCGGTATCACGAATCCAGGAACTTCACCGATGACGGTGCCGCCTCGGCCGGGCGGTTGATCACGCAGGCCTTGCGGGCGACCCGTTTTGCTCGCGCGTTGGTCGAACAGATGGCTCCGGGAACTGACCGGCTCATCGTGTGGCGCACCGGCAACCGCGGTCATGTGTGGGTGCGCGGGGACCGTCATCCTCCTGTCGGGGATTTCCGTTTCGGGGTGTCGTCTTTTGACGCATCACTGTGGGCGCAAGCTCAAGGGTTGACCGGTTCGCCATTTCGTCGCGGTCGCAGAACGGTTGTCGCCCTGGGCCGCCGTGAGCCCACGCAACACTCTGAGCAGACCTTCGATCGTAGTTATGCCTTGGTGGACAAGCGTGTTCAGGCCGAAGCCGTCGAGGTGATAGCCGCGGGTGCTGAGGATGCGTTGGGTCGTGCTCAAAAGGGGGTTCTGGTCGCCGAATTGCGCGACCGGCCGGCAGCGGGCGATGTTGAGACAGCGACAGCCGATTGCGCCGACCCTGCGTCAAGCCCGTTCGCAACCTCACCCGAAGACGGCTGCACAGCTTCGTTTTTGATGTGTCTGGCCTGCCCCAACGCGCACGTCCATCCCGGACACCACGCGCGACTGGCGCATTTGCATCAGGCTTTAACGAATCTGCGCTCGGTCCTTCCCTCCAAGACGTGGCGTCGCGATTGGGCCGAACACCATGGCCGCCTTGAAGACCTCAAAACACGTCTTGGCGATCCGCTCTGGGAGCAAGCGCTGTCACAACTGACCGATACTGACCGCGGTCTGGTCGATCATCTGCTGGTGGGAGTGCTCGACACATGAGCACTGCGGCGCAAGATGATCCGTACTTGTTGCTGATGCCTGGGCCGCGTAGCCCGGTGGTGGCACCAGATCTGGTCAAACCTATTCACGCCCACCTCAACCCGTACTACGGGGATCCTGTGTGGTCGCTTGCTGCTCTGACAGAAAACCCTTCGGCGGTACGGCCCAAGATCCACTGGAGAAACTGCCCCGCAGCGTTCGAGAACGAACTGCGCCTTGCTGTCTGGTGTCTTATCAATGGCGAGCTGCGCCCCACTTTTGTCCGCAGCCGCGGTACCAGGATGCGAACGCGCCCGGCGGTCTCGACGCTCATTACCATAGTGCGTCACTGGCTAGAACTGGCCCAATGGCTCGACAGTCGCGGCGTCCGGGGGCTGGCCGATTGCGACACCACCACCCTTGATGGCTACGGTCGGTATCTGCTGGCGACCAAGGCCGAAGTCCGCTCCAGCGCGCTTCGGCGCCTGGTCGCACTGACTCGATTGTGGGCGCTCGACCAAATCAGCCCCGCCCCAACCGGTCTTGGGCAACCTCCGTGGGAAACCACCGGAGTCGACGACTATCTGCCAAGGCCAATCCCGTTGGGTAATGAGAATGCCGCTGCGCCGTTAGCTGAGGAAACGCTCGGGCCGCTCCTTGTCTGGGCCATGCGCGTGGTCAACGACCTAGGCGACGACATCCTTCGCGCGCACGCCGAGCATGCGCGTCTGCTCAATGCGATACCCGACAGTGCGCGTCCCGAGGGCCGACGGGCATTGTGCGCCTACCTTGATGCCCTTCTTGAGTCCGGTGATCCGTTGCCCGTTCATATCGAAGGGGACCGGGTCACGTTCGTGGCCGCCTACATTTGCGGTCGCGTCGGCGCTGCGAAGTCGCAGATGAAGGAATATCCGCGCCGCGACCAACTGCTGGCGGCCGCGACGCAACGCCTGTCGGGCTGTCCGCTTGGCATCCCGATCACCGGCCGCATCGACGGAAAGCCCTGGCGCGACGACATCGACTACGTGGAAGCGTGGCCCTTGTGGCGCCATCTCGGTACGGCGGCATTCATCGTGTGTGCCTATCTCACCGGGATGCGCCCCAGCGAAGTACTTGGTCTGACAACGGGTTGTTGCCCTGACCCCGAGCCTGACGCCGCGGGCACAGTCGGGCGACACTTGATCCGCGGCCGCGAATACAAAAGCGCGGTCGACGAACACGGCAACCATCTCTCCGCCGGGACGGACCGCGACGCGCCGTGGGTGGCAATCACCCCCGTCGTCAACGCCATTCGCGTTCTGGAGAAAATGGTTCCCGACGGGGGGCTTCTGTTCGACTCATCGGCCCACGATAGATACAACCAACCCACCGCGACGGGTTCAATGGTCCATAGGTCGATGCGTTCCAGGATCGATGAATTCGTTGACTGGGCCAACACTCAAGCCGCACGACACAACCTGGCCAGCGAGACAATCCCGCCCGACCCGCACGGCAGAATCGGGCTCAAACGCTTCCGCCGATCCCTCGCCTGGCACATCGCCCGGCGACCAAATGGACACGTCGCACTGGCCATCCAATACGGGCATATGCGTTCGGCCGTCGTCTCCGGACGCTACGCCTCGCGCGGCCGCGACGGTATCCACGACCTGCTCGACATCGAAACCGTACGCGCCGTAGCCGACACCGTCGCCGAACTTCGAGACCACCTCAACGACGGCGGTGGAGTCTCGGGCCCAGCGGCCCGCGACGCCATCAAAATCGCGGCACACGCACCCACATTCAGCGGGACAACGATCACCGCGAAAACCGCTCGCCGGCTCGTCGCCAACCCTGACCTGATGATCTACGACAACCCGCAAGCGTTACTGCTGTGCCGCTACAAGCCAGACCGGGCCCTATGCCAACGCGACGGCATCAAAGATGCCCCCAAGCTGGAAGCTTGCGATCCCCGCTGCGGCAACGTCATACGCACCGATCGGCACGCCGCCCAGCTACGCACCCGCGCCGACCAGCTCGAACAACAGGCCACCCACACCCCCCAACCGATCGGTGAACGGCTGCGCGCCAACGCCGCAAAACTCCGCCACTACGCCGACACCCACGACAACACGCGCGTCACCTCGAGCGGGGAAGACAAACACCACCTGACCGAGGAGCCCATGTGACCGCTGCACTCGACGAACGCGACCGCATCCGCGCCGCCATGGACCGCATCTTCGCCGGCACACCCCAGCGTTCCAACGGTGCACTGACGATCGTTGCCCTCGCACAAGAAGCCGACGTACCCCGCAACGCCCTAACCCAACGCCACACCGACCTGAAAAACCAGTTCTACCAACAGGTACGGGGAAAGGGCGGACCATCAGAACTGGAGACAAGACTTCGTAACACCATTGCAAAGCTTCGCAAGACCATCGTCAACAAGAACGGCGAGCTTAAACAACTCCGAACAGATGTCCCCGCCCTCGTACGCGTCGTCAACCAGCTCACCCTGGAAAACGATCTACTACGCAGCCAGTTAGCCCAATCCGGACGCACAGTCATTGCGTTTCCCAAGGTGCACCCGCCCATGTGAAGGCCCCCCAAAGGTTATGCCGCGTTACCTGGAACGGTTTGTGCCGGACGAGGATTTCCGGGCCGAGGGCCGCGACGGGGGTCTGTCTGTCGGGCGGCGGTGCGCGGCGAGGAAATCATCGACGATGCGTTCACAGTCGTGACGATCGATTGCGCGCAGCCCGGTGAGTCGAGCGAACGCCACCGGGCCGACGAGCTGGCACAGAATCAGTTCTAGATCGAAGTCGTCGAGATCGGCCCGGGCTTCAGGGCCTTCCAGAAGGCTGTTGAACGGCCGGCGATAATGGTCGATGATCCGCGTCCGCAGCGCGTTGCGATCGTAGGTCTCCTCTGTGCCGTCCGGTGTTGGCCCGAGCGCGACCCAGGCCAGCGTGGTGACATGCAGCGGCGCCTCTTGAAAGAGGGTCGCCTGTCGGCTCAGCAGCTCGATCAGCTGGTCGCGTAATGTTCCCGTGGCAGGTGGTGGGGTGACCTGCGGTAGCAACCGTTCAAATGTTGCGGCCAGCAGCTGAGTAGAGCTGCTGAAGTGCCGATACAGCGTGGTGCGTGCGACCTTGGAGGCTTTGGTGACCGCGTCTATGGTGACGGCTTCGATGCCACCGGCATTGAGGAGTTTCGTGGCCGCATCCAGCAACCGGGTCCGTGACCGAAGGCGGCGGGGATCGACGTCGTCGTCGACATCGACATCGACATCGATCGGGATTTCAGCGTCACGCTCCACGTAGTCACCGTAAACCCCCCACGGACCTGGCCTACAGCGAATCGCATCGGGGAAGTCGTTCAATCCGACGAACGGTACTAGTAGTATCGTAGCGATACTACTAGTACACTTCGGCGGTGTAGGCCAAGCACCGAAGGAGGATTGGTGATCAGGCAACCGGTCGAGCGGTTCGGGACCCGGGGGAGTCGACGGCGCTGCCCCCAATCGGCCGGCCGCGTGGCGATCGAAAAATCCAGCTTCTGCCTCCGCGCGGCGACCTCACGGACGAAAGACGTCAAATCCTGATGAATGTGCCGATTTCGCTGACTAAAACCCACCTCTGGAGACGTGCGGTTCGGGATATCCGGCTGGCCAGTCGCGGTATTGCCAAGCGGCTGCACCCAGCGCCGCCGGTCCACCAGGGCCGCGTTCGTCCACGTCACTATCCCCCTCGCTCTTGCTCGTACCTGGACGACGATCTGATGAGTCGGGAAATGTACGATCATGTTCGCGATGAGCCGATCAGGCTCAGTTCCCGGCTGGCATTTCGCCTACGGCGTTCGTGAGATTGTCAGCAGCCAGAGATGACCCATGGCCAACGTCAAATAATCTGCATACCAATGGATTACGCAATGACGTACCCGATACGGAACCGGCAACAGGACATCGAGGTCGAGCGCAAGGGCCGACGCGGCGTCGCGGCGTGGGCGGGCTGGCGGTAGCAATTTCGCCGACACCATGAAAGGGTACCGATAGTACTGTTGCGATACCATTGGTTTCTTTCCAGTAGTGGAGACGGGGGATGGTAGATACCGGGTGGGTTTCGTCGGGCGTGGCGACGTTGAGTCGGCCGGTCCGGGAAAGACTCCGTAAGGTCACCGCTGGTGAGGGCGTTTACAGCGATCGATTAGCCCGCGTGGCGCGGTTTAGTATCCGGCACAAGGTGCTGGTCATCGGTGCGTGGGTGGTGGCTGCCGGCGTCCTGGCCGCGGTGTTTCCGCAATTGGAAACAGTCGTAAAGCAGCAGTCGGTGAACCTCATTCCCTCTGATGCGCCGTCGCTCCAGACCGTTGAGCGGATGGGGATCGCATTCGGCGAGCAGGGGTCCAAGACGACCGTCTTTGTCGCGGTGGAGGAACCGACGGGCCTGAGTGCGCCGGTGCGTCAGCGTTACAACGCGATGGTTTCGCGGTTACGTGCCGATTCCAAGCATGTGCGACTGGTTCAGGATCTGTTGGCCGACCCGGTTACTGCCGGTCAGGCGGTGAGCCAGGACGGCAAGGCATGGTATCTGCCGGTCGGGATAGCGGGCACGCTCGGCGATCCCCGAGCGGCCGAATCCGTCCAAGCGGTGCGCGCTATCGCCGCCAATTCGTTTAGCGGTACCTCCACGACCGTCCGCGTAACCGGCCCTCCCGCGACGTTCAGCGATCAAATTGACTCGGCTGAGCAGGATTTGATTGTCGTCTCCGTCGTGACCGCGGGGCTGATCGCGCTGATTTTGCTGGTCATCTACAGGTCATTGTTTACCGCGTTGCTGCCACTGTTGGTTATCGGCGTCAGTCTGGGGGTAGGGCGTGGAGTGCTCTCGGGGCTGGGCGAAGCGGGAATGCCGGTATCGCAATTCACCATCGCGTTCATGACGGCGATTCTGTTGGGTGCCGGCACCGATTATTCGGTGTTTTTGATCAGCCGGTACCACGAGCAACGCCGCCAGGAGGTCTCGGCCGACCTCGCGGTGATCAATGCAACCGCCACCATCGGACGCGTGATCCTGGCCTCCGCGGCCACTGTGGCGTTTGCATTTTTAGCCATGGTGTTTGCAAAACTGAGCGTTTTTGGCGCGCTGGGCCCAGCGTGCGCGATCGCCGTCTTCGTCGGAGTCGCGGCCACCGTGACGTTGTTCCCACCGGTTTTGGCGCTGGCCGCTCAACACGGCATCGGCGAGCCCAAAGCCGACCGCACACGCCGCTACTGGAATTGGATCGCGGTGGCCGTAGTCCGCCGGCCCGGCCCATTGCTGGCCGCCAGCCTGGCTCTCGTGTTAGGGCTAGCGGCTGTGGCGCTGACCATGCGCATGAGCTACGACGACCGCCAAGGCCAGCCGCCCTCGACCGCCAACAACGAGGGTTATCACCTGCTGGACAGACACTTTCGCAAAGATATTGTCATCACGCAGTTCATGGTCGTCGAATCACCGACCGATATGCGCACCGGTAAGGGCCTGGCCGACCTTGACGAAATGGCGTCTCGCGTGTCGCAATTGCCGGGTGTCACCAAAGTTTCCGGCGTCACCCGGCCCACCGGTGCGCGACTGGACCAGGCGCAGCTTTCTTGGCAGAACGGCCAGATCGGGACCAAGATGGCCGATGCCGTCGCCAAAGGAGACGCCCACAAGACCGATCTCACCAAACTCACCGGTGGCGCCGACCAACTCGCGGGCGGCTTGGCGCAACTTGACACTACCCTTCGCGCGGCGTTGACTCCGCTGACCGGGATCCTCAGCCAAGCCCAGTCCAGTGGGGCACAATTTCAGCGCTTTCGCCCGCTGCTGCAGCAGCTTTCGGCTACCACACCGACCATCGACCAAGCTATCCGAAGCGGGCCCGGCTTACGCCAAGAAGCTCAACAAGCCCAGAATGCGATCGCCACCATCGACCCGTTGGTTAATGCGCTCAATACATCCCCTTGGTGTGCCACCACACCCGAGTGTGCCCAGATCCGCGACCAGGTACGGATTCTAGTGACCTTGCGCGATGGCGGCTTTTTCAACCAGCTCGCCAACCTCGGCGACATGTACCAGCCGGGCGGCGATACGGCGGGGGGCACTATGGCAGACCTGCAGAACACGGTCACCTCGCTGAACAACGCGTTCGGAGCGCTCGGCGACCCCGCCGACATGGCCGGCAACATCCGCCGCCTCCAAAACGGCATCAGCCAGCTCGCGTCGGGCGCACAAGCCCTAGCTACTGGTGTGCACACCCTCGCCGACAGCAACATCGAAATGTTGTCCGGCATGGGTCAGATCGCCACGCAGCTACAGAATTCCGCGCGGTCTAGCGCCGGTTCGGACAACTCTAGCGGCTTTTACCTGCCCGCTAACGCCTTCGAGAATCGCCAGTTCTCCGATGTGGCGAAGCACTTTCTGTCTGCTGACGGCAAGACCGCGCGCTTTGCCATCGAATCCAGTTACAACCCCTACAGCAGCGAAGCGATGAATCTCGCGCAGAAGATCACCCGCGTTGCTGATGCCGCACGCCCTAACACCTCGCTGGCCAACGCACGGATTTCGATGGCCGGCTTCCCCGCCGTCAATTCCGATATCCAGCGCTTGCTGTCGGCCGACTTTCACCTACTGGCTTTCGCCACGCTCGTCATCGTCGGTTTGATCCTCGTCGTTCTGCTACGCGCCTTGGTGGCCCCGCTCTATCTGCTCGGTACAGTGGTACTCAACTACGGGGCCGCACTGGGCATCGGCACACTCGTCTTCCAATACGGCCTAGGCAAGGAAATCGCATGGCCCGTACCGCTTTTAGCGTTCATCATCTTGGTCGCGGTGGGCGCCGATTACAACATGCTGCTAATCTCGCGGTTACGCGAGGAATCTGCTCACAACGTTCGCGTCGGCGTGCTGCGCACGGTCGCGAACACCGGCTCAGTCATCACTTCGGCCGGGCTTATCTTCGCGGCCAGCATGTTCGGCCTTATGGTCGGTTCGGTCGCGATCATGATCCAAGCCGGACTCATCATCGGCTGCGGCCTACTCTTGGACACCTTCGTGGTCCGCACTCTCACGGTTCCCGCGATCGCCACATTGCTCGGTGAGGTCAGCTGGTGGCCTCAACGGAAGTCCTTGGCCCCACGCGGTAGAGCACGCTGACGATGACCTGTCACCCAAGGGACTGCATAGCGTGACCGGCGTGGACTTCGTCCGGTTCGACGAGCGAATCGCCGAGCAGATGCTCGGTGCGGCGGCGACTGCGGGTGGGCTGTCGACCTACCTGAACTTGCGCCATACCCAGCTAACCGCGGGACGATTAGTTGCCGAAATGGATGCCCGCGAGGACCTGCTTACACCGTTTGGGAATCTCCACGGCGGTTGTCTGTCCGCCATGGTTGACCACTGCCTCGGGGTGGTGTTCTATCCGGTCATGCCTGCAGGATGTTGGGTCGCCACAACAGAATTCAAGGTGAATTTGGTTCGACCTGTCTCGGGCGGAGTGTGCGTCGCCGTCGCTAACATCATTTCGTTGGGCAAGCGCAGCGGTGTAGCACGTATCGATATCACCAACAGCGGGATGCTTGTGTGCGCCGCTCAAGGCACCATTACCGTCATGCCGCCGAAAGAAACCAGGCAATGACTAAGGCCGTACATGCCTCTCATTAGGGGGCGTTCCGCCCGAGGGAAACGAACTACATGACCATTACTCAGGAGCGCATCCGCACGCGCGACGGCATCACCCTCGTGGCGGATTGTTACACGCACGCCACGACTGGTCCTGTGGTGTTGCTCCTCCATGGCGGCGGCCAAAACCGCCACGCCTGGGCCACCAGCGCGCGTCGCCTCCACGCCCATGGCTACACCGTCATCGCGTACGACACCCGCGGCCATGGCGACAGCGACTGGGACCCAAGCGGACAGTACGACGTCGAAAAGTTCGTATCCGATCTGCTCTCGGTACGAGACCACGTCAGCCCCGACGGTCCCCCCGCCGTCGTTGGCGCGTCGCTGGGCGGGCTGATCATCCTCGCTACCCACCAGCTGG
>NZ_JCALCQ010000019.1:0-72469 GCF_059812425.1 Mycobacterium sp. NGS56
ACCCCGCCCCCGAACCGGCCACATACAACTCGCCGACCACACCGGCCGGCACCGGACGCAGCCAGCCGTCCAGCACGAAGAAGGAAAGGTGCGCCAACGGCGCCCCGACCGGGCTCGCACTTTTCACGGTGTCGCTGTCGACGATCTCGCGAAACGAGGCATGCACCGTCGTCTCGGTGGTGCCGTACATATTGATCAGTCGCGGTAATCCCGGGTGTTGCTGCAGCCACTTCCCAACACGTTGGGGGTCGAGCGCTTCACCGGCGAATACCACACTCTGCAGCGCGAGCCCTCGCTCGGGCTCCCGTGATTGAGCGCCGACGGATTGCAGCGCATAAAACGCCGAGGGCGTTTGGCTGAGCACGCTGACCTGTTCACGCACCAGCAACGCATGGAATTCCTCCGGCGAGCGCGCCAACGACTCAGGCACTACCACCAGCCGCCCACCATGCAGCAGCGCGCCCCACATCTCCCACACAGAGACGTCGAAGGCCAGAGAATGCCACTGGGACCACACCTGACCGGCGAGCTCCATATCTTTGCCCGCCGCGTCCAGCAGTTGGATGACATTGTGGTGGTTGATCGCCACGCCCTTGGGCACACCGGTGGTGCCCGAGGTGTAGATCAGGTAGGCGACGTCCTCGGCGGCCGGCGCCGGCAGCGCGGTGCTCGGTTGCGTCTCGATGCGTGGATCGTCGACGTCGATGACCAGCACGTCATGTCCATCCAGCCGGTCGAGAAGTGCATTGCTCGTGACCGCAGCGATCGGCTTGGCATCACCGAGCACGAACTCAGCCCGCGCCGGCGGCACCGCCGGGTCGATCGGCACGTACGCCGCCCCGGTCTTGAGCACGGCCAGGATCGCCATGATCGACTCGGCCGACCGTGACAACAACAACGCCACCCGCTGACCCGGCCCCGCACCATGACCGGCCAACAGGTGCGCCAACCGGTTCGCGGCCTCATCCAGCTCGCGGTATGTCAGCGATCGGCCCTCAAAACTAACCGCCACCGCCTCCGGAGCCCGCGCCACCTGCGCAGCAAACAACGCCGGAATCGAAACCTCCGACACCGCCCGCCGCCTCAGCGCCGCCCGGTTGCCCCAGCCCTCCAATCGGACAAGCTCACCGGCATCCAGCACATCCAGCGATGAAAGCCGCCGACCCGGATCGGTGGCCATCGCAGCTAATATCCGCTGCAACCGCTCGATCAACACCTCAATGCTGGCCGCGTCAAACACATTTGTGTCGAATTCGAGCCGCAGGCCTAACTCGGCCCCTGGCAGGACTTGGATCGCCAGCGGATAGTGGTTGTATTCGCGATTGCTGAACTCGGTGATGGCCAACCCGTCGGCGCCCGACAACGCGGTGGTGTCGATCGGATAGTTCTCGAATGCGAACAGCGTGTCGAACAACTGGTCGTGGCCGGTGATGCGGTGAATCTCGCGCAGCGCCAAATGCTGGTGCTCCAGCGTGTTGAGGTGATCGCTTTGCAGTTGATCGAGCAGGTCCGCCGTGGTGGTTGTCGGCGTGATGCGAGCCCGTGCGGGGACGGTGTTGATCAACAACCCCACCATCGAGTCCACGCCGACGACCTCGGCAGGCCGACCTGAGACCGTGACGCCGAACACCACATCTGCCTGGCCGGTCAGCAAGCACAGCAACTGCGACCAAGCGCCCTGTAACACGGTGTTGACCGTGGTATGGCAAGAGCGCGCGAGTTCGCCGAGCGCCCGGGTGGTGTCCACGGAAAGCCGAAACGACGCGACGTCTCGCTCGCCAACCTTCAATCGGTCGGGCGGGCCGACCAACGTCGGGTGCTCGAACCCTGCGAGAACCTGATGCCAGGCTGCCCGGGCGGCCTCGAGGTCCCGATCGGCCAGCCAGCTGACAAAACTTCGATAAGGGGTCGCCGCGGGGAGAAACTGCCCGTAGTAGCTCGCGAATATTTCCCCGACCAGGATCGGGAGGGACCAGCCGTCCACCACGATGTGGTGGATTGTCAACACAATCCGATGCCGATCTTCGGCGACGCGTATCAGGGCCGCCCGGAAGGCGGGCTGGTTGGCGAGGTCGCAGACGGCGGCGCGCTCTGCAAGGCAGACTTTCTGAACCTGGTCTTCCACATCAACGTTGATGTCGCCCGACAGTTCGACATACCGCCAGGGCACTGCGGGGTCCGCCGGAATGATCTGCATCGGCTTGTCGAACTGGTCGGAGAAGCGGGCCATCAAATTGGGATGCCGGTTCAGCATTACGTGCACCGCGTCGCACAGGCGTTGCCGATCAAGCGGCCCGACCACCGTGATATCCAGCTGCACCGCGTAAAGGTCGTCGCTGCCCACCGCTGTGCTGGTGTGAAAAAGCAGCCCCTCCTGCAGCGGTGTCAGCGGCAGGACGTCAGCAATCCGCATATTGTCGCTGGAGCTCGTCGATCTGCTGCTGGCTGAGACCGGCAAGAGCGATATCCGAGGGCGTCAACCCGCCCCCGCCCCGCCGGACATGCGCACAAATGCCGGTCAAGGCGTCGAACCACAAACGGCTTAGCCGGCTGACCTGCGCGCGTTCCAGCGCCGAGGACGCCCAGGTCCAGCTGGCGTGCAGATGCGGGCCGGTATCGGTGTCCACGGTGCCCGCGTTGAGCTCCACAGTGTGCAGCAGTGGCATCGGCACCCCGGCGGATGCGGCGGTCAACGACAAACCTTCTTCGCTGATGCGCCACACATCGCCTGATGACGAAGATAAAGCAGGCCCGCCCAGCCGTCCCAAATAGTTGAACCCAATCGGAGAATCGAACCCGGTCAGGTCAACATCGGCATTCAGATAGCGCAGCACGCCGTAAGTCAGCGGATCAGGGAGGGCGCGCAGCTGTTCTTTGGCGGCTTTGATCGCCTCTCCGAGGGCGTTTTCGCCGGCTCGCACCTGCGCCCAGCTCACCTCACCGATCGTCAACGACACCGGGTATTTCGCCGTGAACCACCCCACAGTGCGGGAAAGGTCAACGTCGGCGGCCAGCTCTCCATGTCGCCCGTGCCCCTCGACGTCGATGCCCACAGGGGCGCCATGGGTGCCCAAAAATTCCGTCAACGCCAACCCGAACGCGATCAACAAAATTTCGTCCACCTCGGCGCGAAATGCCGCAGGCACCTCGGCGAGCAACGTCCGGGTCGTGTCAACGTCCAGCTCCATCGATAGGTGGCCTGCGGTGGCAAACGTATCCACCCCAGGCTGCACTGCCGGCAACGCCGCTGAAACGGCCGCCACCTCACGCCACGCCTCGGCCTGATTCAATACCTCCGCGGCGCCGGCATACTCAACCAGCAGCGACGCCCACCGCGCAAACGACGTGCCTCCGGCCGGCAACGCCACCGGCTGGCCGCCGTGAAGCTGCGCCCATGCGGTATTGAGATCCTCCAGCAGTATCCGCCAAGACACCGCGTCGACCGCGAGATGGTGAATGATCAATGCCAACTGACCTGTTGACGCTTCCCACACCGCACTGAGCATCGCCCCGGCGGCCGGATTCAGCCGCGACCGCGCCTTCACCATAGCCTCGTGGGACAGCACATCCACCGATTGCACGCATTCGCCGGCATCCACGGACCCAGGCTCAGGCACCTGTAAAGACCAGCCGCCGGAACCATCGTCGTCGACACGCAGCCGCAACATCGGATGGCTATCCAGCAGGGCTTGCAACACCACCACTACGTCGGTTTCGGTGACTCGCGCGGGAGCCTGCACCACCATCGTCTGATTGAACTGCTCGACTGGACCATCAATGTCCTGCAACCAGCGCATGATCGGGGTGGCCAATACCGGGCCTACGCCGTCATCCGCTACGCCGTCCTCGCTGCCCACGGCCACCACGGCAACTCGAGCTAGCCGGGCCACCGTCTGCTCCACGAAGATGTCTCGCGGCCGGCACAAGACGCCAGCGGCACGGGCCCGGGCCACTACCTTCATCGCCAGCAGCGAATCCCCACCCAGGTCGAAGAACGAGTCGTCAACGCCGATGCGCTCGACACCGAGTGTCTGAGCGTAGACAGCGGCCAGAATCTCTTCGGTGTGGTTGTCGGGAGCGCGGTACCCACCGGTGTCTTGGTACTCGGGCGCGGGCAACGCCCGTTTATCGAGTTTGCCGTTGACGGTCAATGGCAGCGATTCCACCGCGACTAGAGCCGCCGGGACCATATACGCGGGCAGCCGTTGAGCCAATACGGCGCGCGCCGCACCAGGGTCCGCTGCGCCGGTGAGGTAGCCCACCAGGCGCTTGTCGCCGGGACGGTCCTCGCGGGCGATCACCACCGCCTGCTGGACCCCCTCCACCGCGGCAAGAGCTGCCTGCACCTCACCGAGCTCGATGCGATGTCCACGAATCTTGACCTGCTCGTCGGCGCGCCCGAGGTATTGCAGCTGCCCGTCGGGGCGCCAACACACCAGATCTCCCGTGCGATACATCCGCGCACCTGAGCCACCGAAAGGGCTTGCGACAAACCGCGATGCGGTCAACCCGCCCCGACGCCAGTAGCCACAGCCCACCCCGGCACCGGCAACGTAGAGTTCGCCGACGACCCCGGTCGGCACCGGCCGCAGCCACCCATCTAGCACAAACAACGCCGCCGTCGGCAACGGGGACCCGATCGGCACCACGCCCGACCCGGGTGTCAAGGGCGCACTGATAGCCACCCACATCGTCGTCTCGGTCGGGCCATATTCATTGATCATCACCCGCCGCGGCGCCCACCGATCCATCACCTCGGCAGGGCACGCCTCGCCGCCGACCAGCAAGGCCACCGACTCCAAACCCTCGGGCGACAGCGCCCCGACCGCTGACGGGGTTTGGCTAAGTACGTTGACCCGCTCAGCCACCAGCAAGTCGTGAAAATCCTCCGGCGAGGCGGCCACCGCCTCAGGTACCACCACCAGCCGCCCGCCGCGCAGGAGCGCGCCGAAGATCTCCCAGCCCGAAATGTCGAAGCTATACGAATGCCACTGCGACCACACCCGCTCGGGCCCGGGCGGCAGGCCCGCGTCATCGAGCGAGAAGGCCAACTGGGTGACGTTGCGATGAGTAATGGCCACCCCTTTGGGCACACCCGTGGTGCCCGAGGTGAAGATGATGTAGGCAAGATCATCCGCGGTCGGCCCAGGCAACGCGGTCAAGGGGTGGGTGTCCGCGGCGGTTTCGTTGACATCGATGACCGCGAGGTCACACCCATTCAGTCGATCGGCCAGCTCTGTGGTGGTGACCGCGGCGATCGGTGCAGCGTCGCCGAGCATGAACTCCACCCGGGACCTCGGATGCGCCGGATCAATCGGCAGGTACGCCGCCCCTGTCTTCAGCACCGCCAACATCGCGATGATTGCCTCAGCCGAGCGGAAAAACAGCAACGCCACGCACTGCCCCGGACCTGCTCCCTGAGCGGTGAGCAGATGGGCCAATCGATTAGCCGCTTCATCGAGTTCGTGGTAGGTCCATGATCGCTGCCCACAGACCAACGCCACCGCGTCGGGCGCGTGGGCCACCTGCGCGCCGAACACCGCGGGAATCGACACCGCGGGTACCGCCGGCTCGGTCAAGACCGCCTCGTTACCCCACGCGCCCAAGCGAGCCCGTTCGACCTCGTCGACCAGATCCACTGACGACAGCAGCCGACCCGCGTCAGCAGCCATCGCCACGAACACCCGCTCCAACCGCTTCGCCAGATCGCGCAAATCGCAGTTCGGAAGCAATTGCCCCGCACCAGGAGTGCTGAGGAACAGGTGATCATCGTCGCGGAAGAAGGTTAGCCTGAACTGATCCCCGAGACCATCATGGGTGAGGGTCGCCGTCACCGCAGAACCAGCAAGATCCGCCAGGTGCGTTGTGGGAATGAAGTTGACCGCGACCCGGTCCGGCCCCTCGCCGGAGCCGCGCAAATGCGCCGAATTCTCGAGAGAGTGCACCGGGAATCGCTGATGTTGCAACGCTTCCCGGATTCGCGTGTCGACGTGCTCACAAAAGCTGGCGACCGTCGAACCCGGCGCCGCTTTCAACACCAATGGCACCACCCCGGAAGTCATCCCGGGCACCGTCTTTGACTCCTGACGCACACGCCTGCTCACCGGAAAATCGAATACGACTTCCGAACTCTCGACGTCACACCCACCGACCAGCAACGCGCACGCCGCCGTGATCACCGACGATCGACGCATGCCAAGCGTCTTCGCCAACTTGTCGATCCCGGCGACGGCGAGGGAGTCCAACTGAACAGGCACGGACGATCCATCGCCCTGATTTCCATTCGCGGCGTCCGCGAGCCGATAGCGCGGTTCACCTTGCCGCGGCAGGTTCCTGGTCCAGTACTCCTGATCGTCAAGGTAATCGGGGGACGCTTCGTATTCCAACTCGCAATCAATCAGATCACGCAGCGACCCGAAGTAAGTGGGAGCAATAGCCTCACCAGAAGCAATAGCGCTATAGGTGGTAGCTATTCGGTGGAGGACTAGAGCGAGGCCAATTCCATCGGTGACTATGTGATGGCAGCACACAAAGAAATAAAATTCATCTACGCGCGTCTGCAATAAGGCGAATTTAAACAGCGGGCCACTGAGCGGCATCGCCGTTCGCTGAATCGACGATGCGAGCCGATAAGCGTCCTGTTCGGGATTCGGCGATCCCATGAGGTCATAGCGTGCGAGCTCAACGTGCGGGTCAGGAACGATCGTCTGAATAACCTGGCCATCGACCTGGAAAAAGGCGGCTCGCAGTGGCTCGGCCTCACGCACCACACGACGAATCGCCGACTCAAACAAATCGGTGTCGATCGGACCCGCGATCCGCACAAACACACCCAGTTGCCACCTGGCGCCGAAGCGACCTGTCTCCTCGGCAAGCCAGATGTCCAGCTGACCCCTTGTCAGCGGAAGTGACTGGTCATCAGGTCCCATACGACTCCCCCAAAACCCACGGTCTAGTTGTCAGAGGCCCGGTCCGCCGCCAGCCTGTCGCGCAGACTCTTGGGCCGTATATCGGGCCAGTTCTGTTCGATGTAGTCCAGACACGCAGCGCGGTCGGCCTCGCCGTACACCACCCGCCAGCCGGCGGGGACGTCGGCGAAGGTTGGCCACAAGCTGTGCTGCTCCTCGTCGTTAACCAAGACGAAAAAGCTGCCACTTTCGTCGTCGAACGGATTGACACTCACGATTCTCCATACCTCTAGTCAACGTGGGCGAAACTCCTTTGAAAACGGTACTGGAGGCCACCTGGCCTGTCCGGTGTTTCGGCAAAGTTCCTGGTGCTAGCGAAGGTGATGCCTGACACAGCTCTGACCCCTGCGCTGCGAGGGGTTTGGCAACGACAGCTCTCGGTTTCGTGACATGCCAACGGGCTTGGCTGCGTGCCGATCCGAGAGCTGGCGGACGCGGACTGCAACGAGTTCGGCTTCGTTGTTCGTAGTCTACGAACCACCTCGGGTGCCGCCGCTCGCTCAACGGCGGCTTCCGATCGCTTATACGAGTGTTCCCAATGAGAACGCCCCCGTCAACTTACACGGGCCCCGCGATGGTATTTCATTGGCGATTGCGCTTGGCGCCATTGTTAAGCGGTAGGTAATTTTTGGTGGTCAAACGCGATGTTGGGGCCGTTCACGCCAATAGGCGACCATCCCAGTTGCGGTAAGAAACTGTAATAAACGCGACATCGAATCGTGGTTGTGCAATCCACCTTTGCGTGTATGTCCGACGTTTAGTTGACAACGTCGAGGCAGTCTTTTCCGAGGAGATTGCGCGGTCCCACCCAGATTTCGTGCAGCGGTGTGGCGGACGACGTCCGCCACTAAGGCCGTTGAGCTAAAGCGCCCCTCGCCCCGGTTCTGAAGGATTCACACGTGCCTTGGACTGCCTCGATAGGTGGTCTTACCCGGTTCAGCCGACACGGCGCGGCCGCGCGAAGTTTTCCACCAGATCAGCCGCGGCCGCCACGCTTTCGGCGGGATCCGTCATCCGTGCGGCAAGCTCGCGCGCCCGCGCGACGTAGTCCGGGTCGAGAATGGTGCGGAGGTCCGTGACCAGCGATTCGCGGGTAGTACGCGAGAAGCGACGGGTGGTGCCGACCATCAGTCTTCTGATCTGAGTTCCCCAGAGTGTCTGATTGACGTCCATCGAAAGGATCAACGTGGGCACTCCGGCGCGAAGGCCTACGGCCGTCGTGCCCGCGCCACCGTGGTGCACGACCGCGCGGCAAGCGGGAAAGATGGCGGCGAAATTCACCGCACCCACCACCTTGACATGTTCGAAATGCGGGAGATCACTGAAGTCACTCCAGCCCGAGCAAACCAATGCCCGCTCACCCAGCTGCGCGCAAGCCGCACTGATCATGGCAAGCGTGTCGGCCGGCGAGGTGATCGGCATGCTGCCGAAGCCAAAGAAGATCGGGGGTCGTCCCGCGGCAATCCACGACCCGACTTCTTCGTCGGCATCCGTCGGCGTCTCCATCGTCAGCGCGCCGACAAACGGCCGGCGGCCGTCGTATTTCACCCATTCGGCTGCCAGCCCGGGAAAGCACACCTCGTCGTAGGCCTGGATTTCCAGCGATCCGCGTTCAGCGATCCGTCGCGGTGCGGGGCGCCTTGCCCTTGGCAGACCGAGATGACGGCGCTGTTCGTTTTCGACCTTTCTCTCCACAAACCAATCCAGCCAGTCGAACGCCCTCATCGCCGAGCGGGCCAACGGCGCCGGCAAGAATGGCACGAACTGGCCGTTGGGCCGCACCGGGACGTAGTGCAGCGTGGCCAACGGAATGCCGTAGTGCTCGGCCACGTTGGCGGCAGGACGCTCGAAAGCCAACCCGGTGAATAGCAGGTCGGCCCCCTGAGTCAGCGACGTGAGGGTGGTGCTCATGTCCATCCAGCACTGGGTTACCGGCTCCCGGAGTTCGGCCCACAACCTACGCAGATCTCGAACCCTCCAGATATTGCCGAAAAAAGACATCCAGAAGTCGCGATAGGCTCCTAGCAAAACCCGTGTCTCCAGCCCGTAAGCGATCGCGTCAAGCCCAGCCGACTCCGCGAAGCGAACCAGGTCAGGCGCGACTGCCATGCGCACTTCGTGCCCGCGGCGCAGCAACTCACGGCCAAGGGCGGCGCAGGGCTCGACGTCGCCACGAGTTCCATAGCTCGCCAGCACAACCTTCATCGCGGAATCAGCCTTTCACCCATCGTGCGGCGCCCTGCGCCAACTCGCCCGCAGGAAGATCCGGGCTAGACGTCCCAGGAATAGCGCGGACGTTTGTGCACAAAGATTTCGTCAAAGAAAAGTAGACCGGCATACTCGAAGCCCGATGTTGTCAGCAAGTCATAGACTTTAGAGAACTCATGATTGTGCTCTATGCTTATGACATTTACCTGCACCCTATCGAAGTCAATACCCCGCAGAACTTCGAGTTCGGCACCTTCGACATCGATTGAGAGGTAATCCACGGTTTTCACGCCGCACTCCTTGAGTACGGTATCGATACGATGGCAAGGCACGGTTTCTACAGTTCGCTCGAGTTTCATGGCCTTACCTATCCATTCCACCCACCGAACTTGATTCATGTGTTCGGGTATTCCCCCCAACATGGTTCCCCCGTGGCTTGAGTCGAATATCATCGACAGCAAACTCCCCGGTGGACGCGACTTAGCCTTACCCTGCCCATCTTTCGACAATCCGAGGAAGGAAATCTGGCCGTCTTCATCGTACGCACACCCCTGGATCAAGCGACAGGAGCGATTCGCTTTCAGCGTCTCAAATGTCGCCGGATTGGGCTCGAATGCAATACCGCGCCATTGCAAATGTTTCTCGAAGTAGAACGTATTGCTGCCTACGACTCCGTCGTATGCGCCGACATCAATAAAAAAGCCGGGCCCTCGATTGTTGAAGAACCATCGATTCAGAAATAAGTCCTGGCCGATTTGGCTTTGGTAGCCCTGCTTCAGCCGCTCGGGAGAAAAGGTGTCCCGGTAGATCTCTTTCGCGGTCAGCTCGGGGTCGTGATTCCGAAATAGGTAGCCCATTGCGCGGCCAGTGGGTCCAGACGTCATCGTGTGGTCTATGGTTCGTCCCAGAAAATATATCTCGACCGTTGAAATAACGTCCCGGATCAGCGGGAGCCGAGCTATATAGACGATTGCCCCGAGTGCGATTTGGTGAAAAAGCCGCGGCGCCTTATTGAGATAAGCTAACATTCGCCGCGCGGCTCCGTTCGGAGGGCGGTTGAGGTTGTGGCAGGGCCGGCGAGCACGCGTTCGGGTCCGTCGAACCGACGCCGCGCCCGGCGCGATGTCAGCCGCCTACCCGTCCGGGTGCGCCCGCCTGGCAAAGTGTGTCCTGTCACCATCCCCCGCTCGCTGTTTGTCGTCTGACACATAGTGCCGTCATCCGAAAGATGTTGTGTCCGATTCACAAAGTTAGCAGCGTTTCGCGGAGTCGCGCGCCGCGCGGGCCGGAGCCGCGGAGTCGCTGAGGTGTCGCTAGGAGAATTTTCGGCTCGGGGTTCAACTGCCGGCGAGCCATTGAAGCGTCGCGTCATCAAGCTTCAACGACAGCGCGCTGACGTTGTCGGCGAATTTCTCAGCCGTCGTGCAGCCGACCACGGCAAATGCCTCAAGGGGGTGGCAGAGTACGTACGCCAGTGCGACCTGGGCCACGGTGACCTGGCGGTCTCGCGCGACTGCGGTTGCGCGCCTTAGCCTTTCGACGTTCGACTCGGTGCCGAAGTAAGATTCGCTCCAGCGGCTCACCCGGTTGCCGCCGGGGTGCTTCGGATCGTAGTGTTCGGAGAAGAAACCGCGGGCGAGGCTGGACCATGCGAACACCGAAAGCCCCTGCGTCGAATACCATTCTCGTGCGCCGCGCTGCTCATCCCCTCCGAGCGTCACAGCGCCGGGCCAGGGAGGTCTTTTCCACTCAGCAAGGCTGAATTGGACGCTCGACGCGCTGAATGGGTGCAGCCCGCTGCCCGCGGCGAACGCGCTGGCGACGGCGATTCGTTCGTGAGACCAGTTCGACGCGCCTATCGCCTGGATCTTGCCCTCGCCAATGTGAGTGTTGAGGCGTTCCATGATCGGCTCGACCTGCGCGCAGGGGTGGTCGTAGTGCAGCAGGTACAGGTCGATGTAATCAGTGCCGAGCGCCTTGAGGGATGCGTGCAGGTCGTGCGTCACGTCGGACGCAGAGAGTCGCGGACGTTTCGACAAGAGGTTGGGATGACATCCTTTGCTGATGACCACAATCTGGTCGCGGTTCCGGCGCTGCCGGATCCAGGCCCCCAGCGTTCGTTCGCTGTCCCAGTAGATGCGTGCCGTGTCGAACGCGTTGCACCCGAGCTCGAAAGACCGATCCAGAAGCGAAAAGGCTTGTCGCTCAAGGCTTCGACTGGGCAAGCCCGGCAGTCCGCGGCCCCGCAGTCGATCGGTGCCGAAGACGATCCGAGAGACCGGCTGCTCGATGCCGGCGACCTTCCGATAATCCATTCAGCTCACAGACTTCACGTAGTCATCGACGATGAATCGACACGCTCGAACGGTCAGGGCCATCATTGTGAGTGTGGGATTCTGGAATCCCGGCGAGACAAAGCACGCGCCGTCGGTGACGAATACGTTGTCCGCATCCCAGCACTGGCAGTAGGAGTTCAACACCGAGTTCTCCGGTTCGTCACCCATCCGGGCGCCCCCGGTCTCGTGGATGGCCCCACCGGGCCACAACGCGCCGCACTCGGCGAGGACCAGCGATTGAAGGCGCCGCACCGGAATGTTCCAGCGACCGATCTCGAGGCTCTTGTCGACAGGCAGACCGCCGGCGGATGCGATTTCTGGAAGCTTTCGCTTCATGTGCGCAACCATGTCGACATCGCTGGGCGAATGAGCACACTGGATCCTGGCTACCGGTATTCCCCAGGCGTCCTTCACGCTGGTGTCGAGCGACACGTGATTTTCATACCGAGGCTGCATTTCACCGAATGCACTCATGATCCACACCGGCGCGGCGCGGCCAACTCCCAGTTGGATTCCGTAGCCGCCGGGGAAGTTTGGTGATTCCTTCTCGCAGAAGCTCGGGATGTAAAGGCCCGTTCCGCCGAAGTCGAAGCCATCCTCGTTCAGATCGGCCTCGACATCTGCCTCGGGCACTGTGCCAACTTGCGTGTAGGCGACGTGGTCGCACAGATAACGACCCAAATGGCCCGAGGATCCACCCACACCTGCCGGGTGGATGTCGGATTTGGAGTTCAGCAGGATCCGGACGCTCTCGATCGCCGACGCGCACAGCACGACGACCTTAGCGCGTACCGTCCGCGTCTCCTTCGTCAATCGGTCGACGTATTCAACCCCGGTCGCCTTCCGCGACCCCGCATCCATCAGCAGTCGGCTCACGACGGCGTCGGTCCGAATTTCGAGGCGACCGGTCGCCATAGCGAGCCTGACGGGAAGCGGGACCCTATTCGTGTCGTACTTGGTCTTCCTGGCATACGTCACACGCACGTCCGGAAGGCGTTGCTCGACATTGCTCCGGAACGCTTCCTCGATCTTTGTTGTCTTCGCAGGCCCGATGAACTGTCCATCCGGACAATTCGCGATGTCCGCGTTCTCCCCATACACGCCAAGCGTCCGCTCGACCACGTCGTAGTACGGCGCAAGGTCTTCGTAGGACAAGGGCCAATCCAGACCATCGCCGCGAACGCTAGCGGCCTTGAGCTCGTAATTCGACATCCGTGGCACGTGTCTCCACCACGTGTGCAGGCGTCCGCCCAGTTGACGGCCCCGAAACCACAGGAACCTGTTTCGCCTGGCCGTTGTATACGGATTGTCCCGGTCGCTCACATAGAACTGCCTGGTGGTCTCGGCGAAGGACGAGCACCGCACCTGGATATGCTGGCCTTTCATCGCCCATTTGATCCGCCCCCCGATCCCCATCACGCGCATTTCTGCGTCGGCAGGAAAGTCGTGGGGAATGTCTAGGTTCCTTCCGGCCTCGAGCAACACAACGCTCAGTCCGCCTTCCGTCAGCTCCTTGGCAGCCCACGATCCAGCGGCTCCTGAGCCGACGACGATGGCGTCATACGGTGCTTCGCTTCCAGGCATGCGTCTTCATCTCGTTTCATGCGTGCTTACGCTTGGCCATCGGCAAGGATATGCGTGCCTGCCGCCGTCCACGTCGATTTGACGCAGCGGTAAGCCTTGCCAAAAACGCCCCCGCGCGGCAGTCAATTGTGTGATTCTGGCCTCGGGGAAAATTAATGTGCCCGTGGCGTCCGACCGATATGGATCCTGATCCGCCCAGTTGGACCCAGTTTGGGCATCATCTCGGAGGAACCGATTTGGTTGACCAGAAGTTGAGTCCGCGCGAGGCGGAACGTGTCATGTGGGACGTCATTGTCATCGGCACTGGCATGGGCGGCGGGATGTTGGGCTTTTCGCTGGCCAGGTCAGGCCGCAGGGTGCTCTTCATCGAAAAGGGGCGCTCAACACTGCCTGGAGTGCCGGGCACGATTCGCTCGTCGATCCCAGAAGTGGTCGAGCCGCAGGCGGCTCGTTCGGTGGACACCTATTACGACGCTTTGGCCAGAGCCGGACGCTCCACCGACGAAGTGGAAGACGTCAGCGGCCGCTTCTCGCGGCGGTATTTGCCGGGAGTCGGGAGCGGGACCGGGGGGTCGTCGGCCCTCTACAGCATGGTCTGTGAACGGTTTTTCGCCCGCGATTTCACTCCCCGGCAGGACTTCCGTAACGCCGGCGACTCCACCGTGCCGGAGGCCTGGCCGGTCACCTACGAACAGATGCGGCCCTGGTACACAACGGCCGAGAAGCTGCTGGGGGTTCGGGGCGAGCGCGATCCCCTCCGCCACGAAGCGGCCGACGACGGTCTGCCGGGAGCGCCGCCCTTTTCGGCAGCCAACCAGCCGCTGGTGGATCACCTGGCGGGCCGGGGATTGCATCCCTACCACCTCCCGATGGCCTGCGATTACACCGACGGTTGCACCACCTGCCAGAGTTATCTCTGCCACCTGTCGTGCAAAAACGAGTCGGGTCGCAATTGCCTGCTGCCGGCCGTTACCGAGCACGGCGCCCACCTGCTGACGCAGTGTCAGGCCGTGCATTTGGACGCCGACGCCAAACGGGTTCAGCGGGTCATCTGCCAGCATCCCTCGGGAACACTGACTCTCAAGGCCAAGGTGGTTGCGCTGGCCGCCGGTGCGCTGCTCACCCCGGTGTTGTTGCTCAACTCCCGCTCGGGCGATTGGCCGCGAGGCCTGGCCAACGGCTCAGATTGGGTGGGGCGCAACTTGATGCGTCATCTGGTTGACTTCATCGAGGTCTGGCCGCAACGCGACTCCAACATCACCGCCGAAAACAAAGAGATCGGGCTGAACGACTTCTACTTTTGGGAGGGGGAGAAATACGGCACTTTGCAATCGGGGGGCGCGATGCCGCGAATAGAAGCGTTCACCAACCACCCCGGCTGGCAGTACAAGGCGCTGCGGATGGTAAGTCCCGCGGCGCGGCCGATTTACGAGCGGTTCCTCAGCGGCGGACTGGTATTGGCGGCAATGTTGGAGGACCTGCCCTATCTCGATAACCGCGTGCTGCCATTAGGTGGACCAAGCTCTAACGGCCGTCAGCGCCTGCAGCTTCAGTACCGGCTTCACGCGAGCGAGATCGAGCGCCGCACGGTGTTCTTACGACAGTTGAAAGAGGTTTTCCAGCCGTTCCGCACGAAGTTGCTGCGGGGCGCTACGAACAACGCTGTGCTGGCCCACGTCTGCGGCACGTGCCGCTTCGGTACCAATCCCGCATCCAGCGTGCTCGACCCGAACAACCGGGCGCACGAGGTGGAAAACCTGTACGTGGTGGACGGATCGTTCTTCCCGACCAGCACCGGCCTAAATCCGAGTTTGACGATCGCCGCCAACGCCTTGCGGGTCGCCGAGCACGTGGACCAGGTGCACTTCGCCACAACACCGCAGGCAAACCAGCACACGGTAGCGACGTAGCGGCGTTCGGTCAGCCCACGCGTTTTTTGCGGGCGAAATCCTCAATGAGGTCGGCGGCGGCCGCGACGCTGTCCGCTGCTTTGGTCATCGAGGCACCGACCTGTTTGGCCCGGGTGACGCATTCGGGGGCGAGGATGGTGCGCAGGTCGGCGACAAGCGACTTTTGCGTCAGGCTCGAAAAGCGATGTGCGGTACCGACTTTCAATCGTTTAATTCGAGCCCCCCACAGGGGCTGATCGCCCAGCATCCACAGGATCAGGGTGGGAACTCCGGCGCGTAGCCCGGCTGCCGTCGTGCCCGCCCCACCGTGGTGGACCACCGCGCGGCAGGCCGGAAAGATGGCCGAATGGTTCACTGCGCCCGCCACTTTCACGTGTTCAAGATCCGGGACGTCGCCCAGGTCGGTCCAGCCCGCGCAGACCAACGCTCGTTCGCCCAGTTCCGCGCAGGCCGCGCCGACCATGGCGACCGTGTCGGCGGGAGATTCGATCGGCATGCTGCCGAAACCGAAGTAAATCGGGGGCGTTCCCGCGTCGATCCAGGAGCGGACCTCCTCGTCGGCATCCGCGGGCAACTCCATCGTCAGCGCACCGACAAACGGCCGCTGGCCATTCCACTTCGCCCATTCGTCCGCCAACCCGGGAAAGCACACCTCGTCGTAGGCCTGAATTTCCAGTGACCCCCGTTCGGTGATCCGCCGCGGCCCCGGGCTGGTCGCCTTCGGCAGCCCCAACTCTCGGCGTCGTGTGTCCTGTACCTGCTTCCACATGTGCCAAATCAGCCACTCGCCCACCGTCATTGCTGCCCGGCCGAGCGGGCCGGGCAACAACGGCAACAGCTGGCCATTGGTCCGCAAAGGCATGTGATCCAGTGTGGCCAAAGGGATATCGTAGTATTCTGCGACGTCGGCAACGACCTCCTGATAAGCCATGGCGGTGCACAACAAATCCGCCCCCTCGGCCAAGGAGACCAGCGTTGCGCTCATCTCCCCCCAGCACCGCACACTTGGTTCCCAGGATTCGCGCCACACCTTGGCCAGGTTGCGAACCCTCCAGAAGTGGCTGGACAACTCCCGCCAGAAGTCGCGGTGCGCGTCGAACATCGCCTCCTCGTGCAGGCCGTAGGGCACCGCCTCGAGCCCGGCCGCCTCCGCGAAACCGACCAGGGCCGGCGATACGGCCATGCGCACTTCGTGACCACGACGCAGCAATTCCAGGCCTAGTGCCGCGCACGGCTCGACGTCGCCTCGGGTTCCGTAGCCCGCCAACACAAACTTCATCGCGTGATTCGCCTTTCACTTCCGACGCGCTCTGCGAGATGAAAACGACACCGCCAAAGGGCCTCAACCGCTCGGCAGCCTAACCCGACACCGACGGCACCCGCGCGAAAACCCGCGCCCAACCTGATCAAGCCTCGCATCCTTCTCAGATGGCGAAGAAAGTACGCGGCAATGTGTTGCGACGGGTCGACAAGGCCCGCAACTAAAGTCGTATGGCGGCTGCCGAAGTGTAACAATGGCCTCTGTTCGAAGACCGCGTCCTCTTACGAAGTTGATGACCTTGCGCCAGGCCAATAACGCCCGCCATGTCGAAAAGGCGCGGGGTCAGCGCTCCGCGCCCGCGGGATTTCGTCCGGATATCGAGGGTTTGCGCGCTGTCGCGGTGTTAGGCGTCGTCCTCTTTCACGCTGAGCTGCCCGGTGTGGGCGGTGGCTACGTCGGCGTGGATGTGTTCTTTGTTATTTCGGGCTTCCTCATCACCGGGCTGCTCTGGCGCGAGGTGAGCACCACCGGTACCGTCCGGCTGGGCCGCTTCTACGGCGCACGGGCCCGCCGTCTGCTGCCGGCGTCGGCCACGGTGGGAGTCATTACTGCGATCGCGTCGGCTCTCCTGTTGCCGCCGTTGCAGGCCCAAACCGTGATCGCTGACGGCGTCGCCAGCGCCCTGTATATCGGCAACTACTGGTTCGTCGTTCAAGGCGTCGATTACCTGGCCGCCAACCTGCCGCCTTCGCCGTTCCTGCACTACTGGTCTTTGGGTGTGGAGGAACAGTTTTACCTGGTGTGGCCGGCGGTGATGATCGGTGCGGCGTGGCTCATGAGGCGTGCGCGCCAGCGCACTAGGAGCCACGCGTTCTCGTCGGAGAGCCCCTATGTGGTGGTCTTTGCGCTGGTCGGGGCCGGTTCGTTTGCGGTGTCGCTGGTAATCACTTACGTGATGCTTCCGGTGGCGTTTTTTTCGCTGCCCACCCGGGCCTGGCAGTTGGCCGCCGGCGGCTTGGTGGCCCTCACGGCCGGCCGATGGCGCAGGCTCCCGGCACTACCTGCCGCCATTGCGGGATGGGCGGGCCTGGCCCTGATCTTGTTGGCCTGCACCCTGTTGCGCGCGACCACGTTCTATCCGGGCACCGCCGCGCTGTTGCCTGTCTTAGGCACGGTGCTGGTCATCGGGGCGGGCTGTGCCGCAGCTTCTCGGGGATGCGCCCGTTTGCTGTCATCGCCGCCGATGCGGGCCGTCGGCCGAATATCGTATTCGTGGTATCTGTGGCACTGGCCGGTGCTAGTGCTCGCACCGCATTTGTTGGGCCACCCGTTGGGGCTGGCCGCTCGGTTGGGAGCGGCCATCGTGTCCGCCGGGCTGGCGGTGCTCACACTGCGTCTCATCGAGAACCCGCTGCGGTTCGCCCCTGCCCTGCGCCGGTCCTCCCTCGGGAGCCTTGCGCTTGGTGGTGCCGCCACCGCGGTAGCCGTCTGTGTGGGCGCGGCGCTTCTGGAATCGGTGCCTAATCCCGTCGGGCGCGGCGCGCCGGCCGCTGCGCTCAAAGTCGCTGTGGCGCCTCCCTGGACGGGCCATAACGTCGACGCGTACGACGCGGCGGTGCAGCAAGCGTTCGCGCAGGTGCAGGCGGCGGTCGCGGCGTCCGCCCAGCTGAAAGCCGTTCCATCGAACCTTGATCCGCCGCTTGCCGACGCGGCAGCCAAACTGCAGGCGTTGCTCCTCAACGGCTGCCTGCTGAGCAATTTGCAGATCCGCCAAGTCAGTCAGCCCGAGTGCGCGACGGGCGATACCGCCTCGACGACGACGGTGGCCCTGGTCGGCGACTCGAATGCCGCGATGTGGGCTCCGGCGCTCCAGCGGGTCGCCGAGCAGCGGCACTGGCGGCTGGAGACCCTGACGAAAGCGGCCTGCCCATTGATGGACTTGCCCATTACCAACCCCCTCCGTCGCTGGGTCACCCATTGCGAGCAGTGGCGTGGCGAGGTTCTCAACCGGTTACGCGTCGAGCGTCCCCAGCTGGTCGTGGTCAGCATGGCTCGCGGCTATCGCGCCGGTCAGAGTTGGCAGCCGGGTTTCACATCGTATGACCCACTGTGGTTCGACAGCCTGAGCCGTCTAACGCAGCAATTGCGGGGCTTTGGCGCGAAGGTGCTCGTGCTCGGTCCGGTCCCGATTCTGCTGTCGGTGGTGCCGATCTGCGTCTCCGGGCACCTCGATGATCCGACGGGCTGCGCGTCGCCTAGGTCGATGGTGGTGAACGAATCCGGCATCGGCGCTGAGGCCGCGGCCACCAACGCGGGCGGCGGACAGTACGCCGACCTGACCGAGCTGTTCTGCACCGCCGAGCGCTGCCCGGCCATCGTGGGCAACTCCCTGGTGTACCTCGAGGGAGGCCACGTCACGGGCGAATACGCGCGGCTCTTGGCACCGGCAATCGGAGCGCTTGCAGACCGCGCGCTGGCCGACGGTTGAGTGCGATGCCAACCTGCCCCGTTGATCGATAGGCGGAGGACGCCGTCGCATCGTGGGTTCTCGCCTTACTTTTTCCAGGAACGGTACTCCCATCCAATCAACCTGTGTGGCAGCGAATTTCGGGAATAACTCGGACCATCGAATGCTGGGGGTTTGCCCCGCGCGTCAAGGACCGGCCAAACGTCCACCTGCCGCATCGATGGTGCAAACACTCTGCCACCAGCCCGGCTCCGGCCCACTGGGCCGGGCAAGCCGTTCGGCAACGGGTGGTAGAAAGCGCGCACCCCAAACCCGGATATGATCGACCAGACCGCACAGATATTGGCGCGTGCCGGTCACCTAATTCGTCAGTAGACAAACCGGGAGGCGTCGGTCTTGTCAACGTCCGTGCTCGTCACTGGTGGGGCAGGATTTATCGGGTCCGCGCTCGCCCATCGACTGGTCAAAGCCGGTTATGACGTCGGGGTGATGGACGTCCTGCATCCGCAGGTGCATGCCGGATATCAGCCGATAGACCTGCCGAAATCGGTGCGGTTCTTCACCGGAGACGTCACCCATGCCCCTGACTGGGATGCGGTGCTTCGGTTGTTTCGCCCTTCTCAAGTCGTCCATTTGGCCGCCGAAACGGGAACGGCACAGTCGCTTTCCGAGGCAACGCGCCACGGCTCGGTGAACGTGGTAGGCACCACCCAGCTTCTGGACGCCCTGAGTCGCTCGGGAGTCGTGCCCGACCAGCTTGTGCTGGCGTCCTCACGGGCCGTCTACGGCGAGGGCGCTTGGCAATGCGGTACGCAGACCTTCTACCCGCGACCCCGCAGCCATGCTCAACTATCGGCCGGTATCTGGGATCCCCAAGGGCCCAACTCCGAACCGGCGGTGGCCCTTCCGAGCAGCGCGGCGCAAACCGAGCCCCGCCCCACCAACATCTACGCAGCGACCAAACTCGCTCAGGAGCACATGTTGGCGGCTTGGACGGCCGCCCACGACACCGGTCTCAGTGTGCTGCGTCTGCAGAATGTCTACGGGCCGGGCCAATCGCTGACCAATTCCTACACCGGAATCGTCACTCTCTTCGCACGATTGGCGCGCGCGCAACGCCCGTTGGAGGTATACGAAGACGGCCGGATCGTACGCGATTTCGTCTTCATCGACGATGTCGTCGACGCGTTGTTCGCAGCGGTGCGAAGGCCGACGGCTGAACCACGCCGAGTCGATGTCGGGTCGGGAACCGCGACCACCATTCACGAGCTGGCCCGCAAGATCGCCGCCATCTGCGGCGCCCCGGAACCGATTGTCGTACCCAAATTTCGCGACGGCGATGTACGCGCCGCGAGCTGCACCGTCGAGGCGGCGCACGACGCACTCGACTGGCGTCCGAAGTGGACACTCGAGGACGGTCTTCATGCACTGCTCAAGTGGATTGGCGAGCAACCCGAATTACCTTTGGAGCCAAACGGATAGCGTTGACAGCTTGCCGCGCACCGGTTTAGCCGTCGGCCAAGGTTGCCGACCGTCGCCGAGCGCAACTCAATCGATTATCCAGCCCGCCTCTTGCGCGCGAAATCTTCGAGCAGATCGACTGCGGTTGCAACGCTTTCGGCCGGTTTGGTCATTCGGGTCGCGATCTCGCGCGCCCGCGCGACGTACTGCGGGTCGAGGATCCGGCGCAGATCCGCGACGAGCGATTCTTCGGTGGTGGAAAAGCCGCCGGCGGTGCCCACCTTCAGGCGTTCAACCTGGGCTGCCCAGAGCGTCTGATCGAGAAACGTCGAAAGGATCAACTGCGGGACTCCGGCACGAAGGCCAGCGGCCGTGGTGCCCGCTCCCCCGTGGTGCACGACCGCACGGCAGGCGGGAAAGATGGCCGCATAATTCAGCGTGCCCACCACCTTGACGTTCTCGAAATGGGCGAAGTCGCCGAACTCAGTCTCGGCCGCACATACCAACGCCCGCTCGCCTAACTGCGTGCAGGCCGCGCTGAACATAGCGATCGTGTCGGCGGGAGATTTGACTGCCGTGCTCCCAAAGCCGAAGAAAATGGGCGGTGTTCCCGCCGCGATCCACGATGCCACGTCCTCGTCGGCATCCGTTGGCAACTCCAAGGTCAGCGCGCCGACAAAGGGCCGCTGGGCTTTCCATTGCGCCCATTCGGCCGCCAGCCCGGGAAAGCACACCTCGTCGTAGGCCTGAAGTTCCAGCGATCCGCGTTCGGCGATCCGTCGCGACCAGAGCTTGGTGGCCTTCGGCAGGCCCATTTTGCGGCGCTGGACGTTCTCGAGTTTCCTCGTCACGGGCCAACCCAGCCAGTCGTTCACCCGCATTGCGGAGCGTGCCACCGGCGCCGGGAGCCGCGCCACGAGCTGCCCGTTGGGCCGCATCGGAGAGGTATGCAGCAGGGCCAATGGAATGTCGTAATACTCGGCCACATCGGAAGCCGCCTCCTGGCCAATCACCATGGTGAGTAAAACGTCGGCTCCGTCGGCCAGCGACAGCAGAGTCGTGGTGATCTCGTCCCAGCTCCGGTTGAGCAGGTGCCAATCCTCGCGGCCCAGCCTGATCACACTCCGGACCTTCCAGAAATTCCGGAATAACCGCGTCAAGAATTCGCGGTGCAGATCCTGCCACTCCCGCGCATCCGGTCCGCAAGCAACCGCCGTTAGCCCAACCGACTCGACAAAGCCGACCAGATCCGGCGCCACGGCCATACGCACCTCGTGCCCTCTGCGCAGCAGCTCCCGTCCAAGGGCAGCGCAAGGTTCAACATCACCGCGAGTCCCATAGCATCCCAGCACAATCTTCATCGCGGAGCGTTAGCCTTTCACCTATTCGTGCGCGTTCTGCGAGACGCAAGCGGGCGCCTCCCGTCCGCCAGCTGCCATCTCACTGCATAACCCCGTACCCACGCTATCGACTGGGAACCAGCAGTCGTGGGCGAAGCGATCCACCTCGTCCAGACAGACTAAGGGTCGACCAGGATTCGCGCCCGCATAACGTCGTCCTACATATCACTGATACATACGAGCGGTGCGCCGTCGCCCGCATTCGATAGGGAGTGCGGGCCGCGGGTCTTTGCGCGACACCTGGGTTGCCCACGTGACCGTTGTTGGACGGTTCAGCCCGCCGCGGGGGCGGATGCTATGGTCGTGATCGCTCAAACCGGGCAAAAGCTCTGGGCATTCATCCGTTGAGGAACTCGATTTTGGCTGACGGCGAGCTGAGTCCGCGCGAGGCGGAACGCGTCATGTGGGACGTGATTGTCGTCGGCACGGGCATGGGCGGCGGGATGCTGGGCTACTCGTTGGCCAGGTCGGGCCGCAGGGTGCTGCTCGTCGAGAAGGGGCGCTCGACACTGCCCGGGGTGCCGGGCACGATCCGGTCTTCGGAGCCGGAACTGGCCGAGCCGCTGGCGAGTCGTTCCGTGGACACCTATTACGACGCGTTGGCCCGGGGCGGGCGCACCACCGACGCGATCGAATTCATGGTCAACGGCTCCGCGCGGCAGTTTGTGCCCTACCTCGGCAGCGGGACCGGCGGGTCCTCGGCGCTGTATGGGATGGTCTGCGAGCGGTTCTTCGCCCGTGACTTCACTCCGCGGCAGGATTTTCGCGACCCCGGCGAGTCCACCGTCCCGGAGGCCTGGCCGCTCACCTACGACCAAATGCGGCCCTGGTACGCGGCGGCCGAGAAGTTGTTGGGGGTTCGCGGCCAGCCCGACCCTTTGCGACCGGAGGCGGCCGAGGTCGGTTTGCCTGCGGCACCACCCTTTTCGGCCGACGTTCGGCCGTTGGTCGACTACCTGGCCGGTCGGGGTTTGCATCCCTACCACCTGCCGATGGCTTGCGACTACACCGACGGGTGTACCAGCTGTCAGGGATATCTCTGCCAACAGTCGTGCAAAAACGACGCCGCCCGCAATTGCCTGCTGCCGGCCATCAACGAACACGGCGCCCAGCTCCTGACACAGTGTCGTGTCGTGCGGCTGAACGCCGACACCACCCGGGTCCAGCAAGTCATCTGTGAGCATCCCTCCGGCACGCTGACCCTCAAAGCGAAGGTGGTGGTGCTGGCTGCCGGGGCGCTGCTCACTCCGGTTTTATTGCTGAGTTCCCGCTCGGGTGATTGGCCGCGCGGATTGGCCAACGGCTCAGACTTGGTGGGGCGCAACCTGATGCGTCATCTGATTGACTGGGTGGAGATCTGGCCGCAGCGGGATTGGAAGATCAGAGGCCCGAACAAGGAAATCGGGTTGAATGATTTTTACTTCTGGGAGGGGCAGAAGTACGGCACCGTACAGTCAGCGGGTTTGGTGCCGCCCATGGAGGTCCTGACCAGTCAGCCGGGCTGGCAGAGCAGGGCGCTGCGCCCGATGCGACCAGCGCTACGTCCGCTCTACCGGCATTTCTTCAATAGCGGTCATCTGCTGGCCCTGATCATGGAAGACCTGCCCTATCTGGACAACCGCGTGCTGCCGTCCGACTGGACGACCTCGGACGGCTGCCGGCGGCCGAGGGTCGAGTATCGTCTGCATGCCGGTGAGCTCGAGCGCCGCTCCGTGTTCTTACGCCAGTTGAAAGAGGTGTTCGAGCCTTTTCGCAAAATCACCTTGCGCGGGGCCACGAACAACGCGGCCGTAGCCCATGTGTGCGGAACGTGCAGGTTCGGTACCGATCCGGAATCCAGTGTGCTGGACCCACAGAACCGGGCACACGAAGTAGACAACCTCTACGTGGTGGACGCCTCGTTCTTCCCGTCCAGCACCGGTCTGAATCCCAGTTTGACGATCGCCGCCAACGCCTTGCGGGTGGCGGCGCATGTGAACCAGGCGCATTTCGCCGCCTGAGAACGAAGGGTGCCGTTGCGGTATCGGTGCCGACGCTAGGTTCGTTCGGTCGGCTGGCGAACCGGGAGGCCGGCGGCGCGATAGATTGCATCGACGACGGTCATGTTCTCGATCGCGTCTTCTAGCGTCGTCTTGACCGGCTCACCGCGCAGCACCGCCGCGGCGAAAGCGTCGAGCTGATAGGCGAAGGGGCTGCGTCCCGGGAAGCGCTCTGTCCGATTGCCCTCGGAAGATCGGACCGTCAGCCGACGAAAAGGCGCAAGCGGGCTGAGCACACCCAGTTGCCCACGGTCACCAATCACCTTGGCGCTCAAGTGCAGTAGATCAGATGACCACATCGAGCAGCGGACCTGTGCAGTATGCCCAGCCGCAAACCGCAACTCGGCCGTCATTGCCCGGTCCACCTGAGCACCGCGCAATTTGGCATGTGCCGAAACGACTTCCGGAGTCGAGCCACCGAACGTGCGAGCCATATTGACCGCATAACAGCCAAGATCCATCGTCACACCACCCGCAAGGGAGTAGTCGTAACGGATGTCGGAGAACTTCGGCAGCAGCGTGCACAGGGCCACTTCCACTCGCTTCAGCTTGCCCAACTCGCCGGAGGCGATGATCTGCTCCGCGCGCAAAGTCAAAGGGAGATAGCGATAATAGAACCCCTCCATCACCACTCGGTCGGACTTCGCGGCCAGCTCGCCGATCTCGCGGGCCTCGGCCGCATTGGCGGCAAAAGGCTTCTCGCACAACACGTGTTTACCCGCGGTAAGCGCACCACGAGCCCATCTGCCGTGCAAGCCGTTCGGCAAGGCGATGTAGACGGCGTCCAGTTCTGGATCGGCGACCAGCGCCTCGTAAGTGTCGTGCACTCGGGGGATGCCGTGTTTGACGGCGAAGGCTTGAGCGCGGGCCACTTCGCGCGATGCCACCGCAGCCACCTCTACCTCGGCGGTGTCCTTCGCCGGGTTGACGACGGCGGCGGGTGCGACGCGGGCGGTGCCCAGTATGCCGATCCGTACCGGGGTCCCGCGTCTAGACACGGGACCCAATGCTAGCAGCTGAGAAGTTGACTGACCGCCGATTGCGGCGACCTCCGGCACGCAATCGCCTCGGCGGTCAGCACCGGCATCGCGATGATTGCAGTTTTTGGGCCAGTGCAATCGTCAGCTACCTCGCCGGACCCACGAAAAACCAAGCGGCACTGCGGCTACTGCACGACTTTGGCCGGCCGTCAACGGTGGGCGACTGACGGCGGCGGGTCATCTTCGATTCTCGAGACCTTCAGCGTGACTCTGCTGCGGCGCCGACGTCCGAACGGTCAACTGCCCGATCACCCGACACGCTTGGAGCGGGCGAAATCTTCCAAGAGATCGGCGGCGGCCGCAACGCTTTCGGCGGGTTTGGTCATGCGGGTGGCAAGCTCACGGGCACGGGTGACGTATTGCGGTGCAAGGATGGTGCGCAGGTCAGCGACCAACGATTCTTTTGTAGTGCTCGAAAGGCGCCGTCCGGAGCCGACTTTCAGCCGTTTGACCACAGCTGCCCAGCGCGGTTGATCGCCCAAGATCCACAGGATCAACGTGGGTATCCCGGCGCGCAGGCCGGCGGCCGTGGTCCCCGCACCGCCATGGTGTACGACGGCGCGGCAGGCAGGAAAGATGGCCGAGTGGTTGACCTCGTCCACCACCTTGACCTGATCACAATGGGCAACCTCGCTGAAGTCGGTCCAGCCCGCGCACACCAGCGCCCTTTCGCCTAGCTCCGAGCACGCCGCGCTCACCATGGCAAGCGTGTCGGTGGCAGATTCGACCGGCATGCTGCCGAAACCGAAGTAGATCGGCGCTTTCCCCGCGGCGATCCAGGAGAGGACCTCCTCATCGGCGTCGGTGGGCAGCTCCATCGTCAGCGCGCCGACAAAGGGCCGTTGACCGTTCGAATTCGCCCATTCGGCGGCCAGCTCGGGAAAGCAAATCGCCTCGTAGGCTTGAATTTCCAACGACCCCCGTTCAACGATCCGCCACGGCCAGGGGCGTGTGGCCTTCGGCAGACCCAGTCGACGGCGCTGCGCGTCCTCGACCTTTTTCCAAAGGCGCCAAACCAGCCACTCGACCGCCGTACCCGAATAGCGGCGCAGTCCCTGACCGTTGGACCGTGAGAGGAAGGTATGCAGCGTGGCCAGCGGAATGCCGTGGTATTCAGCGATATTGGCGGCGGGTCCCTCGAAGGCCAGTCCGGTGACCAGGACGTCGGCGCCCTCGGCCAGCGACATCAGCGTTCCGCTGATCTCGTCCCAACACTGGGCAAACAACTCCCGAGACTCGCGCCCCGACCTGATCAGCTCCTTGACCTTCCAGAAGCGGCGAGACAACGACGTCTCGAAATCCCGTTGTCCGGGGATCCACCGCCGCGTCTCGAGCCCATAGGCGACCGCGGGAAGTCCAACCGCCTCGACGAAGCCAACGAGTTCAGGCGCCACGGCCAGTCGCACGTCGTGCCCTCTGCGCAGCAGTTCGCGGCCGACCGCAACGCACGGCTCGACATCGCCACGACTCCCATAACTCGCCAGCACAAACCTCATTGCGAATTTAAGCCCCCGACTTCCCGTGCGCTTCGGCGTAGATGAGCGGCAGCCCGCGCCCCGGCTCAGCCGCCCGGCAGTTTAACCCACAAGGACCGCCATCGACGGCCATCTGACCGTTCCCAGCCGCTGCTTGTTCGGATGCGGTCAGAGACGTCATGTTGGACAGTCCGTTGCGGTCGCCGACGCCGGCGTTAGAACTTCATCGGTTGTGTTGTGCGGTTCAGCCGGCGCTGAGAGGTTTCTCGCCACAGCGCGTCCCCCGTCGACGCCGATCAGGCAGCGCGAAAGAGGTAATACCACTTGGGCGAAACACCAAATTTCTGCACCTCTGGGTTTCCGTACTTCGGCTCGACATGACACAACCGGTATCCATGCTGTTCGAGTAGCGGACTGAAATCGGTGCCGTCGACCATCCTTACGGCTTTTTCGCCTTCGATGCTCATGTTAGGAACGATGAAAAGGTATTCGACCTTCAGCTCTGCGCATCGGGAAACCCAGTAATCGACAGCCTCCGTTGAGCATTCGGAGAAGCTGTGGATGTTGACCGCCAGGTCGATCGTTCCAGGGGTGAGATCTCGTTGATCGTCGAACGGGACGACACGCGCGCGTGCGGCGCCCTTTTGCCGCAGATAATACTCGGAAAGAAAAGTCGACTCCGGGATAGCGTCGATGCAAAAATAGGTATCGATGTTGCTCAGCGCGGTCACCGCCCGGTAGGCAAGCCTGCCGTATCCTGCGCCGATATCGAGCACCTTCAGGTTCGGCCGTTTCGAGATCTGTAGCACACGCTCCAGGAAGAGTAACTCAGAGACTGAATCCAACAGGTCGCGGCTGACGAGTCTCTGGTTGCCACTCTGGTCCACATCGCCTGTCGGGAATGTAAACACACCGTAGTCACCGTCTTCGGTAAAGGTGTCCAGAAGCCCAAGCGTGTCAATCGTTTTCAAATAAAAGTATGTCAGGACATATTTTTCGGGTGTGTTCTTGTCCCTGAACTGGAAAACGTAGGCATTGTCTCCCCGGAAGTAGAGCAGATCGTCCGCCGAGACATAACCGGCACGCCAAACCGGCGACCTGCGGATGACGTCCTGAACGCCGCCATAGCGCTGACGTAGCGCCTCAAGCTCCGGATTCGTCGCGCAGAGGGTGGCGCGGTCATCGGGGACGATGCCCCGGCCGGAGTGGCCCCTCCGGCGACGACGCCACGACTCTGCTCGCTCCCGCGCGCCGTTGATCGGCTGCCGCGCTTGGAACGCGATCAACCACCTCAGCGCCTCGACGCGCTGTTGCAACGAGTGATTTTCCCTCACCATGCTCCCGTCACCGCTTTGTCTCCCGCCACATCATGGCGCCCAGCGAAAGGCACTGGGGCACAAAATACAAAATCACTGCAGCGCCGCGCCGTCGGGGCGCTGCCAGTTGCGGCCGGGCCGACCTCGGCGACCCATCACGACATCTATCACTGTTGGGGCCTCCGCGCTGCTGGAAGGCCTTGACCTGCGGGGTCGCTGGGTGGCGATTGGGATTCGTGCCCCGGGCGCGTGGACCGGAGCTCAGTTCTGAAGTGGAATGGCGTGATCGGTAAACTTCACCTTTTTCTGCAGGATAATTTGTTGGAAGTTGACGCTCAGAATATCGTAGTCTTTAGCGTGATAGTCCATGAAAGAATTGATCGCCCACCAGGGATTGGCGCGCGCCCGCGGATAGAAAGGGCCCACAAAGTCGTCAAAGATTAAAATTCCTCCTTGCTTCAAGAGGCGCCACGCCGTAATACCATCGGTTAAAACATCGTCGGCGAAATGCGATCCATCCACATAAATCACATCGAATTCTTGCTGTTCATCAAGTAGCTGTGGCAACACCTGCAGCGAAGACCCCCTTCGCTTCGTCAGCCGCGTCGCACACGCGGCAACATTGCCGTCGAAACGCGTTTCAAGGTCGTGACGGTCCGGCGTGGCATCGTACCGGTAACCCTCGGTTTCGCCGGACCAGGTATCTACGGCGGTTAAATGCCCGTTCGTAAAATACGTGAGAAGAAAGAGGCTGGAACGTCCTTCCCATGACCCGATTTCAAGGATCCGGACGGGCTCCTTGCGAGTAAAGACTTTCGAAAAAGTCACAGACCAGGGCACAATATTCATATCGAGCCAAAATTCCTTGAACTCGCCCTGCGCTGCCTGCGCCTGAAATAATTCGCGAACCTTGGCTACCTGCTTTGCCTGGTCCGATAGCACGCCTGTACCGACCAAAAGATATCGCAGATTGTCTGCAAGATAGTGCCGCAGCACAGAAGGCCGTCCACTTCCAAGCCTTACCAAAAATGCAAAGTAGGAGGTTAACAAACGGATTTTGGTTGTGTTTGTCAGTCCGTCCATGTTTCTAGCCTTTTTGACAAGGTCGATCAGTCTTGTCGTCGGCTCGATCCGTGCAGTTAATCCATGCACCACTTCAGCAAGTCGCTGACCAGGGTCTATGGATGCTAGCAGGGCCAGTCACCGGGGTGGGAGATGCTTTGCGTCATTGACCGCGCAGCAACACCCTGTTCAACGTGTGGTGGTTCGATGGCCCCGTCGCTCAGGTGGGCCCTGTATCCGCAGCCTCCTTCCGGACATCGAGCGGAGCACCTACCGCTAGCTGGCGACTTGCGGCCGGGATGCGGCGTGTAGGCCTTCGCATGTGGCCCTGGGCCCGAGCAATGCGGAGGTGAACGATTGGAGCGAGTCCCAAGTGGGTGTTCACAATAAGGCTTATCGCACCGAAAGTTTCATCCAGACGGTTTACGGCTAATAGTTCCCGAGGTTGCTGTAGCGTAACGTCCCGTGCCAGCTCAGACGATGGAGGCTGGCACGACTCCACTAGATGACACCAGACCTGGAATGAGCCTCCGCGATGCCCGTCAAACCGACCACGCTAGGCCGAACGAGCAACGAGTCCACGACGTCGCTTTGGTCTCGCCGGTTTATCGCCGCAATCATCGCGATCGGCGGCATGGAGTTGATGGCGATGATGGATGGCTCCATCGGGGTCGTGGCGCTTCCTAAGATCCAGAACGAGCTGGGCCTGTCCAATGCCGCGCTGAGCTGGGTTATCACCGCCTACATCCTGGCATTTGGCGGCTTGATGTTGCTGGGCGGCCGCCTCGGTGACACCATCGGGCGCAAGCGGACTTTTATCATCGGGCTCGCACTGTTCACCATCGCATCAACGGTGTGCGGCATCGCCTGGGATGCGACCAGCCTCGTCGTGGCCCGACTGCTGCAGGGCGTGGCCGCGGCGATCGCCACACCGACCGGTTTCGCGCTGGCCGCGACCACGTTCCCGAAGGGACCGCCGCGTAACGCAGCGGTGGCGGGGCTGGCTGTAATGAGCGCCATCAGCGCCGTCACAAGCCTGGTGGTGGGCGGGCTGATCGCGCAGGTGTCATGGCGCCTGGTGTATTTGATCAACCTGCCGATCGGGCTGGTAGTGCTCTGCCTGGCCGTCAGCGCGTTGACGGAAACCCAGAAGGAGCGGAAGAAGCTCGATGTCACCGGGGCCGCGCTGGCCACGTTGATGTGTACCGCCGCGGTTTTCGGGGTCTCGATGGCACCGGAGGCCGGCTGGCTGTCGGTTCCGACGATCGGTTCCGCTCTGGTGGCCCTGGGCGCTTTTGTGGCGTTCGCCGTGGTGGAGCGGACCGCCGAAAACCCGATCGTGCCGTTCGACCTGTTCTTCGACCGCAATCGCCTGGCCACGTTCGCGGCCATCTTTCTGGCCGGCGGCGTGCTGTTCACCCTGACCGTTGAGGTCGCCCTGTACGTGCAGAACATCATGGGTTACGACGGTCTGCACGTGGGCGTCTACTTCATCCCGTTCGCCGTTGCGGCGGCCGTCGGGTCGGGCCTGGCATCGCGGCTGGTGACGCGGTACCCGCCGCGAGTGCTGGTGTTCGCCGGCGGCATCCCGGTGCTGGGGGCGATGCTCTACGGCTCGACGCTCCACCGCGGCCTTCCATTCTTCCCGCATCTGATGGTGCCGCTCATCTTTGCTGCAATCGGGATCGGGATTGTCAACGTCCCACTCTCCCTGTCGGTGATCGCCAGCGTCGGTGTCGACCGGATCGGGCCCACAACCGCGATCGCAATGATGCTGCAGGCTCTGGGCGGGCCACTGGTGCTTGCTTTTATCCAGGTAGTCATCATGTCGCGCACGCGGGCCCTGGGCGGTACCAACGGGCCGGTGAATTCCATGAACCCCGCTCAACTGCACGCGCTGGACCAGGGCTACACCTTCGGCATGCTGTGGCTGGCGGGGGTGGCCCTGGTGTTCGGTGTGGTGGCGCTGTTCATCGGCTACTCGGCGCGGCAGGTTGCGCACGCGCAAGATGTCAAGAAAGCCTTCGACGCCGGGGACCTAGAGCTCTAATACCCCAGGACAGAACATTTCTTCCACGGCGGGCTTGATCGCGGCAACTTCTCTCGGGCGGCCAGCGATATCGGGTGGCAGGCGACGCCAGGTCAAGCGGCTACTCGCGAAACCGGGTGCGGCGCAGTCAATAACACGGTGGCGAGCCGCACGAACAGGACCGGCCGTGGCAGAGCCCGCCCCCCGGCCGATCTCGCCGCTGGCGCTAGCGAAACAGGCGGCCGCCTAAAGACATCTGGCTTGGTCTGTATGCGCGTTCCTTCCGTAGTCGGCCGGTTGCTGCTTTAAACTCGCTCTGACCATAGGGGGCATTTCCACCCTTCAGGTCGGGACCAGAAACCGGAAAGCGGTGAGGGGGGAGGCCGATGCAGGTGCCAGACGTGGGCAACAAGAAGTTACCCACGGGTGAGGCTATCGACAAGACCATCGGCCAGGCCAAGCAAGACAATTCCGCTGAAGGGCATCAGTCGCTCGCAGTGGCAGCTCGCGTGCGTGCAAGCACGAGTGAAAGTGCACGCCAACGCAACGGGCTGGCAAACTGGTATGTAGATCTCTCGGCCCGCCTCCACCCGCTTCGATGACTGCTTCTTCTGAGTCCGAACCCCAAACACAACGCAAGGTCAGCGTTGTCATCCCCGCATATCGGTCTGCGCAATCGCTTCCGGTGCTGCTGCAGCAGCTGTTTGAAATCGAGGAAGCAAACGGCTGGGAAATGCAGGTCGTCGCAGTGGACGATGCCAGTCCGGACGACACATGGGCGGCTATGAAAAGGGCAAAAGCGACGTACGGGTCCAAGCTTCGTATTGCGCGTGCCCTCACAAATGGGGGACAACACCGGGCTATTCAGGCCGGATTATCCTTGGCAACCGGGGACATCGTGGTAACGATGGACGATGATCTTCAGCATCGGGCGGCGGACGTCACCAATCTAGTGGAAGCTGTGTGCTCAGGATACGATCTTGCGATCGGCAGCTACTCCCATAAAAATCACAATCCGATGCGCAATACCGCGGGCACGCTTGTTGATTCGCTAATAAAGCGCCTCTTTAATCTGCCGCGCTCGTTCGAGCTCACCAGTTTTCGTGCGATGAAACGCTCGGTCGCGGAAGGTGCGGTTAGACAGGCCAGCGACCGACCATACATAACCGCAATGTTGCTGGCTAATTCCGCAAACCGAGTGAATATCCCGGTCGTCCATGAACCGCGAGCGCACGGAACTTCGAATTACACGCTGGGCAAGAGCGTGTCCCTCGCGGCGAGTCTGATCTTTTCGTACTCGGCCTATCCGATCGTGTTCGTCGCTACCCTCTGCGCTGTAGCCTTCGGTTTTTCTACTGTCCTAGCGATAGGAACAGTGTGGAACGCGCTTGCTCAAAACGTCAGTGTCCCCGGTTGGGCGAGCCTGATCGTGGTCACGACCTTTTTTAACGGGCTCATCCTGCTGGCGCTCTTGGTATTCGGAATCTACCTCTCTCGGATTTACCTAACGGTCGTCTCGGGCCGGCTCAGCAATCGACTCGCCGAAATTGAGTAGCTGGTTTATGCCTAAACCTCAGACACTGTTGGTGCTCGGCGCCTCCACGTATCAATGCCACCTCATCCACCGGGCCAGACAAAGAGGCATACGAGTTGTCGTAGTCGATGCATACGCGGACAACCCCGGACATGGGATTGCTGACGAGTCACACGTCGTCAGCACTACAGAATTAAACGACGTCCTGCGCATCGCCAAGGATTCGGAAATCGATGGAATCATCTCACCCGCAACGGATGTCGCCGTCACCACCCAGGCCATCGTAGCGGACGAGCTGGGATTATTTGGACCGCGCCCTTCAGCGGCGCGTATTCTTACCAGCAAATCAGCGTTCTTCGACTACTCACGCGAACTCGGCTTTGCCGTCCCCCAGTTTGACTGTCTGACCTCTTACGCTCCATCAGAGGTCTATCTGCCGCCTTCTCCGGTTTGCGTTGTCAAACCAGACGACTCGTCGGGCAGCAAGGGGGTCACGCTGGTCAGCGACCCGGCACGCTTGACATCCGCCATCGAGCTTGCGTTACACCACTCCTCGTCAGGGCGGGCCCTGGTACAGCATTACGAAGCCGGTTTCCAGGGAACCGTGGAAGGGTGCCTTCTCAACGGAGAGATCGCTTTCTCCTTCGTTACAGCGAGACACATTCCTGCGCCGCCGGTGCTCGCCACCGCAGGGCATACCATTCCTTCTGGTCTCTCTCCAGACCAAACCGAGCGAGTTCTCGACGACGTACAAAAGCTCCTCACATCTCTGTCTATCTTTGATACGGTGTTCGACGCCGATTTCGTCTGGAGCGGCGATGAGCCCAAATTTCTGGAGCTCACTCCAAGGTTGGGGGGGAACTCTTTGAGCCAGCTTGCCCTCTACCATTGCAATTTGTCCTTGGAGGACCTCGCGATTGATCTCGCACTCACCGGTACGGCGTCCATCACCGAGCAGCAGCCGTACGCCGGCACCTCGAAAGTTGTGCTTCTGCACTCACGCAAAGGAGGACGACTGGAATACGATCCGGGTCGGCTACCCGCCGCTGGAAAGGTCGAGGGCGTCAAACGCATTGTCCTCGACTGGGATCCCGGAAAGATGGTTTCCCCTTTCATGAACGGGCGTCATCGATTCGGCGAGATCATCGCGCAGGGGATGACAACAGAGGCCGCTGACGCGGCTATAGAGCAGGCATGTACAACACTTGACCTGCGGATCATGTGAATGCGAAATCGCAAAAGGTCAGCGATCATGACTGCGTTGACCTCACCCAAAGATTAGGATCAATTCCGGCGAGCGGGCTTACCGAGGCGCGGTGCAGCCACCTTGGTCGAGACAGTCGCCGCCGCCGATCCCGATCTTTCGCACACGAAGTGCCAAAGGAGGATTGTATGTGGAAGAAGATCGCACGGCGGATCGCCGTCGGAAGCAACGGGTTCGACGTTGCCTACTGGCGCGAGCGCGCCGACGATCCTGGCACGATGAGCGTGATGTGGCACAACCGTGTCTTCAACGATCTCGTCGACCGTGACGAGTGGTCCATCATCGAGGCGACACTGCCCGAACAGCGAGGCGCGGTTCTCGACCTCGGCTGCGGCACCGGGCGGGTCGCAGAGCGGCTCGCCGCGCGGTTCGACAGCTACACGGGCGTCGATCTCGACACCATGGTCGCCGAGGCGGGGCGCAGGTTCCCCGCGCTCGCATCGTCATTCGTGGCAGCCACCGTTGCGGACTACGAATATCCGCCCGAACGATTCGACTTTATCCTTTCTCTCGGCTGCGTCTCCACGGCGTGCACGACGGCGACGCTTCCCGATGTCGCAAGCAAGATTGCCCGAGCTCTGAAGCCACGCGGACGCGTCACGCTGATCGAACCGTTCCACACGGGGCGGCTGCTCACGCGTGGCTGCAAAATGAAGCCGGCGGAGGTCGCCGCCCTCTTCACCTCGCTGGGTCTACGTCAGCTGTATCGCGGCGGGCTCCTCTGCTTCCCCGCGCGGATGGTACTTGCCGAGCCCGTGTTCGAGCGTTTCCCAGGGGTGACACGCACCGTCTATGAGTCGAGCGAGCGGCTTACGCAACGGTTTCCCTCTCTGCTCGCCGACTACACCGTCCTCTCACTCGAAAAGCCCTGACTGGGGCAGCCTCGCTGCGCTCACGGTTGGGACTGCCCTGCCGGGATGCGTAAAAAGGCCGCAAAGGGCTCGCGCACATACTTGCCTTGGGATCCGCACAGGATGCCGACGGCGGCCTCGATTAACCCGAGCGCAGGCGGACAACGAGGACGTCAGCGGTTGGGACGCGTGAGCAAACTCCCACACGCGGATAGTGCCAGGTCGAGCCAACGTTGGAGTGACGGGTTGCGCGCGCAGGCACGGTCGAGATCCGCAGCTGGTAGCGGGTTTAGCAGCCGCGCAATCGGTGTCTAGCTGGGATCGCTGCCCGCCGAGTTCTCGATGGGCGACATCCGCGCCGTCATGAAGAAATAGGTGTAGGGCGGAAACACCTGCGCGACGACCGTGCCGTGCACATCGCCGAACGCGCTGCGCGCCAATGCCTCATAACCGGCCGGCGAGCGCACATGCCGACCACGATCAAGACTGATGAACAACCGCGCGATCGGATTCTGCCGCTCGACAAACACATTATCGACCGTGATCACGCGCCCATCGGGTTTAACAACTTGCCGTAACAGCGCGAACAATTGGCTCGCCTGCGCATCGTCCATGTGGTGCAACACCCCCGAAACGATGGCGATATCAACAGGGGCCAGCACGCGCGCCTGCTCGGGCCCAAAAAAACCTTCATAAAATGTCCCACGGTCCCCAAAAGTTCTGCGCGCCTTCGCCACATAGGCAGCATTAGGCTCCCAGCCGACATACTCCACCTCCGGCAGGTACGCCAGCAGATCCGAGGGCCCACAACCTATATCCAGCACACGATCCCCCGGCTGAGCACGCACGAAATCCTGCGCAAAGCGGCGCCACCCGCTGTCGGCCCCCATCGCACGCTGCACCACTTTGTACAACGTCGGATGCCGCAAAGCCGCATAAAGGCCGTGGGTACGTTCGCTCGCCATGCTCAATCCTTAACGCAGACCGCAAGACAACTCGTGCCGAATGCAATAGTGCCCCCCGCCAAGATCCGCCGCGCCTCGACACCAAGCAGCCCGTCGATACTGCCCACTGAAAACCCCTGCCGCACATGCTCTGCGGAGTACAGCTCGGCATCAGCCTGTCGCCGCACACCCAACAGACTGGGCAACGTCCTGAGCAGAAAAACCACAGGCACCAGCGGAGCAAAAAAATAGGTGGCGTATAACGGCCTGAACCCATTAGCGGTCACGACCTGCCGCAAGCTGCGCACCGTATAACGGCGAAAATGCCCCACCGCGACATCGTAGCTAGAGTGCAAAAAGGCATAGGCCGGCACCGTCAAGAACAGCAACCCGCCTGGGCGCAACAACTCATGAACCCGCCGCAGCGCATCGGCCTCATCCTCGATGTGCTCGAGCACGTCGAACATACCGGCGGCGCTGATGCTGCCCGCAGCCATGCCACTGTCCTCCAACCGCGCACAGATCACCGGTTCGACGCCGCGCGCCTTGGCCGCGAGTGCACCGTCAATGCTCGGTTCCATTAGCGCGCAAGGGATTCCGGCCTCGGTTAGTCCCTTCGCGACATATCCGTTGCCGCCGCCGATATCGAGCAGGACCCCGGCAGGCGTGAAGCGGCGCACCACGCTTGCGATGCAACGGTTGCGGTGCCGGAACCAAAAGGAGCGATCCTCGACCTGCAGGCAGGTCGCATTGGCGTGCTCGGGATACGACACCGGCTCCTGGCGATCGGCAAACCAGATGCCGTCCGCGCCCCGTTCAAGGCCAGGGGCAACGCTGGCAAGGTCCAGCATCATGCGAAATGCATCCGCCGCGAGTGATGGGTTTGGTAGAAGTCCAACACCAGACCAGCCACCTCTTCTACCTCCTGGTCGGTGAGATCGAAATACATTGGTAGCCTTACCAATCGAGCGCTGACCTCGTCGGTCCTCGGCAAGTGCCTCTGTGGCACGTCGAGCGACTGCGCGAATGGCGACGAATGCAGCGGCACGTAATGGAACACCGCAAGGACGCCCGCCGCCCGCAGATGGTCGATGAGCGCCGTCCGCTCCCCGATGTCGGCAGTCAAGACATAAAACATGTGGTAGTTGGGGGTACAGTGCGGCGGCGCAACGGGAATCCGGATCAAGCCGCGCTGCACCAGCGGAGCCAAAATGGCGGCGTAACGGGCGAATATCTCGCCACGCCGCCTGGTTATCTTTTCCATGTTCTCGAGCTGGCCCATCAGAAACGCGGCAAGCATATCGGAAGGGAGGTAGGAGGAGCCGACGTCCACCCAGGTGTACTTGTCAACTTGGCCGCGCAAGAACTGGCTACGGTTGGTGCCTTTTTCGCGCAGAATTTCCGCACGCTGTTCTATGGCCGGATCGTTGATGACGAGCGCGCCGCCTTCGCCGCAAGAAAAATTCTTGGTCTCGTGGAAGCTGTAACAACCGAGGTGACCGATCGTGCCCAGCCAACGATCCTTGTAGCGGGCGTAGACGCCTTGAGCGGCGTCCTCCACGACCAACAGATTATGGCGGCCAGCAATGTCCATGATGGCGTCCATCTCGCACGCGACGCCCGCGTAGTGGATGGGGAATATGGCGCGCGTACGCGCAGTGATCGCCTGCTCGATCAGGCGCTCATCGATGTTGTGCGTATCGGGCCTGACGTCCACGAACACCGGTTTGGCACCACGCAGCACAAAGGCGTTGGCCGTGGAGACGAATGTGTAGGAGGGGACGATCACCTCGTCACCCGGCCGCAAGTCGCATAGCAGCGCAGCCAGTTCGAGCGCCGCGGTACAGGACGTGGTCAGCAGCACCCGCCGCGCGCCGAAGGCTTTCTCCAGCAAGGCCTGGGCACTCTTGGTGAAGGGCCCGTCACCGCTAGCATGCCCACCCGCGACTGCCTGGCCGACGTATGTCAGCTCGGACCCGACGACGGAGGGCTTGTTGAACGGGATGCGGATCGTCATCACGTGCCTTTGTATCGCAATCCGCTGCTAACCGCAGCAACTTCCCCCATGTTCTGCTGACGTAAAACCAGAACCCAAGGCCCGAATGACCTGGTGAGATACATGTTCGGCCGCGACGCGCCTTGGGAGCCTGCATCGCGATTGGCCCGATTGCGCGAAAGTCAAGCACTGTCGGAGTCGGAGAGGTTTCCACCGGCCGTGGCCCGCGCCGAGCCGTGCCCTCGGATGAGGACACCCGCGGTATGGCAGATCGACCGGGCAGATGACGTCTGCGAGCTCGAATCCGAGCAACACCAACAACTTCAACGCGCTGAGATCATCCTGCGCCGCTATTGCGGCGTGATACTCGGCACGCCTCGCGCTGGCCGGTGCACTCCACCGCGATGCGACGGCTGAATCGCCATGTCCCTCGACGACAAAGCTTGGAGACGAGGAGAATCTAACTCGGACAATACTTCAAATAACGTGGAGCTTTTTCTCCAACGTTGAAAAGGAGATCCAGAACTGACACCGCCGGCTCGAACGCTCCCCATAATTGCGTATAGTCGAGGTACCCGTCATAGTCGAACCAATTGACCCGAATTCCACTGTCGTCGAACAATTGCTCTTCGAGATAGGAGCGGGCCGCGGGGCCAGAGACATAATCCGTTGCCCCGGCCTGGCGGCAGAGGTGGACCAGCCTCTCTGTCTTACCACCCGATAATTCATAATCCCACGAGTTTGTCAAGCGGGTGACAATACCGAGATAGCCACAAATGGCTTCCAAAAGACGCCGGTTGAGCTGTGAAAGATTTGTGTACCGTTCTTCGAGGTAGATAGGCGCGAGCCAATCAGCTATCTCTACGAAGTACGGAGCCGGACGATAGTTATATTCTAGTGTTCGCCAGTGTTTCTTCGCCCAGTGGGTTGAGTGGATCTGTGTCTCACGGATCGTCTGCTGGAGGCTGTTCACGTGCACAGGGACAGTCACCCACTGCACGCCCTTTCTGGTTTTGATCCGGTTTCTGTTCCGCCAATCATTCTTCGTATATTGCACATCGTCATAGATTATGAACTCATCAACGGATGCGATCAGATCAAAGTATCCACGCCAGGGGACATAATTCGACTGCAGGATCGCGACACGCTTCAATGAGGCACCCCCCTGAAACGGAAACGTATACATCCAAGCAGGCCGCACACGGCTGGACGGCACTGCACACACGCACAATACGCCGTTTTGACGTCAGTGTAAAACATCGACACGCTGGAACTTCGCGCTGGCCATCCCCCCAATCACGCCAGCGGCTACGAGCGGTTCGGGCAGCGGATATTCTGGCCGGTAGATTTTCGGAAATTGGATATCCCGACCGAATACAACGTGATTCCTGAGAATTGGCTGTCAATACTGCTTTAGGCCGTCGCGGGGTAAGGACGCGAACAACACCGAGCCGAAAGCAGATACAGGAGAGACCTGCATCGAGGCGAATCGGGGGCGTTTGCCATGCACGCGGCGGCATACGCTAGTCAAAACTCTCCACGCCTCGCGTTAGCGCCGGCAGCCTTCCTATCGCAAGAACTCTCGGCTGATTACGCCGAACTTTGTTCGGACTGCGTCATCAGCTCGAATGTCGATGAGGAGGTACCGCCATCGGTATCCGGGAGATCTCGTCGAGTCGGCTGGCGCGTATCGTCAACTGCCGGAGCCGGTTTGCGCGTGTAGGAGACGACGATCACCACGCAAGCGATCAACCACAGGATCGGCGTCAAAGGCACTGTCGTCAAAACGATTTGTGTGGTACCGATAACCCCCCGCGCCCCCCACTGTCCCCAGATCGGTATCGGGACCGGCTGGCCGGGTATCGCAACCTGAGCGATGCTGAGCGCCACGGCCAAACTCACCCAGATGCCCACCGTACGACGACCGTCACCGTGAAGTGCAAGCCGGTCGAATAATCCAGTCACGGGCGGCCCGTTGGGATCTCGGACAACGAGTGCAGCGACTGGCAACACGAATATTAGGTAGTAAAGCATCGCCACAGAGGGAGACAGTGTGGCGGTCGCCAGCAGCACAATGCCCGCCATCACTGGCGGGATGCGCCGCCCCAACGCCAGCACACATAGCACGACCAAGATCAGCAAGGCATAGCCGATCACCGACCGCGGACCGGCCAAATAGCCCTCCGGTAGCTTGCCCCCTGTTTGAGCACCCTTTACGGCATCCGGGATCAACAAGAGCGCTCTGCCGAACGACACATTCTTCACATCGGTGAGCCCCCCGAACGAAGTAGCGAAGTGGGACAGGTTATGGATCGACTGGGAGATTGTCTGCGGAAAGTCACGCGGCCATAACAGGTAGGCGGCCAGGTTGGCGACCACGACCCCGACAACGGCAGCACCGCCCCACCGCCATTGCCGCGCCGCTAACAACGCCACCACCAAGGCGGCGAACTGAGGCTTGACCATCGCGGCCAACACCACCATGAGCGCAACAACGCCCCACCGCTCTCGACGCAACGCCACCAAGAACACCAACGCGATCGGCACCACAAACCCCGCCGAATTGCCCCGATCGATCACCGCCCACGCCGGGACGGCCGCAACCCCCAGCGCCACAAAAACCACCACCCGCTCCAGCCCACGTGTCCCCCGCGCCGCCCACAGCGCCGGCGAAAAAACCGCCACCGTCAGCGCAAGCAGATAACTGATCAACCCCAGTCTGGGGACGCCCAGCCATTTCGCGGGAAGCGCGAACAACATATGCGGCAGCCATCCGGCCGCCGGGTACTCGAGCTGCACCGGCTGGTAATCCGGGGGGAGGAACTGTTGGTAGGCCCAGGGATTGGGCTGCATTCCAGCACCCACGACCATCGCGTAGTCACCGAAGCAGTGCCGCCCGATATTCATGCCCCAATCCAGCCAGCAGTCTTGGGGGATCCACAACAAAGAGGACAACACATCGACCGAGGCGCACTGGACAAGGATGTAGCCAGTGCCCACTGACACCGCCGACACCAGCAGGATGGCGCCCAGCATCAAAGTGCGTTCGGATTGGCAGGTGAGTGCCCGGCGCCGCTCCCGCATCGCAGCGACCCCACCGCGCACCACCCCAAGAGGTCGAATCATCCGCATCGTCCTCCCTCCTTCGGCAAGACGCTAACAGGAGCAAACGGGTCGCAACGGGCCTTGCCCGAAAAGGTGGCAGCAACTCCGGTGCAGGGCGGTTTGCTGAGCCAATTGATCATCACGGCCACATCCTTGACACGGTGCTAAACGGCACCAGTCTGGTGACGCAAGCTGGCCAGGTGGGCCGGATGGCGCGCTGAGCGGGCTCCGCTCGCAGGCCGATCTCGCCGGGCCATTGCTGCTACTTCATCTCCGCGCTCGACTTGCTCGAAAGCCGAGTGCCCATCAACGATTCCGTCTGGGTGAGTTGCCGGCTGGAACGACGATCCAGATGCCGGGCCAACCACGTGGAATCTATTGGATACGGCCGGCGGGCCGCCGCGGCAACGCATCAGATGCATGTTGATTCTTATCAGCGGACCGAATAACAGCGGCTCCCCGCGCGCGTCTGCAACGGTGTCGGCAGCAGCAATAAGTAGTCGATGCCACCGTCGGTCGGCCCCAGCCCAGCGAATACGCCCGACGCAGCGCGGCCGCGGCGGGACCGAAAACACGCAGCCATCGCTGCCGCTCGTTCGTCGTGGTGCGCCGAATTGTCCGAAGCGGGAAACATGCCTTATTCCGTCGGCGACAATGCAGCGGAGTACGGCGGCCTGGTGATCGGTATCCTGCCGGTTCCACGATGGCTGGAGGTGAGATGTCGGGAAGAGTTCTGGTCACCGGAGGCACCGGCGCGACCGGCGCGGCAACCGTCAAATGGCTGCGGCGAATGGGAGCAGACGTCGTCGTGTTGGCCCGGCGCCCGCCGGCGGTACCGGTAGTCGACGTGACCTATGTGGTTGCGGACATCCAGGATTCAGAAGGGGTGTCGCGCGCGCTGGCGGGTTGCGATGCGGTAGCCCATTTCGCCTGGACTCCCGCAGCAATGTGGAGCGCCAAGGGCACTGAGGGTATCGACATCGGCGGTACCACCAACGTGCTGCGCGCGATGGCCGACCACGACTGCCGCAGGATGGTGTTCGCCTCCTCGCTCACCGTCTACGGCGGCCGCCCTGACCATCCACAGCCGTTCACCGAGGACGAGACACCGCAACCCGCGGCCTCACTTTCCTATGAGCGCAACAAGGTGCGAGCGGAGGAGATGATCGCCGAGTCCGGCGTCGCGGCGGTCATCGTGCGGCCCACCGTGATTGTCGGGCGTTCGGCCTGGAGCGCGCGGGCGAATATCTTCCGCCAGCCCGTAATCGTCACTCCTGGCCGTGACGCGCGCATGCAGTTGGTCCATGTCGACGACGTCGGCCGGTTCATTGCATCCGCGGCGTTAGGCGGGCCCACCGGAACCGTCAATCTCAACGCCGATGATGCACTGACCTTCACCGAGATCGCCGACATCATCGGACGGCGCGTCGTGAATCCCGGCAAGGGGTTCACCCGACTGCTGGCCAACTCGATCGGCAGGGCCGAGACCTACGAGTTCATGCCAGACGTCATCGAGTTGTTGACGCATTACCCGCTTGGTGACACATGCAACCTTCGTGAAACGTTCGGCTTCACCTGCGCCTACAGCTCGGCCGAGGCCGTGGCCGACATGACCGACTGGTCCTCGACCGTGTGGACGGTGGGTGCACGCTCGGTCCGCAAGCCCAGCCGGTTGGCCCCGACGGTCGTCCACCCGCGCCAAACGTCTGGCTCCGACGGGAACGCGGTGCGGATCGTACCGCCGGAGTACACAGGCGAGTTCGATAACGTTACCGGCGATCCAGCCTTCCCGGAGTGGAGTGCGGCGAATGTCGCCGAGGCGTTTCCGGGTCCGATGACACCCTTCTCACTCGGTCTGGCGACTCGCGTGATGTTCAGTGCGGCAAGCCTATTCGAGCAACTCTTCCCGCTCGAGCCGGACCTGGCGACCTTGGTCAACACCAAGAAAGTGGGTTCCATCGGGCATCGGATTTACAACAACGTAACGGTGATGAAGGAATTGGCAAAAGCCATTCCCGGCCAGACACCCGAAAGCTTCGATCATCACATCAACGGCACCCCGTTGCCCGAGGGGTACCGGGGGGTCGCCATGTCCGCCGCCGAGGCACTCACCGGCGTCCGCGCAGCAGTCAAGGCCGGCCCCCAATTCGCCGGTCTAAGTAGCGAGCTCTCAGAAATGGAGCGCCGGGCCCTGCGGCTGATCGCTCACCGCCCAGACCTGCGGACCCTCACCGATCAGAAACTGCTGGCCCGCATCGAGTTGGCCAGCGACATGGTGGTCCGAACGTGGGACATCAACCTGACCGAAACGTTCATGGTCATTCTCCTAACGAATGTCATCGCGCAGCGTTACGGGGATGACGTTGCGATGAACCTGCGCACCGAGAATCTGCGCAGCACCACCCTGCTCGGCGGGGTGCTCGAACTCGCCGAAATCGTGGCGGCGGATGACGGTCTGCGCCGATTGATCGAAGACAGCCCTAGCGAAACGGTGCTGGACAGACTACGCGGCAACGCACCGGCATTCGCCGCCAAGTTCGACCATCTGCTGGCCGAATGCGGGCACCGCGGACCGGGCGAGACAGAATTGAGTAATCCCGTCTACATCGACGCCCCGGAGCTTTTCCTTCGCTCGGTGATGGGTAGCATCCGCACTGGCCGTGCCGCCCAGGGGGTTTCAGTACCGACAACGTTGGGTAAGGTTTTGGTTCGCCTCGCTGGCGCTGCCATCGGGCGACGGGAGCGTGGGCGCGACGTGTGCATGCGCATCGCCTATGAGCTCCGACTCGCGCTGCGCGAATGGGGACGGCGACTGGTCGAACGCGGGACGCTGGAGTCCGCCGACGACGTGCACTATCTTGCGGTTGAGGAAGCCTACTATCCGCCTGCAGATTCCCCGGATCGAGTGGCCAGACGTCGGGCCGAACGAAAGCGCCTCGCGGAATTGGAATTTCCGATCCACTTCCGCCATCCGTGGAGACCGGCCGCCCAAGTTGCCGTCGATGACGAGCAAGTTATCAGTGGGCTTGCCGTCTCGCCAGGCGTAGCTCGAGGCAGAGCACGCATCATGGCGGAGGCCGACGACGACTTCGAACCCGGAGAGGTTCTGGTCACCAATGTCACCGACACCGGGTGGACGCCCTTCTTCGGCTGCGCCGCCGCAGTGGTCACTAACATCGGCGACATGTTGTCGCATGCGGCGATCGTGGCCCGCGAGTTCGGGGTACCCGCCGTCGTCAACACACTGATCGCGACCCAACGGCTCAAAGATGGCCAATTGGTTGAGGTCGACGGCACGGCTGGCACGGTCCGTATCATCGACGAAAGCTAACCAGCGGTGTAGGGATCCGCGGTGATCGACGCGACTTCATCTGCAGCGCAGCCGATTACGTCACGTGTCACTACGCGTCGAGTCGTTGATCCCAAGGGCAATCAGCATGATGGGCAGAGGGGTACTCGACACCACGTCCGTATGCCCCTCGGCCATCGCCGCACGGATTTCATCCTTGGTCGAGCTGTCCAGGCGCGGATGGTCACCAGCGGTGTGGGCGCGCAGTGGACTGTGCTTGCGCGCGAGCTCCGCGAGTTCTATAAGTTCCGGCGAGTCGACTTCAGACCAAGCGCTGACCTCCAAAATTCCTTCGCGCACTTCACCTTCGGTGCCGTCAATCGTGACCAACTTGCCCGACAGCCGTGCGGCGACACCGGTACCACACCCCACCACGGATGGACGACCAAGCTCACGGCTGACGACTGCGGCGTGGCTGGTGGCGCCACCGATCTCGGTGACGATGCCGCGCGCCGCGATCATCCCCTGGATGTCGTCGGGGCTGGTTGTCGGGCGAACGAGGATGACATCTTCGTAGCCGGCCGCGTCGATGGCGTCATCGACGTCGGTGTAGGCCATACCGGTCGCAACTCCTGGGCAGCAGGGCAAGCCTTTGGCGAGCAGCGGCGCGGCCAGACGGGCCTCCGGCTGTAGCGTCGGTAGCAACAGCGTCCGCACATGCTCGGGCGTGACCCTGCGTAGGGTCTCGGCCTCGCCGATAAGACCCTCGTGCCGCAACGCCAAGGCGACCCGCACCGCGGCTTGCGCTGAACGTTTGGCAGTCCGTGTCTGCAGCAGCCACAGCCGGCCTTTTTCCACCGTGAATTCGATGTCCTGGACATCTCCGGCAAGCTTTTCGAGTTTTTTCGCTGCGGCCGTCAACTCGCCGTAGACGGCGGGTTGCTCGTCGCGCAAGGCAGTTAGGCTTTCGACGTCGGACGTGCCTGATACGACGTCATCACCCTGGCCGCACTTGAGCCACTCCCCGAAAGCCTCGTCGACTCCGGTAATCGGGTTGCGCGAGAAGAGCACTCCCGTGCCCGAGTCATCGTCCATGTTGCCGAACACCATGGCCTGCACGACAACTGCGGTACCGCTGAGGTCGTCGAGACCATGGTGACTGCGATAGGTTCGTGCACGATCACTGTTCCACGAGCCAAACACCGCTTCAATCGCACCCCGAAGTTGATCGTAAGGATCGTCGGGGACGGCAACATCGTCGACGGAGACGATGCGCCGATATATCTCGCGGCATCGGCGCCGGGTGTCCGCGGCAAAACGCGCACCATGTAATTCGGCCAGCGCCTTCTCGACCTCGTCATTGATCCCGAGATCCAAAACGGTATCCAGCATCCCCGGCATGGACTGCGCTGCACTGCTTCGCACGCTCACAAGCAGCGGACGCGGCCCGTGCCCGAAAGTACGCCCAGTCAGGACTTGCAGGTAGGCGATCTTGTCGCGAACGTGGTCACGCAGCACCTCATCGACCGCGGGTCCGGGTTCGGCGAACCAGGCGGCGCATACGTCAGCCGTTACGCAGAATGCAGGCGGGACGGGCAAGCCGTTCTTGCGCATCGCGTTGATGCCGTAGCCCTTATTGCCAAGGAGCTCGCGGGGCAGATTCGTGCTGCCATCGAGCACTACGACCCGCGGATTGCCGGTGTCTCGCATGTCCGCCCCCAGCGGTTCCTCGGTCAGGGCCGGCCACCCTGTGTCGCGGAAAGAGCAAGAGTGGAGCCTAAACGTACAGACATACTCGGTACCACCTCTCAGTTTGTCGCACACCTCGCGAGGTTGGCGCCGATGATTCGGCCCAGACCATCCCTCGCCCGCGCACACTCAACGCGGTCACAGTGTCCCCAGTACACGGTTTAGCAAATTCTATGAATAGATTGTGGCGGGAGGGAGTTATACGTATCATCCCAGCACGACTTGGTATTCGGTGTGCGGGGTACGGTGCAAATGGCTTCGAGCGGCAAAAGACTGCTACTCGGGCGGAGCTTGGGGGCCAGCTCACGTTGTGGCGCGCCCCCGGCCACCTCCCCGAAGCCACCTCTAGCGCGGGGCGTCGGCCGGCAGACGGACGTCACACCGATCGCGTCGCCTCTGGCCAATGGTCATGAACCTAGGCTGATCGACCTGCCCAGAATTGAGGACCCTCGAGGAAATTTGACATTCATCGAAGCGGGTAGGCACACGCCGTTCGGGGTAGACCGAGCATTTTGGATCTATGACGTTCCGGGCGGCTCGATGCGAGGAGGGCACGCGTACCGATCAGTCCACGAGTGCATCCTGGCGCTGTCCGGGAGCTTCGACGTCGTGCTGGACGACAGTTCACGCAGAAGCCGCTACACGTTGAATCGTTCCTACCATGCCTTGTTGGTTCCGAATCTCGTCTGGCGGGAGATGACCAACTTCTCTACGAATGCGGTGGCCCTCGTCCTCGCCTCCAGCCCCTTAGCACCAGACGATTACGTGCATGACTACGAAGAATTCTTGCGACTCAAGAGGGCGAAATGAGTCGCATCGACGACTGCAGACTGGTCCATCTTGAGAAGTTCGAGAGCGATCAAGGGAACCTGACTCCGCTCCATGGTGAGAGTCACGTTCCCTTCGCGATCAAGAGGGTCTACTACATGTACGACCTTCCCGGTGGATCCGAGCGCGGCGGGCACGCGCACCGGTCGCTCCAACAATTGATAGTGGCTGCCACGGGATCGTTCGCGGTGACTCTCGACGATGGGTGGAGTCGACGAACCGTTTCCCTCGACCGTTCCTACTATGGCCTGTACCTACCGACGATGATCTGGCGGGAGCTCACGGGTTTTTGCACGGGAGCCATTTGCCTGGTGTTCGCCTCGCTGCCCTATGACGAAGACGACTACATTCGTGACTATCACGAGTTCCTGACGACGGTCCGCAGCCCAACCAACAGCGGCCTCGATAACTGACTGGCTGATCAGCTTTGCCGGGGTTTTGGCACCTCTGACGGCCGATGACGCGAAGCCGGCCAGGGTTCGCCGGACTGCATCGTGCTGGATTAATCGTGGGAAATCATAGGTCCTGGCTCGGAGGGCGACAATGACCAATCCTCCCAATGCGGTGCCCTTTCTGGACGTCCAGGCCGCCACGCGGGAGATCGAAGCGCCCGTTCAGGAAGCCGTTCACCGAGTCGTGCGCAGCGGCCGCTACGTGGGGGGTGAAGAAACAGCAGCATTCGAGGGGGAGTTCGCTGCTTTCACCGGCGCGAAGCATGCGGTGGGAGTGGGCAGTGGCTTGGACGCGATTGGCCTGGCGCTGCGGGCGCTCGGCATCCGCCCCGGTGACGAGGTCGTCGTGCCAACGAACACCTTCATTGCGACCTGGCTCGCGGTAGCGCACATCGGTGCTCGTCCGGTAGCGGTGGAGCCGATCGATGGTCAGTGGACCCTTGATCCCGCTCGGGTGTCAGAAGCTATTACTCCCCGAACTCGCGCCCTCGTTCCGGTACACCTCTTCGGTCAACCCGCTGACCTTGATGAGCTTTTGGAGGTGGCGAAACGACATGGGCTGGTGGTCGTGGAGGATGCCGCACAGGCCCACGGGGCGCGCTACAACGGCCGTCGCGTCGGTGCTCATGCCCACGCGGTGGCATGGAGCTTCTATCCCGCCAAAAACCTGGGTGCTTTCGGTGACGGGGGCGCGGTGACCACCGACGACGCCGGTGTCGCTGCCCGCGTTCGTTCCCTCGGCAACTACGGAACCAGCCAGAAGTACGTGCACGACCTTCCCGGGATGAACTCCCGACTCGATGAGATTCAGTCGGCGGTATTGCGTGTCAAATTGCAACATCTTGACAGCTGGAACGCTCGGCGAAGAACCATCGCAAACCGCTACGCCGAACAACTCGCCGATATCCCGGGTCTACATCTGCCGGATACCGCGCCGAGCCGCGAACACGTGTGGCACCTGTACGTCGTCGACCATGCGTCGCGCGATGAACTGCAGAAGCACCTGGCTACCAACGGGATCCGAACATTGGTGCACTATCCGATCCCCCCGCACCTGTCGGGTGCGTTTGCCTCACTTGGACTGACCGAGGGCACGTTCCCCATCGCAGAGCGGGCGGCGCGAACCCACCTCAGCCTGCCCATAGGTCCCCATCTATCGGAGGAAAACGTCACTCGAGTGATCGATGCCTGTCGCTCGTTTCGCCCATAACCAGGCAAGGTCGACTGTTTGTGAAAGTTGTTGGAGATCGGGATGTTTGGAATGCATTCGGTAATGGGGCCTTTCGGTCAACGTTCAATAGACCTCATCCACCACAGCTTCCGGTCGTGTGGTGACTTCGTCGAAAATCCGCCAGACATACTCCCCGATGATGCCCAGAATGATTATCACCACGCCCAGCAAGAAGCTGATCAGGGCAACCAGGGTGGGGAACCCTGCAACGCCTCGGTGGCCGCCGAAGATCGCATCGACCACTATGTAGAGGCCGTAGGCGAACGACAGCAGCGCGACGAGGAAGCCCGTCAGCGAGATGAAGCGGATGGGTAACACCGAGAAGCCAAGGATCGAGTCGAAGAAGTAGGTCAGCTTCTTGCCGAACGTCCAGCGTGACTTGCCGTGTTGCCGCTTCCGTCGCTGGTAAGGAACAGTCGCCGGTTTGTAGCCCAACCAGTGTGCGAGCAGTTCGGTGTTGACGTTCTTGCTGCTGTCGCGAATGTGTGGCACCAGCGCCGCGTCCATCAATAAGATGTCGATACCGCCTTTTGGGTAGTCCTTGCTGATCACCCTCCTCACCAGCCAGTGATAAATGCCGGCGAAGAATGTGGTCAGCGGCGGATCGACCCGGCTTTGCCGCAGCGCAATCACGAACTTTGACCCCGCCAGCCATTGATCGGTCATCTTGACTACGAGTTCCGGCGGGTCTTGCAGGTCGGCCGCCAGCCACATTGTGCAGTCGCCGGTGACATAGTTGAGCCCGACCTTGGAGGAATGTATCGCGCCAAAGTTCCGTGTCAGCTTGATCACTCGGGTATCCGGACGCTGCTGTTTGATCTTCATCAACTCGATCATCGACTCGTCACCCGAACCATCGTCGACGAAGATCAGTTCCATGCCGCAGTCGCGCTCGTGGAGTTCCCTCTCGACTTCTCGCAGTTCGGCGAACAGGAGCGGCAGCGATTGGGCGTTGTAGTAGACCGGAACCACGACCGAGACCGTTTTCATGGCTTCTCCTTCAGCGGCCGGCCCACCGGCGGGGTGTCGAGCGGGTTACCGCGTTCCCGGAACGGGTACCGGCCGGTCCGCGCTGCACTCATGCTGTAATACCTCCGATATAAGAAGTACTTGCGGTGCATCCTATGAACATCTCAGACGCTAATTTGCTGAACGGCGGATAGGGAACCCCCGCGAGACCCGTGTGGGATCATCTGATGATGTAGGTCGCGCAGCCACCTGGCTTGAGTACATCGTGACGTTCGGGGCTCGCAATCCTGAATACATACGAATCGAGACCGATGGCGCGTTGCTACGAATTCACTGGAAGGAGCCCTAATGCCGGTCGATCCGGGCCGATTCGCAAAGCTGCGCTACGACGATTTCAAAACACTCGCCACCGAAGAGGGGCTATCGATCCACGAGCGCATTGGCGTCCCCGATTCATACTATGAAGGCCGCCAAGACGCTATCTTGCAGGACATCAGGACAAAGTTGTCCAACCTGGACACACCGGGACGCAGAGTCATCGACATCGGCTGCGGCTGCGGTGCCCTGGTTTTCAGGCTCATTTCGCTGTGCAAAGAAATGGGCCACCTTCATGTCCTCGTGGACTCTGCCGAGGTGCTCAGGCACCTGCCCGACGAGCCTCACGTCCGCAAAGTTGGCGGGCGATTTCCACAGGAATCCGCTGCATCGCTGGTGGACTTGGCAGGCAAGGCAGACGTGGTGATCGCCTATGGTGTCTTCAATGTCGTTGTGCTCGACGGGAACCCCTTCGACTTTCTCGACCGGGCGCTCAACCTGCTCGCACCGGGGGGACAACTCCTCGTCGCCGACATCCCCAATCAGTCGATGCGCCGACGGTTCTTCAGCAGCGATGCCGGAAGAGCATTCCACAAGTCGTTCACCGGCACCGATACCGAGCCTGAGGTGGAATTCAATAAATTGGAATTCGAGAAAATCGACGATGGCGTCCTGGTCGGCCTCATGCTGCGGGCGCGCGCGGCAGGATTCGACGCCTATATCGTTCCGCAGAGACCGGATCTTCCTTTCGCCAACCGTCGCGAAGACCTGCTCTGCAGAAGGCCCTGACCGGCCGCATGCAGGCGAGTCCGCACGCAGGTCCCGACCGCGTCCCGTCTGCCGACCACGGCTTATCGCGCGCCCTTAAGGCGACCATGACTGTACGCAAAACCTCTGCGCGAGAGGCAGTCTCAGCATCCAACGCAGGATCGGTAGCCAACAACGCTGCCGAGAATCGCATCGATGACCGTCGCTTATCCCAGCCCCCACGCTGCTGCCCCAGCGAAGCGCAGCGTATGCATAGTCATCCAAAACCGAAACCATGGAACCACTTTCGACCCTCCACAGTAGATCGGGGCTGACCGGTGCACAGCGTTGAGCGGTATCGGCCTGAGCTGCAAGACGAATGGAACACCTTCGTCCGCAGGAGCCGAAACGGCACCTTTCTGTTCGATCGTGACTACATGGAGTATCACGCCGACCGGTTCGAAGACTTCTCCCTGGTTGTCCGGGACAAGCAAGGTCGCATCAGGGCCATGCTCCCTGCCAATCGCGCGGAGGACCGTGTCATCAGCCACGACGGACTGACGTACGGGGGCTTTATCGTCGATGCATCGACGCGCACCGCGTCGATGCTGGATGTATTTGATCGAGCGAGGGAGTTCTTAGCAGCCTCGGGGATCCGCGAATTCATCTACAAGCCGGTCCCTCACATATATCATCTCGAGCCCTGCGAAGAGGACCTGTACGCCCTATTTCGCCTGAAAGCGCAACTCATTCAGCGGGACGTGGGAGCTTGTGCCTGTCCAGCCGAAATCGGGCGACCCCCGAAAGGCGTGCGCTGGTGGATCCAGAAAGCAGAAGAGGCCGGCATCAAAGTGCAAGAATCTGAGCGCTTCGAAGACTTCTGGCCTATCTTGGAGCACAATCTCGCGGCCCGACATCAAGCGGCTCCCGTGCATTCGCTGTCCGAGATCAAACTGCTGAAGTCGCGATTCCCGGCGAACATACGTCTGTTCTTGGCCCAACGTGGGTCAACTGTACTGGCGGGCTTCGTCGCGTATGAGACGGTCAACGTCGTGCACATTCAGTACGCCGGCTCCACCGAAGAGGGTCGAGTTCTGGGGGCCCAGAACCTAATTGCGGTCGAACTTCTGCGAAATCGTTTTCGCGACAAGAAGTGGTTCGATTACGGGACATCCACCGAGGAAAAGGGGCGCGTGCTGAACGCGGGACTTCAGCACTTCAAAGAAGGCTTCGGCCTCCGAGCTGTGGTCTCCGACCGGTATCGCATGAGGCTGTAGAGGAGGTGCTGACAGCCGTCTCCGGGAGACCATCCAGGGGCGACGCTGAGTCACCATCCTGGAAGTTGGCCGGTCTGCGCACGTAGGAGACGATGATCACCGCGCACGCGATGATCCACAAGATCGGCGTCAAAGGTGCCGTGGTGAGAACGATCGGAGTGCTGCCGACGACCCCCCTCGCCCCGAACTGTCCCCAGATCGGTACCGGTACCGGCTGGCCGGGGATGGCAACCTGAGCGATGCTGAGCGCGGTGGCCACTCTTACCCATGCGCCCACCCTGCGACGACAGTCGCCATTGATCGCGAACCGGTCGAATATGCCTTCACCGAGCCGCCCATCCGGGTCTCGGATGACGAGCGCGGCGACTGGCAAGACGAATACGAGGTAGTAGTACATCGCCTCGGAGGGGAACAGTGCGGCCGCGGCCAGCAGCACAATACCCGCCATGACAGGCGGGATCCGTCGGCCCAGAGCGAGTAGCGAGACAACGATAAGTATCAAGACGACATACCCGATCAGCAATCGCGGACCGGCCAGGAAGCCCTCCGGTAGCTTGCCGCCCGATGTGGCGGCCTCGACGGCGTCCGGGAACAACAGCAGCGCTCTTGCAAAAGACAGGTTCTTCACGTCAGTGAGCCCTAGCTCCGAACTACCGAAGTGAGACAGACCGTGGATGGTCTGTGCGATTGTCTGCGGAAAGTCGCGGGGCCACAACAGATATGGGGCGAGGTTGGCGATCATGACACCGACAATGGCTATCCCGCTCCACCGCCAACGGCGGGCGGCCAGCAACGCCACCACCAAGACGGCGAACTGGGGTTTCACCGCCGCGGCCAACACCACCATGAGCGTGACAGCACCCCAGTGCCCCCGCCGTAACGCCACCAAGAACATCAACGCGATCGGCACCACGAATCCCGCCGAATTGCCCCGGTCAATGACCGCCCAGACCGGGATGGCCACAACCCCCAGAGCCACAAAAACCACCAGACGCTCCAGCCCACGCGTCCCCCGGGCCGCCCAGACCGCCGGTGAAAGAACTGCAACCGTCAGCGCAAGCAGGTAACCGACCAGACCCAGCCGCGGCCCGCCCAACCACTTCGCGGGAGCCCCAAACAGCAGATGGGGCATCATTGCGGCGGCCGGGTAGGCGGTCCGCGTGGGTTGGTAATCCGGTGGTAAGAACTCCTGGTAGGTCCAGGGGTTGGGCCGCATCCCGGCGTCTACGACCATGGAGTAATCGCTGAAGCAGTGGCGACCGATGTTCGTGCCCCAATCCAGCCAGCAGTCCTGGGGGATCCACAACAAAGAGGACAGCACGTTGGCCGAGGCGCACTGGATAAGGACATAGCCGATGGCCACCGAAGCCGCGGACACCAGCAGGATGGTGCGGAGCAGCCGGGCGCGCTCGGATCGGGAGGTGACCGCCCGGCGCCGCTCCCGCATCGCGGTGATTCCGCCGCGAACCAACTCAAGGGGTCGAATCAACCGCATCCCTCCTCCCTGCTTCGCCAGACGCTAACAGGAGCAAAGTGGGCGGCAACGAACATTGACGGAAAGTAGGCGTCAACACCGCAGCCAAGAGGTTTGCTACGCGGCGCGGTCTCCGCCACCGCGCCCTTGACAAGGTCCGGCCCAGGTTGAGCGTATGGCGCGCTGGTGGGCCCGGCCCGCCCGTAGCGGAGGCGATCCCGCCAAGGGTGTCGCCGCCCCCATCGTCGAAACAGAAGGTTCGACCGAAAACCAAGTGCCCATCGGCGATTCCGCCTGCCTCGTGCCCGGCTCGAACAACGGCCAGACTTCAGCCTCTACCCCTGCCGACCCAACCAGGTAAGCCCCAGATCAGCCGACTGGCCGCGCCAACGCAACCAGATGTACGGCGATTCCCACGAACGGACCGAATAACAACGCGATCACCGTGCGCATGTCCAACGGTAGCGGCAGCAGCAGCAACAACGTCGACGCCACCGTCGCACCGACCCAGCCCAGCGAATACGCCCGATGCAGCGCTGCGGCAACCGCGGCGGTGCCAGTGAGCGTCAGCATCGCGAGGGCCACCGCCGCCGCAGTCAACCAGGCCAGCAGCGCCCCGCTGGCGTGATAGTCGGGACCGAACCCGACGCGCAGCAACCAGGGGCCGACAAGTCCTGCGGCCGGCACGCCGACTGCGCCAATCCCGCCGATGATCGCAGCCGGGGTAATCAGCGCCCGAAGCCGATCCGCGCGTTGGTCGACGAAATGAGCGATCAGGTTGCTTTGCATCCCGCCCAGCGGGAGCAGCAGCGGCGCGCGGGTCAAGGCGACCGCCAGGATGACGACGCCGCCCGCCGCCCCCAACTCATTTGAGGTCGCTTTGAGCAACACCGGGAATCCCATCACCAGAATCGCGCTGGCACCGGCCGCAGTCATTGAATGCGCCGCGCCGCGCAGGAACTTCGCGGTCCCCCCGGGCGTCTGCACCCGGGCCGAGGCTCGCGTCGTGCGCGAGGCCAGCAGCATGAGCACCCATCCCGCCGCGCCCGTGACGGTGGCCCACAGGAATCCCGCCAGGCCCCATCCGAGCACAAACGCGGCCACAGCGACCACCACCCGGATGACGGCGTCGGTCACCATCAGCGCTGCGTACTGTGTCCAGCGGTTGCCGCCGGCCAGCATGCCCAGCAGGGCGGAATGCAGACAAAAGCCGGCCATCCCGAAGCTGAGGAGACCCACAGACAGCCAGCGTTCGTCGACGAATACCTGCTTGCTCCACACCGGCGAACTGCCTGCGATCGCCACGGCCGCGACGACGCCGGTAATCCCGGCCACCCGTAGCGGATGGGTACGACGGCCCGTGATGATGTCGTTCGACGGTGCCGAGCGGACTTCGCGGGTAGTTTCCTGCAACAGGCCGCTCGTGGCCCCGGTGACCAGGCCGAACGCTCCCCAGAAGACCCCGAACACTGAGAATCCGGCGGGGGCCAGGTCACGAGCCGCCAGATAGAGCGCCACGTAACCACAAATGGAGGTCAATGCGGTCGCCGTGCCGACCCGGGCGACGTTGCCCCGCGCGACCGGACCGGTGGCGGCTGCTGTACCTCCGACCTCGGTCATCGCGAAGGCACTCCCGTAGCGCTGGGTTGCATCTCCCACCAGGTCGGTCGAGCGATTGCGCAATTGAAGGACGCGGACGGGGATTCGCCGGCCACTACTGTTCGACGTCGACCGGAGCAACCTTGTCGACCGCGCCAAACATAAAATGGCTCAACACAACTCCCGCTGCGCTCGCGATAAGTCGTTACATCTTCGCGCGCGATCGGCCCGACTAACCAAGGCAGAGCGATGGGTAAACGTCGATCAACGTGTGCGGAGGTCGTACGCCGCGCGACAAAAGATACTCCGCCAGATCCAGCGCGTAGCGGCCCAGTGGAACGGGTTTGAAGTTGTTCTGCTGTTGGCTTTGTTGACGATGTCATCGGCGATATTGGTCCAGACGAAGGGTTTGGGCGATCATTCCACGACACGACCGATTTCTGACGGCGTTTACGTGATCGCGCACGCTCGTTGAGCTGCCGGTTGCACGAGATGGCGTTCGATGACGGAAGACCATACCGCGACCAGGCTGAGTCAGAACGCAGGGTCGGGCCCAAGTACTAGTCGGCTGCCAGCCAGTCCCTCAGTTCGGCGTGTGTGCGCGTCGAGTAGCTGTCCATCGCCGGGGTCTCAGGTTCCGCTCGAGGCAGGCGCGGCGATCTGCTTGAAAAAGCCCAAGAAGGTCTGGTGATGATGCCACGGCACTCAATTCGATAGGCACGCTTGATCAATGCTCGAAGGCTTGTGTCGTAGCTGCGGATCGTCTAGTTGGACTATGCCTTGATGCGAACTCGTCCATGCCGCCATAGGGATCGGTTACTCTGATGCGATGCGTTGGTTCGGCCCCACCGCGGCCTATCTCATGCCGCACATTATCGCCTTCCGACATGAGATGTACGCCCCAGAAGGCAGCACGCGGAACCCGATCCATCTTTGCGAAGGCTCTGATTAGTGCCTTCTCGTATACGCCGTGCACGCGCATCCTTGGCCCGCCGTGCAACCAACGGTGATGGGCGGCCGGACCATCGGCTCGACATCATGGACCACGCTCTGTACGCGCAGCATCGCGCCATCGGCCGAAGCGTAGTCATCCAGGTTGTGTGGATCTATGACGATGCTTTCGACATCGACAGCGTGAGGAGATTAAGGCGCAATCTCGCCAACGGGTTGGCGGGACGGCGCATCGAGCGCTCGCCGCTACTAGCCCGTCATCGGTGGGTCTCAGATCCGGGGCCGGCAGACATCGACATCGCGGAGCGTGCCCGCCCGCGCGCGGAACTCACCGATTGGGCTGACGAACGCGCGCAGCTGCCGATTGACTTGGAACGGGGGCCCGGGTGGCATCTCGGTGTCGTTCCACTTTCGGACGGCTCCCACGCGGTCAGCCTGGTGATATCCCATTACCTCGTAGACGGTTTCGGGCTGGCGCTGACGATAGCTGAGGCAGCACTGGAGATCGGCCGCGACCTTGGCTACCCACCGCCACGTTCGCAAACTCGGCTACGCGCCGTACTACAGGATGCCCGCCAAACAGCGCAGGACGTCCCACAGGCGGCGCGGGCGCTTCGCGCGGCGGCAAGACTGGCCCGTCGTCAGCGCCGCGACACTGCCCAAGCACCAGCGCCACAACCCGTCGTGCTAGATGGAAGTGATGGCGATGAAATCGCCGTTGTGCCGGTTATCACGATCCACATCGACGCGGAGGCTTGGGACGCCCGGGCCAAGGCGCTTGGCGGAACGAGTGACACGTTGGTCGCCGGGTTGGCAGCAAAACTCGCCGAGCACGTCGGCCGGCGACGCGCCAGCGACGGCGCCGTCACTTTGCAACTACCGATGAGCGAACGCACGCAAGACGATACGCGTGCGGTCGCGGTGTCGTTTTCGCGCGTCAGCGTGGACCCGACGGGGGTCACGACGGATCTGCGCGACGTCCGCGCTGCACTCAAGCAGGCGCTGACCACGCTGCGCGAAACGCCAGATGAAGACGAGCGCCAGCTCTTATGGCTGGCCCCATATGCGCCGAAACGGTTGCTGAAACGGTTGGCCGACGCGGCAGTCGACGATCCCGATCTTCCAGTGTTCTGTTCGAATTTGCGCGACCTCGGTCCGATGGTCTTGGCGCTCGCCCACAATGAAACCGAGTACGCCACCATCTCCGGCGTACTCTATCCGCTCCACCTCATACGTGTGATCGGCCAGGACGTCACCAGACGATGGCTTGAGCGAGCGGGCGGGCAATTGACGATTCAGTCTTGGCGCATCGGCGACAAGGTTGGCATCACCGTGGAGGCCTACCGACCGGGCGGCGAGAACACAAAGCCCGCCTTGCGTGAGCTCGCCGCGCGGACGCTGGCTGAGTTCGACCTCACCGGCGAGATCGATTGACGAACCGCCCGACTCCGGGCGAACGTGACTGATTCGCCGGCGCGCTGCCGCTAGATGAGGACCAGGCGGTTCAACCGTCAGAGGCGCGGTTGGCCGCCAATCTGTCGCGAAGGCTCTTCGGCCGTATGTCGGGCCAGTTCTGTTCGATGTATTCGAGGCATGCGGCGCGGTCCGCTTCGCCGTACACCACCCGCCAGCCGGACGGGACATCGGCGAAGGTGGGCCACAAGCTGTGCTGTTCCTCGTCGTTAACCAGGACAAAAAAGCTGCCGCTGTCGTCGTCGAATGGATTAATGCTCACAAGTTCTCCAGCCCGCCTAGTCGAGGTGAGTAAGACCGTTACAAACCATAGTGGAGGCGCGCAGCGTTGTGCGGGGTCTCCCCTGATTTGTTGACTCCGCGACGCGGCCCTGCCTTGACACGCGGCTCGCCTTGGCGGGTCGCGGTCCGAGCGGTCAGGTGCCGCGAGCAAACACTCCGTCACTCCCGCGACGCGGTTGGCGGTGTGCACGTCAAGCCGACGCGTGCCCCGGCAGCGCGCCACCCGATACGTCTCGGTAGCCACACCAGAGCGCTGATTGGGGAGATTTCGTTTATTGACGCCCACGTAGGCCCTCAGCTGGACTGATCCGCGGCCATGCATTGGTCAACATCTTTGCCGAGCGCTGGCGCGTCATGGTCGGATGACATCCGAAACGGCGGACTTCATCACGCTTTCCCTATCTGTTAACAGACTTCCCAATGAAGGCAGCCCAGCTAATATCACGGTTAGGTAACGATCTTATCGTTTTTTTATATTCGCCTGCCGCGTGCGTATTACCATCTCCCTGCCATCTACGCCGGTTGCGGCACCGAAGCGCCGACTTGAGGAGGGTCAATAGGCGTCGGTGGTGGAGATGGCAGTCGGGGGATCTGCAGATCTTGAGTCAAGCAGTGGGGGCAATGCCAGTGGTCATTGCCCGTAAGGAGGCGGAATGGTTGCATTCCGGGCCATCAATGAAGATGACGCACGTCGGTCGGATTCATTGAATTGTTCGCCCGGTGCGACCGCCAGGCCTGCCACCCCGGTCGCCATTATCGGTGTGGCATGCCGACTTCCAGGGGGAATCGACTCACCGGACCGGTTGTGGGACGCGTTGCTGCGCGGCGATGACCTGATCACCGAAATCCCCGCCGATCGCTGGAATGCCGAGGAATACTACGACCCGGAGGTCGGGGTGCCGGGCCGGTCGGTGTCCAAGTGGGGCTCCTTCCTCGACGACGTGGCAGGGTTCGATTACGAATTCTTCGGAATCGAGGAGCGGGAAGCGACCGCGATCGACCCGCAGCATCGCCTGCTGCTGGAAACGTCTTGGGAGGCAGTGGAACACGCGGGTCTCAACCCGGCGAATTTGGCCGGGTCGCGGACCGCCGTCTACGTGGGTTTATCGCACGACGACTATCTGTCGATGGCAGCCGACACCGACCTTCAGGAGGGCGCGTACGCATTCTTGAGTAATAGCCGCAGCATGGCGTCCGGACGAATCGCCTACGCCATGGACCTACGAGGTCAGGCGATAACCGTCGATACCGCATGTTCGTCTGGGCTCGTCACTGTGCATCTCGCATGCCGCAGCCTGCACGACAGCGAATGCGACCTGACGCTGGCGGGTGGCGTTTCGCTGACGCTGGATCCACGGAGATACGCCGCCGCTTCAGCGAGCGGCGTACTGTCAGCGACAGGGCGCTGCCACGCATTCGACGTCGCCGCCGATGGTTTCGCAATCGGCGAGGGCAGCGCGATGATGCTGCTCAAGCGGTTACCGGATGCGTTGCGCGACGGAGACCGGATCTTGGCCGTAATACGAGGTACCTCGGTGAACAACGGTGGCCGATCCGCGGCCGTCACCACGCCGTCGCGACCCGCGCAAGTGGCGGCCTACCGGACGGCCTTGGCTGCGGCAGGCGTGGACGCCGGCAGCGTCGGCATGGTGGAGGCGCACGGCAGCGGCGACCCGGCGGGTGATCGGACCGAATTCGCAAGCCTGGCAGAGGTTTATGGAACTGCCGGTCCCTGCGCACTCGGCTCGCTGAAGACGAACTTCGGGCACAGCCAATCGATTTCGGGAACGCTGGGCTTGATCAAAGCGGCGCTGGCGCTGCGGCACGGCGTGATACCCGGGAATCTACGCTTTACCCGCCTGCCAGACGAACTCGCGCAAGCCGAGACAAATATCTTTGTGCCACAGTCAAATACGCCGTGGCCCAGCGATGGTCTTCAACCACGACGGGCAGCCGTGTCGGCCTACGGGTTCTCGGGTACCAATGCCCACGCAATCTTGGAACAAGCTCCCGCGACTTCTGAATCCGTCGCAGCAGCCCACGCGGCCACGTCGCCCCTCCAGCCACCGTTACTCTTGCCGCTATCGTCCACCTCAGCCGACGAGTTGCGCCGTACCGCAGGCAGATTAGCCGATTGGGTGCGATCAGAGGACGAGGTGGCGCTGCCCGATTTGGCTTATACCCTGTCGCGCCGTCGTGGACACCGCCCGGTGCGAACCACGATCGTCACCGACAGCCTCGACGATGCAGGGGCCAAGTTGCGCGAAGTCGCCGACGGCGGCACTACGTATCTGGCCGCGGTTGGACGCGACGATCGGGGCCCGGTCTGGGTGTTCTCCGGTAACGGATCCCTGTGGCCGGCCATGGGGGCCGAGCTGATGGCCAACGAGCCTGTGTTTGCTGCCACCATCGCGGCGGCCGAGCCACTGATCGCGCAGGAGTCGGGATTTTCGGTAACCGACGCAATGACAGCGCCCGAGGTGATATCCGGCGTAGACCGGTTGCACCCGACTCTGTTCGCCATGCAGGTCGCGTTGGCGGCCACCATGAAGTCTTACGGGGCGCCCCCCGGCGCGGTGATCGGGCACTCGCTCGGCGAGACCGCGGCGGCAGTGGCTGCGGGGGCGCTATCGCTGGCGGACGGGGTACGCGTCGTCTGCCGTAGCTCTCGGCTGATGGCGCGCCTCGCCGATTCCGGAGCAATGGCGTTGGTGGAAATGCCTGCGCAACAGGTGCTTTCCGAGTTGATGGCCGGTGGGATCAGGGACGTTGTGATCTCCGTGGTGGCTTCACCGCAGTCCACGATCATCGGCGGGACCGCTGAGACCGTGCGCGAACTGGTGGGCACATGGCAAGCTCGGGCAGTGATGGCTCGCGAGCTGGCCACCGACCTGGCATGGCATACCCCGCTGGTCCAACCCATTCTTGATGAACTATCGGAGGCGCTGGCCGAGCTGGCCCCGACAACGCCAGAAGTACCCTTCTACTCGACAAGCCAGTTCGACCCGCGTGAGCTGCCGGCGTTCGATGCCCGCTACTGGGTGGACAATTTCCGGCGCACGGTGCGGTTCGCCGCGGCGGTCCAGGCCGCAATGCAGGACGGCTACCGGGTATTCGCCGAGCTGACAGCGGATTCCCTGCTCGACGCCCCGCTCGAACAGAACGCTCGCAGCCTCGACGTGTCGATCGCCGCTGTGGCGGGTGTGCGACGCGATCGAGCACTGCCGCACGGGCTGCGCAGCCTCCTCGCGGATCTGCACAGTGCGGGCGCAGCGGTTGACTTCTCCGCGCTCTATCCGAGCGGCCGTCTGGTAGACGCGCCCCTGCCAACGTGGACGCACCGTCGGCTGCTGTTGGACCGCGACGATCCGCACTCCGCCGCCCCTTCAGCCGGTTGCACTGTGTCGGTACACCCGCTACTGGGTGCGCACGTGCGCTTGCAGGAAGAGCCGGAGCGCCACGTCTGGCAAGGAGAGGTCGGTACCGCCGCCCAACCATGGCTGAAGGACCACCACATCCAATCTGTCGCTGCGCTTCCCGCGGCGGCCCATTGCGAGATGGCGCTGGCCGCCGCGCGCACGGTGCTGGGCGAGACCTCGGAAGTGCGCGACATCCGATTCGAGCAGGCGCTGCCGCTGGATGAGCAGACTACGATCGGCGCTTCGGCGTCGTTGTCGTTCTCGGGCGCGGTCGAGTTCAGGGTAGAGGCATCCCGGAGAGGGGAGAAAAGCCGGCTGAGCAAGGCAGTCCTGCACGCCGCTGACGACGGACCAAGCGCCGCCCACGACATTGCCGCGCTTCTTGCCGCCCACCCGCACAGTGAGGACGGCGCCGAGGTGCGCAAGCGCCTGGAAGAGCAGGGGGTCCAATACGGCCCGGTGTTCACCGGTCTTGGCGTGGTGCATACCGGCGAAGGTAGCGACAGCGTCCTGGGCGAGGTCGCACTCCCCCGCCAAATCCGCTCCCACCAACACGGTTACACCGCGCACCCGGCATTGTTGGATGCCTGCTTTCAATCGGTCGCGGCCCATCCGGCAATGCGGGCGATTGCCGGGAACGTGTTGGCGCTGCCGCAAAGCATCCGGCGGTTACGCGCCTACGGCGCGGCTCGCAACCCGCGCTATTGCTATACACGCGTGTCGAATGCCGACAGCTCCGGGATCGAGGCTGATCTCGAGGTGCTCGACGAGCACGGGGGGATCCTGCTCGCCGCGCAGGGGTTGCGGTTGGACACCGGTCTTTCCGAAAAAGACAAGAAAGACCGGGTACTGGCCGAGCGGCTGTTGACCATCAAATGGCGACAGCGAGAACTGCCGGGCGTGGAATACGTTCACCCCGGAAGCTGGCTGTTGATCAGCACCACCGCCGTCGCAGATGTTTTGGCCACCGATTTGCCCGACGCCCTGAAAAGTCATGGCGCGCAATGCACCACCATGTCCTGGACACCGCACGCTGACCACGCCGTAAACAGCCGACAGCTTCGACAGCATCTGCACCGCACCGGGTTTACCGGCGTAGTGGTGCTCATGGGACCGCGAAGCGGTGATGACGCCGATCCCTCGATGGGCCGCCAGTGTGTGCAGCATCTGGTACGAATCATCCGCGAACTGCCGGATATCCCGGGTGAGTCGTCTCGCCTATACGTCGTGACCCGCACCGCCCAAACGGTGCTCGCCGGTGATGAACCGAACCTGGAACAGGCTGGGCTCCGGGGTCTGATCCGAGTGGTCGGCGCGGAGCATCCACACTTGCGAGTCACCCATGTCGATCTGGATGCCGACACCGAAGCCGAACATCTCGCCCGGCAACTCGAGGGCGGATCCGAGGAGGACGAAACCGCCTGGCGCAACGGCGAATGGTACACAGCGCGGTTGTCACCCAGTCCACTGCTTCCCGAAGAGCGTCGCACCACCGTTGCAGACCACGAGCGCGACGGGATGCGCCTGCAGATCCGCACACCCGGCGCTTTGGAGTCGATGGAACTCGTTGCCTGCGAACGGGTTGCGCCCGGACCGAAACAGATCGAGGTCGCAGTCAGCTCGTCCGGCGTCAATTACACCGACGTCCTCCTAGCGTCCGGTCGCCTCACCTCGCCCGAATTCGATGGCCGCTCAACGCAGCTCGGCACCGACTTCGCGGGGGTGGTGACAGCGGTGGGATCGGGTGTCGCCGACCATAAGGTGGGCGACCATGTTGGCGGACTGTGCCACACCGGTTCGTGGGGCACGTTCCTTACCTGTGATGCCCGCTCGGCCGTCACTCTGCCGGCGGGGCTTTCTGACGAGCAGGCGGCCGCGGTGACCACCCCGACGGCCACAGCCTGGTACGGACTGCACGAACTCGCCCACATCGACAGCAACGACAAGGTATTGATTCACTCGGGTACTGGCGGTGTCGGACAGGCGGCAATCGCGATCGCCCGCGCGGCGGGAGCCGAGATCTTCGTGACTGCCGGTAATGAGCAGCGCCGAAACATGTTGCACGACATGGGTATCGAGTATGTCTATGACTCACGAAGCGTCGAATTCGCCGACCTGATACGCCGTGACACCGACGGCTACGGGGTCGACATTGTACTCAACTCGCTCACCGGTGCAGGCCAGCGCGCGGGAATCGAATTGCTCGCCCACGGCGGACGATTCATTGACATCGGCAAACATGGCAGCTACGGCGAGATCCCAATGGGGTTTGGGTCGTCACGGCGCAACCTCGCGTTCTACGCCGTGGATCTGGCGTCGATGGCCGAGACCCACCCACACCGGCTTCGCACGTTGTTGAGCGAGGTGTACCAACTCACCGCGGATGGCGTGCTGCCGACGCCGCAGAATACGCGTTACCCACTGGAGGACGCCGCCAACGCAATTCGCGCGATGCGCGACGCCCGACACGCCGGAAAACTCCTACTAGACATCCCCCGCACCGGGCGCACGCCGGTAATCGTGCCGCCGCCGGCGGCCCGAGTCTTCCGCGACGACGGCGCGTACATCATCACCGGTGGACTCGGGAGCCTGGGTCTGTTCCTGGCCGAGAGGATGGCGTCTCCCGACTCCGGGGAGGGCTGCGGACGCATCGTGTTGTGTTCGCTCTCGCAGCCGGCTCCCGAGGCCCTCGACAGGATTGAGCGCATCCGCGCGATGGGCGCCGACGTCGTGGTGGAGTGTGGCGACATCGCCGAGCCGGCTACGGCTCGGCGTCTGGTCATGGCGGCAACGGCGACCGGCCTGGCGTTACGCGGAGTGGTGCACGCGGCGGCGGTGACCGAGGACGCGGCCTTGACCGATACCACCGACGAACTCATCGAACGAAGCTGGGCGCCAAAGGTTTACGGAGCATGGCATTTGCACCATGCCACCGCTGGACAGCCGTTGGATTGGTTCTGTTCGTTCTCCTCGGCAGCCGCTCTGGTGGGCTCGCCGGGTCAAGGTGCCTACGCCGCGGCCAACAGCTCGTTAGACGCCTTCAGCCTGTGGCGGCGCGCGAAGGGCCTGCCGGCCAATGCGATCGCCTGGGGCCAGTGGGGTCCGCTCGACCCCGCCACCACCCCGGGTGACGTCGACATCGTCATTGCGGCCGATGAGGGCGCTTATGCGTTCGAAACGCTGTTGCGCCATGAGCGCACCTACACCGGCTATGCGGTTATGGGCACTTCAGTGACCGCCTTCGCCCAGCACAGTCCTTTCGCCGAAGCGTTCCGTTCGACTGGGCAGACCACGACGGGTTCCAGATTGCGAGCCGAGCTCGAGGGATTGCCCTTCGATGAGCGGCCCACCCGGCTGTTGAGCCTGATCTCCGATCAGGTCCGCCTGATCCTGCGTCGAAACGTGGATGTCGACCGGCCGCTCTCCGAGTACGGAATGGACTCACTCGGCGCGCTGGAACTACGCACCCGCATCGAGACCGAAACAGGAATACGCATCAATTCAACCGAGCTCGTCGACGTGGGCACGGTACGCGGCCTGGCGGGAATGCTGTGCGAAAGGCTCGCAGAATCAAGGTAAATAGCCGTCAAATGCCAACGGCCGCTTAAAATTACGATGCGCTCGCGCAATGTCGAAACGATTTGGAAGGCTGATCAGTGTCACTGCGGATACTTCCTGCGCGAACCCCCGAAGGCAGCGCAGTCAACGGTGTTGCGGGCCTGGACAATCGCCTCGCCTACGTGGACCAAGCGTTGTTCATGGGGCAGCGCGTCACCGGGCCCAAGCAAGTCATGCAGGTCGTGTGGTTGTATGAGCATCCTCTTGATTTGGACGGGCTGAGGCGATTTCATCACAATCTCGGTCATGGGTTGCTGGGAAGGCGCATCGAGCGTTCCCCGCTGCCGTTCGCCCGCTATCGGTGGGTACTAGACCGCGGTCCGACGGACATTGATGTTGCGGAGCGCCCCCGCCCACGCGCCGAGGTCAGCGACTGGGCAGACGAGCGTTCACAGATCCCGGTTGACCCGGAGTCCGGCCCCGGCTGGCATCTGGGCGTGCTTCCACTGACCGATGGCTCGACCGCGGTAAGCCTGGTGATCTCCCATTACTTGCTCGACGGTCTCGGACTTGTCGTGTCGGGAATCGAGGCCCTTTCGGGCATCACGCATGAATTTGGATACCCACCGCCACATTCGCGCACTCGACTGCGCGCGCTGATCGAGGATGCCCGTCAAACAGCGCAGCAGGCGCCCGAACTTGGCCGCGCGCTTGTCGCGGCGGCAAGACAGGCCCGCAATCAGCGGCAGAACACCGCGAAATCACAGGCATCGCGACCGCCCGCCCTCAAGGTAAGCGACGAAAACAATGCTGCTGATCCCGTTGTCGTCGTGCCGACCGTCACCGTTTTGGTCGACCTCGCTGACTGGGATGCCTGCGCGGAGGCGCTGGGCGGAACGAGTAAGGCGCTGCTCGCCGGGTTCGTGGCGAAATTCGCGGAGCACGTAGGGCGGCGACGCGCCGGTGACGATACCGTCACGGTGCAACTCCCCATCAGCACCAGGACCGAGAGCGACATGCGCGCAAACGCTGTGGCGTTCGCGCGGGTCAGCATCGACCCGACGCGGGTGACGACCGACCTGCGTGACGTGCGTGCCGCGATCAAGGAAGCGCTGGTCACCCTGCGGGAAACACCCACCGAGGATTCCGCGCGAGTCGCTTCGCTAATCCCCTTCATACCGAAACGGGTGTTGAAACGGCTGAGCGCACTGGACTACGCGATGCTCAGCGAGGCGCTTCCCGTGCTGTGCTCCAACCTTGGCGACTTGGGCTCAGTGGTGTGCCGCCTCGATGGCAGCGACGCCGAGTTCGTCACGGGGCGACTGGGTTTCCAACACCTGACACAACAGTGGCTCGAGCGCACGGGCGGCCTGATGACTGTGCAGTCTTGGCGCCTGCACAGCAGAATCGTCATCAGCATCGGCGCCTACCAGCCGGGCGCCGAGAACACGAAGCTCGCCATGCGCGAGCGCGCTGCGCGCACGCTGGACGGGTTCACCCTGACCGGCGAAATCAGCTGACGGCCCGGCGACGCGAGCCGCGTTACGGACTCAGGGCGAGTTTGAGTTGTTCCCCGTACAACGCGAGCGATTCGCTGGCCATCATGTCGTCATGGCCGCAGTCCACCGGATACACCGTGATGGCACCTGCCACGTACGGGTCCCAATTTCGGGGGTCCGACGACCCGTTGCCTTCGTCTCGCCGCGCGGAGAATATGGTCACATCGCCATCGAACACCCCGGGCACATGTTCCCGCAGGTGCGACCCGTTCGAATTGTAATTTTCAACCACGAACTCGAAGATCTGCCGCGGCGGAAGAATCGACTCCACTGTCTTTCCCTGCCGGCGGATTAAATCCTCTGCCCGCTCGTAGGTGAGAGGCTCCGCGTGTTCGGGGATATCGATACGGTTGGATCGCAAGGTGAGGTCCAGGATGCGACTCTCCCCTTGGATCTCCTCGTCAGCTCCCCCGGTATCCAGGCGACCGCTGTTGTCGAGCACCGGGTCCAGCATTATCAGACGCTGGACTTCACAGCCACGTCGGCGAAGTTCGACGGCCAGTTCATGCGCCACGGGTCCGCCGAAAGACCAGCCGAGAAGGTTGTACGGTCCCACGGGATAAAGGGCCTGCAGACGATCCGCATAATCCTTCGCCATGTCACGGATCGATTGGCGCCCAACTTCGCCCGTGTCCGGGATTTGGTTTATTCCGATGATCGGGCAATTCAAGTAATCGCCCAACACCCGGTACGCGTAGCTGAGGCCGAGACCTTCGTGAACACAGCACAGTGGGATGCCCGTGCCCTTCTTGAGCACCTCGATCGGGAGCAACTCCGCCGCGTTGTCATCACTGCTCAGTTGCTCACTCAGGCTTCTCACCGTGGGTGCGTCCAATATGGTGCGCACCGCAAGGTGGGCATCCAACGTCTTGTTGATAGTGGCGATCACGCGCATCGCCAACAATGAATCGCCACCGAGGTCGAAGAACGAATCGTCGACGCCGACGCGGTTCAGCCCGAGAATTTGAGCGAAGATGCCGGCCAGAATCTCCTCGATCGTGTTAGCCGGAGCGCGGTAGCGTTCGGCGACGACATATTCGGGCACCGGCAAGGCTCGCCGGTCGAGTTTTCCGTTGGGCGTCAAGGGAAACGCTCTCACCGATACCACGGCGACCGGCACCATGTAGGCCGGCAGCCGCTCGGCTAGTTTGGCGCGAGCGATCCGCGGATCGGCCGTGCCAGTGACATACCCGACTAGACGCTTGTCACCGGGGCGGTCCTCGCGAGCGATGACCACCGCCTGGTCCACTCCGTCGATTTCGGCCAAAGCCGCTTGGACATCACCCAACTCGATGCGATAGCCGCGGATCTTGACCTGTTCATCGGCACGACCGAAGTACTGCAACTGGCCGTCGGGCGCCCAACACACCAGATCCCCGGTCCGATACATCCGTGCTCCGGGCGTCCCCGCGCCGGCGAACGGACACGCCACAAACCGCGAGGCGCTCAGCCCCGCCCGATTCAGGTACCCATATGAGACTCCGGCACCGGCGACATACAACTCGCCTTTTACGCCGGCCGGAACGGGGCGCAACCAGGCGTCCAGAACAAACAACGCCGCCTGGAGCACCGGCGCGCCGATCGGCACGAGGCCGGTTCCCGGTGCAAGGGGTGCACTGAAAGCTACGCCCATCGACGTCTCGGTCGGACCGTACGCATTCACCATCAGCCGACCCGGCGCCCATCGATCCACAACCTCGGCCGGGCAGGCTTCACCGGCCACCATCACGGCCAGCGCCTCCAAACCCTCCGGGGAAAGCGCCGCGAGAGCAGAAGGGGTTTCGGTGAACACGTCGACGTTCTCAGCGAGCAGCAACGCCTTGAAGTCTTCCGGTGAGCGCGCCACGTGCTCGGGCACCACAACCAGGCGCCCCCCATGCAGCAACGCGAAGAAAATCTCCGACACCGAAACGTCGAAAGCCAGGGATTTGCACTGAGCCCAGGCGCCCGGCGTCGGCAAGTGCCTATCGACCACCTCGAGAAGTTGGACGGCGTTGTGGTGAGAGACGGCCACACCCTTGGGCACACCCGTTGTGCCCGATGTGTAAATAAGGTAAGCGATGTCGTCGGGGGCGGGTGCCGGCAATCCCGTAGCCGGAAAGCTGGGAATGCGGGTGTCGTGGACATCGATGATCAGCAAGTCTGAGCCACCCAACCGCGCCCGCAGATCCGAAGTGGTGATCGCCGCGATCGGCACTGCATCGGCCACCATGAACTCGATACGCGCCACTGGCACCGCGGGGTCGATCGGCAGATAGGCCGCGCCGGTCTTGAGCACCGCCAGGATCGCCACGATCGCCTCCGCCGAGCGCGGTAGGAGCAGCGCAACCACCTGCCCTGCACGTACACCATGGCCGGCCAACAGGTGCGCCAATCGATTCGCTGCCTCGTCGAGTTCGCGGTACGTCATCGAGCGGCCCTCGCACGTGAGCGCCACCGCTTCCGGGGCACGCTCTACGTGCGCGGCAAAGACCGCCGGAATAGACATGGACGCCGGCGCGAGGTGGGTCAACACTGCGCGGTTGCTCCACGTGTTCAGACGGGCGTGCTCGTCGGCGTCGAGCAGATCGATCGACGACAACGGCCGGGTGGGGTCGGCGGTCATGGCGACCAGCACCTTCTGGAACCGCGCGAACAGTGCCTCGATGCCGGCTGTGTCGAACACGTCGGCGTCGTACTCGACACGAAGGCCTATTTCATGACCCGGCATGGCGGCAACAGCCAGCGGGTAGTGGGTGGATTCGCTGGTATTGACCTCGGTGATGGTCAGGTCGTAGTCGCCGGTTAGCGCCTCGGTGTCGACCGGATAGTTCTCGTAGATGAACATGGAGTCGAACAACTGGTCGTGGTCGGTGAGTCGGTGGATCTCGGGCAACGCCAGATGCTGGTGCTCCAGCGTGCAATTGTGGGCGTCCTGCAGTTGATCCAGCAGGTCAGCGCCGGTGGTCGCGGTGGTGATGCGTGCCCGTACGGGGACCGTGTTGATGAGCAGTCCCACCATCGAGTCGGCGCCGACCAATTCCGGCGGCCGCCCCGAGACGGCGGTACCGAAGACCACGTCATGCTGGCCGGTCAATCGCATCAACATCTGCGCCCATGCCGCCTGCAACACGATGTTGACGGTCGTGTGACGCGAACGCGCCAGGTCGCTCACAGCCTGGGTGATGTTCTCCGCCACCTCAAACCATGCGGCGCATCGCCGCGCCTGACCGAGCCGGCCCGGCGGACCCACCAGAGTGGGGGCATCCAGGCCGGCCAGTACCTCGCGCCAAGCCGCCTGGGCCGCAGCGCGATCCCGTGCAGTGAGCCAGGCGACAAAGTTGCGATAGGGTACGGCCGCGGGCAGCGGACGTCCGTAATAACTGGCAAAGATCTCCTGCAGCAGGATCGGCAGCGACCAGCCATCAAGCACGATGTGGTGATTGGTCAGGACAAACCGGTGCCGGTCTGGTGCGGTGCGGATCAGCACCGCCCGAAAAGCGGACTGCTCGGCCAGGTCACATACCGCGATGCGTTCAGCGGTGCGCACGTCTTGGACCTGCTCGTCAATGCTCACGCCGTTTGGACGCAGGTCGATATACCGCCAGGGCACCACCGGATTGGCGGGGATGATTTGCATTGGCTCTTCGAATTGGGTCGAGAACCGGGCGGCCAGGTTGGGGTGTCGGGCTATTACCGTATGCAGCGCCGCGCGCAGCCGATCGGTATCGAGCGCACCGGTCACGGTGAAGTCCAGCTGCACCGCATATACGTCGTGGTCGGGACCGGAGCTGGCGCCCGCATGAAATAGCAGACCCTGCTGCAGCGGGGTTAACGGCAGTACGTCGGCGATATGCTGCTGGCGCTGTAGCTCATCGAGCTGTTGTTGAGTCAGATGAGTGGGAGCGAAATCCGACGGCGTGTACCCTCCCCCGCCGTTGCGGACATGCGCGCAGATCCCGGCTAGGGCTTCGAACCACAACCGGCCCAACCGACTGACCTGCTCGCGATCCACCGCCGAGGGCGCCCAGGTCCAATTCGCGTGCAGCCGTGGACCGGCTTCGGTGTCCAGGGTGCCGGCGTTGAGCTCGACGGTGTGCATCACCGGCATCGGTATGGCCGCGGCCGCACGGGTGACCGACACGACATCCTGACAAACTCGCCACTGGTCGTGGGAAACGTCGGCTGCCGTTCCCAGTCGGCCCAGATAGTTGAACCCGATCACGGGGTCGGAGCCGCCCAACTCGACATCGGGGTTCACATACCTCAACAGACCGTAGCCCAACGGGTCGGGCAGGGCACGCAGCTGCTCCTTGGCGTCTTTGACCAGCGCACCCAAAGCCGGCTCGCCGGCCATGACCTCACCCCAGGCCAATCCCCCGACGCTCATCGCGACCGGATACTTGGTGGTAAACCACCCCACCGTGCGCGTCAGGTCCACATCAGCGGCCAGTTCCTCGTGACGGCCATGCCCCTCCACGTCGATGCCGATTGGCCCCCCACCGCTGCCCACGAACTCGGCCACAGCCAACCCGAATGCGATCAACAAAATGTCGTGCACCCCGGCATGAAACGCCGTTGGCACCTCTCCCACCAGCATTCGGGTGGTCTCGACATCGAGCGAGACCGACAAATGGCCCGCCGCGGCAAAGGTGTCCACCGCGGGCTGCACCGCCGCCAGCACCGCCGGTGCGGCAGCCACCTGCCGCCAAGCCTCGAGCTGACCCACCACCGCGGGACTACTGGCGTGCGCTTCCAGCAACGCCGACCACCTGGCAAACGACGTTCCGGCGGCCGGAAGTGCTATCGGCTGCCCACCGCGACGCTGCGCCCACCCCAGATTGAGGTCCTCTATTAAAATCCGCCACGAAACTCCATCCACCGCCAAGTGGTGAATGACCAACGCCAGCTGCCGAGTCGAACCCGCCCACACCGCGCTGAGCATCACCCCGGCGGCCGGATTCAATCGTGACCGCGCCGCGACCAACGCCTCGTCGGACAAAGCCTCAACCACCCGCACGCAGTCGCGGGCATCCACGTGACCCGGTTCGGGCACCCTCAACAACCAATGCCCAGCACCGTCATCGCCAGCGCGCAGCCGCAACATGGCATGCCGGTCCAACAGCGCTTGCACCACCGCCACCACATCGGCCTCATCAACCAACGCCGGGGCCTGCATCACCACCGTCTGATTGAACTGCTCGACCGGGCCATCCACGCTGGCCAACCAGCGCATGATCGGCGTCGCGACGACCGGCCCGACGCCCTCGTCAACCGGATCACCGGCGCCCTCAACCGCCCCTGCCACCCGAGCCAGTCGCGCCACGCTCTGTTCGACAAAGACGTCACGAGGCCGAAACACCAGGCCCGCCGCCCGCGCCCGGGCGACCACCTGCATGGACAAGATGCTGTCGCCGCCCAGCTCGAAGAACGAATCGTCGACGCCGACCCGCTCCAGCCCCAGCACTTGGGCGTAAATGCCGGCCAGGATCTCCTCAGTCAACGTGGACGGGGCACGGTACAGATCGCCGGTCGCGTACTCGGGCGAGGGTAGAGCCCGCTTATCCAATTTCCCGTTCGCCGTCAGTGGCAATGCCTCCACCACCACGACCGCGGCCGGAACCATGTACACCGGCAACCGCTCGCCCAGCGCGGCACGCACTTCGGCCGGATCGGCCGCGCCGGTGATGTAGCCGACGAGGCGCTTGTCGCCTGGACGGTCTTCCCGCGCGATCACCGCCGCCTGCTCGACCCCGTGCAGGCCGGCCAACGCCGCCTGCACTTCACCCAATTCGATGCGATACCCGCGGATCTTGACCTGCTCATCAACGCGCCCCAGGTACCGCAGTTGCCCATCGGGGCCCCAACACACCCGATCCCCAGTGCGATACATCCGTCGGCCCGATACTTCTTGGCCGGCAAATGGGCACGCCACAAACCGCGACGCACTCAACCCCGACCGACCCACATAGCCGACACCGACCCCAGCACCCGCCACGTACAACTCACCGACCACCCCAGCAGGCACCGGACGCAACCAGCGATCAAGCACGAAGAAGGCGAGTCGCGCCAACGGCACCCCAATCGGGCTGGCAGCACTGTAGACGTCACCGGGCGCAATCTCCCGAAACGAGGCGTGCACGGTGGTCTCGGTCGTTCCGTACAGGTTCAGCAGCCGGGGCGAGCCCGGATGCTGGTCTAGCCACCTCCCCAATCGCCGCGGCTCGAGGGCTTCCCCGGCGAACAGCACGGCCCGCAATTTGAGTTGAGCTCCCAGGCCCGGCGCGAGCGCATCAGCGGTCTGCAAGGCATAAAACGCCGACGGCGTCTGGCTCAACACACTGACGTGTTCCGCCACTAATAACGCGTGGAAGTCTTGCGGGGAACGCGCCACCGACTCGGGTATCACCACCAGGCGCCCGCCACATAAAAGCGCACCCCATATCTCACACACCGAGACGTCGAAGGCCAGCGAATGCCACTGCGACCACACCAGCCCGTCCAGTTCCATCCCGGCGCCGAGTGAGGCAAGCAACTGGATCACGTTGTAGTGGGTAATCGCAACGCCTTTGGGGACTCCGGTGGTGCCGGAGGTGTAGATCAGGTAAGCGATGTCCTCGGGCGCCGGTGTGGGCAATGCGGTGTGCGGTTGGGCCGCGATACGGGGATCGTCCACCTCGATGACGGCCACGTCATGCCCATCGAGCCGCTCGACCAGCGCGCTGGTGGTGATCGCCGCAACCGGCGCGGCGTCACCGAGCAAGAACTCGATCCGCGCCGCGGGAACCACCGGGTCGATCGGCACATAGGCCGCCCCGGTCTTGAGCACCGCCAAAATCGCCACGATCGCCTCCGCCGAACGCGACAACAACAACGCCACACGCTCTCCGGGGCCAACACCGCCGGCGACCAACAGATGTGCCAACCGGTTCGAGGCCTCATCGAGCTCTCGGTAAGTCACCGACCGGCCCTCGAACGTCAGCGCCACCGCCCCCGGCGCACGCGCCACCTGCGCAGCGAACAATTCCGGAATCGATTGCCGCGCACTCGGATCGGACTGGATCAACA
>NZ_JCALCQ010000002.1:0-594861 GCF_059812425.1 Mycobacterium sp. NGS56
AGGCTCGACGACATGACCTCAGCGCAGCAGGTCAGCGAGTTTGAGTCGCTACGGCCCCATCTCATGTCGGTTGCCTACCGGCTCACGGGCACGGTGGCCGATGCCGAGGACATCGTTCAGGACGCCTGGCTGCGCTGGCATCGGCAGGATCCCGAAAAGGGAACACAGATCACCGACCTACGGGCCTGGCTGACCACGGTGGTGAGCAGGCTGGGCCTGGACAGGTTGCGTTCGGCCGCGCATCGGCGCGAGACCTACACCGGCAACTGGCTGCCCGAGCCGGTGGTCACCGGATTCGACGCGGCCGATCCGCTGTCCGCGGTGGTGGCCGGCCAGGACGCACGGTTCGCGGCGATGGTGGTGCTCGAGCGGCTGTCACCCGATCAGCGGGTCGCCTTCGTATTGCACGACGGGTTCTCCGTGCCGTTCGCGGAGGTGGCGCAGGTGCTGGGAACCAATGAGGCCGCCGCACGGCAGCTGGCGTCGCGGGCCCGGAAGGCCGTCGCGGCCGAGCCTCCACCCAAACCCGATCCGGCGCACAACGAGGTGGTCGGGAAGTTACTGGCCGCCATGGCATCCGGCGATCTGGAAGCCGTGGTGGCGTTGCTGCATCCCGACGTGATCCTGACCGGTGATGCGAATGGCAAGGCGCCCACGGCAATCAACGTCATCCACGGCGCGGAGAAAGTGGCCAGGTTCTTCTTCGGCCTGGCCCAGCGCTACGGCCCGGCGATGTTCACCTCGTATCAGCTGGGGCTGGTCAACGGCGAGCTGGGTGGTTACACGCCCGGCTGTCCCGCCAGTGACGGGTATCGCGAGATGATGCCGCGGATCATGGCGGCGACGGTGCGCGACGGAAAGGTTTGCGCCTTATGGGATGTCGCCAACCCTGACAAATTCACCGGCTCCCCGCTGCGAAGCTGACCCGGCATTCGCGGCGAGCCCGAGCCGCAGCGCCCCGGCCGCCTCGCTCGCGGCCTCGGCGAAACGGCCTCCGAGGCCGACGAAGTTGAGGTATCCGTGCGGCAGGTCCGCCTGGCGGGTCTGTGCCACCGGGATTGCGGCGGCGCGCAATTTGTCCGCATACGCTTCCCCGTCATCGCGCACCGGGTCAAAACCCGCGCTGGCGACGTAGGCGGGCGGCACGCCGGTGACATCCCCGTGCTGCGGTGACAGGCGCGGGTCTGCCGGATCGGTTCCGGCGGGGATGTAGTTGGCCATCACCCAATCGATGTTGCGGGCGGTGAAGGTCGACCCTTCGGCGAACAGGTCGCGCGACGGCCGGCGCGTGCTGAGGTCGGTCACGGGATACATCAGCAGCTGAAACACCGGTACCCCGCCGCCGCACCGCACGGCTTGCTGCGCGGTCACGGCGGCGAGATTGCCGCCGGCGCTGTCGCCTCCTACGCCGATGCGGTCAGGATCCGCACCCAGCTCGGCGGCGTGGCCGTGGGCGTATTCGAACGCGGCGAGCGCATCGTTTGCCGCGGTGGGGAATTGGTGCTCGGGGGCGCGCCGGTATTCGACCGACAGCACCCGCACACCGGCGTGACCGGCCAGGTAGCGGGCGACCGGGTCGTGGCTGAACCGCGATCCCACCGAGAAGCCGCCACCGTGGAAATACACCAGCAGGCCCGACGGCGCGGGCACGTGCTCGGGGCTGTAGAGGGTGGCGGCAATGGCTGCGGACTCGGCCGCAATGGTGATCTCTCGGGTGGCGATGGGCACCGATGATCGGTAGCCGATCAGGTTGGGCAGCTCGTCGTATCGTGCCCGGGCCTGCAGGACGGGACCGTCGAAAACGTCGGAGCCGGAGCGGTTCTTGAGCCGGATGACCAGTTGCGCGTCGAGCGTCATTTCCTGGCCGTCGATGCGCAGCGGCGGACCTGCCAGCATCCGGCGGAGGGGGCCGGGCGCGGCGAACACCGTGCGGACCACCGCCGCCTTCGCGCGAATACTCAACGTAGACATCAGCTTTCCCTCTAATCCGCGACTTGGTTCTTGTGCGCGACGAAGCGCATGACGTGCCCGAGCAGGCTGGACTGCGTGCTGGCGGCCAGCCCATGTCGCGCACATTCGGCGTCGAACTCCGCTGGAACCAGCAGGCGATGCGGGGACCCGTCCAGCCGGTGGAACAGGCCGGCCAGCGGGGTGCGAACCAGGTCGTAGCCGACGAAGGTGCCACCCGGCCGCAACACCCGCGCCACCTCGGCGACCGTGCGCTCCCAGTCGATGATGTGATGCAGCATCAGGCAGCTGACCACGGCATCGAAGGACTCGTCGGTGAACGGCATCGCGGTGGCATCAGCGGTTATCGCGCACGCGTGGGGGAAGGCGCTCAGTGCAGTGGCGGCCGCTTGCGTCATGTGTGGATCGATATCTATTGCGGTCCAGGCAAGTTCGGCATTGCTTGAGAGCACTTGCCGGGCGACGGATCCGCTGCCCGCACCGATTTCCAGAACGTCGCGGCCCAGTCGTTGGGCTTGAAGCGCGCGGGCGACAGTTGCGGACGACGAGCGCCACAGGGCGCCGCAGCAAAAGGCCCGTTCGGACCGTGACATCACAGGCATGCCTCAAGCTTGCGGCAGTTTCCCGGCCGAGCGCTTGTATGGATCCGTCAGATCACGGCCTTTTGACGGCTTCGGCGAGTTCGCTCGGAGTGGCCCCGGTCATCTCCCAGCACACCCGGTTGGCGTGTGACCCGTCGGCGAACCCGGCCAGGTGAGCGGCGTCGGTGACGGAGCGACCGTCGAGCAGATAGCCGATGGCGGCGACCAGCCGCTGCCAGCGGATGGCGGCCGAGAGCGAGACGCCGGTCTGCTGTTTGCACAGCCGTCCGAGGTAGTCGGGCGACAGCGCGACGGCCCCGGCGACTGACGCCACGTCGATGCGCTCGGGTACGCGGCTCGCGACGACTTCGATCGCCTGCCGTAGCTGCGGATGAACGGGTCGCGGTCCGTCCTGTGTCCCGCAGAGACTGGCGACGAGGAAGCCGGCCGCGGCGTCCGGGCCGTCTTCGGCCAGCACCGCGGCGGTGGCCTCGGCCAGGTGCGCCCCGTCATCGGGTATCCAGATACCTCGAACTCGATCGTGGTTGCGCGCCAACGCGTTCAGCGCGCTGCCCTGCGGTGTCTGCAGTCCGAGGTACAGCGTCAGCGCCTCGGATTCGCGATCGGATCGCACCGCATGGCGCGCTCCGCTGGCGATCACGACCAGCCGGCACGTGTGGTGCGCATCGCCGTCGCCGGCCACCGCCAGCGGACCATGCCCGCCGACGGTGATCTGTACCGCGGGGTGGTGGTGCAGCGCGAGGTCGGAGAAGGCCCCGGTGACCATCAGCCGGCCCGGTTCCCGCTCCCAGACGCGCATAAGCCACTTTAGCGCTGCGCTGCGGTTTCGCCTTTCCGGCTGAGCTCGGTTGCCCAGGGAACGCGGCAGGCGTCACCGGAATTGAAGCCCTGCTCGGTGATGCCCAGTGCGGTGTTCATCCGCGCCCGCATGTTCTCCACCCCGATCTGATAGGTCAGCTCGATCACCCCGGCATCACCGAAGCGGGCGCGCAAATCGGCGACCTGCTCGTCGGTGACGGTGTGCGGATCGGTGGTCATCGCGTCGGCGTAGGCGATGGCGGCGCGCTCGTCGTCGCTGAATGCCGCTGAGGTGGCGTAGTTGTCGATCTCCTTCAGGCGCTGGATGTCCAGGCCGTCCAGGCGCTGCAGCATGGATCCGAAGTCGACACACCACGAGCAGCCGACCGTGCGGGCGGTCCAGAACACCGCGAGCTCGCGCACACTGACCGGCAGCGTCTTCGACGCCCGGTCCAGCATGGTCTCGTGCACGGCGCCGGCGATCATCAGCCCGCGATGGTGCGCGGTGACGGTGAAGGGTTCGGGAACTTGGCCATAGCGCCGCTTGGCGATCCGGTACATGGCCCGGGACAGCAATCCGGCGCGCTTGGGCGCCACGGGCTCGATGCGGGTTTTCTGTGTCATACCCCTCAGACGAGGCAGCGTCGCGAAGTGTGACGGGCCTCGCGAACAAGTTGTGAATTTCAAAAGCGCTAGCAGATCTGCTAGCGCATTCGAGAAAGGCCTAATGCTTGCGGACAGCGGCTCCCGTGACGGATGTGACGTAGCAGGGCAGCCGACCGAACAAGTGGCTAGCGAGAGAACATGATCGCGCGCTTGACCTCTTGGATCGCCTTGGTGATCTCGATGCCGCGCGGGCATGCCTCTGTGCAGTTGAACGTGGTGCGACACCGCCAGACGCCGTCGACCTCGTTGAGAATGTCCAGGCGCTCGGCGGCTGCCTCGTCGCGGCTGTCGAAGATGAAACGATGCGCGTTGACGATCGCCGCCGGGCCGTAGTAACTGCCCTCATGCCAGAAGATCGGGCAACTGGTGGTGCACGCCGCGCACAGGATGCACTTGGTGGTGTCGTCGTAGCGGGCCCGGTCGATCGGGCTCTGAATGCGTTCGCGGGTCGGCGGGTTGCCGGTCGTGACCAGGTACGGCTTTACCGCCCGGTAGGCGTCGAAGAACGGTTCCATGTCGACCACCAGGTCCTTCTCCACCGGCAGCCCACGGATCGGCTCGACCGTGATGGTCAGCGCCTTGCCCGGCTTTTTAGGCAGCAGGTCGCGCATGAGCACCTTGCAGGCCAGCCGGTTGACGCCATTGATGCGCATGGCGTCCGAGCCGCACACTCCGTGTGCGCACGAGCGCCGGAAGGTCAGCGTCCCGTCCAGGTAGCTCTTGATGTAGATCAGTAGGTTGAGCATCCGGTCGCTGGGCAGGCAAGGCACCCGAAAGCTCTGCCAGCCACCGGTTTCCGCAAAGGCGTCGGGTTGGTCGGGGTTGAACCGCGCGATCTTGACGGTCACCATCACCGCCCCGTCGGGAATCGCCGGCAGCGGCGGCTGCAGGCTGGTGTCGACCTCGGCTTCCTCTTCGGTTCCGACGCTCTCGGCCATCAGTACTTCCGTTCTTTGGGTTCGTAGCGCGTCTGCACCACGGGTTTGAAGTCCAGCGCGATGTCGCTCAGCAGGTCGCTGCCCCGCCTATCGGCCCCAATTTCCTTGTAGGCCATGGTGTGGCGCATGAAATTGACGTCGTCGCGGTTGGGGTAGTCCTCGCGGGCGTGCCCGCCGCGAGATTCCTTGCGATTCAGGGCGCCGACCACGGTCACCTCGGCGAGTTCCAGCAGGAAGCCGAGCTCGATGGCCTCCAGCAGGTCGCTGTTGAATCGTTTCCCCTTGTCGTGCACGCTGATTCGTGCGTACCGCTCCTTAAGCGCGTGGATGTCGGTCAGCGCCTGCTTGAGTGTCTCCTCGGTGCGGAACACCGCGGCGTTGTTGTCCATCGACTGCTGCAGCGCGATGCGGATGTCGGCGACGCGCTCATTGCCGTGCTCGCTCAAGATGTCGGCCACCCAGCCGACCACCATCGACTCCGGGTTCGGCGGCATGTCGACGAAGTCATGCCCGCGAGCGTAATTCGCCGCGGCGATGCCGGCCCGGCGGCCGAACACGTTGATGTCCAGCAGCGAATTGGTGCCCAGCCGGTTGGCGCCGTGCACCGACACGCACGCGCACTCGCCGGCGGCGTACAGCCCCGGCACCGTAGAAGTGTTGTCCCGCAACACCTGTCCGGTGACGGTGGTGGGGATGCCGCCCATCACGTAGTGGCAGGTCGGGTAGACGGGGACCAACTCGTGCACCGGGTCCACGCCCAAATAGGTGCGTGCGAACTCGGTGATGTCGGGCAGCTTGGCCTCCAGCACGTCCTCACCGAGGTGGCGCACATCGATGTAGACGTAGTCCTTGTTGGGGCCCGCGCCGCGCCCCTCCAGCACCTCGAGGACCATAGAGCGGGCGACGATGTCGCGGGGCGCCAGGTCGACGATCGTCGGGGCGTAGCGCTCCATGAAGCGCTCGCCGTCGGCGTTGAGCAGCCGGCCCCCCTCCCCGCGCACCGCCTCGGAGATCAAAATGCCCAGGCCCGCCAGTCCGGTCGGGTGGAACTGGTGAAACTCCATGTCCTCCAACGGAAGTCCCTTGCGGAAGACGATGCCGATGCCGTCGCCGGTCAGCGTGTGCGCGTTGGAGGTGGTCTTGTACATTCGGCCCGAACCGCCGGTGGCGAGCACCACCGCCTTGGCGTGGAACACGTGGATCTCGCCTGTCGCCAGCTCGTAGGCGACCACGCCGGTGGCCACCGGACCGCTCGGGGTCTGGGTGAGCACCAGGTCGAGTGCGTAGAACTCGTTGAAGAACTGCACGTCGTGCTTGACGCAGTTCTGGTAGAGGGTCTGCAGGATCATGTGGCCGGTGCGGTCCGCGGCGTAGCACGCCCGGCGCACCGGCGCCTTGCCGTGGTCGCGAGTGTGCCCGCCGAAGCGGCGCTGGTCGATGCGGCCTTCGGGGGTGCGGTTGAACGGCATCCCCATCTTCTCCAGGTCGAGCACCGCGTCGATGGCTTCCTTGCACATGATCTCCACGGCATCCTGGTCGGCGAGGTAGTCGCCGCCCTTGACGGTGTCGAACGTGTGCCATTCCCAGTTGTCCTCTTCGACGTTGGCCAGCGCGGCACACATGCCGCCCTGGGCGGCGCCGGTGTGACTGCGGGTGGGGTAGAGCTTGGTCAGCACCGCGGTGCGCACCCGCGGTCCGGCTTCCACGGCGGCCCGCATGCCGGCACCCCCCGCGCCGACGATCACCACGTCGTACCGGTGTTGCGAGATCACAGGTCAGCCTCCGATATTCGGGTCGAACGTCATCAGCACGTAGGTGCCCAGCACCAACGTGAAGCCCATGGACAACAGCAGCACGCTGTTGAGCCAGAACCGGGTGCTGTCCTTGCGGCTGTAGTCGTCGATGATGGTGCGCAGGCCGTTGCCGCCGTGCAGTTGCGCCAGCCACAGCAGCGCCAAGTCCCAGAACTGCCAGAACGGCGACGCCCAGCGCTGTGCCACGTAATTGAAGTCGATGCGGTAAACGCCGTCATCCCACATCAGCATGATGAACAGGTGGCCGATCGCCAGCACGAACAGCGCGATCCCGGAGAACCGCATGAACAGCCAGGCGAACTTCTCGAAATTGGGGATGCCGGCCCGGCGCCGCGGCGAACGCGGGTTGTCCAGGCTGGCGGGGCGGTCGTAAAGGCGCTGTTTGACCGGGGCGAGGTCGCCCCTGCGGGATTGGCTGCCCGCTTGAAGGTCCCGAGTGCTCATCGGAAGTGCTCCACCATATGGATGACCGTCACCACGCCGGCCGGCACCATGAGCAGCAGAAATACGATGCCGACGATCCAGAACATCAGGCGCTGGTGGCGCGGGCCTTCTGACCAGAAGTCGATCAGGATCACCCGGATCCCGTTCAGCCCATGGAAGAGCACCGCGGCGACCAGGCCGTATTCCATCAGGCCGACGATGGGCATCTGATAGTCGTGGATCACGGCGTTGTAGGTCTGTGGGCTCACCCGCAGCATCGCGGCGTCCAAAACGTGGACGAACAGGAAAAAGAAGATCGTTGCGCCGCTGATCCGGTGCAGCACCCACGACCACATGCCCGGGTCGCCCCGGTACAGCGTCCGTGGTGGCCTGCGTTTGCGCGAGGGAGCCGATCCCGGTGCCGCCTGATCCGCGGTTGTCGGTTGCGTAGTCACCCCAGTCCTCACCGCCTTCTTCCGACTCCAACGTCAGTCACGCCGGGCACTTGAGCTTAGCTCGCACACGGTGTGGCTTGCGCCAATGTCCGTCGAGCGAAATGCCGTTTTGCGGCTAGGGTGACTGTCGGAATCGGCGATGGGTGAGCGGGGTTTCGTATGCCTGAGATCGACTGGAAGACATTGCGGGACAAGGCAATTGATGTTGCTGCGGGTGCCTATGCCCCGTATTCGCGCTTTCGGGTCGGGGCGGCCGCGCTGGTCGACGACGGCCGGGTGGTCACCGGGTGCAATGTGGAGAACGTCTCATATGGCCTTGGTCTCTGCGCCGAATGCGCCGTGGTGTGCGCCCTGCATTCCACGGGCGGCGGCCGGCTGCTGGCGCTGGCGTGCGTGGACGGGCGGGGCTCGCCGCTGATGCCGTGCGGCCGGTGCCGCCAGGTGCTGGCCGAACACGGTGGGCCCGAGCTGCTGATCGACCATCCAGGTGGGCCGCGCCGCCTCGGCGACCTGCTACCGGAAGCCTTCGGCCCCGACGATCTGGAAGCCGGGCGCGGCTGATGCGCCCCGCGTTCGACGCGCCCACCGTGATCAGGACCAAGCGCGACGGCGGCCGGTTGTCCGACGCCGCCATCGACTGGGTCGTCGGCGCCTACACCGACGGCCAGGTGGCGGAAGAACAGATGGCGGCGCTGCTGATGGCGATCCTGTTGCGCGGCATGGACCGGGGCGAGACCGCCCGGTGGACCGCGGCGATGCTGGCGTCGGGCGACACGCTCGAGTTCGGCGACCTGGGCCTGCGAACGGTCGACAAGCACTCCACCGGTGGGGTGGGGGACAAGATCACCCTGCCCCTGGTGCCCGTCGTCGCCGCCTGTGGGGCCGCGGTGCCGCAGGCCTCGGGCCGCGGGCTCGGCCATACCGGCGGCACTCTGGACAAGCTGGAATCCATCGCCGGGTTCACCGCCGAGCTGTCCAATCAGCGCGTGCGCGACCAATTGCGCGAGGTCGGCGCGGCCATCTTCGCCGCGGGGGACCTCGCCCCGGCCGACGCCAAGCTCTACGCGCTGCGCGACATCACCGCCACCGTCGAGTCGCTGCCGCTGATCGCCAGCTCGGTGATGAGCAAGAAGCTGGCCGAGGGGGCCGGCGCGTTGGTGCTCGACGTCAAGGTCGGTTCCGGGGCGTTGCTGGACTCCGAGCGGCAGTGCCGCGAACTGGCGCACGTCATGGTCGGACTGGGCGCGGCGCACGGGGTGCCCACCCGCGCGCTGCTGACGGACATGGACCGCCCGCTCGGCGCGAGCGTGGGCAATGCCCTCGAGGTCGCCGAGTCGCTCGAGGTGCTGGCCGGGGGCGGACCGCCTGATGTCGTCGAGCTGACCCTGCGGCTGGCCTCCGAGATGCTCGAACTGGCCGGGATCGACGGCCGCGATCCCGCCGACACCCTGCGCGACGGTACCGCGATGGACCGGTTCCGCCAGCTCATCGCGGCCCAGGGTGGCGACTTGTCGGTGCCGTTGCCCATCGGTCGGCATGCCGAGACCGTGACCGCCCCGCGGGGCGGCACAATGGGCCATATCGACGCGATGGCAGTGGGGCTGGGGGCATGGCGGCTCGGGGCGGGCAGGTCCCGTCCGGGCGAGCGGGTGCAGTCGGGTGCCGGTATCCGGATCCACCGCCGCCCCGGCGAGGCGGTCACCGCCGGTGAGCCGTTGTTCACTCTCTACACCGACACCCCGGAGCGCTTCGGCGCCGCGCTCGCCGAACTGGACGGTGGGTGGAACATCGAAGCCCACGCGGCCGGGATGCACCCGCGACCGCTGATCATCGATCGGATCGCCGCATGAGCGCACCGCTGGGGCTGGAGCAGATCAGAAGGGCCCCCAAGGCCCTGTTGCACGACCACCTGGACGGCGGGCTGCGCCCGTCGACCGTGCTGGACATCGCCGGCCAGGTCGGCTACGACGGGCTGCCCGCCACCGACGTCGACGAGCTGGCGAGGTGGTTTCGCACCCGCTCGCACAGCGGCTCGCTGGAGCGCTACCTGGAACCGTTCTCGCACACCGTAGCCGTGATGCAGACACCCGAGGCGCTGCATCGGGTCGCTTACGAGTGCGTGGAGGATCTGGCCGAGGACTCGGTGGTCTACGCCGAGATCCGGTTCGCGCCCGAGCTGCACATCGACCGCGGGCTGTCCTTCGACGCGATCGTCGACGCCGTGCTGGCCGGCTTCGCCGATGGCGAGAAGGCATGCGCCGCGGCGGGGCGCCCGATCGTGGTGCGCCTGTTGGTCACCGCGATGCGGCACGCGGCGGTGTCCCGCGAGATCGCCGAGCTGGCGATCCGGTTCCGGGACAAGGGAGTCGTCGGGTTCGACATCGCAGGTGCAGAGGCGGGCAACCCGCCGACACGGCACCTGGATGCCTTCGAGTACATGCGAGACCACAACGCCCGCTTCACCATTCACGCCGGCGAGGCTTTCGGGCTGCCGTCCATCCATGAGGCGATCGCCTTTTGCGGTGCGGACCGGCTGGGCCACGGCGTGCGCATCGTCGATGACATCGAGGTGTCAGACGACGGCAAAGTCCGGCTGGGCCAGCAGGCATCAATCTTGCGGGACAAGCGAATTCCGCTGGAGCTGTGTCCCAGCTCCAACGTGCAGACCGGTGCCGTCAAGAGCATCGCCGAGCATCCGTTCGATCTGCTGGCCCGTGCCCGCTTCCGGGTGACCGTAAACACCGACAACCGGCTGATGAGTGACACCTTCATGAGCCGCGAAATGCACCGACTGGTGCAGGCTTTCGGCTACGGATGGAGTGACCTTGAGCGCTTCACCATCAACGCGATGAAGTCGGCATTCATCCCGTTCGACGAGCGGCTGGCGATCATCGACGAGGTGATCAAACCGCGCTATGCCGTGCTGATCGGCTGATGGATCACCGTCATATGCGCCCGGGCGTCCCGCCCATACCGGGGTCGGACGGCATTGCGGGTGCGACCGGCATGGCCGGCTCCATCGGCGGAGCTTCCATCGGCGGCGGTGCTATTGGTGGCGGTGCGATCGGCGGTGGCGCCACGGGTGGCGGTTCATTAGGTGGCGGCGCTATCGGCGGCGGATCCAGCGGTGGCGGTGAATCCACCGGCGGCGGTGGGGCTAGCGACGGCGGCGGTGGCCCAGGCGGCGCGGCCGGTGGCAGGGCGTATGGACCTCCCGCACACACCGGGTTGGCGGGCTGGCTGATGCATGCAATGTCAGCCGGGCCGGTGGGAGCACCGGCTGGGGCATACGGTCCACCCTGACATTGGGCTACCTCGGGCGTCGCGAGGCAACGGGGATCAGATGGGTTGATGGGCAGGCTGGGATCGGGGTCGTCGAGCGGAATGGGCGCACCGGGTGGGCGTGCAAACCCGGGCGCGGCATTCGCTGGAACTGCCGCACCCGTCGCGATCCCGAGCAACGCCGCTGCCACAGCCGCTCTCGTCATCGCGTCGCGGACTTTCGGAGCCAGTGCCCAACCCATACGTGTCCCCCTTTATGTGCGGGCGCCCGGCCCGCGTAGCAGCATCCTAATGACGCCCTGCGCTCAAACGCCAGTAAACGTGCACGGCTGAGGAAGTTTCGGGCGCGGCAATCGAAATATCATCGGGTCGGTTTTTGCGCCGCTCCGACATACTCACCGATGAAGCCGTTCCGCAACCACCACCTGGGGCTGGTGTGCTTGAAAATCTCCTCGTCGAGGGCGCGAGAGCGCACCGACCTTTTGACCGGGAACGGATTCATCCCAGACTTGTACTCGAGGCCGACCACGGCTGGTGTGGTCGGGCGGCCTCGCATGGGCAGCAGCTCGTAACCGGCGTGCTGGAGCATGGTATTCAACTCGGCCGGGCGGGGGAATCGCCGAAAGTCGTGGTTGGGCTTGTGCAGACCGAACACGTACAGCGGCCCAACCGTGACGAAGCAGAGCCAGGTGAACAGGTTGCGATCTGGTGTGACGTAGAACATTCGACCGCCCGGCTTCAGCGCGCTGAACACGCTATCGAGCAGACGGCGGTGTTCCGTGCAATGGTCGAAGACTCCGTGCAGGTAAATCAGGTCGAACCGACTGGCCGCCAACACATCCGGGTTTCGTACATCGCCGACGATGAAGTTCACCCCGGGCTGGTCGGCGAAGCGCTTGCGGGCCGCGTCGATCGATTTATAGTCGACGTCGACGCCGACGATGTCCCACCCGCCCAGCTCTGGATAGCGTTTCAGCAATCCCGCGATCGCCCCTCCGGCGCCGCAGCCGACCACGGCCATCGTCGGGCGTTGATCATCGGTGGACGGGAGATAGTCGCGTAGGAAATCCCATGCGGTGTAATCTATTTCGCTGACAAGCTCCGCGGTGAAACGCCACTGCGCGCTGACATCGGCGTTGGAGAAGTAGCGGACGCCGCGCTCGATCGTCCCGTTGCTGATCCGCATCAGCGCGCGATCGATGATCGAGTAACGGTACTCGGGCTCACCGACTGCGTCGTTGGCCCGTTCGTGGTCGAGGAACTCGAAGTACCTTCGCTCTTCGGGTTCGATTGGCGCTTCCCATGATTGGGCTCCGCCGAGCACACGCTCCCGAATCCACGAATCGATGACTCGGCTGTAGACGTTGCTGTCGAACAACATGAGCTGGTGGCCGCCGCCGGGCATCATGAAAAAGTCTTTGGTCCCGCCGATCCGCTCGAAGCATGCCCGGCAGTGCTCGGCGCCGACTATCTCATCGTGCTCGCCACACGTGATCAAGACAGGTTTCGTGTTGGCCGCGGCGGGCAGTCGCGGGACATAGTTGAAGACCGAGTGATAGCTTCGCAACCCATACGACCAGACGTACAGCGGGTCCTTTTTCTTCGCTTCCAGTAAGCCGGGGTCTTCTTGGTAGGCGGCCTTGAAGTCAATGAACCGGCGCAGCGGGATTCGTAACCGATCCCCTATACTCGCTGCCGCGAATCGCGCCGGGCGCGACTGAAACAGCCGGATCGCCAAGCTCATTGGCGCCTCGTGGTTGAGCAAGATGTTCATACACACACCGCCCACCACGGCTGGGCACGCGTCTAGCGCGTGGAATGCGACTTCGCCGCCCTGGCTCGCGCCGTGCACGATGACGGGTAGGGAAGTGCGCCGCGCGGCGTAATCGGCTACTGCCCTGGTGTCTTCGAGGAAGGCTTCGAAACTGAACACACCCGCCTTTCCTTCGGTGCGACCGTGCCCAGTGAGGTCGAACGAATAGACCGCCGCGCGATAATTGCGCCGCATGTGCTCGGCGAACGTGTCGTAACCTTCGCTGTTCCCGGCGGTGCCATGCACCAGCACCAAAACATAGTCGGCGTTGTCGTTGTCGTAGCGGCGCAGAAAGATTCGTCTGGCACCGGATCCGGTCACCGCGTCCGTGGCCATCGGCGGCACTGCCTGGGTGGTGGTGTTCGCAGTCATCGGCGCCTCGGCTTCAATCCCTGGGTGATGTGGGTGGCGATCATCCGCGCGAAAGTGTCGAAATCGCCGCGGAAGCGTTCAGTGTCGGAAATGAACGGCCGTTGCATCGACATGCCCAGCAGCACGATTTCCACGAGGTGCACCGTCTCGTCGATCAAATGTGGCGGCGCATCGTCACCAACGATCGTGCGCAGTAGCTCGGCGATCCGCCGGCGCTGAGTATCGCGGTAGTCGACGTACGCGGTCCGCAGGAACTCATTGTGGTTGGCCGATGCGGCGAATTCGACCATGAACGTGACCGCTTCGAGGTTGTCGATGAACAGGCCGTACACCAGATCGGCCGCCTCGTTCAGGCTGTCCTGCACCGATATCCGGTCGGCCAGTCGGGCCGACGCGGTGGAGAACATCGTCTTGGCCATGTGGTCGATCGCGGCCTGGAAAAGCTTTTCTTTCGTCTCGAAGTGATAGTGCAGCAGGGTCTGCGAAACGCCGGCCTTGGCCGAGATCAGCTTCATCGACGATTTTTCATAGCCGTACGTGCCGAAGCACCGCATCGTCGTCTGCAGGATTCGCTGTCGGGCGTCGCCGGTTGCCACCGCGGAGTCAGCGGTGTCGGGCCCATTCGAAACGGTTGCGGTCAACGTCGACTCTTCTCTTCATCGCCGGCTACCCGATAACATACTGTCTGATCAATCAGTCAGGCAACGATGGATGTGACGGGTGAGCACCTGATGCATGAGAACCTGTCGTCGAAGATCACTTTGACATTTGACAACGGCCCGACACCGGGGGTCACGGACCGGGTTCTCGATGCACTCGCTCAGCGTCAGATGCCCGCCATGTTCTTCGTCGTCGGGCAGCACGTTAGCGCGCCGGCGGGACGCCTACTGATGGCGCGTGCCGTGCGCGAGGGGCATCGGATCGGCAATCACTCGTACACCCACGGACTACCCCTCGGAGAGCTTTCCCCGGCGGAAGCCATTCACGAGATCAGCGCCACACAAACGCTTTTGGGAGATTTTACCGATGGCGATCGGTACTTCAGGCCGTGGGGAACCGAGGGGGCACTCGAACGGCGCTGTCTGAATCAAACGGCCGTCGACTACCTCATCGCGGAAAAATACACCTGCGTCCTGTGGAACAGCGTCCCGCGTGACTGGGCCGACGCCGAGGGATGGGTTAGCCGAGCGCTCGCCGATACCCGCATCCATTCGCACACCGTGGTCGTACTGCACGATCTGCCCACCGGCGCGATGGAGCAACTACCGAGATTTCTCGACGAACTCACCCAGTCCGGTGTCGAGGTCGTCTCCCAGCTACCCGACGATTGCGTGCCGATGGTCCGCGGTCGGATGCGAACACGCCTCGATCACCTGACCGCGCAGCCCGCAACCGCCGCGGATCTGCCACCCGAGTCCTAGAGCATCGAAAGGCCCATGGCTCGCACCGTGCTGGCCAAGTGGGTCTGCACTGCCTGCTGCGCGCGCGGTAAGTCGCCGTCGCGCAACGCTTCCGCGATGCCCTGATGCTCCGTCATGATCGTGGCCAGCCGCTGTGGCTCGCGCAGCGCCGATTCCCCGATCATCCGCATTTGGCGGTCGCGCAACGTCGAGTAGAAATTCGCCAGGATCGTGTTGCCCGACTCTTCCAGGGTGATGGCGTGGAAGGCGCGGTCGGACTCCAGGAATACCCGCCAATCGGCGGACGCCGCGGAGTCGCGCTGCCGCCGCAGTTCACCGGATTGCCGTTCGAAGACCACGGCGCAGACGGCTGGGCCGCGTCCGATCACCTTTCGGGCCGCGAACTGCTCCAGCACCAGCCGGGCCTCCATGACCGCCCGGACCTCCTCGGGCGAGACCGGGACCACCAGAGCGCCGCGCTGCGGATACAACCGCAGCAGCCCCTCGGCCTCCAGGCGCAGGAAGGCCTCGCGCACCGGGGTGCGCGACATACCCAGCGCGGAGGCGACATCACCTTCGCTGATCAGCTCGCCCCCGGGAAACTCGCCGGTGAGTACCTGCGTCTTGACATAGTCCAGGGCGCGGTCCTTGGCCGTACCGGACCTGGGAACCTTGGCCATGCGCGCCCTCTTCTGGTGGCTAAGTCGTATCTCACTCGTGGCCACACCCTACCCCGACCGGCCCTACCTGCAAGGATTTATGCTAAGATACAATATAAATACTATTCAGATACGATACATATTTAAGCATAGGAGGCGCAGATGCCCACCGCACAGCAAGTGGTGACGCCGAACTTGGATCCGACGATTCCGGCACCGATGGTCAACGTGGCCGAATACGGGTTCGAGGGCCGTTTCGAGGAATGGGAGCGGCAGGCCGAATACTTCGAGTACTCCAAAGCGGCCAACCCGATCGGATCCGGCCACGTTCCACCGATGCCGCTGCGGCGGTTCGATCCCGAGCTCTACCTCGATGCACCGACCGGCGTGATCCCACTCGATCTCGCCAAGGAACTGGGTATCGATTCCGGCGCGGCGACCAGCCCGGCGCTGCTAGCCAACTTCGTCAGCATTCGCGCCGCGGAGCAAGTCGACACCAGCCCCAACGCCACCTCGCAGCTGTATTACGTGCTGTACGGGAGCGGCTTCGCGGCGGTCAACGGGCGGCTGATCGGTTGGGAGAAGGGCGATTTCGTCACGCTGCCAGCGGGCAGCCACTCGGTGTTCTACGCCGCCACCGACACGGCCATGTACTGGGTGCACGACGAGCCGCTGATGCGCTACCTGGGCGCCGAAGCCACGCAGCCGCGCTTTGCGGCGACAAAATTTCGCCGCGCCGACGCCGTCGCCAAGCTGGAAGAGATCGCCTCCCGCCCCGGCGCCAACGACAAGAGCCGGGTCAGCGTGCTACTGGCCAACGCCAATCAAGAGCAGACGCTGACCATCACCCACGTGTTGTGGGCCATGTTCGGGGTGCTGCCACCCAACCAGGTCCAGCGCCCGCACCGGCATCAGTCGGTCGCCGTGGATCTCATCCTCGATGCGCCGGAGTTCGGCTGCTACACGCTGCTGGGCACCCGCCTCGACGAGCACGGTGACATCGTCAACCCCACCCGGGTGGACTGGCGGGCCGGTTGCGCCTTCACCACCCCGCCGGGGCTGTGGCACGCCCACTACAACGAGACCGACGAGCCCGCCCATCTGATCCCGGTCCAGGACGCCGGCCTCCAAACGCACCTGCGCAGCCTGGATATCAAGTTCACCCAGCGCCGCGATCTGGGCGCCGGATAGTCCCCTGCGCCGAGCCATGCACCGCCGGAGTTCGACGCATAGTGTGGCTGGACATGAAGGTGCCCCTGCTGGGACCGGTATCGGTCACGGGCTTCCAGAACGCCTGGTTCTTCCTCGTCCTGCTGATCGTGCTCTTGGTGATCGGCCTCTACGTCGTGCAGCAATTCGCCCGTCGGCGCCGGGTACTGCGCTTCGCCAACATGGAGGTGCTCGAGCGGGTGGCGCCGGCGGGGCCCGCCAAGTGGCGGCACGTCCCGACCATCCTGCTGGCCGTGTCGCTGGTATTGCTGACCACCGCGATGGCCGGGCCGACCTCGGACGTCCGGATTCCGCTCAACCGCGCGGTCGTGATGCTGGTGATCGATGTCTCGGAGTCGATGGCCTCGACCGATGTGCCGCCCAACCGCCTCGACGCGGCCAAGGAGGCCGGCAAGCAGTTCGCCGACCAGCTGACCCCGGCGATCAACCTGGGGCTGGTGGAGTTCGCGGCCAACGCGACGCTGCTGGTGCCCCCGACGACCAACCGCGGCGCGGTGAAGGCGGGCATCGACAGCCTCAAGCCGATGCCCAAAACCGCAACGGGAGAAGGCATTTTCACCGCTCTGCAGGCGATCGCGACGGTCGGTTCGGTGATGGGCGGCGGCGACGGTCCACCGCCGGCCCGGATCGTGCTGGAGTCCGACGGCGCCGAGAACGTGCCGCTGGACCCCAATGCCCCGCAGGGGGCGTTCACCGCGGCCCGGGCCGCCAAGGCCGGGGGCGTGCAGATCTCCACGATCTCGTTCGGCACTCCGTACGGCACTGTCGACTACGAGGGCGCCACCATCCCGGTTCCGGTGGATGACCAGACCCTGCAGAAGATCTGCGAGATCACCGACGGCCAGTCGTTCCACGCCGACAGCCTGGATTCGCTGAAGAACGTGTATTCGACACTGCAGCGCCAGATCGGCTACGAGACCGTGAAAGGTGACGCGAGCATGGCCTGGATGCTGCTCGGCGCCGTCGTCATGGCCGGCGCCGTCCTGGCGGGTCTGCTGTTGAACCGCAGGCTGCCCGCCTGAGCCGTCAGCTCGGCAGGCGCCGGTTGATCAGCAACGAAAGTCCCGTCGCGATCAGGGCGGTCAGCACGCCGAGGCGCAGCCAGCCGGAGCTGCCCGGCCCCGGCACGGTGCGGTAGCCGATCTCGTTCTCGATGGCGTTGTAGCTCTTTTGCAGCTCGCCCAGATTGGTGGCGGTGTAAGACTGCCCGCCGGACAGCTTGGCGACCGTCTTCATCTGGTCTGCCGAGACCGGGACCGCGACGCGCTGCCCGTCCATCTCGATCTCGCCGCCCTTGGTCCCGAACGAGATCGTCGAGATGGGAACACCCTCGTCCTTGGCCAGCCGCGCCGCGGTGTAGACGCCGTCGTGCGGATCGCTGGGGTTGGAGGGCTTGTTCTCGCGGCCATCGGAGAGCAGCACGATCCGCGCCGGTGGTGGGGCGTCGCCGCCGACAACCGCGGTCGCGCTGATCGCATGCAGGGCGGTGAAGATCGCTTCGCCCGTCGCGGTGCTGTCGGCGAACTCCAGCTTCTTCAGGGCGTCGATAGTGGCCTGGTGCTGCGGGGTCGGCGGCACCAGCAAATACGGCGTGCCCGCGAAACCCACCAGTCCGAGGTTGATGCCCGGCGTGAGCTGACTGGCGAACTGGGTCGCGGCCTGTTCGGCCGCCTTGAGGCGGTTGGGTTCGACGTCGGTCGCCCGCATGGACTGCGACATGTCGATCACCAACATGATGACGGCGCGATTGCGCGGGATGCGCATGTCGTGGGTGGGCGTGCCCAGCGCGATCGTCAACAGCGTCAGGCACAGCAGCGACATGGCGATCGGGAGATGCCGCCACGGCGACTGCGTCACCGGCGCATCCGTGTAGCGGTGCAGCCGTTGGCGTCGCCGCGCCTGGACCACGACGTAGACCGCCAACAGGGCCAGGGGCACCAAAGCGAACAACAGCAGGGCGGGACGCTGGAATCCGTAGAGCGGCAACGGGCCGATACCGGGAAGCGACACGTCACCCAACCTTCCCGTCGAAGCCCGGCCCGTCAAACGACGGGACTACTCGCGGCGGAGCCGCCCGTCGACGAACTGCTCCAGTTTCTCCCACTCGCGCACCGCCGCCGCGTACGGCGGCGACGGCTTGGTGACCGAGTCGGGCTCGAGCACGGCGGCCACCAGCTTGCCCAGCGGCCGGCTGGTCTCGAGCGCCTTGTCGACGGTGCTCTCCTCGGAGTAGTCGCCGATGTCGCGGAGCACCTCGACGGCGAGTTCCAGTTGCTCGCGATCCACGGCGTTCGGCCCGTCGGCCAGGTCGTCGGCCAGCCCGCTGAGCACGTAGACGTTGTCCTCGGTGACCTCAACCGCAAGCGAGCCGTCGGTCGCGGCGGTGCGGATGTCGTCGTAGGTGCTCAGGTCGGCCAGGTCGTGGTCGTGCTCGTCGGCCAGGTAGCGGGCGAGCGTGCGCTCGGACGTGAAGACGCTGATGCGCCCGTTGCGACCCAGGAAGATCGGTTGGTCGTCCAGGTAGCAGCGCAGCGTGTAGAAGGTGCCAGAACTCGTCATGATCCGGATCGGGTCGATGCCCACCTGCAGCCAGAAGTCCTTGTCGCTGCCCAGCACGACGCTGTCGCCGGTCGCCCGGTCCGCCTCGTCCTCGGTGTCCTCGTCTTCGGCCTCGTCTTCGGCCTCGTCGCCGTCGTGCGCGGACCCGTCAGGGGTGCCTTCCTCGACGGCGTCCTCGGCGGCGCTGTCTTCGTCCGGCTCGTCCTCTGCGCGCTCCTCGGCCAGTTCGTCGGCGGCCTTGTCCGCCAGCTTGGAGTCGACCTCGGGGGTGGCGACGACGTCGTCGATCGCGGCGAGCACGTCGTCCCAGCTGCGCCCGATCACCTCGGCGATCGCGTGCCAGCGCTTGGCGCCGGCCTTGCCGGTGAAGTTCTCGATTCCACCGGACACGGTGCCCAGGCTGGGATTGCCGTTGAAGAACTTCGACACCGCCGCCAACTCGCACACCGATCCGATGGACGACACGATGGCCAGCGTGCCGGCCAGCGCGGACACCGACTGCTCGGTGGGCTTCTCGGCCACCAGCTCCTCGACGGCGATCAGGTCGAACTGCTTGTCGTCGGCGGGCTCGAACGCGTGCGCGTGCGCCGCCCGCAGCTCCTTCCACGCCGGGTGGTCGACCAGGTCGTTGTCGTCGTCCGAACGCACGAACGCGACCAGGTCGGCGACGGAGGAGAACGCGAACAGGTCCTCGTCCTTGCCCAGGAACGCCTCCCACTCGTCGCCGGAGTCACGCCAGCGGGGTGCCCACACGGTGTAGCGGTCACCATCGGACAGGCTCAGGCGAATGGGCACGAGGTCAGCAACCATGCGGCACACAATAGCGACGACCGGCGAACGCGCTTATGGGGCCACCGTCGGGCCTGTGGCGATCGCGAGCGCGGTGGAGCCGGGCGAAGCGGGTCGTCACCATTGGGGCCTGTGGCGATCGCGAGCGCGGTGGAGCCGGGCGAAGCGGGTCGTCACCATTTAGGCCTAGCCCCAGATATCGGTGATGGGCGCGGCGCTGGCGGCATAGCCCGTCTTGGGCAATCCATACATCTGCTCCACCGTGGACAGCACGTTGTAGTGGTTGATCTGTTCGTTGTAGTTGCCGGGACGGACGTGGGCGCCGTAGAACACCGTGGGGATCTGGTTGCGGCTGCCTCCCACATTGGAATTGTCGTCCTCGTCGAACGTCACGATCAGCAGGCTGTTGTTGTCCACCGCCCAGTTCGCGTACCCGGACAGTTCGCGGTTCAGCCAGGCATCGGCCTGCGCGATCGAACCGTCATGCATGTTGTCGTCGTTGTTCGGGATGACGAACGAGACGGTCGGCAGGCTGGAGTAGTTGCCCATCGGGAACGCGGAGAACGGCAGCGAGTTGGCTGCAGGCACATTGGTGAAGTTGGCCCACGGCACATGCTTGCGCGCGTATTTGCCCGCGCTGCAAACCGGTGACCCGACCGCCGGCAGCCCCTCCGCGAACCCGACGAATGTGTAGCCGGCGGCGAGCAATTCGGAGCCGAGGTTCGGCGCGGCGCCGGCGTTGACCGGACACTGGTCTTTGGTCACCCCGAAGGTGTTGCCGGCGAAGAGCGCCAGGTAATTCGGTTCACTGGGATGGGTTTCGGCGAACGACTGGGTCATGTTGGCGCCGCGTGAGGCCAGCGTCGTGATGAAGGGCGCCGATTTGTTTCCGATGATGCCGTTCTCGGAGCGGTTCTCCTCAACGACGATCACGATGTGCGCTGGTTGCGGAATGGCCGCTGCCGCAAGGCCTATGCGCGGCGGCAACGGGCTGCCCGCCAGTGCCACCAACGCCAGCGCTCCCAGTAACCGCAGGCTGCGACAGGCTGTGGCGGCCGGACTTCGAAGTTCGCGCAACACGCCCGGAGTATATGAACGAGCGCAGCCGCTTTCCCCGTCTGGCCGAGCGTGTCAGAAGGGCTTTGTCTGATCGTTATATACCCTCGACCCCATGGAAATTCGCGTCATCGACCACCCGCTGGCCGCCGCCCGGCTGACGGTGCTGCGTGACGAACGCACCGATAACGCCGGTTTTCGTGCGGCGCTGCGCGACCTGACGCTGATGCTGGTCTACGAAGCCAGCAGGGACGCGCCGCGAAAGTCGGTGAGAATTCGCACCCCGGTGGCGTCGGCAGTCGGCACGCGCTTGGTCAAGCCACCGCTGCTGGTGCCGGTGCTGCGCGCCGGGCTGGGCATGCTCGACGCCGCACACGCCGCGCTACCGGAGGCGGAGGCCGGATTCGTCGGTGTCGCGCGCGACGAAAAAACCCATCTGCCGGTGCCGTATCTGGAGGCGCTGCCGGACAGGCTCGCGGGCAGGCCGGTGCTGATCCTCGATCCCATGCTGGCCACCGGGGGTTCGATGGCGCACAGCATCGGCCTGCTACGAGGCCGCGGCGCAACCGATATCACGGTGCTCTGTGTGGTGGCGGCTCCGGAAGGCCTTGCGGCGGTGAAGAAAGCGGCACCGGACGCGCGAGTTTTCAGCGCCGCGATCGACAAGGGACTGAACAAATCCGCCTATATTGTGCCGGGTCTGGGCGATGCCGGCGACCGCCAATTCGGGCCCAACCTGTTCACCAGCCTTGCACAGCAGCGATCAACGCCTCGCGCAGGGCGCCGGCGCGCCGCCGCGAAGATTCCAGGTCGTCGCAAACCGCACAGCGAATCTCAAAGTAGCACTTCAACTTCGGCTCGGTCCCGGAGGGCCGCACCACCAGCCTGATCGACGTGTCGTCGTCGCCGCCGGAAAAGATCAGCGCGTCGTTGATGTCGGTAAGGTTCACGGCGTAACCGGCCAGTGAGGTCGGTGGGTCCCCGCGCCACCGCTGCATCAGTCCGCGCGCCTCGGCGGCATCGGCAACCCGGCGCGACACCGCGGCGATGTCGTGCACCCCGTAGCGCCTGGCCAGTTCGTCGAGCAGGTTCCGGACCGAACGGCCCTGCCCTATGGCCGTGGCCACCAGGTCGCAGATCAGCACGGCGGCGCTGATGCCGTCCTTGTCGCGCACGGCGGCGGGGTCCACGCAGTGCCCGATCGCTTCCTCGTAGGCGTAGATCAACGTGCCCCCAGGCACTTTCGCGTCGGCGCGGGCCAGCCACTTGAAGCCGGTGAGGGTTTCGACGTGGACGGCGCCGTGGTGCGCGGCGATGGACGACAGCATCCGCGACGACACGACCGTGCTGGCAACCACCGGTTTGTCCGTTTGATTCGTGGACAACAGGTAATCTCCTAGTAGCCAACCGGTTTCGTCGCCTGACAGCATCCGCCAACCCCGCCCGTCTTTGATGCCGACGGCACATCGGTCGGCATCGGGGTCGAGTGCGATCGCCACGTCGGCGCCGATGTCTACGGCCAGGGCCAGCAGCGCGTCGGTGGCGCCGGGCTCCTCGGGGTTGGGGAAGGCGACCGTGGGAAAGTCCGGGTCGGGCGCGAATTGGGCTCCGACGGAATGCACTTCGATGAATCCTGCGCGGTGCAACGTCTCGACGGCCACCGCGCCGCCCACCCCGTGCAGTGCAGTCAGCGCCACCCGCGCCGAACCGTTGCCACGCCGTAACCCGGCGGCCCGCCCGATGTAGCGCTCGACCAGATCTACCCGCGCGGGTTCGACCGGGGCCCTGCCGATTTGGTCGGCCGGCGGGGCTGCGGCCATCGCGGCCTCGATCTCGCGGTCGGTGGGGGAGACGATCTGGATTCCGCCGTCGAGATACACCTTGTAGCCGTTGTCGGCGGGCGGGTTATGCGACGCGGTGATCTGGATCCCGGCCGATGCGCCGGTGTGCCGGACCGCGAACGCCACCACCGGGGTGGGTACCGGGCCGGACAGCAACAGTACGGAAAATCCCTGGGCGGCAAGCACTTCAGCGGTCACCGTGGCGAATAACGCCGAGCCGTGCCGGGCGTCGCGTCCCACGATCGCCGACGATCCCTGCATGCCACGCCCGATCAGTACCTGTGCGACGGCCCAGGTTGCGCGCGTGACCACCGCGACGTTCATGGCGTCCGGCCCGCCGCGCACCGGCCCGCGCAGGCCCGCCGTGCCGAACATCAAGGGGCGGGCGAATCGCTCGGCGAGTTCGGCGGGGTCACATGCGGCGAGCTCGGCCGCCGTCGCCGGGTCGGGATCGTGGGCGATCCACTCGTCGGGCGTCATGGCCCTAGAACCGGGGGAGCTGGGAAAGGATCGAGGCCAGCAGTGCCCCCATTCGGGTTGCCGCCGCGGCGCCGGCGGCCAGCACGTCGGTGTGGCTCAGTGGTTCGCCGCCGATCCCGGCCGCCAGGTTGGTCACCAGCGACACCCCAAGCACCTCGGCGCCGGCCGCACGGGCCGCGATGGTCTCGTGCACCGTCGACATGCCGACCAGGTCGGCGCCCAGCGTGCGCAGCATCCGGATCTCTGCGGGCGTTTCGTAGTGCGGGCCGGGCAGCCCGGCGTAGACACCCTCGGTCAGCGTGGGGTCGGCCTGGCGGGCGAGTTCGCGCAGCCGCGGCGAGTAGGCGTCGGTGAGGTCCACGAATTGCGGGCCGACCAGCGGCGAACGGGCGGTCAGGTTCAGATGGTCGCTGATCAGCACGGGTTCGCCGACGGCCATGTCCGCGCGCAGACCGCCCGCCGCATTGGTGAGCACCACGGCGCGCACGCCGGCCGCGCAGGCCGCCCGTACCGAGTGCACGACGTGACACAGGTCGTGGCCCTCGTAGGCGTGGACGCGACCGACCAGCACGAGCACCCGGTGTGCACCGATGTGCATCGACAACAGCTCGCCGGTGTGCCCGACCGCGGTGGGCGGGGCGAAGCCCGGCAGCTCGGCCTGTGCCAGCACGGCGTTCGGCGTGCCGAGCGCGGTGACCGCCGGCCGCCAGCCCGATCCAAGCACGATGGCGACGTCGTGGTCGGCGACACCGGTGCGTTCGGTGATGACCTCAGCCGCCCGGCGAGCGAGGTCGCCTGGGTCCGACGGGGTTTCGGTCACAGTGGGGGAGCCTAGCCCCGCGACGGCGAGCGCCGATAGCGGCGCGAGTGAGGAGTGGGGCCATCGAGGCTAGCCCCGCGACGGCGAGCGCCGATAGCGGCGCGAGTGGCCAGTGGGGCCATCGAGGCTAGCCCCGCGACGGCGAGCGCCGATAGCGGCGCGAGTGGCCAGTGGGGCCATCGAACCAACCTGGCCGCGCGACGGTGTCGCCGCTGTATGTCAGGATCTGCCGTATGAATCTTCGTAGGTGGCCGGTGGTTGGCCCGGCCATGGGGGTAGCCGTCGGTGTTGTGCTGTCGGTGGTTTCGATCACCTTCGGCGCGGCGCCGTCGGCCAAGGCGGACTGTCCAGACGTGCAACTCATCTTCGCCCGCGGTACCGCCGAGCCGCCCGGGTTGGGGCTCGTGGGCGACGCCTTGTTCGGTGCGCTGCAGCCCGCGCTGCGGTCGCGCAATGTCGACTCCTACGCGGTGAACTATCCGGCTAGCTATAACTTCTTGACCACCGCCGACGGTGCGAACGACGCGCGCGATCACATCGCGCAGATGGTCGACCAGTGCCCGTCCACGCGGCTGGTGCTGGGAGGCTTCTCGCAGGGCGCCGCCGCGGTCTCGATGCTCGCAGGCGTGCCGCCGCTCGGAGCGCGCATCGGCAACTTCGGTTCGGCTCCCGCGCTGGATCCCGGTCTGGCCAACAAGATCGCGGCGGTAGCGGTGTTCGGCAACCCCGGCAACCGCTTCAACACGCCACTTTCGACGACGGGTGCCTTCGCCGGCCGCGCCATCGACTTGTGCAGCGAAGGTGATCCCGTCTGTGTCGTCGGCGGCCGCGACCGGGACGCGCACCACGACTACTCAGTGCCGCCCTACCCCGGCCAGGCGGCGGGATTCCTCGCCGGGTTGGTGTAGCCCCGACGGGGTTGGGCCCGCAAACCATACTGCGACATACTGCGAGAGTGCCCGTAACCCCGTCAGACAGCGTCGAAGATGTCGTGCGGCGGCGTGGTGCCGACCTTGTCGAGTTGTCCCATGACATCCATGCCGAGCCCGAGCTGGCCTTCGACGAGCATCGCAGCTGCGCCAAGGCGCAGACGCTGGTCGCCGAGCGTGGCTTCGAGATCACCGCGGGCGCCGGCGGGCTGGACACCGCCTTTCGCGCGGACTTCGGCAGCGGGCCACTGACCATCGGGATCTGCGCCGAATACGACGCGTTGCCTGAGATCGGTCACGCCTGCGGCCACAACATCATCGCGGCGTCGGCGGTGGGCACCGCCCTGGCCTTAGCCGAGGTGGCCGACGACTTGGGCCTGCGGGTGTCGCTGCTGGGGACGCCGGCCGAGGAGGCCGGCGGCGGCAAGGTGTTACTGCTGAAGGCCGGGGTGTTCGACGACATCGCCGCGGCGGTCATGCTCCACCCCGGCCCGGTCGACATCGCCGGGGCCCGCTCGCTGGCCCTGTCCGAGGCAACCGTGAAGTACCGCGGCAAGGAATCCCACGCGGCCGTCGCGCCGCACCTAGGTGTCAACGCGGTCGACGCCGTGACGGTCGCGCAGGTGGCGATCGGGCTGCTGCGCCAGCAACTGGCGCCCGGGCAGCTGGTGCACGGGATAGTCACCAACGGCGGACAGGCGGTCAACGTCATCCCTGGGCACGCGGCGTTGCAGTACGCGATGCGAGCGGTCGAATCGGATTCGCTGCGGGAGCTGGAGGGAAGGATCTACGCCTGCTTCGGCGCCGGGGCGCTGGCCACCGGCTGCGAATACGAGATCGACATTCCCGCACCCCCTTATGACGAACTGCAGCCCGACCAATGGCTGGCCGACACCTTCCGTGGCGAGATGTGCCGGCTCGGCCGCGAGCCGGTGGCCCGCGAGTATGAGGGGACGCTTCCCATGGGCAGCACCGACATGGGCAACGTCACGCACGTGCTGCCGGGGATCCACCCGGTTGTCGGGGTCGACGCCGGCGGCGCCATGGTGCACCAGCGCGCCTTCGCCGACGCCGCCGCGGGCCCCAGCGCCGATCGCGCGGTCGTCGAGGGCGCGATCATGCTGGCGCGTACGGTGGTTCAGCTGGCCCAGACGCCCGCCCAGCGTGACCGGGTGATGGATGCGCAGGAGCGCAGGCGCAGCGAGGGGCAATCATGAGCCTGGTCGACGCCACCGGTTACTGGCTGGCCGCCCATCAGCAGGACCTGGTCGAATGGCGCCGCCACATTCACCGCTACCCCGAGTTGGGCCGCCAGGAGTACGCCACGACCCAGTTCGTCGGCGAGCGGCTGGCCGAGGCCGGGCTCAACCCGAAGGTGCTGCCGGGCGGAACCGGACTCGTCTGCGACATCGGGCCCCAGCACGCGCCCAGGATCGCGTTGCGCGCCGACATGGATGCCCTGCCGATGGCCGAGCTCACCGACATTCCGTACGCATCGACCATGCCGGGCGTGGCGCATGCCTGCGGCCATGACGCGCACACCGCGATCCTGCTGGGCACCGCCCTGGTGCTGGCGTCGGTGCCCGAGCTGCCGGTCGGGGTGCGACTGATCTTCCAGGCCGCCGAGGAGCTGATGCCCGGCGGGGCGATCGACGCGATCGCGGCGGGCGCCATAACCGGGGTGTCGCGGATCTTCGCGCTGCACTGCGACCCCCGGCTGGAGGTCGGCAAAATCGCGGTCCGGCACGGCCCCATCACCTCGGCGGCCGACCAGATAGAGATCGCGTTGTATTCACCGGGCGGGCACACGTCGCGCCCGCATCTGACTGCCGACCTGGTGTACGGGCTTGGCACGCTGATCACCGGCCTACCCGGGGTGTTGTCGCGACGCATCGACCCGCGCAACGGCACCGTGCTGGTCTGGGGCGCGGTCAACGCCGGCGTCGCCGCAAACGCCATCCCGCAGACTGGCGCGCTGGCGGGCACCGTGCGCACCGCCAGCCGGCAGACCTGGGTAGGCATGGAGGAGATCATCCGCGAAACGGTGTCCGATCTGCTGGCGCCGCTGGCCATCGAGCACACACTGCAATACCGGCGCGGCGTACCACCGGTGGTCAACGAGGACGTCTCGACGCGCATCCTCACCCACGCGATCGAACAGATCGGCCCCGATGCGCTTGCCGACACCCGTCAGTCCGGTGGCGGGGAGGACTTCTCCTGGTATCTGGAGGAGGTTCCCGGCGCGATGGCCCGCTTGGGCGTGTGGCCGGGAGTAGGACCTCAGCTGGACCTGCACCAGCCGACGTTCAATCTCGACGAGCGGGCCCTGCCGATCGGCGTCCGCGTGATGACGAACATCGTCGAGCAGTCGGCTGCGTTCGAGCGGTCCTAGGCGCCGGTGGCGCGGACGACGTGTTCGGCGATATGGGCGTAGGTGTGCCGCGTGACGTCGCCGGCCTCGCTCATGATGTTGTAGCCGTGGTCGACGCCGGCCACCTCGTGGTACTCCGCTAACGCCGCGACGGCCTCGAGTTTGCCTGCGTATCTTCGGGCTTCGTCACGCAGCCGATCGTGCTCGGCCGTGACGATCAGCGCGGGCGCGATGCCGGCGATGTTGTCGGCGTTGTCGCCCCAGGCGGGCGAGGCCAGGCGGTCGCGCCGCTGGGCCCGCTTGGGGATGTAGGCGGTGTCGAAGACCTCGCTCATCCACGGCTTCATGATTGCCCGGCGGCCGAGCGTGGATGGCTTGTCGCGGCTGGGCGTGACCAGGTCCAGCGGCGCGTAGTGCAACACCTGCAGCGCGATGTCGGGGCCACCGTCGTCCAGCGCGAGCCGTGCCGCCGCGGCGGACAGGTTGCCGCCCGCGCTTTGGCCTCCGACGCACAGCCGCGTGCCGTCCCAGTCGCGGTCGGAGCCGGCCGCCCAGCACACGACGTCATAGATCTGATGCACCGCGGTGGGAAAGCGATGCCGCGGCGCCAGGACATAGTCGGGGTTGATCACCAGCACGCCCGCGTGGGCGGCCAGGTACCGGCACCACGGATCGTCCTGCTCGCGGTGTCCGATTATGAAGCCGCCGCCGTGCACGTTGACGTAGACGGCGGGGTTCGTCGTCGCCGGCGGGTGATAGACGGTTGCGGATACCGGGCCGTGGCGGGTTTCGATGGCGATCTCGCTGGTTCGGCCCGCAATCTCCGGGAATCGCACGGCGGCCTTGGGGGTGGGGTTGACCACGGCGGCGAAGGCGCGCGCGAGGGCGTCGGCCACCAGCGGTACGGACAGAACTGACAGCCGATTTTCCTTCCCGGGATCAGGCGCTGGTGCCCGGGCCGATGTTGCGGGCCGGGCGGGTCCGCAGACCATGCACGTATTCGCTTGGCGCCCCGGCGATTTCGGCGGCGTCGGCCATCACACCCAAGTACCGGGCCGACGGCATTCCGCCCTCCCAGGCGTCCAACACATACAACCACGCCAGGACCGGGTCGGTGTCGGTGTCCGACGCGATGCGCTCCACGCGGCACCGGATCTTCTTGTGGACGCCGAACTCGGAGCCCTCCCAGCGGTCCAGGTTCTTCTCGTCCGCCGGCGTCATGTCGTAGAGGACGACGAACACCTTCGAGTCCGGGTCCTCGACGACGGTGGCCAGGGCGCCCTCCCAGCCGATGTCCTCGCCGCCGAAGGTCAATCGCCATCCGTGCAGCCAGCCGGTTCCGGCCATCGGCGAATGTGGCGCGCGTTTCTGCATCTGCTCGGGATCCATGTTCGACCCGTAAGCGGCGTAGAGCGGCACGGGGAAAGCTTAGACGTCCGCTGCTGGCCGGTCTTCCCTGAGCATTCGCAGCGGCCCTTCGTTAGGTTGGGGGCTGTGGTGACCCGCATCGTGATCCTCGGTGGAGGCCCGGCCGGTTACGAAGCCGCGCTGGTGGCCGCGACCTCGCATCCCGATACGACCCGCGTCACGGTGATCGACTCCGAGGGCATCGGCGGGGCGGCCGTCCTGGATGACTGCGTGCCGTCCAAGACGTTCATCGCCTCGACCTGGCTTCGCACCGAATTGCGCCGCGCGCCCCGGCTCGGGTTCGACATCGACATCGACGATGCCAAGATCTCGCTGCCGCAGATCCATGCCCGGGTCAGACGTCTGGCCACCGAGCAGTCCGCCGACATCACCGACCAGCTGCTCGGCATGGGCGTGCACGTGGTGGCCGGCCGCGGCGAGTTGATCGATCCCACGCCCGGGCTGGCCTGTCACCGCGTGAAAGCGACACATCCCGATCCGGGACCCGACGGCCAATGCACCAGCGAGTACGAGGCCGACGTCGTGCTGATCGCCACGGGTGCCAGCCCGCGGGTGTTGCCGTCGGCGCCCCCGGACGGCGAGCGGATCCTGACCTGGCGCCAGCTGTACAACCTGGAATCGCTGCCCGAGCACCTCATCGTGGTCGGATCCGGGGTCACCGGCGCCGAATTCGTGCACGCCTACACCGAATTGGGCGTCCCGGTGACCGTGGTGGCCAGCCGGGACCGGGTGCTGCCCTACGAGGACGCCGACGCCGCCCTGGTCCTGGAGGAAGCGTTCTCCGAGCGCGGCGTCCAGCTGGTCAAGAATGCCCGCGCGCAATCGGTCACCCGTACGGGGGACGGAGTGCTGGTCACCTTGGCCGACGGGCGCACGGTCGAGGGCAGCCACGCCCTGATGACCATCGGGTCGGTGCCCAACACCGACGGCCTGGGGCTGGATCGGGTCGGCATTGAGCTGGGCCGCGGCGGCTACCTGAACGTCGACCGGGTGTCGCGGACCTCGGTGGCCGGCATCTACGCCGCCGGTGACTGCACCGGGCTCCTGCCGCTGGCCTCGGTCGCGGCCATGCAGGGCCGGATCGCGATGTATCACGCGCTGGGCGAGGGCGTCAGCCCGATCCGGCTGCGCACCGTGGCGGCGACGGTGTTCACCAGGCCCGAGATCGCCGCCGTCGGGGTCCCGCAGACGATGATCGACGACGGTTCGGTGCCGGCCCGCACGGTCATGCTGCCGCTGCGGACCAACGCGCGGGCCAAGATGTCGGGGCTGCGCCAGGGCTTCGTGAAGCTGTTCTGCCGCCAGGCCACCGGCGTGGTGATCGGCGGCGTGGTGGTGGCCCCCATCGCCTCCGAGCTGATCCTGCCGATCGCCGTCGCCGTGACGAACCGGATCACCGTCAATGAGCTGGCACAGACGCTGGCCGTTTACCCGTCGTTGTCCGGCTCGATCACCGAGGCCGCGCGGCGGCTGATGGCGCACGACGATCTGGACTAATGGCGATCGGACCGGTGGTGATCGACGGCCCGGCGCCGACCCGCGTGCCAGCGCCGGAACCGTTAGCCTTGGTGCAGCACGCCTACTGACGAGTAACCGAGGAGTTTCCCCGTGAGGAGTCCTGGTCGTGACTGAATCCGTGCACGCACCCAACCAGCGCAGCTCACCTGTTTCCGTGCTGGGGCCCCGGCAGCGCGAGGCAGCCTGGGAACGGTTGGGCACCGAGCAGTTCGACGTGGTGGTGATCGGCGGTGGCGTGGTGGGTTCGGGCTGCGCGCTGGACGCCGCGACCCGCGGCCTCAAAGTGGCGCTCGTGGAAGCGCGTGACTTCGCCTCGGGCACCTCGAGCCGCTCGTCGAAGATGTTCCATGGTGGCCTGCGCTATCTCGAACAGCTCGAGTTCGGGTTGGTGCGTGAGGCGCTCTACGAACGTGAGCTGTCGCTGACCAAGCTGGCGCCGCATCTGGTCAAGCCGATGCCGTTTTTGTTCCCGTTGACTAATCGCGTGTGGGAACGTCCGTACATCGCCGCCGGCATTTTTCTGTACGACCGGCTGGGTGGCGCGAAATCCGTTCCGGCGCAAAAGCATTTGACGCGTGCGGGCGCGTTGCGGCTGAGCCCCGGCCTCAAGCGAAGCTCGCTGATCGGCGGAATCCGTTACTACGACACGGTTGTCGATGACGCCCGGCACACCATGACCGTCGCGCGCACCGCCGCGCACTACGGCGTGGTGGTCCGCACCTCCACCCAGGTGGTCGCCCTGCTGCGCGAAGGTGATCGGGTGACCGGTGTACGGGTTCGCGACTCCGAGGACGGCGCCATCACCGAGGTCCGCGGCCACGTGGTGGTCAACGCGACCGGGGTGTGGACCGACGAGATCCAGGCACTGTCCAAGCAGCGCGGGCGTTTTCAGGTCCGGGCGTCCAAGGGTGTGCACGTGGTGGTGCCCCGCGACCGCATCGTCAGTGACGTCGCGATCATCCTGCGCACCGAGAAATCGGTGATGTTCGTCATCCCGTGGGGCAGCCACTGGATCATCGGAACCACCGACACCGAGTGGAACCTCGACCTGGCCCACCCCGCGGCCACCAAGGCCGACATCGACTACATCTTGCAAACCGTCAACACCGTGCTGGCCATCCCGTTGACGCATGCCGACATCGACGGTGTGTACGCGGGGCTGCGGCCGCTGCTGGCCGGGGAGAGCGAGGAGACCTCCAAGCTGTCGCGGGAGCACGCCGTGGCGGTGCCCGCACCGGGCCTGGTGGCCATCGCCGGCGGCAAGTACACCACTTATCGGGTGATGGCCGCCGATGCGATCGATGCTGCTGCCCAATTCATTCCGGCTCGGGTCGCGCCGTCGATCACCGAGAAGGTCAGCCTGCTAGGTGCCGACGGCTACTTCGCGCTGATCAACCAGGCCGAACACGTCGCCCAGCTGCAGGGCCTGCATCCCTACCGGGTGCGTCATCTGCTGGACCGATATGGCTCGCTGATCGGTGATGTGCTGGCGCTGGCGGCGCAAAGCCCCGATCTGCTCGAACCGATCAAGGAGGCGCCGGGCTATTTGCGGGTGGAGGCGATGTATGCCGTAACCGCCGAGGGCGCTTTGCATTTGGAGGACATCCTGGCCCGCCGGATGCGGGTCTCCATCGAATACCCGCACCGTGGCGTCGACTGCGCGCGCGAGGTCGCCGACGTCGTGGCGCCGGTGCTGGGCTGGTCGGCGGAGGAGATCGGGCGTGAGGTCGCGAATTACACCGCTCGGGTGGAGGCCGAGATCCTGTCCCAGGCCCAGCCGGATGACGTGTCCGCCGACGAGTTGCGGGCAAGCGCGCCAGAGGCGCGCGCCGAGATCCTCGAGCCGGTCCCACTTAGTTGAGCAGGCCCTGACAATGGCCGCAACGCCGGCGCCACTGCCCGCGCGGGACGGACTCGGTCCGGCGCGGGTGCGGCTGCGGGGTGGTCCGGTGCTGGCCGAGCTCACCGCCCGGTTCGGCCCGCGGGCACGCGCCAAGGTGCTGGCCGCAGAGGTCGTCGGCGCTGACGGCGCGGTAATCGACAGCACCACAGTGCTTCCCGCCGGCGCGAGTGTCTACCTGTACCGCGAGCTGCCGGACGAGGTGCCCGTCCCGTTCGACATCGCGGTGCTGCACCGCGACGCCGACATCGTGGTCGTCGACAAGCCGCACTTTTTGGCCACCATGCCACGCGGGCGCCACGTCGCGCAGACCGCGCTGGTGCGGTTGCGACGGGAACTGGAGTTGCCCGATCTGAGCCCCGCGCACCGGCTGGACCGCCTCACCGCCGGGGTGTTGCTGTTCACCGCGAGGCGCGAGGTGCGCGGCGCCTACCAGACGCTGTTCTCCCGCGGAGTGGTCGGCAAGACATACCTGGCCCGGGCCGCCGTCGACCCGAAGCTGGAGTTTCCTCGTGTGGTGAAGAGCCGAATCATCAAGCGCCGCAGCCACTTACAGGCTGTGTGCGAACCCGGCGCGCCCAACGCCGAGACCCACGTGGAGCTGGTGTCACCGGGCGGCCTGTACCGGCTCACTCCCCGCACCGGACGCACCCATCAACTGCGCCTGCACATGGCCTCGCTGGGGATTCCTATCGAGGGTGATCCGTTGTATCCCGAGATCATCGACGTCGCGGCCGACGACTTCAGCACGCCGCTGCGGCTATTGGCGCAGCGCATCGAGTTCACCGATCCACTCACCGGCGCGCGGCGTACGTTCGTCAGCCGCAGAGTTGAGCCGTAGGTCTACCGCGGCGTCATAGGTTGTCAGTGGCTCATGGCATAATCGAACGTATGTTCGAGAACTCGGGTTATCAGTCGCCGCCGGAGGTGATCGCCCGGTTTGACGAGCTCTTCGAGCGGCACTATCCGTCGCGAACGCGGGCGGCGGCGGAACTGTTGGGACGGATCGGCGCGTCCTCGCGCGCGGAGAACCGGGCGGCGGCCGCCCAACTCGCGGCCATCGGTGAGTTGTTCGGGTATCGGCTGTCGCGATGCTCGGAAACCGAAAGCTGGGCCGTCGACACCGAGGCGGCGGTCAGTGCGGAGGTCGCCGCCGAGCTGCGGATCAGTCAGGGCCTCGGGGCCAGCAAGGTGCGCTACGCCCGCGCCATGCGTGAGCGGCTGCCGCGCGTTGGGGAGGTGTTCAAGGCCGGCGATATCGACTTTCGGATGTTCGCCACCGTGGTGTACCGCACCGACCTGATCACCGACCCGCAGGTGCTGGCGGTCGTGGATGCCCGGCTTGCGGCCAATGTGGCGCGCTGGCCGTCGATGACTTCCGGACGGCTGACCGCCCAGGTGGACAAGGTCGTCGCGCGGGCCGACGCGGATGCGGTGCGGCGCCGTCGGGAGCGCGTAGTGCAGCGGGAGATCTGGATCGGCGACGGGGGGGACGGCATGTCGCATATCCAAGGCAGTCTGCTCGCCCCCGATGCGCATCTGCTGGACCGGCGCCTGGACGCGTTGGCGGCTACGGTGTGCGAACACGATCCGCGCACCCGTGAGCAGCGCCGCGCCGATGCGTTGGGAGCGCTGGCGGGCGGGGCGGACCGGTTGGGATGCCGCTGCGGACGTCGCGACTGCACGGCCGGTCAACGGCCCGCGGGACCGGTGGTGATCCACGTGGTCGCCGAGCGCGGCAGTCTGGACGGCACCGGCTCGGCGCCGGGCTACGAGCTGGGCGCCGAAGGCTTGATCGCGCCGGAATTGATCGCCGAGCTGGCCGCGTCGGCCACGCTCGCGCCGCTGACTCACCCAGGTGATGCGGCACCGGAGCCGGGTTATGCGCCCTCGAAGGCGCTGGCTGATTTCGTGCGCTGCCGCGACTTGACGTGCCGCTGGCCCGGCTGCGACCAGCCCGCCGTCAATTGCGACGTGGACCATACGATTCCCTACGCGGACGGCGGGCGCACGCACGCGTCGAACCTCAAATGTTATTGCCGCACACATCATTTGGTGAAAACCTTCTGGGGTTGGCAGGAAACGCAGCTGCCCGACGGGACGCTGATCCTGACCTCACCGGCCGGGCGCATGTATGTCACCACGCCGGGCAGCGCACTGCTATTTCCGAGTTTGTGTCAGGGCGTGGGCGCTATCGCGGCCGCCGAGTCCGACGTGGCGCCCGATTACTGCGGCGACCGCACGGCGATGATGCCGACCCGGCGCCGCACGCGCGCCCAGGACCGCGCCGGGCGCATCGCCTCCGAACGCCGGCACAACCGCGACGCCCGCATGGGCCGACGGGCGCAAAGCGTGTCCACGGCCTCGGGCTCGAGCAGCAGTTCCGCTAGAAGCGTCAGCGGCCCCGCCCCGCCCGACGCCGACGATCCGCCGCCCTTCTAGCGGTATGGACGCCACGGGACCGGGTAGCCCGCGGCTATGGACATCACGGTCACGTTCGTCGGCAACGCCACCACGCTCATTTCCGCGGGCGGGTTGACGCTGTTGACCGACCCCAACTTCTTGCACCGGGGGCAACGCGCCTACCTAGGCCATGGGCTGGTATCCAAACGGCTCAAGGAGCCGGCGTTGCAGCTCAGCGAACTGCCGCCGGTCGACGCGATCGTGCTGTCACACATGCACGGCGATCACTGGGACAGGGTGGCGCAGAAGGGCCTCGATCACGAACTGCCCGTCGTCACTACCCCCCACGCCGCCAAGCGACTGCACAAGCGTGGCTTCGCGCAGGCGCGTGGCCTGACCACCTGGCAGCAGCACACGATCACCAAGGGCGGCACCACGCTCACCCTGACATCGTTGCCGGGGCGGCACGCGCCCGGGTGGAGTCAGCGGCTGCTCCCGCCGGTGATGGGCACCATGCTGGACGTCGCCGCCGACGATGGCTCGTCCCGGCGCCGGCTCTACATTTCCGGCGACACCCTCTTGATCGAGGAGCTCAAGGAGATTCCCGCGCGGTTCGACCCGATCGACGCGGGCATGCTGCACCTCGGTGGCACCCGACTGCCGGCCGGCGGGCGGCTTCCGTTCGGACTGACCGTGACTATGGACGGCCGTCAGGGCGCCGAACTCGTCGCGATGCTGGCCCTGCCGAAGGTCATCCCGGTTCACTTCGACGACTATGCGGCCTTCGCTTCGCCGCTGGCCGAATTCACCCGGGAAATGCAGCGCCGCGGCCTCGGGGACCGGATCATCACGCTGGACCGCGGCTCCTCGGTGACCGTTTGACTGACGGCCGCTGTGGCATAGTCCCGGTGGCCAGCGAATGTCAAATCGCTCTCAACTTTAGGTATAGGGTGTCCTGGACACATGGCAGTCGAAACTGGGAGGTCCCGGCTGCAGTGAACAGGCTTCGACGTGCAGAGTTTCAAGGTTCTTCGCGGCCTGGTTAACGCAAATTTGCTGAGGCGTTCTCAGCGTGGGCATTGTGAGACGTGATGGATCTTTTTGCACCCCCCGAGGTCACCTCGACGCTCATCCACACCGGACCGGGAGCGGGTTCGCTGATCGAGGCCGCCGGCGCCTGGCAGCGCCTGGCCGTCGAACTGGAGAATTCGGTCTCCACCTATGCCTCGACGTTGTCGTCGCTGATCGATTCCTGGGACGGGCCGTCGGCCATGGCGATGCTGCAGTCCGTCCAGCCCTACCTGCTATGGCTGCGCGAGACCGCCCAGCAATCCGCGCAGATGGCCACCTCGGCCGAGGCCGCCGCTACGGCTTTCACCGCCGTCCGGTCCACAGTGGTTCATCCCTCGGTGGTCACCGCCAACAGGACGCGGCTCGCGCAGCTGCTGGCCACCAATCGATTCGGCACCAACACCGCGGCCATCGCTGAGACCGAGAACGAATACCAGACCATGTGGGCCAACAACTCGGCGGCAATGGGCCGATATCAGGCGTCGTCGTCGCAGGCGACCACGCAGTTGTCGAATTTCAATTCGCCGCTATCGGCCACCGATCCGGGCGGGACGGCCAGACAAGAGCTAGCCGTCAACCAGGCCCAGGCTCTCGGCGCCGGCAACGCGGGGAACGCACTGGCTTCGAACCTCTCGGGCGCCGGCCTCTTCGGCAGCGACGGTGACCCCAACAGCGGGTGGTTCGGCTATTTCAGCACCTGGGGCAACCAGTTCATCTCCTCCGGCTTTCCCATCAACATGCTGAGCTACCTGGCGCAGAACTCGTCGGCCAGCGCGCTGCAGAGCGTCGGCGGCGACATCGGCAGTGGCCTGTCAGAGGGGCTCGGAGCGGCCACGGCGAGCCTGTCCAACGCGGTCAAAGGTATCGGCGCGGGCATGGCGCCGTCGGGGGCGATGGGCGTCGGGGTGTCGCTTGGCAAGCTGACCGCGCCTCCCGCCGTGGTGGGCCTGCTACCCGGCACGCAGACCGGGGTGCAGCTCGCGTCCGCCGCCTCGCCACTTCCGGCGGCGGAGTCTGGATTGCCGATAATGCCGATGATGGTGCCGCCGACGACAGCTTCGGCGGGCACCGGCTGGCGCAAGCGTAAACAGCAGAAGTACGAAGACGTCGCCGTCGGCCGGGAGGTCACGGGCAACGTGATGCCCCGAAACCCATCGGCGGGATGAGACGATGGCGCCCCACGACGGCGGATGCCGAATTCCGCCACCGTGCAGGTCAACGTCGACCAGCAGCAGGACACCGCGATGTCCCGGCCTCATTCACTCGCGTAGCGCCGGACGGGCCGACGCCGAGCGTTGGCCCAACCGACGGCATTTCCCAAGGTAAAGGTTCATGGATTTCGGGATACTGCCGCCGGAGGTCACTTCGGCGCTGATCCACTCTGGACCAGGCGCTTGGTCATGGATCGCGGCCGCCGGCGCCTGGCAGGAGCTCAGCGCTGAGCTCGAGCAATCTGCCGCCGGCTACACCGCCGAGCTGTCGTGGCTGATGACGACGTGGCATGGCCCGTCCGCCATGGCGATGGCCCGAGCGCTGGAGCCCTATTTGGACTGGCTGCGCGTCACCGCCGCGCAGTGCCAGGAAATCGCGACGTCGGTGGAAGTCATGACCGCGGCGTTCGAGTTGACGCACTGGACGGTGGTGCATCCCTCGCTGGTCGCCGCCAACCGCGCGCGGCTGGCGATGTTGTTGGCCACCAACTTCTTTGGGATCAACTACCCGGCCATCGCCGAGACCGAGGCCGAGTACAACACCATGTGGGTGAACAACTCGGCGGCATTGGTCCGCTACGACGCGACCTCGGCGAGCACCGTCAGACCGCCCCAGTTCTCTTCGCCGCCTCCGGTTTCCGATCCGTCGGGCATGACGAGGCAAGCCGCCATCGTGCCGGCTACGGCGACGGGAAACTCCGGCGCGCAGATCGCCGCCGCCAGTTCGGGTCCGGGCCAGGCCGCCTCCGACGCGGCGACGCTCCAGGCGGCCTCCGGTGCCGCCGGCCTGTTCGGCAGCGACGGCGACCCCAGCCGCGGTTGGTTCGGATATTTCAGCACATGGGGCAACCAGTTCATCGCGAGCGGGTTTCCCGTCAACCTGCTCAGCTATCTCGCCCAGTTGAACGCCGCCAACAGCCTGCAATTCGGCGCGGCCACAGACATTTTCGGCGGATTGACCGAAGGCACGGCGGCGCTGTCGTCGGCGGAGACGCAACTGATCGGCGCGGTCGGCGCCACCGGATCGTTGGCGCCACGTGCCACGCTGGGCGTCGGTATTTCGCTCGGCAACCTGACCATGCCGCCCGCGACGGTGGGAATGCTGGGGTCGTCGGCGCCGGTGCAGCTGGCGTCCGCGGTCTCCGCGCTGCCACCGGGGGCCGGCCAGACACCCATGCTCCCGATGGTCCCGATGCGCCCTACGGGCGGCTCGGCGAACGGTCGCCGGCGTAAGGGGCGCGACTACGACGATATTGAGTACGGTGCGGAACTGCCGGGCACCGTGATGCACAGGCCGCCGTCGGCCGGATAGCGCTGCCTGCGCGACTCCATCATGCGGTTGCCGACGATGTGTTCGACCAGAATGGGGACGAAGGTCTGCACCGGCGCCTCGATGAATCGTTGCGCCGTCTCCTCGCACCACCGCCGGATCTGAGCGTCGCGCCGTTGCCCACCGAGCCCCTGGTGACGGGCCAGCATGTCGGCCAACTCCGCGACCGATCGCCCCACCGTGATTCGGACGGCCGGAGAAACCGGGGCGGCGCCGAACACTCGCACCGCATCGAGTGCCCGACGGGCGTTCCCGCCCATCGCGATCACGCCGGCCTGCTCGTCATTGACGAAGCCCAACAATTCGATTGTGTGCCCGTCGAATTCAGCCAGAGCGGGCATGTTGTGTCAGTCGTGGCGGCGATAGCCCACCATGACGATCTGCCCCAGCCGATTCGACAACGACGCCACCAGGCCCGGCGGCTCGTCGGCCAGGCTCGTCGACCGCGGCCACCAGGCGCCGTCGATGTGCTCGGACACAGGCCGATATGCCCTGAGCCGCAACAGGTTTGATTGTTCCAATGTCATCCACCTGTCGCTGAGCCTTGGGCCGGACGACCCTCCGTCAGTCAAGACCACCACAAATAATCGGCGACCGCGGCGCCAGCGAGTTGCCGCTGGATTTACCGACCGTGAACAAACGAATTTGCGCAATCGCGTACAGGCGCACGGGACGTTTTGGCAGGTCGGTTTTCAGGAACCGGGTGCCGCCGCGTACTTCGGGCAGTACGCCTTGATGCTGACCCCGACGAAGTAGCCGGCGTGATAGCTGTCCAGGTGGCTGCTGGACAGGACGTTGTTGGCGACCTGTTCCGGTGTCTGGCCCATATCGAGTTCGTGACACACGGTGTGCCCGGAATTGACCGCGGCGTCGGCTGACTCGTAGTTGATGCCCTTGGCTTTCAGCGCGGCCAGGAATTCGTCATCGGCGGACGTGGCGCCAGCTGTCGCGGATGCACCCAGCACGCCGAGCAGCCCGGCCACCGGCAGCACGCCCATCGCCAGGAGCCATAGCGATCGGCTGCGCTTGCGCATCGTGGTGGTCGTCATTTCTGATACTCCCGTGGAACAGAAGTGTCGTTGCTTGCTGAAGGCGGGCTAGTTCGCATGCTTGCATCTTGCGGCGTCCGCCGAAGCCGTATCGCCGATAATGCGATGTGTGCCACCCGAGCGTTTGCTCCGCAGTCGCAAACACGTAACCAGCGACCCTTCGGCGACGCGCAGCCGGTGATCTGACGACATGGCATACGCACGGTGGTTGTGGCTCGGTGTGGTGGCGATATGCGTGGTCGGCTGCGGTGTGCGGCACGTGCCGGCGGCCAACGCTCGAGACATCTCGGGCACCTTTCGCTCCGGCGGCATGGACCGAACCTACATGTTGCACGTGCCGACGGGCGAGCCCGTCGGGCTGGTGCTCAGTTTGCACGGTGCGGGCGGTACCGGGTTCTCGCAGCGCGGCCTGACGGGGTTCAACTCCGTTGCTGACGCCCACAACCTGTTGGTCGTTTACCCCGACGGTTACGACAAGAGCTGGGCCGACGGGCGTGGTGCCTCGCCCGCCGATCGCCGCCACATCAATGACGTGGCCTTCCTGGTCGGGCTGGTCAACAAGCTGCAGAACGACTACGGCATCGCTGCGGGGCACGTTTTCGTCACGGGGATGTCCAACGGCGGCTTCATGAGCAACCGGCTGGCATGCGACCGCGCCGACGTGTTCGCCGCGGTCGCCCCGGTGGCCGGGACTCTGGGCGTGGGGGTGGCCTGTAACCCGTCGCGGCCGGTGTCGGTCTGGGAAGCCCACGGGACCGCCGACCCGCTGGTGCCCTTCAAAGGTGGGACGGTGCGCGGCCGCGGCGGGGTCAGCCACTCCATCTCGGCGGACAGCATGGTGGAAAAGTGGCGCTCGGTCGATGGCTGCCAAACAAAGCAGGCGATGGAGGCGCTACCCGATGTCCGCGACGGCACCGTGGTGCACCGCTACCAGTTCACGGGATGCGCGGACAACACCGAGGTGGTGTTCTACAAGATCAACAAAGGCGGACACACCTGGCCGGGCGGCAAGCAATATCTGCCGGCGGCCGTCATCGGTCCCACCACCCGCGCGCTCGACGGGTCCGAGGCGATCGCCCAGTTCTTCCTCGCCCACGCCCGCGGCTAGGCCCGCGACCAAGGGCCACGCGCTTCAGCGCTGGCAGGACGGGCACCAGTACGTCACCCGATCCCCGGAGTCGTCGAAGGCGATCGGGGTACCGCAGCGCCGGCACGGCTGCCCGGATCGCCCGTAGACCCACAGCTGCCGTCCGGCCCGGGTGTCGCCCGTGGTGCACCGGTTCCACCGAAAGCGGTTGAGCCACAACATGTCCCGTGCCCGCGAGACGAGCCTATGCGGGTCGGCGATGTCGCGCACCGGCGCGGTGGGCAGATGCCCGGACAGGAAACACAGTTCGTTGCTGTAGACGTTGCCGATGCCGGCCAGCAGGCGCTGGTCCAACAGTGCCCCGGCGATCGGCCGGTCCGGGTCGGCCGTCAGGTTGGCGGCGGCCAGCGCGGGATTCCAATCCTTGCCCAGCAGATCGGGGCCCAGGTGCGCGACCGCGTCGCCGTCACGCTCGCGCTCCAGGATCTCCAGCACGCCCAAATCGACGCCGACGGCGCGGACGCTGTCGGTCTCCAAGATGATGCGCGCGCGGTGGTCGACCCGCACCGAGCGGTTGCCGACCCGCCAGCTGCCGTCCATCTTCAGATGCGAGTGAATGCTGGCGTCACCCACCCGGATGAACAAGTGCTTTCCCCGGCTGAGCACCTCGTCGACCACCCGACCGGTGAGGTCAACGGTGGCGAACCGCGGCACCCGGACGTCGCACCGGGTCAGGGTGTCGGCGACCAGGCGCTCGCGCAGTACGGCGGCGGTGTGCCAGACGGTGTCACCTTCGGGCATGTCAGCGCAGCCGCATTCCACGCGGAGTTCGGGCGAATCCGGCGTCGGAAAGGGCGTCGATCGGGCCGGGCCCGTCCGCGCGGGGCTGAAGGGCGGGCACCCCGTCGATGCGTTCGACCAGGATCGACGCGACGCGACGGGACGAGACCAGGTCGGCCAGCGCCGTTGCCGCAGCCTGATGGGCGGCGGGGTCGTCGGTGAAGGTGAGCAGCGACCGCCCGCCGCGCTCGAGGAACCAGGTCAGCTCACCGTCGACCAGGACCACCATTGCACCGGCCTTGCGGCCAGGGCGTGCCCCCGACCCACCAGACCCCGAGACCCCGTCGCCCCGGGAGGCGGGCCAGGTCAGCGCCGCGCCGTACGGGTTGGCCGGATCCGAGGCGGCCAGCGCGACCGCCCGGTACTCCGGCCTTTCCGGATCGACGCCGTCGGAGTAAGCGCGCAGCCGGTCGACCGTCGATGCGACCGCGAACTGTGCCCCGCCCAGCGACTCGATGAAGTAGCCGCGCTGGCACCGGCCGGCATCCTCGAAAGTGCTCAGCACTTTGTACAGGGTGGCGAACCCGCCGGGCACGCCCTCGGCCGTCACCGCGCCGCGGGTCAGCACGCCGTGGCGGCCCAGCAAGAGCTCGGCTTGGTAGTGGGCGCGCAGCGTGGAGTCCGGCTCCGGGGCTGGCAGGATCGACCACCGGCCGGCCACGGTCGGGTCGGCGGGCCGGGACTGCGGGTGCGCGACGCTGTATCGGCTCAGCCGCGGCGGGCGATGCGACCGGTGCGCGGGCGCCGAGCGCCTGCGGGTTCCGGCGCCACCGAGCAGGGCGCGCACCGGGGCGAACGTGTCGCCCGTGATCCAACCGGCCCAGATCAGCTCCCACAAGGCGCCTTTGAGCTCGGACTCACCGAACCCGCTTTGCGTGAGCTGGCGGAAGAAGTAGGCGCCCCCCGGCGCGAGCGTGTCCAGGATGGCGCGGTGGGCGTCGCCCAGCTCGATGTCGGCGGGCGCTTGCAGTGTCAACGGCGCGGATTCGCTGGGGTGCAACGCGATCCAACCGTCGCCGTTCGAAATCGACCCGGCCCCCGACCAGGTGACCTCGCCGGTGGCCAGCAGCTCGTCGAGCAGTGCGGGGGAATAGTCGCGGACGCGGGGGGCCAGCACCAGCGGCTCGATCGCCGAGGCCGGCATCCGTACGCCGGCCAGCTGGTCGATCACCGACATCAGGCCATCCAGCCCGGAATAGCTTGGGGAGCGCGACGATTCGGCCGTCCCCACCCGATGCCAGGCCGGCAGGAACCGGCCGTAGGCGGCGGTGCTGACGGGCTCGACCTGGGCCCGCAGCGCCGCCAGCGACCGCCGCCGCAGGATGCGCAATACATCGGCATCACACCACTGCTCACCCCCGGCCATCGGCACCTCCGCCGCCTCGGCAGTGGCGACGAAGTCGCCGCGCACCAGCCGGCCGTCGCCGGCGAGCCGGCCCAGGATGTCTGCGGTCACTCGCAGTCCCAGCCCGAACCGGGCGGCGGCCTCGGCCGTGGTGAACGGGGTGTGGGTGCGCGCGTAGCGACCCAGCAATTCGCCCAGCGGGTCGGCGACCTCCTCGGTAAAGGCGGCCGGCACGCCGAGCGGAACCGCGATGCCGATGCCGTCGCGCAGCCGGCCGATGTCCTCGATGGCCACCCACCAGCTGCGGCCGGCGAACGACACGGTCAGCGCGCGCCGCGCCGCGCGCAGTCCCTCCAGCCACCCGCCTACGTCGGCGTCGCCGGCCCGGGCGGCCACCTCGTCCTCGGTCAGTGGGCCCAGCAGCCGCAGCAGGTCAGCGACCGCCTCGGCGTCGCGGGCGGCCCGGTCGGTCGAGAGGTGCTGAAGCTGGCGGCCGGTGGCGGCGATGACCTCGGGATCGAGCAGGTCGCGCAACTCCACCCGGCCCAGCAATTCGGCCAGCAGCGTGCTGTCCAGCGAGAGCGCGGCGGCCCGGCGCTCGGCCAGCGGGCTGTCGCCTTCGTACATGAACGCGCCGACGTAGCCGAACAGCAGCGACGCCGCGAACGGCGACGGCCGCTGCGTCTCGACCTCGAGCACCCGCACGCGCCGCTGCGCGATACCGGTCATCAGCATTGTCAGGGCCGGTACGTCGTAGACGTCCTGCAGGCATTCGCGGATGGTCTCCAGAACCACCGGAAAGTCGGGATATTTGCGGGCCACATCCAGTAACTGGGCAGCACGCTGGCGTTGCTGCCACAGCGGCGAACGGCGCCCGGGGTGCCGGCGCGGCAATAGTAGGGCCCGGGCCGCGCACTCGCGGAACCGCGACGCAAACAGCGCCGAGCCGCCCACCTCTGCGGTGACGATCGGGTCGATCTCCTCGGCGTCGAAGACGAAAAGTTCGGCGCCCGGCGGAGCCCCGGAGCCGGTGTCCGATGCGAAATCGCAGAACGTGTCCGGCAGTCGGACCACGACACCGTCGTCTGAGGCGGTGGGCTTCTCGTCGATGCCGTAGCGCTCGCGCAGCCGGCGGGCCACCGCCAGCGCCAGTGGTCCGTTGACTGCAAGCCCGTACGGCGAGTGCAGGATCACTCGCCAGTCGCCCAGCTCGTCACGGAACCGCTCGACCAGCAGGGTGGTGTCGGTGGGCACCACCCCGGCGGCGCTCCGCTGTTCGTCGAGCAGGCGCAGCAGGTTCTCGGTGGCGTATGCATCGAAACCCAGTCCGGCGCAGCGCGTTTCGAAATCCTCCCGCTTCAAGCCGGCCAGCTCGCCGGTGAACGCGCCGAGTGCGGCGCCCAGCTCGGCCGGGCGGCCCAGACCGTCGCCGCGCCAGAACGGCAATCGGGCCGGCTGGCCGGGTGCCGGGATCACCAGCACCCGGTCGTGGGTGATCTCGGTGATCCGCCAGCTGGTGGCGCCCAGCGAGATGACATCGCCGGGACGTGACTCGTAAACCATTTCCTCTTCGAGTTCGCCTACCCGGGAAGGCTTTTCGGCCTCGGAGGCAAGGTAGACGGTGAACAGTCCGCGATCGGGGATGGCGCCGCCGGACGTCACGGCCAGCCGCTGCGCGCCGGGGCGGGCGGTCAACGTGCCGGTGTCGCGGTCGTACACCAGCCGCGGCCGCAGCTCCGCGAATTCGGTGGACGGGTATTTGCCGCTCAACAGGTCCAGGGTGGCCTCGTACACGCTGCGCGGCAGCGTCGCGAACGGCGCGGCCCGCCGCACCGTGTCGAACCACCGGTCGGCGTCCAACGGTTCCAGGGCGGCCGCCGCCACGGTCTGCTGCGCCAGGATGTCGAGCGGGTTGGCAGGTACCCGCATGGTTTCGATCTGGCCGGCGAGCATGCGCTGCACGCTGACCGCGCAGCCGATCAAATCGGTGCGGTGTTTGGGGAACAGCACGCCCCGCGAGACCTCGCCGACCTGGTGGCCCGCACGGCCGATGCGCTGCAGGCCGCTGGCCACCGAGGGCGGCGCCTCCACCTGGATCACCAGGTCGACGGCGCCCATGTCGATACCCAGCTCGAGGCTCGAGGTGGCCACCACCGCCTTGAGCAGCCCGCGCTTGAGGTCCTCTTCGACCAGGGCGCGCTGTTCCTTGCTCACCGAGCCGTGGTGGGCGCGGGCCAGGATCGGTTCGGCGCCGTAGGTCTGGCCGCTGCCCATGATGTGCGCCGGCGCGCCGCCGGCCACCTTCGGATTGGCGTCGGCGGCCGATCCCCCGGAAGCAAGAGGTTCTTCCACCGCACCGCTGCGTTCGGCGTGAATCTCGTTGAGGCGGGCGGTTAGTCGCTCGGCCAGTCGGCGCGAATTGGCGAAGACGATGGTGGAGTTGTGCGATTCGATCAGATCGACCAGGCGGTTCTCGACGTCCGGCCAGATGGTGTTGTTCGCCATGTTCGCCATATCGGGCACCGGCACCTGGACGTTGAGCTCGACCGTCTTGGCCGACGGCGGGGCCACGATGGTCGTCGGCGCGTGCCCGGAGAGGAATCGCGCAAGTTCCTCGGGCGGACGCACCGTCGCCGACAACCCGATGCGCTGCGCGGGTTTGTCCTCGCGCAGCGCGTCCAGGCGCTCGAGGGACACGGCCAGGTGCGCGCCGCGCTTGCCGGCGGCGATGGCGTGGATCTCGTCGACGATCACCGTCTGCACACCGGCCAGGGTCTCGCGGGCGGCCGACGTGAGCATCAGGAACAGCGACTCGGGAGTAGTTATCAGCACGTCGGGCGGTCGGTTGATCAGCTGGCGTCGGGCGGCGGGCGGGGTGTCGCCGGAACGGACCCCGACGCTGATATCGGGGGCCGGCAGCCCCTGGCGTTCGGCGATGCGGGTGAGCCCGGCCAGGGGGGTGCGCAGGTTGCGCTCGACATCGACTGCCAGCGCCTTGAGCGGCGAGACGTAGAGCACCCGCGTGCCGGGCGGGCGTTCCGTTGAACCGGCGAGGCTATCCAGCGCCCAAAGGAACGCCGCCAGCGTCTTGCCCGAACCGGTCGGCGCGATCACCAGGGTGTTGTGGCCGTCGGCGATGGCGCTCCAGGCGTCGGCCTGCGCGGTGGTCGGCGCGTCGAAGGTGCTGGTGAACCACTCGCGGGTGATCGCGCTGAACCGGCCCAACGGGTCGGAGCGGCCGGGCGGCCTCAAGTCAGCGCGAGTGCTCACCTAGCCATCGTGCCAACGGTCACCGACAAGATGCAGCTCCGCTCACAAACGCGAGTTGGACATCGCCTCGCCGAGCGCCTCCGGGAGCTCCGGGACCCGTCCGATCGCGTCCAGCAGCGCGTGCGCGCAGGCGTCTGCGAGCTTCTCGGCGTCGGTGCTGGGGTCGATGATCCGCTGCCGGCAGATCTCGAAGGTCAGTGCCAGCCAGCCGTTCAGAATCACCCGCAGGTGTCGCTCGACGTCGGGTGCCATGCTGGGTGCGTTGACCTCGGCGATCAACCGGTTGATCCGGGACATGATGTGTTCCATCTGCCGGTTCTTGGCATCGTCTTCGACGCCGAGCAGAACCGGATCGGACCGGCCGAGGCCGACGTACGCCGCCCAGGCGGCCTCCGGGTTCTGCTCGTGGTAGGCCATGTAGGCCAGCACACCGACCCGGATCTCCTCGTACATGGTCAGACCGGTCGCGTCGTCCATGTTGGTGTTCTCGTACAGGCGATCGGCCTCGTCCTTGACGACGGCCGCGAAGAATGCGCGCTTATCGGGGAAGTAGTGGTACATCAGAGCCCGCGACACCCCCGCGCGTTCCGCGATCTCGTCGATGCGGACCTCGTCGTAGGGTCGCTTCCCGAAGACCTCTGCTCCTAAAGCGAGCAGCTCGGCGCGGCGATCCTCGGGAGACAGGCGCCTGCGGGCTGTTGGCATGTGTCAGATAGTACTCATCGGACGTGGCACGCCAGCCACATTGGATTCATTCGAACTCCATCCCTACCAGCGGTAAGTCACCGAAATAATTGACGGTGCCGGTAGTTTGGCGCACGTAGGCCGCCGAGAAGCCCGTGTCGGATCGCGCCCGCCGCCGGTGTCATTTCCGCGCGAACGTCCTCGCGAACGCGCCGCCGATTTCCGCTCCGGACGTCCCGATGTCGGCATCGGCGATACCGCAGCCGGCTTCGGCCCTGAACTAGGGCTTGACCTCGCGTCGATGTCGTTTACCGCCGTTTGCCCCGGGGTATTTGATCCCATGCGTTTCCGCAGCTACCAGCGCGGGCAATGCTTGCCCTGTAACTAATGCGACGTAGCGAGCGATGAACTGGCCGCGGGGTACCCAATGGGAGGTGAAAACGATGCAGAAAGCGGACGCGCGATCAGGCGGTGACCGCTTGGGCCAGGAGGACGGCGAGGTGCACGCCGCGATCCGGTTCGCCGTCCTGTCCACGGTGGCCGCCGTCGGCTTCCTGTTGATCGCCGCGGTGTGGGTCAGCACCTGCCCGGGAGTCGGGACGGACACAGTGGCCTGTGGTGCCCCGCAGCGCACCCTGCTGGCCTTCGGGGGACCGCTGATCGCGCTCGGCGCCGGGATCTGGGCGTTCGTGCGCACGTATCTGGTGTGGAAGGCCCGGGGGACCTGGTGGGCATGGCATGGCGCCGGCTGGTTCCTGTTGACCGCGATGGCGTTGATGGTCGCCATGGGGGTGGCGCCGATCGCCGGTCCGGTACTGGCCCTTTAGGTTTGTCCTCCCGCGATCTAACGTGGATGGTGCGGTGAGGAGCAGCTATGGGAGACACCTACCACGACCCCGTCGACCATCTGAGGACAACACGGCCGCTCGCCGGCGAGTCGCTGATCGACGTCCTGCACTGGCCCGGATACCTCTTAGTCGTCGCGGGCGTGATCGGAACATGCGGCAGTCTTGCGGCCTTCGGCAGCGGACATCACCACGAAGGCATGACGGCGGGGATCGTCGGGGTCATCGCCGCGGTGCTGGGGCTGGCCTGGCTGGCGGTGGAGCACCGCAGGATTCGCCGGATCTGCGATCGTTGGTACACCGAACATCCGGATGTGTACCGGCAACGGCCGGCCAGCTAGGGACGCAGACCAGCCCGCACGCGCCCTTTCGATCGTGTCTTTTCTCGGCATGACCTGCCGTGACGCCGCGCCTGTGATATTGCGCATGAAAGGAAATTGCGAGGTTACCGGCGCGAACATGTGGGTATCAGGTTTGCACCATGATGAGTGCCGGAACGGTTGCGTGGTCACCCCATCATGGGGGACGGAATCACGAATACACCGATGTACATGCCTACTGCAACGACTATCGATATGACCAGCGTGACCCCGGCGATCACCGCGAAGCGCCGGTCTCGGCGCGTCCGGATCGTGTCGGTCGTGTCAGGCCCGCCCATAGCGGGCCGAATATCCGGTGGCGACCATGACTAACCGGCTCGAGCGCGACGTCCACGGCGGACTGCGAAGCAGTAGTAGTGTCACTCGAACATTGCCGGGAGACCATATGAACGATGCTGGATTGCACGCTAACAAGCGTCCGCGCGGCCATCGTGCTGTCGAACTTCACGTTGCTGCGCGGCTGGAGAACCTCGCGATGCTGCGCACCCTGGTCGGTGCCATCGGCACTTTCGAGGACCTGGATTTCGATGCGGTGGCGGACCTGCGGCTCGCGGTCGACGAAGTGTGCACCAGGTTGATTCGTTCGGCCACTCCCGACGCGACCCTGGTCGTCGTGGTCGATCCCCAGGATGACCAATTGGTAGTGGAAGCTTCCGCGGCATGCGACACTCACGACGTGGTGGCGCCCGGCAGTTTCAGCTGGCATGTGCTGACGTCGCTCGCCGACGACGTTCAGACTTTCCATGACGGTCGCGAACCCAATGAAACCGGCAGTGTTTTCGGCATCACACTGACGGCGCGACGGGCGGCCTCCAGCAGGTGACAGCGCGAGCTGCCGGCGGTTCGGTTTCGCGTCCGAACGAATACGCCGATGTTCCGGACATGTTCCGTGAGCTGGCCGCTGCCGCGTCCGACTCGGTGGAATTCCAACGTCAACGGGACAAAATCGTCGAGCGGTGCCTGCCGCTCGCCGACCACATCGCGCGCCGCTTCGAGGGTCGCGGCGAACCGCGTGACGACCTGGTTCAGGTGGCGCGCGTCGGATTGGTCAACGCGGTGGTCCGGTTCGACGTCGACACCGGCTCGGACTTCGTTTCCTTCGCGGTGCCGACGATCATGGGAGAGGTTCGCCGCCACTTCCGCGACAACAGCTGGTCGGTCAAAGTCCCGCGGCGGCTGAAGGAACTGCACCTGCGGCTGGGCACCGCCACAGCCGACCTCTCGCAGCGGCTCGGCCGGGCGCCCACCGCGACCGAACTCGCCGCGGAGCTGGACATGGACCGCGAAGAGGTGGTCGAGGGGCTGGTGGCGGGCAGCTCGTACAACACCCTGTCCATCGACAGCGGTGGCGGCGGTGAGGAGGAGGAGGCCCGCGCTATCGCGGACACCCTCGGTGACGTCGACACCGGCCTGGACCGGATCGAGGATCAGGAATCGTTACGTCCGCTGCTCGAGGCGCTGCCCGAACGGGAACGGACGGTGTTGGTGCTGCGATTCTTCGAGTCGATGACGCAGACGCAGATCGCCGAGCGGGTCGGCATCTCGCAGATGCACGTGTCGCGGCTGCTGGCGAAGTCGCTAGCGCGGCTCCGTGACCAGCTGCAGTAGCGGCCGGGGCTCTTCTTCGACCCACAGCGGTTCCAGCAGTGGCTCGGCCCGCTGCGTGGTCACCGGCAGCGTCGCGTCCGGGTCGCAGACCCGCAGCAGCCTGTCCACCGCCGGGCTCGGCGCCATGGCCCAGGACACCTGAGCGCCCGAGCAGGCCACATTGATCCGGTGCAGGGCCGAAAAGCCCGCAGTGCCAATGAATTTGAGGCCGCGCAGGTCAAGGATCACTCGCCGGGAGCGGTTGGTGCTGTGCTGTACGTACGCGACCAGTTGATCCGCGTTGGCCGCGTCGAGCTCGCCGTCCACCGTGATCAGCGTGCCCGCTGGACCCCAGCGGGCGGTGAATTGTGCTGTGCGGCTTTGTTGCCAAGATTGGGCCACAGACATAGCTGACTCCATCCCATCGAGGGACATTCCTGCTGTGGATACGTCAGCGGTGTGAAAATAGTTCGAAGAAGCAGGGAATTCCGCCTACCCCCACGTCACCGACGTATCCCGGGCGGCTGTGAACTCAACCTTGTACGAGACCCTACTCCCGAATAGCCAGGGCCGACAGCGTTGTCGGAAAAACTCTTGCCAAGCGCTACTTGATCTCGGCGAGCACCGTGCCCTGGGTGATGGCGGCGCCGGCCTCGACCGCGAGTCCGGTGATGACACCGTCCTTGTGCGCGGTGACCGGATTCTCCATCTTCATCGCCTCGAGCACCACCACCAGATCGCCCGCGGCAACCCCCTGGCCTTCCTCGACCGCGACCTTGACGACGGTGCCCTGCATGGGGGCGGTCACCGCGTCACCCGATGCAGCCGCGCCCGCGTGCGCCCCGCGCTTGCGCGCCTTGGGCTTCTTGCGGATGACACCGGCCGGATCCGCCGCGCCACCGCCCGACAGCGCCAGGTCGCCGGGCAGCGACACCTCCAGCCGGCGGCCGCCGACCTCCACGACCACCTTCTGGCGCGGCCTGGAGTCCTCTTCGTCCAGCGGCTCGCCGCCGGTGAAGGGTTCGATGGTGTTGTTCCACTCGGTCTCGATCCAGCGGGTGTGCACCGAGAAGCCATCGCCGTCACCGATGAACGCCGGGTCACTCACGACGGCTCGGTGGAACGGGATGACCGTGGCCAGACCTTCGACGTGGAACTCGTCGAGGGCCCGGCGGGAGCGGGCGAGCGCCTCCTCGCGGGTGGCGCCGTGCACGATCAGCTTGGACAGCATCGAGTCGAACTGACCGCCGATGACCGAACCGGCCTCGACACCCGAGTCCAGGCGGACGCCGGGGCCGGTGGGGATGTCGTAGCGGGTGACCGGACCGGGAGCGGGCAAAAAGCCCCGTCCGGCGTCCTCGCCGTTGATCCGGAACTCGATGGCGTGCCCGCGCGGCGTCGGGTCCTCGGTGAGGTCCAGCTTCTCGCCGTTGGCGATCTTGAACTGCTGCAGCACCAGGTCGATGCCCGCGGTCTCCTCGGTGACCGGGTGCTCGACCTGCAGACGGGTGTTGACCTCCAGGAAGGAGATCAGGCCGTCCTGGCCGACCAGGTATTCGACGGTCCCGGCGCCGTAGTAGTGCGCCTCCTTGCAGATGCGCTTCGCCGACTCGTGGATCTCCTTGCGCTGCGCGTCGGTCAAAAAGGGCGCGGGAGCCTCCTCCACCAGCTTCTGGAAACGGCGCTGCAGCGAGCAGTCACGGGTGCCCGCAACGATCACGTTGCCGTGCTGATCGGCGATCACCTGCGCCTCGACGTGGCGCGGCTTGTCCAGGTAGCGCTCGACGAAGCACTCGCCGCGGCCGAACGCCGCGACGGCCTCACGGGTGGCCGACTCGAACAGCTCGGGGATCTCTTCGATGGTGCGGGCCACCTTCATGCCGCGGCCGCCGCCGCCGAAAGCCGCCTTGATCGCGATCGGCACGCCGTACTCCTTGGCGAAGGCCACCACCTCGTCGGCGTCCTTCACCGGGTCCGGGGTGCCGGGCACCAGCGGGGCCTGGGCGCGCGCGGCGATGTGGCGGGCGGTGACCTTGTCACCGAGGTCACGGATGGACTGCGGGCTGGGCCCGATCCAGATCAGATTCGCGTCCAGGACCGCCTGTGCGAAGTCGGCGTTCTCCGACAGGAAGCCGTAGCCGGGGTGGATGGCGTTGGCGCCCGACTTGGCCGCCGCGTCAAGGATTTTCGCGAAGTCCAGGTAGGACTCCGCGGAGGTCTGGCCGCCCAACGCGAACGCCTCGTCGGCCAGCCGCACGTGCGGCGCGTCGGCGTCGGGCTCGGCGTACACCGCCACGCTGGACAGGCCCGCATCGCGGGCCGCGCGGATCACCCGGACAGCGATTTCGCCGCGGTTGGCGACGAGCACCTTGGAGATCCTCGAGCTGGCGTGACTAGCCACTGCGCCTCCTGTTTGGCATATCCGCGGACGTATTTGCGCGGACTTCTCTAAGAGAATTTCTTACAACGAGTTCTGGGGAAGTCTAAGCGTCGCACCGTTTCGCCCCACGAGGCGGTCCGGAATTTCGTGGTTTTTTACGCACTCTCGCGCAGCCTGCGCTTGATGCGGGCGAGCATCGCCGACAGGCCGCGCAACCGCAGCGGGCTGATCAGAGCGGCCAGCCCGAGGTCGGCGTAAAAATCCTCGGGCACCGCCAGAATGTCGGCGGCCGGCTGTTCGTCGAGACCGGCGGCCAGAATCGACGCGAACCCCCGCGTGGTCGGCGATTCCGCCGGTGCGCTGAAGTGCAGCCGCACCCGCTCGGGGTCGCTGGCATCGACGTGCAAAAACAGCGGGGTCTGGCATTCCGGCACCGGCTCCATGGCCGCTTCTTCCAGGTCGGACGGCAGCGCCGGAAGTTCATTGGCGAACTCCAGCAGCAGCGCCAGCTTGTCCTGGCCCTCGACTTCGGCGAAATCGGACACCACCTCGGCCAGCGGCGCGGGCATACTCATCGCGATCAGACCGGGACCGCGCCCGGGGATTCGCCTGCCACGATCGGCGTGCGCACGGTGTTGCCCCACTCCGTCCACGATCCGTCGTAGTTGCGCACCCCCGGCTTGCCGAGCAGATGCGTCAGCACGAACCAGGTGTGGCTGGAGCGCTCGCCGATGCGGCAGTACACGACGGTCTTGTCGTCCGGCTGGATGAATCCGTACAGCTCCTCGAGCTCCTCGCGGCTGCGGAACCGCCCGCTCTCGTCGACCGCTTTGGCCCATGGGATCGACCGAGCGGTGGGGATGTGGCCGCCGCGCAGCACGCCCTCCTCGGGGTACTCGGGCATGTGCGTGCGCTTGCCGGTGTACTCGTCCGGCGAGCGCACGTCGATCAGCGGCTGGGTGCCGAGAATTCCCAGCACGTCGTCCTTGAAGGCGCGAATGGGCGCGTCGTTACGGGTGACGACGGGATAGCCGGTGGATGTCTTGGTGGGCACGTCCAGCGTGGTCTCCCGGCGTTCGGCCAGCCACAGGTCGCGGCCACCGTTGAGCAGCCGCACGTCGGGGTGGCCGAACAGCGTGAACACCCAGAGTGCGTACGCCGCCCACCAGTTGCTCTTGTCGCCGTAGATCACCACGGTGTCGTCGCGGGCGATGCCCTTGCGGTCCATCAGCTCCGCGAACTGCGCCCCGTCGATGTAGTCGCGGACGTGGGGGTCGTTGAGGTCGGTGTGCCAGTCGACCTTCACCGCGCCGGGGATGTGACCGACGTCGTAGAGCAGGACGTCCTCGTCTGATTCGACGATCGCCAGGCCGGGAGTCCCCTGGTTGGCGGACAGCCAGTCGGCGGTGACCAGTCGCTCGGGGTGGGCGTATTCGGACAATGTCGGGCTTGGATCGGGTGGTAATGCCACGCTGCCGAGCCTACCGCCAGGCTAGTTGCCCGCCCACAACGCGGACACCGACAGCCCGGCCCGTCCCAGCAGCGACCGCAGCAGCGGCAGGCTGACGCCGATCACGTTCGACGGGTCACCGACGATCCCGTCGACGAACCAGCCGCCCAGGCCGTCGAGGGTGAAGCCCCCGGCCACGTGCCACGGTTCGCCGTTGGCGACATACGCCCGCAGGTCTTCGTCCGTCGGGACGGCGAAATGCACTGTCGTGCACTGGGATTCAACTTCACGGTGGGTGATGGCGGCCTCGCGCAGCCGCAGCAGGCAGTGCCCGGTGTGCAATTCGCCGGCGCGGCCACCCATCAGGCGCCACTGGCTCGCGGCGGCATCGGCCGATCCGGGTTTACCGCACAACTGGCCGTCCACGGACAGCATCGAATCACAGCCGAGGACAACGCAATCGGCCGCAACCCCGCCATCCAGTTCGCCCGCCACCTGTTCGGCCTTGGCCCGGGCCAGGGCGCACACCACGTCGGCCGGCGATGCCTCCGGCCCCTGCGCGGTGGCAATGGCATCCTCGTCGACGCCCGAGATCACGACCAGCGGATCGACGCCCGCCTGGCGCAGCACCTTGAGCCGGCCGGCCGACGCCGACGCCAGCACCAGGCGGGTCAATGCCTCATGTGAGTCATTTGCTGGAACGTCAGCCGCTGATAGTTGGTCATCGCGAACCGCAGGCGGTCGACCGGGAGACCCCAGCGGGTCCGCTCGGGCTGTTCGGGCTCCGGCGCGCCGCCGGCGCAGCCCAGCACCGCGACCAGCGCGGCCACCTCCTCGACCGTGGGTTCACCCTTGAGGATCTGAATGTGCGGCTCGTGCGCGTGCGGCTGCAAAGCGTCTCCGGCCGCGACCCCGTCGGCGTGCGCGTCGTTCTGCTCGGTCATAGGGGGATGTTCCCGTGCTTCTTCGGGGGCAGGTGGGAGATCTTGCGCTCCAGCAGGCGCAGCGCCGTGCCGATGTAACCGCGGGTGTGCGACGGCGGGATCACCGCGTCGACGTAGCCCCGTTCGGCGGCGACGTACGGGTTGACCAAGGTGTCTTCGTATTCCTGTTGCAGTTGCAGGCGCAGCGCGTCGACGTCCCTGCCCTCCTTGGCGGCCTCGCTCAGCTGCTTGCGGTAGACGAAGCCGACGGCGCCGGAGGCCCCCATCACGGCGATCTGCGCCGTCGGCCACGCCAGGTTGACGTCGCAGCCCATGTCCTTGGACCCCATCACGCAGTAGGCGCCGCCGTAGGCCTTGCGGGTGATGACGGTGATCTTCGGGACCGTGGCCTCGCCGTAGGCGAACAGCAGCTTGGCGCCGCGGCGGATGATGCCGTTGTACTCCTGGCCGGTGCCCGGCAGGAAGCCCGGGACGTCGACCAGCATGATGATCGGGATGTTGAAGCAGTCGCAGGTCCGCACGAACCGGGCGGCCTTCTCCGAGGCGTTGATGTCCAGGCAGCCGGCGAACTGGGTCGGCTGGTTGGCCACGATCCCGACCGGGCGGCCCTCGATGCGGCCGAACCCGACGACGATGTTCTGCGCGTAGCCACCCTGGATCTCGAGGAACTCGTCGTCGTCGAGGATGCGGGTGATCACCTCGTGCATGTCGTAGGGCTGGTTGGGCGAGTCCGGGATCAGCGTGTCCAGCTCGAGGTCCTCGTCGGTGAGGTTGTCCTCGATGGCGCCCGGGGGATGCGGCTCGGCGTAGCGCGGCGCGTCGGTGGCGTTGTTGGGTGGCAGGTAGCTCAGCAGGTCGCGGACCCAGTCGAAGGCGTCCTGCTCGCCGGAGGCCACGTAGTGCAGGGTGCCCGACTTCGCCATGTGGGTGTGGGCGCCGCCCAGCTCCTCCATGGTGACGTCCTCGCCGGTGACGGTCTTGATCACGTCGGGTCCGGTGATGAACATCTGGCTGGTCTGGTCGACCATGACCACGAAGTCGGTCAGGGCGGGGGAGTAGACGTGCCCGCCGGCGGCCGCCCCCATGATCAACGAGATCTGCGGGACGACACCGGAGGCCAGGATGTTGTTGCGGAAGATGCGGCTGTACAGGCCGAGCGAGACGACGCCCTCCTGGATCCGCGCGCCGGCGCCGTCATTGATGCCGATGAGCGGGCGTCCGGTCTTGATCGCCAGGTCCTGGATTTTGACGATCTTTTCGCCGTACACCTCGCCCAGGCTGCCGCCGAACACCGTGGCGTCCTGGCTGAAGATGCACACCTCGCGACCGTCGACGGTGCCATAGCCGGTGATCACGCCGTCGCCCAGCGGGCGGTTGTTCTCCAGGCCGAAGTTCTTGCTGCGGTGCCGCGCCAGCGCGTCGAGCTCCACGAACGAGTCCTCGTCGAGCAGGGCGAGGATGCGTTCGCGGGCGGTGAGCTTGCCCTTGGCGTGTACCTTCTCGACGGCCTCTTCGCCCACCGGGTGCAGTGACTCTTCCCGGCGCTTGTGCAGCTCGGCCAGCTTGCCCGCGGTGGTGTGGATGTCGATGCTGTGCTCGGCGGCCGGTTCCGCAGTGTGGTCGGTAACGCTCGTCATGGGAGTCGAGCTTAGCGGCGCGGTACTCTCCGCTGATGGACGCCCGCCCGTTGGGAACCGCGGACTGGGCGGCCGAATGCGACGTGCTGATCGCGGGCTCGGGCGGCGGCGGCGTGACCGGTGCGTACACCGCGGCGCGTGAAGGCCTCGACGTGTTGCTGGTCGAGGCGACGTCGAAATTCGGTGGCACCACCGCCTACTCCGGCGGGGGCGGTGTCTGGTTCCCGTGTAATCCCGTGCTGGTCCGCGCCTGCCCACCTGGCGCCTTCGACGACACCGTCGAGGACGCGCTCACTTACTACCAGGCCGTGGTCGGCGACCGGACCCCTCGCGAGCTGCAGGAAACCTATGTGCGCGGCGGAGCGCCGCTGATCGAGTACCTGGAAGCCGACCCGAACCTGAAATTCGTGCCGCTGCCGTGGCCCGACTATTACGGCAAGGCGCCCAAGGCGCGGCTGGACGGCAAACGCCACATCGCCGCCAAGCCCCTGAAAGTGGACGCCGCGCCGGAACTGCGCGAGGTGATCCGCGGACCGCTGGACACCGATTGGCTCGGTGCCGAACCCCCTTCGGACTACTACCTGGGTGGCCGCGCGCTGATCGCGCGATTCCTCAAGGCCATCGGGCAGTACCCGACGGCGTCGCTGCGGCGCGACACCGCCCTGGTCGAGCTGGTGGCGTCCGACGGGCGGGTCACCGGCGCGATCGTCGAGACCGCCGGCGAACGACGGGCGATCCGCGCCCGCCGGGGAGTGCTGTTGGCCGCCGGCGGCTTTGAAGCCAACGACGAGCTGCGCCGGCGCTACGGCGTGCCCGGGACATCGCGAGACACCATGGGCGGCCCGGGAAGTCGCGGCCTGGCGCTGCAGGCCGGCATCGCCGCGGGCGCCGACACCGACCTGCTCGACCAGGCCTGGTGGTCGCCCGGCATGACCCACCCCGACGGCCGGTCCGCCTTCGCGCTGTGGTTCACCGGTGGCATCTTCGTGAATCAGGCCGGCAACCGGTTCGTCAACGAATCCCGGGCGTACGACCGGGCCGGCCGCGAGATCATCGCACTGCTGGCCGACGGGTCGATCACCTTGCCGTACTGGATGATTTACGACGACAAGGAGGGCGAGGTGCCGCCGGTGAAGGCGGCCAACGTCACCATCGTGGAGACCGAGAAGTACGTCGCCGCCGGCCTGTGGCATACCGCGGACACGCTCGAGGAACTGGCCGCCAAGATCGGGGTTCCGGGTGGGCGGCTGGCGGCGACGGTGGCCCGGTTCAACGGGTTCGCCGCTGCCGGTGTCGACGAGGACTTCGGCCGCGGCGACGAGGCGTTCGACCGCGCCTTCTCGGCCGGCGCGTCGCCGCTGGTCCCCATCGACTCGCCGCCCTATCACGCCGCCGCGTTCGGCATTTCCGATCTGGGCACCAAGGGCGGCCTGCGCACCGACGCCGCGGCGCGGGTGCTGGACACGTCCGGCGACCCCATCCCCGGCCTGTACGCGGCGGGCAACACCATGGCCGCGCCCAGCGGCACCGCGTATCCCGGCGGCGGTAATCCGATCGGAACCAGCATGCTGTTCAGCCATTTGGCCGTGCTGGACATGCGCGACCGGCGGGCCTGAGTTCTAGGCTGGGTGCGGTGACAGAACGAGATCGGCTCCGAACACCGTTGGACGAGAGCGCATTGCGCGCCGAGTTGATCGGCACCGGGCTGGGCTGGCGCAAGCTCGACGTCGTCGAACAGACCGGCTCCACCAACGCCGACCTGCTGGCGCGGGCCGCGTCTGGTGACGACGTAGCCGGGGCCGTGCTGATCGCCGAGCACCAGACCGCTGGGCGCGGCCGGCACGGTCGCGGCTGGTCGGCCACGCCGCGGGCCCAGATCACCATGTCGGTCGGGGTCAGCGTCGTCGACGTCCCGACCACGGGGTGGGGCTGGCTGCCGCTGGCCACCGGGGTGGCGGTGGTCGACACGGTCACGCCGTTGCTGGCGGGGGCGGGCGCGCAGGCGGGTCTCAAATGGCCCAACGACGTGCTCGCCGGCCCGCCGGATTCGCGGGGCAAGCTGGCCGGAATCCTGGCCGAGGTGGCGAAGCCCGTCGTCGTTATCGGCTTGGGGCTCAACGTGACTCAGTCCGCCGACGAGATCGACGACCCCGGGGCCCCCGCGCTCACGTCGCTGCTCGACCTGGGCGTCGCCGCGCCCGACCGCACGCAGCTGGCCGCGGCCCTGCTGCGCGAGCTGGGCCGGCGCATCGTGGCCTGGCGCGCCGCGCGCGGGGCCGACTGGGCGCTCGCCGCGGACTACCGCGCGCGCAGCCTGACCATCGGCACCCGGGTCCGCGCGCATCTGCCCGGCGGCAAGCAGGTCGACGGGAGGGCGAGCGCCATCGATGACCAGGGCAGGCTCTGCCTGGAAAGCCACGGGCAGACCGTCGTCGTCGCGGCCGGCGATGTGGTGCATTTGCGCTAGTGGCGATCGCAAGCGCGGCGGAGCCGGGCGCGGCGGGTCGCCACCATTTGCACTAGTGGCGATCGCAAGCGCGGCGGAGCCGGGCGCGGCGGGTCGCCACCATTTGCACTAGTTACCTGCGGATTGTCGCGCCGCGCAGCTAATGTCGGCGGGCATGGGCTACCCGGATAACGTTCTGGCCGCCGGCGAACACGTCATCGTGCACCGCCACCCGCACTGGAAGCGGCTGATCTGGCCAGTGCTGGTTCTCATACTGGTGACCGGACTGGCCGCCTTCGGCTCCGGATACCTCAACTCGACGCACTGGGACCAGCTCGCCAAGAACATCATCGACGGCGTCATCTGGGGGATCTGGCTGGTCATCGTGGGCTGGCTGACGCTGTGGCCGTTCGGAAGCTGGCTCACCACCCATTTCGTGGTGACCAACCGACGGGTGATGTTCCGGCACGGGGTGCTGACCCGCACCGGCATCGATATCCCGCTGGCCCGGATCAACAGCGTGGAGTTCCGTGACCGGATCACCGAGCGCATGTTTCGCACCGGGACGCTGATCATCGAATCGGCGTCACAAGATCCGTTGGAGTTCTACGACATTCCGCGGCTGCGCGAGGTACACGCGCTGCTATATCACGAAGTCTTCGACACCCTGGGTTCCGAGGAATCGCCCAGCTGAGTAGGCCGGCCGGCGCGGTTGCGCCAGGCGCGCAGCAGCGTGACGTTGCCCCCCTCGATCTCGTCCTCGAAGACCTCGGCGATGCCGCCGGCGGTAAGGGCGGATTCCAGTGCCTTGTCGGGTTCGCGCGCGAACTGGTCGGGAAACACCCAGCGCCGAAACGCCCAGAACCGGAATGCCATCTGCAGCAAGTTGCCGATGATGTAAGCCGAGATGAAGTCGGCGACGTTTTCGACCGCCAGCGACACCGTCGGCTCGCGCAGCTGCAACACATAGCTGGAGAACCACAGCGGCGCCATGGAGAGCAGCACCCCGACGCCGCTGAACGCGAAGAACAGCAGCGCCTCGTGGTGGCGCTCACGGCCGCCGCGATTGCGGAAGCTCCATTCCCGGTTCAGCACGTAGGACGCGATGACCGCGACAATGCCGGCGATCACCTTTGCGGTCACGGGTTTGGGTTCGAGAATTGTCAGCTTCAGCGTGTAGAAAATTGCCGAGTCGATGACGAATGTGGTTCCGCCGACGATGGCGAATTTGATCAGTTCATGGTGGCGTAGCAAATAGGGCTGCAAAACCCTAGGTAGACGCGCGATCGTGGCTTCGGCGAAGGACACAACACGTCAGTCTACGGACGGACACAAATTAGACGCAAAATCGTACATAACAATTCTGTGTCGGTCCCGGTCAACACGCCTTTGGCGCCGGTTTGTTTCGCCGTGACACCATGATGCCGTGCCGAGTTCACGCCCCCCGGGCGCAGCCCCAGCCGCGGCTGTGCGAGCCGTCCCGCGCGTCGTCCCCGTGGTCGCAATGGTCGGTGGCGGTCAGCTCGCCCGGATGACCCACCAGGCGGCGATCGCCTTGGGGCAGACGCTGAGGGTGCTGGCCACCGCCGCCGACGAGCCGGCCGCGCTGGTCGCGCCCGACGTCGTCATCGGTTCACACACCGAACTCGACGACCTCCGCGGGGTCGCCGCAGGTGCCGACGTGCTGACCTTCGACCACGAACACGTCCCGAACGAACTGCTGGAAAAGCTCGTCGCCGAGGGTGTCAACGTGGCGCCGCCGCCACAGGCCCTGATGCACGCTCAGGACAAGCTCGTCATGCGCCGCCGGCTCGAGGCCCTCGGCGTCCGGGTGCCCCGCTATGCCGAGATCCGAAGCGTCGACGAACTCGATGCCTTCGCGCGCCGCATCGGCGGCCCCGTGGTCGTGAAAGCGGTCCGCGGCGGTTACGACGGGCGGGGGGTACGGATGGCACGCGACCCGTCGCACGCCCGTGAGATCGCGGCGGCCTTCCTGGCCGATCGCGTGCCGCTGATGGCCGAGGAGCAGGTGGACCTGCGTCGCGAACTGTCGGCCCTGGTGGCGCGGTCACCGTTCGGCCAGGGCGCCGCGTGGCCGGTCGTCGAGACGGTGCAGCGAGACGGGATCTGCGTGCAGGTGATCGCACCCGCGCCGGGGCTGCCCGCCGAACGGGCCGCCACGGCGCAACAGCTGGCGTTGCGGCTGGCGGCCGAGCTCGGCGTGGTCGGAGTGCTCGCCGTGGAGCTCTTCGAGACGGTCGACGGTGAACTGCTGGTCAACGAACTGGCGATGCGGCCGCACAACTCCGGGCACTGGACCATGGACGGGTCGCGCACCAGTCAGTTCGAGCAGCACCTGCGCGCGGTGCTGGACTACCCGCTCGGCGACACCGACGCCATCGCACCGATGACCGTGATGGCCAACGTGCTGGGCGCACCCGAAGTCCCCCAGATGAGCGTCGACGAGCGGCTGCATCACCTGTTCGCCCGGATGCCCGACGCCCGCGTCCACCTCTACGGCAAACGGGAACGTCCCGGCCGCAAGGTCGGCCACATCAACTTCGTCGGCTCCGGGCCGACGGACCAGAAAAGCGTAGGGAAGCTGCGGGAACGCGCCGATCTGGCGGCACACTGGTTGTCACACGGGCAGTGGATGGACGGGTGGGATCCACATGGCGCCGACGACGCAGAGCGAAGCGATGAGGAGAAGCGGCGGAAATGACGGAGCATGCGCCTCGGGTCGGGGTGATCATGGGCAGCGACAGCGACTGGTCGGTGATGGCCGACGCCGCTGCCGCGCTCGCCGAGTTCGACGTGCCTGCCGAGGTCCGGGTCGTCTCCGCGCACCGCACGCCGCAGGTGATGTTCGAGTACGCGCGCGAGGCGGCCGGCCGTGGCATCGAAGTGATCATCGCCGGGGCCGGCGGAGCCGCGCACCTGCCCGGCATGGTCGCGTCCGCGACGCCGCTGCCGGTCATCGGCGTGCCGGTGCCGCTGGCGCGCCTCGACGGCCTGGACTCGTTGCTGTCGATCGTGCAGATGCCCGCCGGAGTCCCGGTGGCCACGGTCTCCATCGGGGGCGCCCGCAACGCCGGCCTGCTCGCCGTGCGCATCCTCGGGTCCTCAGACCCTGCGCTGCGGGCGCGGATCGTTGAGTTTCAAGGCCGGCTGGCCGAGAGCGTGCGGGCCAAGGATGAAGCGCTGCAGGAGCGCCAAGGTAAAGTTACCGGCGAGTAGCAAGGAGGCCAACATGGCTCAGTGGGCCGGAGATCCCGCGTTCGATTTGTTCCAACTACCCGACGAGCACCAGGAATTGCGGGCGGCGATCAGGGCGCTGGCGGAAAAAGAGATCGCTCCGCACGCCGCCGACGTGGACGAGAATTCCCGATTTCCGCAGGAGGCCCTGGACGCGCTGAACGCATCCGGCTTCAATGCGGTTCACATTCCCGAGGAATACGGCGGTCAGGGCGCGGACTCGGTCGCCGCATGCATCGTGATCGAGGAAGTGGCGCGCGTCGACGGATCCGCCTCGCTGATTCCCGCCGTCAACAAGCTGGGCACCATGGGCCTGATCCTGCAGGGCTCGGAGGAGTTGAAGAAGCAGGTGCTGCCGTCGCTGGCCACCGAGGGGGCGATGGCGTCTTACGCATTGAGCGAGCGCGAAGCCGGCAGCGACGCGGCGTCGATGCGGACCAGGGCCAAGGCCGACGGGGACGACTGGATTCTGAACGGCACCAAGTGCTGGATCACCAACGGGGGCAAGTCGACCTGGTACACCGTGATGGCGGTGACCGATCCGGACAAAGGCCCCAACGGCATCTCGGCGTTCATGGTGCACAAAGACGATGAGGGCTTTTCCTTCGGCCCGAAGGAAAAGAAGATGGGCATCAAGGGCTCACCGACCACCGAGTTGTACTTCGAGAACTGCCGCATCCCGGGCGACCGGATCATCGGCGAACCCGGCACCGGGTTCAAGACCGCACTGCAGACCCTCGACCACACCCGCCCCACCGTGGGCGCGCAGGCGGTGGGCCTCGCGCAGGGCGCGGTGGACGCCGCCGTCGCATACACGAAGGAGCGCAAGCAGTTCGGCCGGTCGATCTCGGACTTTCAGGGTGTGCAGTTCGAGCTGGCCGACATGGCGATGAAGGTCGAGGCGGCCCGGCTGATGGTCTACACCGCCGCCGCCCGCGCCGAACGCGGCGAGCCGAATCTCGGATTCATCTCCGCGGCCGCAAAGTGCTTCGCCTCCGACACCGCCATGGACGTGACGGAGGCGGCCGTGCAACTGTTCGGCGGCGCCGGCTACACCACTGACTTCCCGGTCGAGCGGATGATGCGTGACGCCAAGATCACTCAGATCTACGAGGGCACCAATCAGATTCAGCGCGTGGTGATGTCGCGGGCGTTGCTGCGCTGATAGTTTTCCGGCGATGCTCTTGCGAAGGGTCCGGCCGTACCGCTTAGGATCTGCACTCGGTGCGTGAAGTCCACACCGACGATCGGTAAACAGCCACCGATTTACGTCCGACCACTGTCACACAGCAAAGGGCTTATCGCGGCGAAGGGGTCTGCAGTGCAGAACGTGACTTCCGGTGCCCGTCCACAGATGGCCGGATATTGATACCGACACGCGCTCCGGCCACCCCCACGGCGAGCTGGCAGTCGTTGTCGTTGCTGTTGGTCGAGGACGACCGCGCCGACGCGGTGCTGGTGGAAGACCTGATCACCGACGCGGTCACCGACATCCGGGTGGTGTGGGCCAAGTCGATGGCACACGCCGAACGCGAGCTGAAATCCGCCCGCCCCGACTGCGTGCTGCTGGATCTGCACCTGCCCGACGCCAGCGGGATCGACGCGCTCAACCGCATCGCCAAGCTAGACGCCACCGTGCCGATCGTGGTGCTGACCGGACTCAACGACGAGAACTTCGGGGCTTCGGCGGTGGCCGCGGGCGCCCAGGACTATTTGGTCAAGGGTCGGGTCGAGCCGGAAATGCTGCGCCGAGCGCTGCTGTACGCCATCGAGCGCAAGCGCGCCGAACTCATCGCCGCCGATCTGCAGGCGACGCAACTGCGGGCCCGGGAGAACGCGCTGCTGGAACGCGGCCTGCTGCCCTCGCCGCTGCTGCTGGACAACCCGGGCGTCGACATCGTCGCCAGGTACCGGCCGAGCCGCGAAGACGCATTGCTGTGCGGAGACTTCTACGACGTCGTCCAGACCGCCGACCGAATCGTGCACGTGCTGATCGGCGACGTGGCCGGGCACGGTCCGCACGAGGCCGCGCTGGGCGCGGCGTTACGGATCGCGTTTCGCGCGCTCACCTTCGCCGGCGTGCACGGCGTCGACCGGCTGCGCCAGCTCGAGCGGGTCTTGTATTCGGAACGAACCGACTCCGGCATTTTCGCGACCGTGCTCAGCCTCGAGATCTCGCCCGACAGCCCTCGGGTCAGTGTGGTCCGCGCCGGCCATCCGGGGATGTTGGTGCAGGCCGCGGGAAACGTCCAGTGGCATGAGCCGTCGGGTGGCCCGGCACTGGGCCTGCGCGCCGGCGACTGGCCGTCCGAGGAGCTGGACCTGCCCGCCGGGCACGCCCTGCTCTTGTTGACCGACGGCCTCTTCGAGGGCTATTCGGGAGACGGCACCCGGCGCCTCGGCGAGGAAGGCTTGCTTGCCCTGGCTCGCGCGCACGCGAATCGGCCCGGCCCCGCGTTCGTCGACGCGCTCATCAACGACGCCCAGGCGCTCGCACAGCCACGCGGCGGCCTGACCGATGACATCGCCGTCCTGCGCGTCGAGAGGACTACCACGTGATCCGATCGCGTCCGCTTCGGCTCACGGAGCTCACCGTGCGGGGATGGCTGGCGTTGGTGCTGTGGGTAATGGGCGTGATCGTGCTCGTCGGGGCGTTGGTGGGCGCCGTGTTGCTGCATCGCACCGACGAGGTGTCGCGCCAGGTGGCGCACAACATCCAGCCGGCACGCGTCGCCGCGACGCACTTGCAGGCGGCCCTGCGTGACCAGGAGACGGGCATGCGCGGCTACCTGATCGCCGCCGACCGGCAGTTCCTCGCGCCGTATTACGACGGGCAGCGCGCCGAACGGGCTGCGGCCGACGAGATTCGGCGTCTGGTGGGCGGGCGCGCGGAACTGATGGCCGATCTGGACGCGGTGCAAGCCGCCGCCGCCGATTGGCGGACAAATTATGCCGAGCCGCTGATCGCCGAGGTGGCTCCCAGGACGCCCGCCTACGTCAGCGCCCGCACCGCCGACACGGGCAAGGTCAAATTCGACCATCTGCGTGAGCTTTTCGATACGCAGAACGCCCACCTGTCGGCGGCCTCTGCCGCTGCCACCGACGAGCTCAACGAGATCAACAGCTGGCGCGATTGGGTGCTGGGTACCACGGTGCTGATCGTGATTGGGGCGGCCGTGGTGCTGGGGTTGCTCAGCCGCGCCGCGATCACCCGGCCCATCGCGGCGCTGGCCGCGTCCTGCCGAAGCATCACCGAGGGCAACTTCGAGGAGACGATCTCACCTCCGCGGCGGCCCAAAGACATTCGTAACATGGCGATCGACGTGGAGAACATGCGCAAGCGCATCGTCGAGGAGCTCGAGGTGTCGCAGTCGGCGCAGGCGCAACTGGACGAACAGGCCGCAGAATTACGGCGATCCAACACCGAACTCGAGCAGTTCGCCTACGTCGCCTCCCATGATCTGCAGGAGCCGCTGCGCAAGGTTGCGTCCTTTTGCCAGCTGCTGGAAAAGCGCTACGGCGACAAGCTCGACGAGCGGGGCGTCGAATACATCGGGTTCGCGGTCGACGGCGCCAAGCGAATGCAGGCGCTGATCAACGACCTGCTCACCTTCTCCCGAGTCGGCCGGTTGGGCACCACGGAGACCGAGGTGCGGCTCGACGAGACGCTCGATGCCGGCCTGGCGAATCTGGCCGCCTCGATCGAGGAGACCGATGCGCAGATCGTGCGCCCGGCGCAGCCGCTGCCGCAGATCGTCGGGGATCCGATGCTGCTGACGATGCTGTGGCAGAACCTGATCGGCAACGCGATCAAGTTCCGGCACAAGGACCGTCGGCCGCGCGTCGTCATCGAATGCGCACCCGGCACCGGCACCCACGACCGGGAATGGCTGCTGAGCGTGGCGGACAACGGAATCGGCATCCCGGAGGAATTCTCCGACAAGGTTTTCGTGATCTTCCAGCGGCTGCACGGCCGGGATGTGTACGCCGGGACGGGAGTAGGCCTGGCACTGGTCAAGAAGATCATCGAGCACCACGGCGGCACCGTCCGGATCGACACGTCCTACACCGAGGGGACCCGATTCGAATTGACCCTGCCCATGCTCGAACCCGTCGACGACGCAGACTCGGCTGCTTTGGAAGGAGCGCATCAATGACGACACCAGAAGGCAGAGTGATCGACATCCTGCTCGTCGAGGACGACCCGGGCGACGAGCTCATCACCCGAGAAGCGTTCGAGCACAACAAGCTCAAGAACAGGCTCCATGTCGCCCATGACGGGGAGGAGGGCCTCAATTACCTCTACCGGCGCGGTGAGTTCGCCGACGCGCCGCGACCCGACCTCATCCTGCTCGACTTGAATCTGCCCAAATACGACGGTCGCCAGCTACTGGAGAAGGTCAAGTCCGACCCCGACCTGTCGCGCATCCCGGTCGTGGTGCTCACCACCTCCTCGGCAGAGGAAGACATTCTCAAGAGCTACAAGCTGCACGCGAACGCCTACGTCACCAAACCCGTTGACCTGGACCAATTCATGAAGGCCGTCCGGCAGATCGACGAGTTCTTCGTTCAGGTGGTGCGGCTGCCTGGCAACGGATCCTAAGTGCGCTAGACCGATTCCGCCGAGTGCCGCCGGGCGAACCAGGTGATCAGCCGACCGAAGATGATCAGCAGCAAGACGAAAACGATCAGCAAAAATGCCGCGTCATAGGACAGCTCGCGAGCGGCCTTGGAGGGCAGGTTGTAGAACGTCCAGATCGGGTACGTCAGGTAGCCGACCGGTGAGTCGGTGAGCTGCCCGGTCGGTGGGGAATTCGACCAGCCGGCCGTGTACAACATCGGCGCCGTCTCGCCGACCGCCAGCGCCAGCGCCACCAGCAGGCCGGTGACGATTCCGGGGATCGCCGATTTGAGCACGATTTTGCGCAAGGTCCACCCCAGCGGCAGCCCGAGCGCCTCCGCTCCCTCCCGGTAGGACGTAGGCACCTGGGAGAGCGCGGACTCGGTGGCCTTCGCGATGTATGGAATGCTCATCGCCGAGAGCGTCAGCACCCCGGCCGCCAGAGAAAACCCCCAGTGAAATGTCACCACCAGCGCCAGATAGCCGACGTAACCGAGCACGATGGACGGGATGCCCGAGAGTACCTCGTAAGCGCCGCGAAGAACGGAACGTGTTCTGCCACTGGCGAATTCGGACAGATAGATGCCGGTCAACACGCTGACCGAGCCCCCGATCAGCATGACCCCGAAGCCGACGACCAGGGTGCCGATGATGGCGTTACGCAAACCACCACCGTTGCCACGCGTGTCTTGCACCAGCACAGTCCATTTGAACACCGGCGCAGCGCGGCCGACGACTTCGAACAGCATCCACAGTGTCGGCACCACCACCACCGCCAGACAGCACACGCACGCAGCCCAGAACACCGCGTTGACAATCTTGCGCCGGGTTGTGTTCACCTCAGACACCTCGTCCCACGGGCAGTGCGGTACCCGATACCCGGCGCACCATCGCGCGGGCCGCCACGTTGGTCAGCAACGTGATCAGCATCAGCACCAGCGAGAGTTCCGCGAGGGTCTTCACCGCGAAGTCGGTGAAGTCGGTCATCGCCGAATCCAACTGTGACACAACGGTGGCAGCGATGGTGGTCATCGTCGAGTAGATGTTTGCCGGCATCGCACCCAACACCGCACCCGACACCATGGCGACGGCCATCGTCTCGCCCAGCGCGCGTCCGAGCCCGAGCACAATGGCGCCGACGATACCGCTCGACACCCACGGCAGGGTGACCCGTCGCGCGCATTCCCAGTCGGTCATCCCCAGCGCGACCGCACCCTCGCGGGGCAGCACCGGCACCTGCCGGATCAGGTCGCGGGTGGTGCTCGCGATGATGGGAATGACCATCACCGCCAACACCAGGCCGGACACCAGCAAGCCCTCGCCGTTACCGGTGTTGCCGCGAAAGTAGTCGAGCACCGGCACGTCCGGAGCGTTGCGGGCGATCACCGGAGCCACATCGTGGGCGATGAACGGCCCGAAGGTCATTGCGCCCCATAAGCCGACGATGACGCTGGGAATGCCGGCGAGCAATTCGAGCAGCATTCCGATGGCCGACGCGATCCGTCTGGGCAGCCGTTCGACGATCACCAACGCCGCGCCGATCGACACCGGCACCGCGATGATCAACGCGATCGCCGACGTCGCCAGCGTCCCGACGATCATCGGCAATGCCCCGTAGTGGGCGCCGACCGGATGCCGGACGCCGCGGGTGACGACGGCGTCGCCATACGTGTTGCCCGGATTCCAGTCGGTGGCGGTGAAGAAGTGCAACCCGTTGACCTTGATCGCCGGCAGCGCCTCGAGGAGCAGGGTCGCGAGCACGAACACGAGCGCGAGCAGCGGAATCGCCGCACCCACCGCGCCCAACGAACGGATGGCGAGGCCCGGTCGGCGCACGCCGCGAACCCGGGCCAGCGCGCTGCCCATCGTGAAATCGGTCACCGAACTCCTACTGGCCGCTGATCTTGGCGATCTGGGCGTCCGACAGCTTCGCCACCTCCGGCGGCAGCGGCTGGAAGTGCACCTTGTCCAAAAACGAGGCGTTGTTGCCGTCGGTGACCGCCCAGTGCAGGAAGGCCTGCAGGGTCTGCGCGGTGGCGGCGTCCTTCTGGCTGCTGTTGACGATCGCGTACTCGTAGTTGACGATCGGGTAGCCGTCCGCGGCGGGGCCGTTGATCAGCGAGATCGCCTGATTCGGCGGGGTTTTCGAGGCGAAGCCGGACGCCGCGGCCTGGATGCTCTTGGCTTCGGGCAGCAGGTACTTGTCCGAGGCGTTGGCCAGTTGCGCCTCGCCGAGCCCCTTCTGCTGGGCCTGGTCGAGGAAGCTGATGCCGATGTAGGCCACGCAGCCCGGGGTGTCCGCGCAGCCGGTCACCATCCCGCCGTTGCCGTTCTCGCCGAGTGCGCCGGGCACCGTCGGGAAGGCGACAGTGGTGCCGAAGCCGGGCGAGCGGCCCCAGCCGTCGGGATCCTGCTTGGACAGGTACTGGGTGAACAGGAAGGTGTCACCGGAACCGTCGGAGCGGTGCAACGGAACCACCGGCGTGGCCGGCAGATTCACGCCGGGGTTGAGCCCGGTGATCTGCGGATCGTTCCAGGTTTTCACGGTGCCGTTGTACATGCCGGCCAGCACCTTGCCGTTCAATTTGATGTGTTCGGTGACCCCCGGCAGGTTGTAGTTGACCTGCTGCGCGGAAATGGCCAGCGCGATGTTCATCAGTCCTTTGTGTGCGGCCATGTCGCCCTCGGACAGGTAGGCGTCGGAGGCGCCGATGCTGACCGCCCCCGCCGCCGCCTGGGAGATCCCGGTACCCGAACCCGTGCCCTGGGGCGTGAGCGTCACGTTCGAGTACTTGCCGTGATAGGCCGGGGCCCACAGGTTGAACAGCGGGTACAGCAGCGTGCTACCGGTCTCCGACAGCGTGATCGGCGAGGATGCCGGCGTCGTCGCAACCGGGCCGCCGCCACCCTGATTCGGCGCACCGCTCTGCGAGTTCGAACCACACGCGGCCATGCCCACCCCGAGGGCGAAAACCAATGGCGCGGTCGCGCCCATTGCCAGCAATCTAGTCAGACGAACTTTCACAACCTTCTCCTTTTCCCTTGTGCGCCTTGCGTTACCGTGCTCATCCGCTGATCTTGGTGATCTGGGCGTCCGATAGCTTCGCCACCTCCGGCGGCAGCGGCTGGAAGTGCATCTTGTCCAGGAACGAGGCGTTGTTGCCGTCGGTGACCGCCCAGTGCAGGAAGGCCTGCAGGGTCTGTGCGGTGGCGGCGTCCTTCTGGCTGCTGTTGACGATCGCGTACTCGTAGTTGACGATCGGGTAGCCGTCCGCGGCGGGGCCGTTGATCAGCGAGATCGCCTGATTCGGCGGGGTTTTCGAGGCGAAGCCGGACGCCGCGGCCTGGATGTTCTTGGCGGTGGGCAGCAGGTATCTGCCGGAGGCGTTGTCCAGCTTGGCCTGACTGAGTCCGTGCTCATCGGCCTCGTCGAGCGAGCCAATGCTGGTGTACGCCACACAGCCGGGGTTCGCGGCGCAACCGGTCACCATGGCACCGTCGCCGTTCTCGCCCAGCGCGTCGGGCACCGCCGGGAAGGCGATGGTGGTGCCGAAGCCGGGCCAGCGGCCCCAGCCGTCGGGATCCTGCTTGGACAGGTACTGGGTGAACTGGAACGTGCTGCCGGACCCGTCGGAGCGGTGCAGCGGAACGACCGGGGTATCGGGGAGGTGCAGGCCGGGGTTGATGCCGGCGATCTGTGGGTCGTTCCACGTTTTGATCGTGCCCCGATACATGGCGGCCAGCACCCTGCCGTTGAGCTTGAGATGCTGATGGACGCCGGGCAGGTTGTAGTTGACCTGTTGCGCCGAAATGGCCAGCGCGATGTTCATCAGCCCCCGGTGGGCGGCCGTGTCGCCCTCGGACAGGTAGGCATCGGAGGCGCCGATGACGACCGCCTGGGCCGCAACCTGGGAGATTCCCGCGCCCGAGCCGCTGCTCTGGGTGGTGATGGTGACGTTCGGATACTTCGCACGATAGGCGGCGCCCCACTCGCTGAACAGCGGGTAGAGCAGCGTGCTGCCGGTCTCGGAGAGCTCAATCGTGGATGCAGCCGGCGTGGTGGCGACGCTGCCGGCGGTCGGCCCGGTAGTTGGCGCACCACGTAGGGAGTTGGAGCCACAACCTGCGATGCCTAAAGCTGGTGGCCCAATTGCCACCAGGCCCAGCAGCGCGCCCAGACGACCCCTCACGTCCTCGCTTCCTGTTCCCCGTCGTGTCCTATTCCGGCGAAACCTTCTCTGCGCTAATGTCTTTCCGTCATCCCCACCTGATGCGAGGAGCCCCCGGCCGGTCGGAACGGCGCGAAGTAGCGGATGGTCTCCTCGTGCTCCGGCGATAAGAACAACTGTTTGGTTGGTCCCTCCTCGACCAGCCTGCCCTCGAAGAAGAATGCGGTCCGGTCACCGGTGCGGGCGGCCTGCGCGAGATCGTGGGTCACCATGATCACCGTCAGCCGGCCGGCGAGGGATCGAATGAGCCCCTCGATCTTTTCGGTCGTGGTCGGGTCCAGCGAGGAGGTGGGCTCGTCGAGCAATAGCACCTCCGGGTTAACCGCTAGGGCACGGGCCAAACACAGCAACTGCTGCTGTCCCCCGGAGAGCCGGAATGGGGAATCACCGAGCCGATCCTTGACCGCATCCCAGAGACCGACCTCGGTGAGCCGTGCCTCGGCGACGCTTTTGAATTCCTTGCGCGGCGCGATCTTGTGCGCACGCACGCCGGCCACGACGTTGTCCACGATCGACATCGGAAACGGGTTGGGACGCTGAAACAGCATGCCCACGCTGCGGCGGAACTCCATCAGGTCGCGGTCGGAGAAGATGGTGCGCCCGCCCAACAGGACGTCACCACTGTGCCGGAAACCCGAAACCTTGTCGTTCATCCGGTTCAGGGTGCGCAGGAAGGTGGTCTTGCCCGAACCGGTCGGCCCCAGCAGTGTGGTGACGGATCGGGCGGGAAAGTCGAGGCTGACGTGCTCGAGGACTGTTTTGGGGCCGAATCCCAGGGTCAGGTCGACCGAGCGCACGCTAACGCCGCCGTCATCGGCAGCGGCAGCCGCAGTTGCGGCCTGGAACTGTTGTTCGCGACGCATCGACAACTGATGTTACGTGTTCGCGCGCGGCGCGCGGTCACCGGCAATTCACCTCTTATTGTTCGTCAAGGGTTTGTATATTCGCGAATAGTTAACTTTTGTTGAAGACCGAAGGAGTTTCGTGAGGTTCGCTCGACCTGGCGTCGCACTCAGCCTGGTGGCCGTCGCCGCGCTCGCGCTGGCGGCGGGATGCGGCGACAGCAACTCGTCGTCGGGATCGGGCGAGAAGCCGGCGAAAGTGGATTGCGGTGGCAAGAAGGTGCTGAAAGACAGCGGCTCGACCGCGCAGCAAAACGCCATCGAGCAGTTCGTCTACGCCTACATTCGGGCCTGCCCGGGTTACACGCTGGATTACAACGCCAACGGATCCGGCGCCGGACTGACCCAGTTCCTCAACAATCAGACCGATCTCGCGGGTTCCGATATCCCTCTGGACCCGTCCACCGGTCAGAACGACCGGGCGGCGCAGCGCTGCGGTTCACCGGCGTGGGATCTGCCCACGGTGTTCGGGCCGATCGCGGTCACCTACCACCTCACCGGGGTGAGCGGGCTGAAACTGGACGGACCCACCGTCGCGAAGATCTTCAACGGCACGATCACCAAGTGGGACGACCCGGCACTGAAGGCCATCAACTCCGGCATCAACCTGCCGTCGACACCCATCACGGTCATCTTCCGCAGTGACAAATCCGGTACCACCGCGAATTTTCAGAAGTATCTGGACGGCGCGTCCAACGGCGCATGGGGCAAGGGTGGCAGCGAGACGTTCAACGGCGGCGTCGGACAGGGAGCCAGCGGGAACAATGGCACGTCGGCGCTGCTGCAGAACACCGAGGGGTCGATCACCTACAACGAGTGGTCCTTCGCGGTGGGTAAGCAGCTGACGATGGCATCGATCATCACGTCGGCAGGACCGGCCGCGGTGCCGATCACCAAGGACTCCGTCGAGAAGACGATCGCCGGCGCGACCTTCAGCGGGCAGGGCAACGACCTGGTGCTGGACACCTCGTCGTTCTACAAGCCGACGCAGTCCGGCGCGTACCCGATCGTGCTCGCGACCTATGAAATCGTCTGCTCGAAGTACCCGGACGCGGCCACGGGCGCGGCGGTGAAGGCGTTCATGCAGGCGGCGATCGGTCCGGGCCAGGACGGTTTGGACCAATACGGTTCCATCCCGCTGCCCAGCTCGTTCACGTCGAAGCTGTCGAGCGCGGTCAATGCCATTTCCTGACGATGCGAAGGAGGCTCGAGGGTGAGCGATAGCGGGCCCGCCTCGCGGGAGGGATCCTGGTTCGGCCCGTACCGGCTGGTGCGACTTCTGCGCCAGGGCGGCATGGGTGAGGTTTACGAGGCCGAGGACGCCCGCAAGCGCCGCTTGGTGGCCCTGAAACTGATCTCCCAGCAGTTTTCCGGCAATGCGGAGTTCCGCGCCCGGCTACAGCGCGAGGCCGACATCGCGGGACGGCTGACCGAACCGCACGTGGTACCGATCCACGACTACGGCGAGATCGACGGGCGATTCTTCGTGGAGATGCGCCTCGTCGACGGGGTCGACCTGGGTACGCTGTTGCGCCGGGACGGGCCATTGGCCGCGCCGCGCGCGATCGCCATCATCAGCCAGGTCGCCGCCGCGCTCGACGCGGCGCACGCCGCCGGGGTTGCGCACCGCGACGTCACACCGGGGAACATTCTGGTCACCCCCAACGATTTCGCCTACCTGGCCGACTTCGGCATCGCGCGGGCCGCGACCGATCCTGGCCTGACCCAGGTCGGGACCGCGATCGGAACCTATTACTACATGGCCCCGGAACGATTCACCGACGACGATGTCACCCACAGCGTCGACATCTATTCGCTCGCCTGTGTTTTGAGCGAGTGTTTGACCGGCTCGCCGCCCTACCCGGCCGACACCATCGAACGGCTGGTCGCCGCGCATCTGACGAAGACGGCCGCGCCGCCCAGCCAATTGCGCCCCGGCGCGTTTCCGCCCGCGTTGGATCAGGTGATCGCAAAGGGCATGGCCAAACGTCCCGAGGATCGCTATCGCACCGCCGGCGAATTCGCCGCCGCCGCGCATCACGCGCTGAACACGTCCGAGCAGCGCAAGGCCACCACGATCCTGCGCGAGGGGGAAGACGCGGCCCAGCGCGCACAGGCGTCGGCTCGACGCCCGGAGTCCGCGCCGCACTCGGGCGCAGCGTGGCCCGGCGCCGAGACCATGGTGGGTCCGGCGGCGGCCAGGGCGGGCGGCACCGGTTGGTCCGAGCACTCCGGCCGTAACCCGTCGCTGATCCGGCCCGCCCCAACGACATCCGGCCCCGTATACGGGCCCGCGCCGGACTTCGGAAGGCCAGCCGCGCCGAACGACAAACGCAAGCAGTGGATCATCGTCGGCGCCATCGTGCTCGTCGCGCTGGTTGCTTTCGTCGTGGCGGTCGTGGGCTACCTGTCCACCGAATCGCCGTCGAAGCAGGCGAGTGGTCAAAGCGTGTTGCCGTTCAAGGGTATTGACTTCCGCCTTTCCCCGGGCGGGGTGGCGCTGGACAGCGCCGGCGGCGTCTATGTCACCAGCGAAGGCATGTATGGCCGGGTGGTGAAGCTCTCGGCCGGTTCGGATGCCACGACGGTGCTGCCGTTCCACGGGCTCTACCAGCCGCAGGGTCTGGCCGTCGACGGCGCGGGCACCGTGTATGTCGCTGATTTCAACAATCGTGTGGTCAGTTTGGCCGCGGGATCCAACGACCAGAAGGTGCTGCCGTTCAACGGCCTGAGCTACCCCGAGGGCGTCGCGGTCGACAGCCAGGGCGCCGTGTATGTCGCCGACCGCGGCAACAGCAGGGTGCTGAAACTGGCGGCGGGCTCCACGGCCCAGACCGAGTTGCCGTTCACCGGGCTGAAGAATCCCGATGGCGTGGCCGTCGACGCCGGGGGCACCGTCTACGTCGCCGATACGGACAACAACAGGGCCGTGAAGCTGGACGCCAATTCAAATACTCAGTCGGAGTTGCCATTTCGTGACCTGTCCGTGCCGTGGGGCATCGCCGTGGACAACAGCGGCACCGTCTACGTCACCGAGCACGACAAGAGCGACGTGGTGAAGTACGCTCCGGGCGCGACCACCGGGACCGTCCTGTCGTTCAACGGGCTCAACACGCCGTTGGCGGTGACGGTCGACAAGGACCAGAACGTCTATGTCGCCGACCGCGGCAACAACCGGGTGGTCAAGCTGACGCCGTGAGACTACGGCGCGGGCTGCGGTGCGCCCAGATACTCCTCGGTGTGCTGGCCGAGGGCGGGCGGGGGCGCGGCGGCCACGGCATCGAAACTCAAATAGCGTGCCGGAGTACGGATTACCGTGACCTCGTCGGCGCCCTCGCCGACGGGCAGTGCGAGCTCGTTCTCGGCGAACAGCGCGGTGCCGACCACCTGCTTCCAGGTGTGGGCGTGGCAGGCCATCAGGCCGGCCTGCTGGAGCAGCCGGACCCATTCGTCCGCGGTCTTGGCGGCCAGGGCCTTTTCGAGTTCCTCGGTCAGTTCGGGATAGTTGAGCGCCCGCGCGCGCTGGTCGGCGAATCGCTCGTCGTGGCGCATGTCCGGCCGGCCGACGACCTCGCACAGCTTCTCCCAGTGCTTGGGCACGTACGCGCTGATCACCAGGTAGCCGTCGGCGGCCTTGAAGGCGTCCGACGGTTGGGTGGCGAACCCGACGCCCTTGCGGCGCTTGGCCTTCGGTGCCGGGTCCGGGGTGGGGGCGTCGCTCGGCTTGTTCAGGTGGATGGTCAGCTGGCTGGCCTGCAGGCTGACCGCGACGTCATACATCGCGACCCGCACGACATCGGCGACCCCGTGGCGTTCACGGTTGAGCAGCGCGGCCAGCACCGCCTGGGCCAGCACGTGACCGCTGGCGGCGTCGACGAGTTGGAACGGGATGATCTGGGGTTTGCCGGTGGGCGTGGGCATCCCGGTGGTCATGCCGGACTCCGCGGCGACCATCAGGTCGACGCCCGGCCGGCTGCCCTCCGGTCCGTTGCCGCCGTACGCGGAAAGCCGCGCGTAGATGAGTTTGGGATTGCGCGACTGCAGCTCGGCGGGACCCAGACCCATGCGTTCCATCACCCCGGGCCGAAACCCTTCCAGCACAACGTCGGCGGTATCGACCAGCGCAAGGATCTGCCGTTTGGCCTCGTCGCTGCGCAGGTCGGCCATCACCGACTTCTTGCCCCGGTTGTGTGGGAGGAACAGGGTGGCCAGCGGTGGGCGCCCGGGCAGGACCGCGGTGATGTGCCGGGCCGCCTCGCCACCCGGCGCCTCGATCTTGATGACCTCGGCGCCCAGATCGGCCAGCACCTGTCCGGCCATCGGCCCGGCGATGTTCTGGGTGAAATCGATCACCCGGAAACCGTCAAGTGGCTTGGCGGGCTTGCTGTTTGGCATCGCGTTCGCCTTCCTTTCAACCTGCCCTGTGCAACACCGCGGTGCAGTAGTAGTTCTGCGCGAAGGGCGCATCGGGGTCGGTCGACTGCAGCGGCAGGCCGTTGTCGGCCAGCATCTGGTTCAACGGGGTGCGGACCGGCTGCCAGCCCCGCTGCTGCAGGTAGGTGGCCACGTCGTTGCGCTCGCCGGGGAAGCCGAGCTCGCCCAGGGCAATGTCGAGGCCGTTGCGCCGCCACTTCTCGCTCGCGGCGTTCAGCGCGTCCCCGCTGACTCCCGTGTTGGCGAACACCTCGGCCACCAGCTGACTGCTGTCGGCGGACAGGGCGGTGATGTTGTCCAGCAACCGATCCTGGGCCTGCGGCGGCAGGAAGCCGATCAGTCCCTCGGCGGCCCAGGCCGCGGAGCGCCCGGTGTCGAAGCCGGCTTGTCGCAGCGCCGACGGCCAGTCGTGGCGCAGGTCGATCGGGACGTTGCGCACCTCGGCGGCGGGCTGGGCGTCGAGTTCGGCGATGGTGGCGGCCTTGAACTCCAGGACTCGCGGCTGGTCGATCTCGAACACCGTGGTGCCCGGCGCCCATTGCAGCCGGTAGGCGCGCGCGTCCAGGCCGGAGGCCAGAATGACCACCTGATCGATGCCGGCGGCGCCCGCCTCGGCGAAGAACGCGTCGATGTAGCGGGTGCGGGCTGCCAGCATGTCGGTCATGCGTTGCATGCCCCACGCGGCGTCCGGTTCGTCGACATCGACGGAGGCGAGTTCGCCGGCGGCCCACCGGGTCATGAAGTCGACACCGACCGCGCGCACCAGCGGCAGGGCGAACCGATCGTCGATCAGCCCGTCGAGGGTGGCCCGGGCTCGTCCGGCGGCCACCATCGTGGCGGTCGCTCCCACGCTGGTCGCGAGGTCCCAGGTGTCGTCGTCGCTGCGCGCCATCGAGAAAATCCCTTCCGATCTACTGGTTAGCCACCATAACTAAGAGCGCCGGGCGCCCAGGTGCGAGGTGTGACAGATCGATCACGGGCGGGCGTTGCGGCGATGCGAACCGCCGCGGCCGCGGCTAGCCTCGCGCAATGACCACATCGGTTGCCATCGGGTGCACGAGCGTCGCTGCGCGCGACGCGGGCTGGCGGCGCGGCGCCGAGTGGGCGCGGCGGCTGGCCTGGGTCAGCCTGGCCGTTGTGCTCGTCGAGGGCGCGGTCGGGCTGTGGCAGGGCGTCGCGGTGTCCTCCGTCGCCCTCACCGGGTGGGCCCTGGGCGGCGCGGCGGAGGCGCTGGCCAGCGCAATGGTGGTGTGGCGGTTCAGCGGGGCGCGCGCACTGTCCGTAAGCGCCGAGCGGCGCGCGCAACGCGGTGTCGCGATGTCGTTCTGGCTGACCGCCCCGTATATCGCCGCCGAATCCGTCCGCGACCTGGTGGGCGAACACCACGCCGAGGTGTCCGTGATCGGCATCGGGCTGACCGCGCTCGCGCTGGTGCTCATGCCGGTGCTCGGGCGGGCCAACCACCGGTTGGGCACGCGGTTGGGCTCGGGCGCCACCGAGGCCGAGGGAACCCAGAACTACCTGTGCGCCGCCCAGGCCGCCGGGGTGCTGATCGGCCTGGCGATGACGGCGCTGTGCTCCTGCGCGTGGTGGATCGACCCGGCCGTCGGGCTGGTCATTGCCGGCGTCGCGGTCTGGCAGGGCGTGCGCGCCTGGCGCGGCGAGGATTGCGGCTGCTGAATCGTCAGACGGCGCGCTCGCCGTTCACCGAGCCGCGCGGTGACTCGAGCCGGTAGCGGATCAAACGAGAACTGTTGGCCACCACGGCAACCGACGACGCGTTGTGCAGGATCGCGGCCAGCACGGGGGACAGCGCCCCGCCCGCGCCGATGATCAGGCCGGCGGCGTTGACGGCTATCGACATGCCGTAGTTCTCCCGGATCACGTCGACCGCGCGAGCGCCCAGGTCGCCCACGTCGAGCAGGCGATGCAGGTCGTCGTTGGCCAGCGCCACGTCGGCGGTCTCGACGGCGACGTCGGTTCCGGCCAACCCCATCGCGATCCCGATGTCGGCGGCGGCCAGGGCGGGGGCGTCGTTGATGCCGTCGCCGACCATGCCGACGGTGTAGCCCTCGTCCTGCAGGTCGCGCACCGCGGCGAGCTTGTCCTCCGGCATCACCTCGGCGCGCCACTCGTCGATCCCGAGCTCGCCTGCCACCACCTCGGCGATGTCCGGGTGATCGCCGGTGAGCATGATGATCCGGCGAATACCGTTGGCGCGCAACTTCTCCAGAACACCGGGGGCCTCGGGCCGCACCTCGTCGCGCAGGCTGATCAGCCCCACCAGTTTGCCGTCGACGGCGAGCAGCAGCGGGGTCTCGGCCTGGCGACGCAACCGATCCACCCACTCCGACGCCTTCTTGGACACCCGCACCTTCTCGGCGCGCAGCAGTCCGGGGCTGCCAAGCAGCAGGGTCCGGCCATCGGCCCAGGTGCGCATGCCCAGGCCCACCAGCACCTCGCACTCCTCGTGCGGCGGGATGGTGATATGGCGTTCCTCGGTGGACCGGATCACCGCCTCGGCCAGCGGGTGTCGGGAGTGGATCTCCGAGCTGGCCGCATAGGCCAGCACCTGCTCGGGCTGCCAATCCTTGTGTAGCGCAATGATATTGGTGACCACGGGGCGGCCGACTGTCAGCGTGCCGGTCTTGTCGAACACGATCGCGTCCACCCGGCCGGCCTGCTCGAGGTGCGAGCCGCCCTTGATCAGGATGCCGCGGCGAGCACCGTTGCCGATCGCCGCGCTGATCGCGGTGGGGGTGGCCAGGCCCACCGCGCACGGGCAGGCGATCAGCAGCATGGTCATCGCCCGGCGGACGTCACCGGTGACCGCCAGCGTGATGGCCGAGACGATGAACGAGGTGGGAACGAAACGGCGCGAGAAGTTTTCGCCGACGGTCTGGATCGGCGCCCGGTCGTGCTGCGCCTCCTCGACCCGGGTGATGATGCGGCCGATGGTGGTCTGGTTGCCGACGGCGCGGGCGCGCACCACCAGGCGTCCGCGCACCACCACCGAACCGGCGTGCACGTGCGCGCCGACCATCACGCTGACCGGCAGATTCTCCCCGGTGATCGCGGACTGGTCGACGATCGCCTCGCCGTCGACCACTTCGCCGTCGACCGGGATGGCGACGTGGTCGTGGACCACCACCTCGTCGCCGATCTGCACGGTGTCGATCGGCACCTGAACCTCGTTACCGTCGTCGAGCCGGATCCACGCCGTGTCCTGGCTGCCGCGCAGCAGTTCGGAGATGGCGCGCCGGGTCCGGCGCAGCGTCAGATCCTGAAGGTACTCACCGATATTGAGCAACCACAGCACGGTGAGGGCGACGACGTTCTCGCGCAACACCAGGCTCGCCACGGTCGCCGCCGAGACCAGCGCGTCGGTGCCGGCCTTGCCGGAGCGCAACGAACGCAGCGCGCCCCGCAGGAACGGATAGCCGGTGAAGACGGTGACGCCGGTGGCGAACAGCCGGCCGCCGGGTCCCAGCAGTGGCGGCCGCGCGAAGACGTAGCGGCGCACCCCGAGCAGGGCCAGCGCCGCGCCGCCGATGACCATGCGCAGCACGTCGGCGTTGCGGATCTCCTCCGAATGCGGCGGGCGGACCGGGATCAGCTCGGCGGCGACGTGCAACGCCTCGCCGATGGCGGCCAGCACCGCGGAACGGTCGCAGCGCCGGGGGGAGTACCAGACGACGACCGATCCGGTGCGCGGGTAGGCGTGCACCACCCGCACACCCTCACACTTGGCGACGGCCTCCTCGACCGCCACGGCGCGCCGGGAGCTGGCGCGCACCCACTCGACGGCGACCCGCATGCGCCCGGCGGCATCCGAAATCACTTGCAGCGCAGCGTCTTCGGTTCGCTCCTCGGCTGCGATGTCGGGGACCAGGGCGAGTTCCATATCGCCCGATCAGTGCTCGTGGTCGTGGGTGTCGGCGACCGAGGGCGTGGGCGCCTCCTCACCGATGCGCTCGCGGGCCTCGGCCATGACGTCGGCGAGCTTGAGGCGCGCCGACTCGGCGGCTTCCTCGGCCTTGCGGGTGCCGCGCAGTCCGAGCTCGGCCCCTTTGACCGCCGTCTCGTGCAGCGGCGCCTTGGCGACGGCTTTGCGCACCACCTCGTAGGCGGTCACGCCGACCAACCCGGTGACCACCGTGCCTGCCGCCTTCGCCAGAAGCCCGTACACCGCCATCGCCGCAACCTTCCTATCGTCCGCGCGTTTCGCCCATGATTGCACGACGTTAACATCGAAATATAGCGATATCAATATGTATCGCGCGCGGTGTGGCCCCGGGGTCGGCTCCTCAGGCCTTTACAGCACCCGGGTGATTTTCTCGGTGTCGATGCGGCGCTCTTGCCCGGCCGGGTCGGCATTGGCCACCTGCACCAGCGAGGCGCCGACGGCCATGATCGCCAGCAGGCCGTCCACCAGCTCGGCGGGCCCGGACCACGACGCGCTGGACAGCACCCGATCGCGCGACGTCAATCCCCTTGTCGCGGCGGAGCTTTGGCAATCGGCCAGCACCTGGTCGACCGATCGTCCGCCCAGCGCCGGCCCCGGGCGCGGTTCGGGAACGACCTGATCGCCGTGCACCCGCACCGCGGTGGCGTAGTCGGTCACGCCGATCGGCAGGTCCGGTGCCGGCCGGCCGAACGGGTCCAGCGACAGCACCGCCAGCTCGCCCCCCGATACCGCCGTGCTCACGGCGGCGTCGGCCTCATCGAGGCGCTCGGCCGTGCACAGTGCGATGTCCGACGCTATGTTCGAGGCTTTTGCCGGGTCTGCCGGGCCGGTCAGCACCGCCTCGGCACCGATCCACCACACCCCGAACAGCACCGCGGCCGTCTGCCAATGCGCGGGCAACAGAATCGCCACCCGGCTTTTTGGGCCGGCGCCCAATTCGTCGCGCAGCAGGTTGCCCGTCTTGGCGGCCCAGTTGGCCAGCGTCACACCGGACAGTTCGATGCGCTCGCCGGTGGCGTCGTCGTAGTAGGTGATGCGCGGACCGACCGGATCGGCCCGCAGCATCGGGTCGAGGATCGCCCCGCTCAGCGTGGTCAGTTGAGGCACCGGTCGTTAGTTTATGCACTCCGGCTTGTCCGAGCCGGCGGTCAGGATTGGCGATGGCGCGGGAACCCTGGGGTCGGCCGCCACCGCGCCGGCGGTCGACACCCGGGCGGGCATGATCGTCTCGCTGCCGGACAGGCCCGAGCCCGGTCCGCTGTAGTCGTCGGCCAGCACCACCCGTACCGCGCCCGGGGCCAGCGAGCTGTCGGCGATCACCGGCAGCCCGCCCAATTCCTTCGAGACCTCCCTGGCCCCCAGGTCGTCGCTCTTGGCGGCGCGCACCTGGCTGGTCTTGACGTGCGCCTCATCGTTGTTGCCCACGGTGCCCGCGGCAAAACCTTTGGCGGTCAACACGTCTGACACTGCTGCGGCCAGCCCGTTGATATCGGTGTCGTTGACGACGCTGGCGGTGGTCTTGGCGGGGGTGTACGCGATCTCCTCGGTCTTGCCCTGTTCCTGCTCGTGCAACAGGCCGCCCACCCAGTCGGCGACCTGATGTGGGTCCAGCCGCACCACGCTCTGCATGCCGTCGTCGCTCCAGCCGGCGCCGTCGAGCACCGGAATGGTGGCGAAGGCGACGTTACCCCCGGCCAGCTTCTGCATCTGCTGCACGAAATCCATGACGTCCCAACCGGCCGAGATCACCACCGAGCGCTGGACGGCGGCCTCTAGCCGCTTGACCGTGGTGGGGCTGGACAGCGTCTGCCCGGAGATGACCCGGTGGGCCAGCGAGGCCATCACCACCTGCTGGCGCACCACCCGGTCCAGGTCGCCGCGCGGCAGCTCGTGGCGCTGGCGCACGAAGCTCAGCGCCTCGGGACCGTTGAGTCGTTGCGGGCCGGCCGGGAAGTCGGCACCCGAAAGCGGCTCGAACACCGGCTCTTTGAGGCAGACGTCGACGCCGCCGAGGGCATCGGTGATCAGGGAAAAGCCGAGCAGGCCGATTTCGGCGTAGTGGTCGACCGTGACACCGGTGAGGTCCGCGACGGTCTTGATCAGCGCCTCGCGGCCCGCCTCGGTGCCCTGGGCCGCCGCCTCGGCGGCGGAGGCGCCCGCCCTGACCAGGGCGGTGCGCTTGGCCTCCCGGGTCTGGCCGTAGACGCCGTTGATCTTGGTCTTGCCCAAGCCCGGGGCGGCGACGTAGGAGTCCCGCGGGATCGAGATCGCGGTGGCCGACTTCCCGTTGTTGGGGATGCGGATCAGGATGATCGTGTCGGTGTTGGTCGCTTCCTCGTCGCCGGCCTTCAGCGTGTCCAGTTCCTCCTGCGACAAGGGATTGCCGTGCGCGTCGGTGCGGCTGTCCATGCCGACCAGCAGGATGTCGATCGCGCCGTCGTCGCCACCCTTGCCCAGCGAGGGCGCGGACATGTGGAAGATGCCGTCTTCGAAGGACCGGACATTGCTCCATGCGATCCCGGTGCCGACGACGACCGCGAGCGTCAGCGCGGTGGCAACCACACGAACCACACGTTGCACAGGCATCCCACTACATTACTTGCGACACAGGTGCTTCACCGGTAGCCGGTCCCCGCGTGCCCCGGGCGTGGTTGCAGCTTTGCGGGCCATGCCAGACTCGAACCATGTCGGGCAGGATCGTGATCGCCGGTGCCGGTGGGCAGTTGGGCGGCTATTTGACCTCGTTAACGGCGAGGCAGGGCCGTGCAGCGCTGGCGCTGACGTCGTCGCAGTGGGACATCACCGAGCCCACGGCCGCCGAGCGGATCGTGCGGCGCGGCGACGTGGTGATCAACTGCGCGGCCTATACCGACGTCGACCGGGCGGAGACCGACGAGGGGGCCGCATTCGCGGTCAACGAAGCCGGACCGGGGCACATCGCGCGTGCGTGTTCGCAGGTCGGCGCGCGACTGGTCCACGTGTCCACCGACTACGTATTCAACGGGGACTTCGGCGGCGCGCCGCCGCGGCCGTACGAGCCCACCGATCACACCGCCCCGCAGAGTGTGTATGCGCGCAGCAAAGTCGCGGGGGAGCGGGCCGTGCTCGCGGCGATACCCGACCCGTCCCAGGGCATAGTCGTGCGCACCGCCTGGGTCTACACCGGCGGCACGGGCAAGGACTTCGTCGCCGTGATGTGCCGGCTGGCGGCCGGGGACGGTCCGGTCGACGTGGTCTACGACCAGATCGGCTCGCCGACCTACGTCGGCGACCTCGCCGCCGCGCTATTACAGATCGTCGACGATGGCACGCCCGGCCCGATCCTGCACGCCGCCAATGAAGGAGCCTGCTCGCGGTTCGATCAGGCCCGCGCCGTTTTCGAGGAATGCGGCGCCGACCCCGAGCGGGTGCGACCGGTCCCCACCGAGCACTTTCCCCGCCCCGCCCCCCGACCGGCCTACTCCGCCTTGTCGAGTGGCCAGTCCGTCGCCGCGGGGATGCGGCCGCTGCGGCCTTGGCGCCCCGCGCTTGCCGCTGCGCTGGCCGCCGCCGATAGCGGTGCCGCGGCCGTTCGACCGTTACCCTCTACGCGTGACTGACGTCCTGCCGGTCGTGACGGTGACCTTCTCACCGGGTCCGCACCTGGAGCGCTTCCTGGCCTCGCTGTCGCTGGCCACGGAGCGGGAGGTGTGCGTGCTGCTGGCCGACAACGGCTCCACCGATGGCACTCCGGAGGCAGCCGTCGACCGCTATCCCAATGTGCGGTTGTTTCGCACCGGAGCCAACCTCGGCTACGGGACCGCGGTGAATCGTGCCGTCGCCCAACTGGATCCCGACGATGACTGGGTGATCATCGCCAATCCGGACGTGCAGTGGGGACCGGGCAGCATCGACGAACTGCTCGACGCCGCGTCGCGGTGGCCGCGGGCCGGCGCGCTGGGCCCGCTGATCCGTGATCCCGACGGATCGGTGTATCCGTCGGCGCGGCACCTGCCGAGCCTGATCCGCGGCGGCATGCACGCGGTCGTCGGACCCTTCTGGAAAAGCAACCCGTGGTCGGCGGCGTACCGCCAGGAGCGGATGGAGCCCAGCGAGCGGCCGGTGGGCTGGCTGTCGGGGTCGTGCCTGTTGGTGCGGCGTTCGGCGTTCGCCCAGATCGGCGGGTTCGACGAGCGGTACTTCATGTATATGGAGGACGTCGACTTAGGCGACCGCCTCGGCAAGGCCGGTTGGCTGTCCGTCTACGTGCCGTCGGCGGAGGTGCTGCACCACAAGGGCCACTCCACCGGCGCGGACCCGGCCAGCCACCTGGCCGCGCATCACAAGAGCACGTATATGTTTCTGGCCGACCGGCATTCCGGTTGGTCGCGCGCCCCGCTGCGCTGGACGCTGCACGCCTCGCTCAGGGTGCGTTCGCGCCTGATGGTGCGCAGTGCGCGGCGCGCGTCCGGCCGGCGGAAACTTCTAGAAGGGCGTCACTGAGGTGGGAACTCCAGAAGTCGATGTGGTGATCCTGGTCGGCGGCAAGGGCACCCGGCTGCGGCCGCTGACGCTGTCGGCGCCCAAGCCGATGCTGCCCACCGCGGGGCTGCCGTTCCTCACGCATCTGCTCTCGCGAATCGCCGCGGCCGGGATGGACCACGTCATCCTGAGCACGTCGTATCAGGCTGCGGTGTTCGAGGCCGAGTTCGGTGATGGCTCCAAGCTGGGTTTGCAGATCGAGTACGTCACCGAGGAGCGGCCCCTGGGCACCGGCGGCGGCATCGCCAACGTGGCCGGCCACCTGCGGCACGACACCGTGATGGTGTTCAACGGAGACGTGCTTTCCGGAGCCGACCTGGGTCAGATGCTCGACTTCCACTCGGCTGAGCAATCCGACCTCACACTGCATCTGGTCCGGGTGGGCGATCCGCGGGCGTTCGGCTGCGTGACCACCGAGGAAGGCCGCGTCACCGGCTTCCTGGAGAAGACCCAGGACCCGCCGACCGACCAGATCAACGCCGGGTGCTACGTCTTCTCGCGCCAGATGATCGACCGGATCCCGCGCGGCCGGGAGGTCTCGGTGGAACGTGAGGTGTTCCCCGCGCTGCTGTCCGATCCCGGGGTGAAGGTCTGCGGCTACGTCGACGCCAGCTACTGGCGCGACATGGGCACCCCGGAAGACTTCGTGCGTGGCTCAGCGGATCTGGTGCGCGGCATCGCCCCGTCGCCGGCGCTGCACGGCCACCGCGGCGAGCAGCTGGTGCACGACGGCGCGGCGGTGTCGCCGGGCGCGGTGCTGGTCGGCGGCACGGTTGTCGGGCGGGGAGCCGAGATCGGCCCCGGCGTCCGGCTGGACGGCGCGGTGATCTTCGACGGCGTCAAGGTCGAGGCCGGCAGCGTGATCGAGCGATCGATCATCGGCTTCGGCGCGCGCATCGGCCCGCGGGCGCTGATCCGTGACGGCGTGATCGGCGACGGCGCCGACATCGGGGCGCGCTGCGAGTTGTTGCGCGGCGCCCGGGTGTGGCCCGGTGTGTCGATTCCCGACGGCGGGATCCGCTACTCGTCCGACGTCTAGCGGCGGAGACTCCTGTTCGCCGAGCGTGACGCTAGCCGCACATTCGAGGCCGAGCGTGAAGCTAGCCGCACACTCGGCGGCTAACCCGCTCGCGTGGCTTGGGCGACCAGATAGGCCAGCGCGTAATCCGTCCCGTCGGGCAGCGCGTCGGCGGGCCACCACCGCAAGTCCTCGGACTCGTCGCTGATCGCGATCTGCGCGCCGGCCGGCGCGTGCGCGACGAACTGCAGGTCCAGATGACGGGTCGGCACGCCCAGCGAGCAGGTCACCGGGTGCACGTGCACCGCGGCTAATCGGGGTTCGATGCGCAGCCCGTCGATCCCGGACTCCTCGGTGGCCTCGCGCAGCGCGGCGGCGAGGACGTCGGTGTCGTCATCGTCGCAGTGGCCGCCCAACTGCACCCACCGGCCCAGGCGGGGGTGCAGGGTCAGCAGCACCTGGTCGCCGGAGTGGTCCAGTACCAACGCGGACCCGGTCACGTGGCCCGGCACGCACTCGCGCCGACACGCATCGCTGCGGGCGTGCACGAACGCCAACACGGCGTGGCGCAACGAATCCTGGGCCGGGTCGGGTGGATCCCAGCTCGACAGCAGCGCGATCGCCGACTCCCGAACGCTCATCGTGACCCCCGCCGTTTCCGCCGATCCCGCAACGACACCCACGCCGCGCGGCAGTCCGCCACCGCCTCGGCCGCCAATCCCAGGCCGTCGATCAGCACGCGGCGGTCGACGAGGTCGAGCGCCTTGTCGAACTCGTTGGCCTTCAGCAGCAGGTCGACGTCGCGGACGAGATCGGCGTCCGCGCAATTCGGCGGGGGAATGGGCAGCTGCTCGGCTTCGCGGGGCTCCAGCTCAAGAACACCGCCGCCGTAACTGCGACCGATGATCTCGCTGAAGGCGAACGTCGCGCTGTTGTGGAACACCGCGGCCAGCGCGGCCGGGTCGATCCCGGCATCGGCGCGGGCGCTGAGGCGCACCCGGTGCACGGTGTCGGTGCTCGTGGCCGCGGCGGCGTTGACGGTCAGCCGCGGCGCCCGGTGGATCTGGCGCAGCAGGAACAGATCGGGCGCCCACAACGAGGGCGTGGCAAACCACGGCTCGCGGATCGAGCACTTGTAGCCGCGGTGCACCCCGGCCGCTTCACCCGCGCTGATGTGGGCTCGCAGCGCCGCATCGGCGGGCTCGCGCGGCGCGTTGAGTAACCAACCGCGCCGCCCGGCGGCGAGGTCGCTTGCCCGGCAATCTTCGTCGTAGATCAGCCCGGACAGTTGGGCACTGCGCGAGACGAGCGGGACGCAGTGCGGCCGTAACCCCAGCGCGGCGGCCTGAGCGTCGGTGAAGGTGAAGAAGGCGTTGCGCCCGGTCACGATTCCGACGTCGACCTCGGCGAAAAACCCGAGCCGCGTCAGGGTGCCCGAACTCTTGAGCGCACGCAGCAGCCGGATCGCGGCGGGATCCAGAAAGTACTTGGTCCACTTCTCGTTTTCGTGCAAGAGCGCGGGCCCGAAAGGACGGTGTCGCACATTTAGGTCCACGCTAGCCAGGGCGCCGGCGTCCTGGAGGTGCACGGTGCGGATGCGTGCGGGACCGGTGCCGGCGACACCGCAGAACAACACGACTTCCTGCAGGATGCCGTCGAACACCAGGCGCTCGAACGTCAGCAACGTGATCTCGCGGAATCGGGACAGAAGGTAGTCGCGCAGCTGTGCGGCGTAGCTGACCTGGAGCAGCTCGGCAGGGAGCACCAGCGCCACCCGCCCGCCGTCGCGCACCAGCATGGTGCTCGCCACCACGAACGGAACCCAGGCGTTGGTCAGTCGGGTGGGGCGCAGACCCGCGCGCCGCATCAGGGCCAGCGCCGGATCGCGCTGCTGCGCTGGCCAGTTGCCAAAACGAATGTAGGGCGGGTTGCCGGCGACCCCGTCCCAGCCGCCGGCCTCGGCGGTGGCGAGCCAGGCGAACAGGCTCTCGGCGTCGACGGGGGCGAACCGGCGGGATTTGGCCGCCTCGTCGGCCATCAGTTCGACGCCCTGCACCCGGTCGCTGAGCGTGGCCAACTCGCGCAGGATCGCGCCGTCGCCGCAGGAGGGCTCCACGATCTTCGGTCCCGCCGCGCGGACCCAGGTGGCCAGGAACCGGGCCACCGGTGCGGGGGTGTAGTAGCCGCCGCGAACCTTGTCGGCCGAGGCCGCCGCCTTGCCGGCGAACTTCATGGGCTCAGTATTACTTGCGGATCAGCAAATCACCGGGGTCTGCCGGATCACGCGGCCCGGCCGGTTCGGCGGCATATCCGATGGCAATGGCGCCCAACGGTTCCCAGTCGGGGGGCAGCCCGAGCTCGGCGCGCACCAGGTCGGCGGCGAAGATCGTCGAGCCGATCCAGCAGCTGCCCAACCCGCGCACCGCCAGCGCGACCAGCAGGGCCTGCACCGCCGCGCCGACGGCCACCGTGAACATGGTGTGCTCGGCGTCGGTGCGGGCGGCGTCGGGATAAGCGTGCGCGCCGTCCGGCACCAGGATCGGGATGACGACCTCTGGCGCGTCGTAGAGGATCTGACCGCGCGCCACCCGGCGGTCGATCGAGTCAGCGGGCCGGCCGTCGCCGGCGAGGTCGGCGCGCCACTTGTCCCGCATGCGATCCAGCAGCCGGGTCCGGATGGCCGGGGTCTGCAGCCAGACGAACCGCACCGGGCGGGTGTGGTGCGGAGCCGGCGCGGTCAGCGCTTCGGCGACCGCGGCTTCCAACAGATCCGCCGGCACGGGTTCGGCGCTGAAGCGGCGCACCGATCGGCGCAGCAGCTGCGCCTCGCGGCGACCGGCTTCGAGGGCTTCGGCGGTGCCGAGCCAGAACAGGTCTTCGGTGCCCGGCCGCAACAACCGCCGCGCTGTCGAGCCGTCGTCGGTCACGGACATGCCGCGCACCACTGCCACCGGCATCGCGGTCAGTTTGCCCTTGACCAGATCGGCGGCCGCGGCGATCTCGTCGGCGACCGCCACCTCGGTGACCAGTAACTCATTGCCATGCTGATCGACGGCCCCCGAATAGCCGTGCAGCACAGCCATGCCCGCGGCCCCCACGGCCGCGTCGGTCTGGCCGTTGCGCCACGCGCGGCCCATCGTGTCCGTGATGACCACGGCGACCTCGACACCGAGCCGTTCGCGCAGGGCGGCCCGCAGCGTCGCGGCGCTGCCGTCCGGGTCGACCGGCAGAAGCGCCAGTTCGTCGCGACCCACGTTGGATCCGTCTACGCCCGCGGCGGCCTGCACCAGGCCGATCCGGTTCTCGGTGATCAGGGTCCGGCCCTTGCGGGCCAGCACCCGGACGGCTTCGTCGTCGACCAGCTTGCGCCTCAGTCGGTCGCGCTCCTCCGGATCCTGCGGGGCCGGCACCAGGCGGCCCTCGCATTTGGACACCGCCTTGCTGGTTACCACGACGACGTCGCCGTCGCGCAACCATGGGGCGGCCGCGGCGACGGCAGCGCCCAGATCGTCACCGGGCCGGAATTCGGGCAACCCGGCGACGGGCAGGATTTCGATCGCGGCGGCGGTGCCATGCTCGCCGGGCCGAGACGTCAAGGGGTCACCCCTGCCAGCTCCAGCCCGGCCCTGACCATCTCGGCCGTCGCCTTCGGGTCGATCATCACCAGCGGTACCGAGCGCACCGCGATGCCGTCGATGTCGCCTTGGAAACCGGCCCGGTCGTCTTCGCTCACCAGCCAGCCGTCCAAGATGCCGGTGTCCCGGCGCGCGCCGTAGTGCCGGGCGACCGCCTCGGCGGTGGACTCGACCCCGATCACCGACAGGCAGGTATCGGCCATGCCGCGCAATGGCTTTCCACCGATGATCGGCGAGTAGCCGACAATCGGCGCGCGCGCGCCGCGCAGCGCCCCGCGAATGCCGGGGACGGCCAGGATGGCGCCGACGCTCACCACCGGGTTCGAGGGCGCCAGCAGGATGACGTCGGCGTCCGCGATGGCCGCCGTGGCATCAATTGTGGCGGCCGCCTTTTCAGCGCCGACGAAGGCGAAGCTGTGCGTGGGCACCTGGGCCCGGTAGCGCACCCACCACTCCTGGAAGTGAATGGCCCGCCGGCTGCCGTCGTCGGGATCGGTTATCACCACGTGTGTCTCGCACCGATCGTCGCTGGCGGGCAGCAGCCGCGCGCCGGGTTGCCAGCGGTCGCACAGCGCGGTGGTGATCTGGGTCAAGGGATAGCCGGCGTTGAGCATCTGGGTGCGCACCAGGTGGGTGCCCAGGTCACGGTCACCGAGCCCGAACCAGTCCGGCTGCACCCCGTAGCGCGCCAATTCCTCTTTGGCGTGCCAGGTTTCGTCGCGGTGCCCCCACCCTCGCTCCGGATCTACACCTCCACCTAAGGTGTACATGCAGGTGTCCAAATCGGGGCAGATTCGCAGTCCGTGGATCCAGGCGTCATCGCCAATGTTGACGATCGCCGTGAGTTCGTTGGCTTCCGTGCCCGGGCACCCTTGCGTTTGAAATTGACCGAGCCCGAAAAGCTGTTGAACCCCCAGCAGGAACCGGGCGCCGCCAACCCCACCGACCAGAACGGTGACCTTCACATTGCACGACAGTACTGCCCGGCGGTAGCGCTGTGGCGGGCCCATCGGGGGTGCCTCAAAGTTGCGGTTCCCCACCACTTGTGGGCGACTTCTGGGAAGGCTGAGGATCGTGTGATCGACACGCCGAAGCCGCAAAACAACAGAAACGCCGAAATTTGATCACGAGATGGTATGGAAATGCGCCGAAGTGCTTGACCCGGCAGGTCAACCCGTGTCTAATCACAACAGTGTCATTTCCCGGTTGGCCGGCCGACTCCGGTGTCGCAGACCGAGATTCGATCACTTGTTCGAATTGTCTGTACATCAGAACAGTGGGAAACCAATCACACACTCTCTCAAACAAGCTGAGGAGGCGGACGACCGTATGTCTTACGACACTTTTCGAAGCGCCATGGCGAGCACGCCGCACACTGACATCGACCCGGCACCGGACCGCCCCGCTCGGCCGCATTTGACCGTGGTCCCTGATGCGCCAATCGCATTCGAGCCCGAGCCCATGCCGGAGCCGGCCGCGGATCAATGGCAAGATCGCGCGCTGTGCGCCCAGACCGACCCCGAGGCCTTCTTCCCGGAAAAGGGTGGCTCCACCCGAGAGGCCAAGAAGATCTGCCTGGGTTGCGAGGTGCGTCATGAGTGCCTTGAGTACGCCCTCGAGCACGACGAGCGCTTCGGTATCTGGGGCGGTTTGTCCGAGCGCGAGCGCCGCCGCCTCAAACGGGGCATCATCTGACGCACACTGATCGCAACGCACGCCGAGCGTTCGGCGGCCGACGTGCAAGGAGAAGTTATTCGTCGTCGATCGTCGGATCGATGACGGACGGATCAACGTCGAGGTAAATCGCGACCTGGGCCACCAGGATTTCGTGTAGCAGGTCGCCGAGTTCGACGGTGTCTTTGGCCCGTCGCTCAATTGGCTTGCGGAACAACACGATTCGCGCCCGGGTGGAGTTGCCGCGGATGTCGACGCCGGCCGGGATCAACCGCGCCAGCGGGATCGGACCGTCCGCGATCACTTCGGGTGGCCACTGCACGCTCTCGGGATCCTTTGCCGAGATGCGCGGAATCTCGTCGACGGCGACGTCGAGTTCGGCCAGCCGGTCCTGCCAGCTCCGCTCGATGGGCTCGTAGGCCTCCAGCACCGCCATGTCGAACCGCTCGGCGCGGCTGCGCCACCCCGGCACGGTCGGGGGCAACAGCGGGCCGCGCATATCGCGGCCCCTGCGAAAGAGTCGGTGCGTCCCGCTCCGGCGCGGAGCCGGCCCGTTGGAGAACCGATCTCTTCGCGGGGAGCTGGGCGAATCAGCCACGCGCCGATGGTAACGGTTGCACATCGAGGGCCGAGGAGTTGCGCGTGTCCGGCGCTTCGGCGGCGTTTGCGCACGATAGCCTTTCGATCGTGAACGTTCCCCGTCGCTGTTGCCGGCCCGGGTGCCCGCACTACGCCGTGGCGACCCTGACGTTCGTCTACTCGGACTCGACCGCAGTCGTCGGTCCGCTGGCGACGGCGCGGGAACCGCATTCCTGGGATTTGTGCGTCAACCATGCCGGCCGGATCACCGCGCCCCGCGGGTGGGAGTTGGTACGCCACGCCGGCCCCTTGCCCACCCACCCCGACGAGGACGACCTGGTTGCCCTCGCCGATGCGGTGCGCGAGGGCGGCGATCGCGCCTTGCCGTACGCCGGCGGTGCGACACCGGTGAACGGCTTCGCCGACGCCCACATCCATCACGGCGGATCTCAGGCCACCGCGCCCAGTCGCAGTCTGCTGGCCCCGCCCGAGCATCGCTCCGGACGGCGACGCGGACATCTGCGCGTGTTGCCCGATCCCAGCGACTAGCGCCGATGGTGGCGACCCGCCGCGCCCGGCTCCGCCGCGCTTGATCCCCACTAGCGCCGATGGTGGCGACCCGCCGCGCCCGGCTCCGCCGCGCTTGCGATCCCCACTAGCGCCGATGGTGGCGACCCGCCGCGCCCGGCTCCGCCGCGCTTGCGATCCCCACTAGCGCCGCCCCAGTTCTCCGTGGCCCGATAGGCTGACGGCCAAGAGTTCACGTCGTCAGGAGTCCCGCATGTCTCGGCCCGCCGCGACTGTCCACCGTGTCGTCAAGGCGTACGACGTGCGTGGGCTAGTCGGCGAAGAGCTCGACCAGCCGCTGGTCACCGATCTTGGGGGAGCGTTCGCCAAACTCATGCGCGGCGAGGGTGCCCGCCAGGTGGTGATCGGTCACGACATGCGGGACAGTTCGCCCACGCTGGCCGCGGCGTTCGCCGCCGGAGTGACCACCCAGGGACTGGACGTGGTGCGGATTGGCTTGGCGTCGACCGATCAGCTCTACTTCGCCTCCGGACTGCTGGATTGCCCCGGCGCGATGTTCACCGCGAGCCACAACCCGGCGGCCTACAACGGCATCAAGCTGTGCCGGGCGGGGGCCAAACCGGTCGGCGCCGAGACGGGCCTGCGCCTGATCGCCGATGATGTGATCGCCGGAGTCGAGGCTTACGACGGGGAACCCGGAAACGTGAGCGACCGTGACGTGCTGGCCGACTACGGACAGTTCCTGCGGTCGCTGGTGGACACCTCCAAGCTGCGCCCGCTGCGGGTGGCCGTGGACGCAGGCAACGGCATGGCCGGTCTGACGACGCCCGCCGTGCTCGGCCCGATCGGCTCGATCACGTTGGAGCCGTTGTACTTCGAGCTCGACGGTTCGTTTCCCAATCACGAGGCCAACCCGCTCGACCCCACCAACCTGGTGGACCTGCAGGCTTACGTGCGCGAGACCGGCGCCGACATCGGGCTGGCGTTCGACGGCGACGCGGACCGCTGCTTCGTGGTCGACGAATGCGGCAACCCCGTCTCGCCGTCGACGGTGACCAGTCTGGTTGCCGCGCGCGAGTTGAGCCGGGAGATCGGTGCGACGATCATCCACAACGTGATCACGTCGCGCGCGGTGCCCGAACTTGTCGCCGAGCGCGGCGGCACGCCGCTGCGGTCCAGGGTGGGCCACTCCTATATCAAGGCACTGATGGCCGACACCGGCGCAATTTTCGGTGGCGAACATTCGGCGCATTACTACTTCCGCGACTTCTGGGGTGCCGACTCCGGGATGCTGGCGGCGCTGTACGTACTGGCCGCCCTCGGCGAGCAGGACCGCCCGCTGTCGGAGCTGACCGCGGATTACCAGCGCTACGAATCGTCTGGCGAAATCAACTTCACCGTCGCCGACGCCGGGAAGTGCACGGAGGCGGTGCTGAAGTCGTTCGGCACCCGGATTCACTCACTCGATCACGTGGATGGGGTGACGGCCGACCTCGGCGACGGCAGCTGGTTCAACCTGCGCAGCTCCAATACCGAGCCGTTGTTGCGGCTGAACGTGGAGGCGCGCACGATCGAGGACGTGGCCGAGGTCGTCGCCCAGATCAGCTTTGAGATCACCGCGGCCTCGGCGGACGTGAAGGCCACGCCGTGAATGCCACCCGAGCGATCGATCTCGAGGACGCCGAGGGACTGTTGGCCGCCGACCGCGACGGCCTGCTGCGTGCCGCATCGTCGGCCGGTGCCCAGGTGCGTGCGGTCGCCGCCGCGGTCGACGAGGGTGCGCTGGACCCGCTGCGCGCGAACGACCCTGCGCGCAGCGTCATCTGGGTGGCCGGGCGCGGCACCGCGGAGACCGCCGGGACGGTGCTCGCCGCGACCTTGGGTGGCACCTCTTCTCAGCCCTTCACTCTCGCCGACGAGGCACCGCCGTGGGTGGGCCCGCTCGACGTGATGATCGTCGCGGGCGACGATCCCGGCGATCCCGCCCTGGCCGCCGCCGCCGCCACTGGGTTGCGTCGGGGCGCCCGGGTAGTGGTGACCGCGCCGTACGAGGGCCCGTTGCGGGACGCCACCGCCGGGCGCGCGGCGGTGCTGGCGCCCCGGCTCTCGGTTCCCGACGAATTCGGATTGTGCCGGTACCTAGCCGCCGGGCTGGCCGTGGTGCATGCCGTGGACCCACGGCCGAAGGTCGATCTGGCATTGCTCGCCGACGAGTTGGACGCCGAAGCGCTGCGCAACAGCGCCGGCCGCGAGCTGTTCACCAACCCGGCCAAGCTGCTGGCCGCGCGCGTCGCCGAGCGTCAGGTGGCGCTGGCGGGCGACGGCGCCGCGACGCTTGCGCTGGCCCGGCACGGCAGCTCCGTGCTGCTGCGCGTCGCGAATCAGGTGACGCCGGCCACCGGGCTCGCGGACGCGCTGGTCGCCTTGCGGGCCGCGGCGTCCGACGGATATCAGGATCCCGACGCCGCGGTGTTCCACGACGAACAGATCGACGGGCCGCTGCCGCAGCGGTTGCGCGTACTGGCCGTCGTCCTGGAGTCGGAGCAGGCGGGTGTGGCCGCCCGCACCGCCGGGCTGGACAACGTGTACCTACTCGCCGCCGAGGACGTGCCCGACGGGCCCGGCGGCTCGGCAGGCTACGGGGTTTCGCCGGCGCTGGGGGGCCCCGGCAGCCCCGAACAGCAACTGGCAGTATTGGCCGTCCGGCTGGAAATGGCCGCGGTTTACATGCGACTGGTGCGGGGATAGATACAACGGTGGAACTGCTTCGCGGGGCCTTGAGAACGTACGCCTGGGGTTCACGTACCGCCATCGCCGAATTCACCGAGCGTCCGGTGCCGGCGGCGCACCCCGAGGCCGAGCTCTGGTTTGGGGCGCACCCGGGCGATCCGGCGTGGCTCGAAACAGACAACGGCGAAGTCTCATTGCTCGAGGCGCTGGTCGACGACCCGGAGGGCCAGCTCGGGCCGACGTCGCGGGCGCGCTTCGGGGACGTGCTGCCGTTCCTGGTCAAGGTGCTGGCCGCCGACGAGCCGCTGTCCTTGCAGGCGCACCCCAGCGCCGCGCAGGCGGCCGAGGGCTACCTGCGCGAGGAGCGGGTCGGCATTCCGCTGACGTCGCCGGTGCGTAACTACCGCGACACATCCCACAAGCCCGAGTTGCTGGTCGCGCTGCACCCGTTCGAGGCGCTGGCCGGCTTCCGGCCGGCCTCGCGCACCGTCGAGCTGTTGCGGGCCCTGGCCGTCTCCGACCTCGACCCGTTCATCGAGCTGCTCAACGACCAGTCCGACGCCGACGGTCTGCGCGCGCTGTTCACCACCTGGATCACCGCGCCGCAGCCCGACATCGACGTGCTGGTTACCGCGGTGCTGGACGGTGCCATCGCGTACGTCAGCTCGGGCGCAACCGAATTCGCGGCCGAGGCCAAGACGGTGCTGGAGCTTGGCGAACGTTATCCCGGTGACGCCGGCGTGCTGGCGGCGCTGCTGCTCAACCGCATCAGTCTCGCCCCGGGTGAGGCCATTTTCGTCTCCGCCGGCAATCTGCACACCTACCTGCGCGGTTTCGCGGTGGAGGTGATGGCCAACTCGGACAACGTGTTACGCGGTGGCCTGACGCCTAAGCACGTCGATGTACCCGAGCTGCTGCGCGTGCTGGACTTCGCGCCCACCACCGAGGAGCAGCTGCGGCCGAGGATCCGCCGTGAGGGCTTGGGACTGATCTACGAGACGCCGACCGACGAGTTCGCCGTCGCGCTACTGGAGCTCGACGACGAGTACGTCGGCCACGAGGTGGACGCGACGTGCAGCCACGACGGCCCGCAGATCCTGTTGTGCAGCGAGGGTTCGACGACGGTGCATGGCAAATCCGGCTCGCTGACGCTGAAGCGGGGAATGGCCGCCTGGGTGGCGGCCGATGACGCGCCGATCCGGCTGGTGGCGCATGAACCCACCAAACTGTTCAGGGCGACGGTTGGGCTGTGAGGCTTGCTCTGATGGTGGCGACCCGCTTCGCCCGGCTGCGCCGCGCTTGCGATCGCGGCTAGGCCTGATGGTGGCGACCCGCTTCGCCCGGCTGCGCCGCGCTTGCGATCGCCGCTAGGCCTGATGGTGGCGACCCGCTTCGCCCGGCTGCGCCGCGCTTGCGATCGCCAAGGTCCGCCGCTGTTTGGCGGCTTCGCGCCGCTCGCTGAGCCAGAGCCGCAGGTTGTGCGCCATTGCGCGGCCGATGATTCGCGGCGGCGGAACCATGTAGAGGCTGTCGAGCAGCGAGAACCGCCGCAAGAACCATTCCGCCAGAACGGGTTCAGTCTCCGCGGCGCCCAAAAATTGATCGAACAGCGCGCCTGAGGGCCGCCACCACCAGGGGATCGCCGCCTTGGAGCCGGCATGGTGGAACGTGACGTCGCCGATCGCGGTCATCGTCCACACCGGTAAGGTGCTTTTGGCGGTGGCCCGGTTCAGCTCCTCGGCGACTTGGTCGTCCGGCAACTGAAGCGCGCGGCGCAGATGCCCGGCCTGCAGTGAGGTCATTGTCATGCCCTGACCGAAGGTGGGATTGAAGCTGGCCACCGCATCGCCGAAGGCGATGATGCCGGCCGGCAGGCGCTCCAGTTTGTCGTAGCGGCGCCACTTGCTCGCCGGAAAGGCGTGAAACGCAGGCTCTCCCAGCGGCTCGGCCCGCGTCAGCGCGGCATTGAAGTGGTCCGGAAGCAGCCGCTGCGCCAGCCCAAGCATGTCGGGAAAGGTCCGCGGCGGTTTCGCGTTGGCCACACCGAAGGTGGTGAGGACCCAGGTGCCGTCCTCGTAGCAGAGCATGCCCAGCCCGAGCGACATGTCATGCGAGGCGCCGGCGACGACCACCTTCTCCGCGATCAGCCCGTCGGGGATGCGGAACCGCTGGGTGGCGTAATGAATGCCGATGTCCAGTTCCTGTTCGACCGGGCGGTCGAATCCCCATTGCGTCAGCCACACCGGTAGCCGGGTGCCCCGGCCGGTCGCGTCGACAACCAGATCCGCCGCTACGAATTCGGGGTCCTTGCTATCGGGGTCGGCCGGATTCAGCAACACGCCGGTGACCCGTTGTTGCACGCGGTCGAACGTCGGCTCGGCCACCGAGCGCCGCGCCACGGCGATGTTGTCGATGCCGAGGACCCGTTTTCGCAACTGCCATTCCAGGTGCGGGCGACTGGGCACGTAGGCGGTGAACTCGTCGCGCAGCGTTTGCCCGGTGCCGAGCACGTGGCCCGCGGCCCCGAGGTGGATGCAATCCGGCCGGTTGTGCAGTTTGGGCACGCCGGCGCTCACCATGTCGTCGAGCAGGCCCGGGAAAAGGTCCTCGAATTCGATCGCCCCGCGCGCCATCAGCATGTGCAGATGCCGGTCCTGGGGAACGGTCGCTCGATTCGCCGGCTCGGCCGGCAATTCGTCGCGCTCGTACACCGTGACCCGCGAATACGAATCCGAAAGCACCCGAGCGGCGCAAAGACCGGCGATGCTGCCCCCAATGACCACGGCATGATCCCTGGCCGTTTTTCTGCTATCCGGCATTTGCCGAGAGTACCCAGTACTGTGACGGACCAATGGCTCCCAGCGCTGGGGAAGGGCGAATGCATGGCCAATGGATGGCGGACCAAGTCGATCGAGCAATCCATCGCCGATACCGACGAGCCGGACACCAAGCTACGTAAGGACCTGACCTGGCGGGACCTGGTCGTGTTCGGCGTCGCGGTGGTAATCGGCGCGGGCATCTTCACCGTCACCGCCTCGACGACCGGCGACATCACCGGCCCGGCCATCTGGGTGTCGTTCGTCATCGCGGCGGGCACCTGCGCGCTGGCAGCGCTGTGCTACGCGGAGTTCGCCTCGATGCTGCCCGTGGCCGGTAGCGCCTACACCTTCTCTTACGCCACCTTCGGCGAGTTTCTGGCCTGGATCATCGGCTGGAACCTGGTGCTGGAATTGGCGATCGGTGCCGCCGTGGTGGCCAAGGGCTGGTCCAGCTATCTGGGCACCGTGTTCGGGTTCGCCGGCGGGACGGCGAGATTCGGCTCCGCAGAGGTGGATTGGGGGGCCCTGGTGATCGTCGCCGGGGTGGCGACCTTGATCGCATTGGGCACCAAGTTGTCGTCGAGATTCTCCGCGATCGTCACGGCGATCAAGGTGTCGGTGGTGCTCTTCGTCGTGGTGGTCGGCGCCTTCTACATCAAGCGCGCCAACTACTCGCCGTTCATCCCGAAGGCGGAGGGCGGCAGCCAGGCCAAGGGCATCGACCAGTCCGTCTTGTCGTTGCTGACCGGCGCGCACAGCAGTCACTACGGCTGGTACGGCGTACTGGCGGGGGCGTCCATCGTGTTCTTCGCGTTCATCGGGTTCGACATCGTCGCCACCATGGCCGAGGAGACCAAGAATCCGCAGCGCGATGTGCCACGGGGAATTCTGGCGTCGCTGGGCATCGTCACCCTGCTCTACGTCGCGGTCGCCATCGTGCTGTCCGGCATGGTCCCCTACACCCAACTCCAGACGGTCCAGGGCCGCGGCCACGCCAACCTGGCCACCGCCTTCACCGCGAACGGCATCCACTGGGCGAGCAAGATCATCTCCATCGGAGCGCTGGCGGGACTGACCACCGTGGTGATGGTCCTGATGCTCGGCCAGTGCCGGGTCTTGTTCGCGATGGCGCGCGACGGGTTGCTGCCACGGTCGCTGGCCAAGACCGGCGCGCACGGCACCCCGGTGCGCATCACCGTGCTGGTCGCCGCGGTGGTCGCCGTGACGGCGTCGGTGTTTCCCATCACCAAACTCGAGGAGATGGTGAACGTCGGAACGCTGTTCGCGTTCGTCCTGGTTTCGGCCGGCGTGATCGTCCTGCGCCGGACCCGGCCGGACCTGCAACGCGGATTCAAGGCGCCGTGGGTGCCGTTGCTGCCGATCGCCTCGATCGCCGCGTGCGTATGGCTGATGCTCAACCTCACCGCCCTCACGTGGGTCCGGTTCGGTGTATGGCTGGTGGTCGGTACGACGATCTACGCCGGCTACGGCTACTGGCACTCGGTGCAGGGCCGGCGTGAGGAGGGGGAAACCGAGCGCAGCGACTCTCTCCAGTCCGATCCGCACAGCCCGGTGCCTTAGACTCAAGTGGTTTTACAAAATGCCGTCATTTGTCTAGACAGGAGACGCCAACATCGGTATTGTCCAACCTCAACGTGGTGTGACTCACAAGGAGGTTTGGCATATGACCACATTCGAACGGCAGCTGAGCCGGGAATCCGAACCGCTTCAGTGGCGGGACAAGAAGCGCCGCCTGTGGCTGATGGGGTTGATCGCCCCGACGGCCCTGTTCGTGATGCTGCCGCTCATCTGGGGCCTGAACCGGCTGGGCTGGCATGCCGCCGCGCAGGTGCCGCTGTGGATCGGACCGATCCTGCTCTGGGTCGTGCTGCCGATCCTCGACCTCCGCTTCGGGCCCGACGGGCAGAACCCTCCCGACGAGGTGATGGAGCAACTGGAGAACGACAAGTACTACCGGTACTGCACCTACGTCTACATCCCGTTCCAGTACCTCAGCGTCGCCTTTGGCGCCTACCTGTTCACCGCGTCGAACCTGAGCTGGCTGGGCTTTGACGGCGCCCTCGGCTGGGCCGGCAAGCTGGGCGTGGCGCTGTCGGTCGGCGTGCTCGGGGGCGTCGGCATCAACACCGCGCACGAGATGGGCCACAAGAAGGACTCGCTGGAGCGCTGGCTGTCCAAAATTACTTTGGCGCAGACGTGCTACGGGCACTTCTACATCGAGCACAACCGCGGCCACCACGTGCGCGTCGCCACCCCGGAGGACCCGGCGTCGGCGCGCTTCGGCGAGACCTTCTGGGAGTTCTTGCCGCGCAGCGTCTTCGGCAGCCTGCGCTCGTCGCTGCGGCTCGAGGCGCAACGGATCCGCCGACAGGGCGCCAGCCCGTGGCACCCCAAGACGTATCTATCCAACGACGTCCTCAACGCCTGGTTGATGTCGGTGGTGCTGTGGGGCGCGCTGATCGCGGTCTTCGGCCCGGCGCTGATTCCGTTCGTGATCATTCAGGCGGTCTTCGGCTTCAGCCTCCTGGAATCCGTCAATTACCTCGAGCACTACGGCCTACTGCGGCAGAAGAACTCAAGTGGCCGCTACGAGCGGTGCACCCCGGTGCACAGCTGGAACTCCGACCACGTGGTGACCAATCTGTTCCTGTACCACCTGCAGCGGCACAGCGACCACCACGCCAACCCGACCCGTCGGTACCAGACGCTGCGCAGCATGGAGGGCGCCCCCAACCTGCCGAGCGGATACGCGTCGTTGATCTCGCTCACCTACTTTCCCCCGCTGTGGCGCAAGGTGATGGATCACCGGGTGCTGGCGCACTACGACGGCGACATCACCAAGGTCAACATCCAGCCGCGGCTGCGCGAGAAGGTACTGGCGCGCTACGGGGTGCCCGCATGACCGCCTACCGCTGCCCCGGCTGCGGCTACACCTACGACGAAGCGAAAGGCGCACCGCGGGAAGGCTTTCGGCCCGGCACACCCTTCAGCGACATCCCCGAAGACTGGTGCTGCCCCGATTGTGCGGTGCGCGAGAAGGTCGATTTCGAAACGACGTCCGGCGACGACGTGGGACCACGCGATGAGAAGGAGCCGGACCACTGGTTAGGAGCGAACCGATGAACGACGACTACAAGCTTTTCATCTGCGTGCAATGCGGATTCGAGTACGACGAGGCCAAGGGCTGGCCCGAAGACGGCATTGCGCCCGGAACCCGCTGGGACGACATTCCCGAAGACTGGAGCTGCCCGGATTGCGGCGCGGCGAAGACCGACTTCGTGATGGTGGAGATCGCCCGTTCGTGACCGCCGGCGACGATGCGCAGCGTAGCGATGGGGAGGAGCGGCGCCATGATCGCGCCGGCGACGATGCGCAGCGTAGCGATGAGGAGGAGCGGCGCCGATGATCGGCGCCACCGCCGCGTCGAAAGCCGCTATTGTCGCGCCTGTGAAGCGGATGTCGTACGCCGAGGCGTCGCGTGCCCTGCTGCGCGATTCGGTGCTCGACGCCATGCGCGATCTGCTGCTGACCCGGGACTGGTCGGCCATCACGCTGTCCGATGTGGCCCGCGCCGCGGGCGTCAGCCGGCAGACGATCTACAACGAGTTCGGCTCGCGGCAGGGCCTGGCGCAGGGGTATGGCCTGCGTCTGGCCGATTGGCTGGTCGACGCCGTCAACGCCGCGCTGCAAGCCAACATCGGCAACATCTATGAGGCGTTCCTGCAGGGTTTTCGCGACCTGTTCACCGAGTTGTCGGCGGACCCGCTGGTGATCTCGCTGCTCACTGGGGTGGCCAAGCCGGACTTGCTGCAGATCATCACCACCGACAGCGCCCCGATCATCAACCGCGCCTCCGAACGGCTGACCACGGCGCTGACCCAGAGCTGGGTGGCGACCAGCGACGAGGACGCCGGAGTGCTGGCGCGTGCGATCGTGCGGCTGGCGCTGAGCTACGTGTCGATGCCGCCCGAGGCGGACCACGACGTGGCGGCCGATCTGGCCCGGTTGATGACGCCATTCGCGGAGCGGCACGGCGTGGTCAACGTTCCCTGAGCCCTTCCCTGAGCCGAGGGGCGCACCCAACCCCGACTACAGTGGCCTAAGAACATACCTAAGCTAATTACCGCTTGGACCGAGCGAGCCGAAAAAGGAAGAACACGTTATGACGACGACCGAAAACGCACTCACCCCCGACGTCCGGAACGGCATCGATTTCAAGGTCGCCGATCTTTCGTTGGCGGATTACGGTCGCCGGGACATCGAGCTCTCCGAACAGGAGATGCCGGGTCTGATGTCGCTGCGCCGCGAGTACCACGACGTGCAGCCGCTCAAGGGCGCGCGCATCTCGGGTTCGCTGCACATGACCGTGCAGACCGCGGTGCTGATCGAGACCCTCGTCGCGCTGGGTGCCGAGGTGCGCTGGGCGTCCTGCAACATCTTCTCCACCCAGGACCACGCCGCCGCCGCAGTGGTCGTCGGCCCGCACGGCACTCCGGAGGAGCCCAAGGGCGTTCCGGTGTACGCCTGGAAGGGCGAGACGCTCGAGGAATACTGGTGGGCGGCCGAGCAGGTGCTGACCTGGCCCGACGAGCCGGCCAACATGATCCTGGACGACGGCGGTGACGCCACCATGCTGGTGCTGCGTGGCGCGCAGTACGAGAGGGCCGGCGTGGTGCCGCCGGACGACGAAGACGACTCGACCGAGCACCGCGTGTTCTTGAACCTGCTGCGCAAGCGTTTCGAGACCGACAAGGACAAGTGGACCAAGATCGCCGCCTCGATCAAGGGCGTCTCCGAGGAGACCACCACCGGTGTGCTGCGGCTCTACCAGTTCGCCGCCGCCGGCGACCTGGCCTTCCCGGCGATCAACGTCAACGACTCGGTCACGAAGAGCAAGTTCGACAACAAGTACGGCTGCCGGCACTCGCTGATCGACGGCATCAACCGCGGCACCGACGTGCTGATCGGTGGCAAAAAGGTGCTGATCTGCGGCTACGGCGACGTCGGTAAGGGCTCCGCCGAGTCGGTGGCCGGCCAGGGCGCGCGGGTGACCGTCACCGAGATCGACCCGATCAACGCCCTTCAGGCGCTGATGGAGGGCTTCGACGTCAAGCGGGTGGAGGACGTGATCGGCGAAGCCGACATCATCATCACCACCACCGGCAACAAGGACATCATCACCCTCGAGCACATGAAGGCGATGAAGGACAAGGCAATCCTGGGCAACATCGGCCACTTCGACAACGAGATTCAGATCGCTCGGCTGGAGCGCTCCGGTGCCACCAAGACCAACATCCGCCCGCAGGTCGACCTGTGGACCTTCCCGGACACCGGCAAGTCGATCATCGTGTTGTCCGAGGGCAGGCTGCTGAACCTCGGTAACGCGACCGGACACCCGTCGTTCGTGATGAGCAACAGCTTCTCCAACCAGGTCATCGCCCAGATCGAGCTGTGGACCAAGAACGACGAGTACGACAACGAGGTCTACCGGCTGCCCAAGCACCTCGACGAGAAGGTGGCCCGCATCCACGTCGAGGCGCTCGGCGGCAAGCTGACCAAGCTGACCAAGGAGCAGGCCGAGTACATCGGCGTCGACGTCGACGGCCCCTACAAGGCCGACCACTACCGCTACTGAGCCGCGCGACCGCCGAGTGTCGCGTAAGCGTGGCACTCGGCGGCGACAGATTTGCGCGGCGACCCGCTGCGCCCGGCTGCGCCGCGCTTGCGATCGCCGATAGGCTCGCGCCGTGCTGATCGCGATCGAGGGCATTGACGGCGCCGGCAAACGGACGCTGACGGACAAGCTGCGCAACCTATTTCAGGCCGACGGCAAGTCGGTCGCGTTGCTGGCCTTTCCGCGCTATGGGGAATCGGTGATCGCCGACATCGCGGCCGAGGCCCTGCACGGCCAGCACGGCGACCTCGCGTCGTCGGTGTATGCGATGGCGTTGCTGTTCGCGCTGGACCGTGCCGGGGCGGTCGACGAAATCGATGCGCTGCGTCGCGCGCACGACGTGGTGATCATGGATCGCTACGTCGCCTCCAACGCGGCATACACCGCCGCCCGGTTGCACCAGGACGCGGCCGGACCGGCCGTGGAGTGGATACACGCGCTGGAATACGGGCGCCTCGGGCTGCCCACGCCCGACTGGCAGGTGCTGCTCGCGGTGCCGGCCGAATTGGCCGGGCGGCGCGCCCGCAGCCGCGCCGAGTCCGAACCCGGCCGGGCGCGCGACAGTTACGAACGCGACGACGGCCTTCAGCAGCGCACCGGCGCGGTCTACGCAGAGTTGGCCGCAGCCGGCTGGGGCGGCCAGTGGCGCAGCGTCGACGCGGGCGTCGATCCGGGGCGATTGGCAGCCGATTTGGCCGCCACCTAGCACAGATTTGTCACGATTCGGCCGTTTCGAAGGAGAAACGCCCGCGTGATGTCCGAGTTTTGTCCCGATGTGGTGACACCATGGACTCCATGAGGCAAAGGATTTTGGTCGTCGACGACGACGCTTCGCTGGCCGAGATGCTCACCATCGTGCTTCGTGGGGAGGGTTTCGACACTGCGGTCATCGGTGACGGCACCCAGGCCCTGACTGCGGTGCGCGAACTGCGCCCCGACTTGGTGTTGTTGGACCTGATGCTGCCCGGCATGAACGGCATCGACGTGTGCCGGGTGTTGCGCGCCGATTCCGGCGTGCCGATCGTGATGCTGACCGCCAAGACGGACACCGTCGATGTGGTCCTGGGCCTCGAGTCGGGTGCCGACGACTACATCATGAAGCCCTTCAAGCCGAAGGAGCTGGTGGCCCGGGTGCGGGCACGGCTGCGGCGCAACGACGACGAGCCGGCCGAGATGCTGTCCATCGCCGACGTCGAGATCGACGTGCCGGCGCACAAGGTGACACGCAACGGCGAGCAGATCTCCCTGACACCGCTCGAGTTCGACTTGCTGGTGGCGTTGGCGCGCAAACCGCGGCAGGTGTTTACTCGTGATGTGCTGCTCGAACAGGTGTGGGGCTATCGTCACCCGGCGGATACCCGCTTGGTGAACGTGCACGTCCAGCGTCTGCGGGCCAAGGTTGAGAAAGACCCTGAGAACCCGACCGTGGTGTTGACCGTTCGAGGAGTGGGATACAAGGCCGGACCTCCGTGACCGCGGGCGACGATGCAGGGCGCCGCAGTGCTGGAAAGCGGCGCTCCGGCACCGGTAGCCACAATGTGAAACGTCGTGAACAGGGGGAGCGCCGGCGGTGATCTGGGGCTCCCGGCGACGAACTCGGAGCCGCTGGGGGCGCTCCGGCCCCATGACTCGTGGCATGGGCACGGTGAGTCGGGCCGTGGCCATCGCCTGGCGGCGCTCGTTGCAGCTGCGGGTGGTGGCGCTGACGCTGGGGCTGTCCCTCGCGGTCATCCTGGCTCTCGGCTTCGTATTGACCAGTCAGGTCACCAATCGCGTGCTCGATGTCAAGGTGAAGGCCGCCATGGAACAGATCGAGCGGGCGCGCACCACCGTGGGCGGAATCGTCAACGGCGAAGAGGCGCGTTCGCTGGACAGCAGCCTGCAGCTGGCGCGCAACACGCTGACCTCCAAAACCGATCCGGCCTCGGGTGCGGGGCTGGCCGGCGCGTTCGACGCGGTGCTGATGGTGCCGGGCGACGGACCGCGCGCGGCGACCACGGCCGGCCCGGTCGACCAGGTGCCCGGTTCCCTGCGCGGTTTCGTCAAGGCCGGGCAGGCGGCCTACCAGTACGCCGTCGTGCACACCGACGGGTTCTCCGGACCGGCGCTGATTGTCGGTACCCCCGCGTCGTCTCAGGTCGCCAACCTGGAGCTCTATCTGATCTTCCCGCTGAAGAACGAGCAGGCCACCATCCAGTTGGTGCGCGGCACCATGATCACCGGCGGCGCCGTGCTGCTGGTGCTGCTGGCCGGCATCGCTCTGCTGGTGTCGCGGCAGGTGGTGGTGCCGGTGCGGTCGGCGTCGCGCATCGCCGAACGGTTCGCCGAAGGCCATCTGTCCGAAAGAATGCCGGTGCGCGGCGAGGACGACATGGCGCGGCTGGCCATGTCGTTCAACGACATGGCCGAAAGCCTGTCGCGCCAGATCACCCAGCTCGAGGAATTCGGTAATCTGCAGCGCCGCTTCACATCCGACGTGAGCCACGAGCTGCGTACCCCGCTGACCACCGTGCGGATGGCCGCCGACCTGATCTATGACCACAGCGCCGACCTGGACCCGACGTTGGCGCGCTCCACCGAGCTGATGGTCAACGAGCTGGACCGGTTCGAGTCGCTGCTCAACGACCTGCTCGAAATCTCCCGGCACGACGCCGGTGTCGCCGAGCTGTCCGTCGAAGCCGTCGACCTGCGCACCACCGTGCAGAGCGCGCTGAGCAACGTGGGGCATCTGGCCGAAGACGCCGGCATCGAACTGAAGGTGGATCTGCCAACCGAAGAGGTGATCGCCGAGGTCGACACCCGCCGGGTGGAGCGCATCTTGCGCAACCTGATCGCCAACGCCATCGACCACGCCGAGCACAAGCCGGTCAAGATCCGCATGGCCGCCGACGAGGACACGGTCGCCGTCACCGTCCGCGACTACGGCGTGGGACTGCGACCCGGCGAGGAGAAGCTGGTGTTCAGCCGGTTCTGGCGGGCCGACCCCGCCCGGGTGCGCCGCTCCGGCGGCACCGGGCTCGGCCTGGCGATCAGCATCGAGGACGCGCGCCTGCACCAGGGCAGGCTGGAGGCCTGGGGTGAACCGGGCGACGGCTCCTGCTTCCGGCTGACGCTGCCGCTCGTTCGCGGCCACAAGGTCACCACCAGTCCGCTGCCCATGAAGCCGATTCCGCAACCCGCCCCGCAGGCCGGTGCGCCCGAGCGCAAGGAACGCCAGCAGCGCCAGCGTGAGCACGCCGAGAGGACCCTGTGATGCGGCGATTGTTGGGCCTGCTGATGCCGGTCATGCTGCTCGCCGGCTGCGCCGGGGTGCCCAGCTCATCGGCGCCCCAAGCCATCGGCACCGTCGAGCGCCCGGCGCCGTCGAACCTGCCCAAGCCGACCCCGGGCATGGACCCCGACGTGCTGCTGCGCGAATTCTTCAAGGCCACAGCCGATCCCGCGAACCGGCATCTGGCCGCGCGGCAGTTCCTCACCCAGTCGGCGTCCAACGCCTGGGACGATGCGGGTAGCGCACTGCTGATCGACCATGTGGTGTTCGTCGAAACACGTGCGGCCGAACGTGTTTCGGCCACCATGCGGGCGGACATCCTGGGTTCGCTTTCGGACGTGGGGGTGTTCGAGACCGCCGAGGGCGTGCTGCCCGACCCCGGTCCGATCGAATTGGTCAAGACGTCCGGCGGTTGGCGCATCGACCGGTTGCCCAACGGGGTGTTCCTGGATTGGCAACAGTTTCAGTCCACCTACAAACGCAACACGCTGTACTTCGACGACCCCACCGGCAAGACGGTGGTTCCCGACCCGCGCTACGTCGCGGTGCCCGACCACGACCAGTTGGCCACCGAGCTCGTCTCCAAGCTGATCGCCGGGCCGCGGCCCGAGATGGCGCACACGGTCCGCAACCTGCTCGCACCGCCACTGCGGCTGCGTGGGCCGGTGACCCGCGCCGACGGCGGCAAGAACGGCATCGGGCGCGGTTACGGCGGTGCGCGCATCGATCTCGAGAAGCTGTCCACAACCGATCTGCACAGCCGGCAATTGCTTGCGGCACAGATCATTTGGACCCTGGCCAGGGCCGACATCCGGGGACCGTATGTGATCAGCGCCGACGGCGCGCCGCTGGACGACCGGTTCCGCGACGGGTGGACCACTTCGGACGTCGCGGCCACCGATCCCGGCGCGGCCGACGGTGCCGGCGCGGGCCTGCATGCCCTGGTGAACGGCTCACTGGTGGCGCTGGACGGCCAGCACACCGCCATGGTGGCCGGCGCGTTCGGACGCATGGGCGACCAGACCGGCGCAGCGCTGTCGCGCAGCGGGCGGCAGGTGGCGTCGGTGGTGACGCTGCATCGCGGTGCCCCGGACATGGCCGCGTCCTTGTGGATCGGCGATCTCGGCCAGGAGGCGGTGCAGTCCGCCGACGGGCACACGCTGTCGCGGCCGACCTGGTCGCTGGACGACGTGGTCTGGGTCGTGGTCGACGGCAACAACGTGTTGCGGGCGATCCAGGAGCCGGCCTCCGGGCAACCAGCGCGCCTCCCGGTGGATTCGGTGGCGGTGGCCACCCGGTTCCCGGGGCCGATTACCGACTTGCAGCTGTCCCGCGACAGCACCCGCGCCGCGATGGTGATCGGCGGCCAGGTGATTCTCGCCAGCGTCGAGCAGACCCAGGCCGGGCAGTACGCCCTGACCTTCCCGCGCCGGCTCGGCTTCGGGTTGGGCAATTCGGTGGTGTCGCTGTCGTGGCGCACCGGTGACGACCTCGTGGTGACGCGCACCGATGCCAGCCATCCGGTGTCTTACGTGAACATCGACGGGGTGAACTCCGACGCCCCGCCGCACGGTTTACAGATGCCGGTGACCACGGTGGTCGCCAACCCGTCGACGGCCTACGTCGCGGGTCCCCAAGGGGTGCTGCAGTATTCGCCGTCGGCCGACGGTCAGCAGGGCTGGTCGGACGTGCCCGGGCTGACGGTGCCCGGGGCGGCCCCCGTGCTGCCGGGTTAGCGGCGATCGCCAGCGCGGTGGAGCCGGGCGCAGCGGGTCGCCGCCGTCGGGCCAGCGGCGATCGCCAGCGCGGTGGAGCCGGGCGCAGCGGGTCGCCGCCGTCGGGCCAGCGGCGATCGCGGAATAGCTGTCACACCCATCCACCACACTGGCGCCATGCTCGACCTGTTCCTGCCCTCCGAATGCGGCGGCTGTGGGGCGCCGTCGACCCGCTGGTGCGACTGGTGCGCCGCCGAGCTGTCGGTGGCCGCGGATCAGCCGCATGTGGTGAACCCGCGCGTCGACCCGGGGGTGCCGGTATTCGCCTTGGGCCGCTACGCCAATGCACGCCGGAACGCGATCCTGGCGCTCAAGGAGCAGGGCCGCGCCGATCTGGTCGGGCCGCTGGCGCGCGCACTGGCCGTCGGGGTGCACCGGCTGCTGTCCTGGGGGATCGTGCCGACCCCGCTGACCGTCGTGCCCGCACCGACCCGGCGTTCGGCCGCGCGCCGGCGCGGCGGTGACCCCGTCGCCCGGCTGGCGCGCGCCGCGGTGGCGCGGCATCCGGACATCACCGTCGCACCCGCCTTGCGGCTCAAGGCGCTGACACGCGACTCCGTGGGCCTGGGCACCACCGCGCGCGAGCGCAACATCGCCGGCCGGGTAGTGCTGCGCGGCTCGCCGCCGCGCACCGAGGTCATGGTCGTCGACGACATCGTCACCACCGGCGCGACGGCGCGCGAGTCGGTGCGAATCCTGCAGGCCGCCGGGGTTCGAGTCGCCGCGGTGCTGGCGATCGCCGCGGTCTGAATCGGCCGCGGCCGGCGCAACCCATGACCCGGCCAAGAGGTTGTGAAGAACTCGCAACAGCTCGACGAAATTAGTGGCATCGGCAGGCGAACACGAGCTAACGTCGAGAACAACGAAGAACGACTCATCGGTCTGACTCACTGGTCGCGATTTCCCAGGTGAGACCCATTCGCGGGAAGGGGTGAGTAATCGACACCTTGCTCCGGCGAGCAGCCTGCGGCGGTAGCCAGTCTCGAACCGCTCCCACCTCGTCGGCGCGTTAAGCAGCCAGGCACGCAGGGCGCGTGTGACGTGAAAAAGAGAAACGAGTTGTCACGTATGTCAAGGCTATCCGTGGATCCCGGTCAGATTCTGGACCAACCGCCCGTCACCGATGGGCAAGCCCCACCGACAACCACCGCCGACGTTGTGTTCAAGGGCCGCAACGTAGAAATCCCCGATCATTACCGTCTGTACGTCTCGCAAAAACTCGCCCGCCTCGAGCGGTTCGATCGCTCCATCTATCTTTTCGATGTCGAGCTCAAGCACGCGCCCAACCGGCGTCAGCGCAAATCCTGTCAGCGCGTGGAAATCACCGCTCGTGGCCGCGGCCCGGTGACGCGGGCGGAAGCCTGCGCCAACAGCTTCTACGCCGCGTTCGAGTCCGCGGTCGACAAGCTGGAGAACCGGCTGCGCCGCGTCAAGGACCGCCGCAAGGTGCACTACGGCGACAAGACCCCGGTGTCGCTGGCCGCCGCGACCGCGGTGCCGCCACCCGCCCCGCCGCCCAGCGCGGCGCAACCCCCGCCGACCGAGCACGACGGCGCGGAGCAAGACCATGAGCCCGGACGGATCGTGCGGACCAAGGAGCACCCGGCCACGCCGATGACGGTCGACGACGCGCTCTACGAGATGGAACTCGTCGGACACGACTTCTTCCTGTTCCACGACAAGCAGACCGAACGGCCCTGCGTGGTCTACCGGCGGCACGGGTATGACTACGGTTTGATCCGACTGGCCTGATCCGACTGGCCTGGGCAGGGTCGCTCTGCGGCGACCGCGCCGCGCCCGGCAACGCCGCGCTAGCGATCGCCGGTGCGGCGGCCGTTAGCGGGTCGTCGCCTACCATGGGAGTCGCTCAATGCAAGACTCCTACCAACAGGGGACATAGCTGTGCTGTCGAAGTTGCTGCGCCTTGGCGAAGGTCGCATGCTCAAGCGTCTCAAGCGGGTGTCTGACTACGTCAACACCTTGTCCGACGAGATCGAGAAGCTCACCGACGCCGAGTTGCGGGCCAAGACCGACGAGTTCAAGAAACGGCACGCCGACGGCGAAAGCCTCGACGACCTCCTCCCGGAGGCCTTCGCGGTGGCCCGGGAGGCGGCCTGGCGGGTGCTCGACCAGCGGCCCTTCGACGTACAGGTGATGGGCGCGGCGGCGCTGCACTTCGGCAATGTCGCCGAGATGAAGACCGGTGAGGGCAAGACGCTGACCTCGGTGCTGCCGGCCTACCTCAACGGCATCGGCGGCAAGGGCGTGCACGTCGTCACGGTCAACGACTACCTGGCCAAACGTGACAGCGAGTGGATGGGCCGCGTGCACCGCTTCCTTGGCCTGGACGTTGGCGTGATCCTCGCGCAGATGACACCCGATGAGCGCCGGGTCGCCTACAACGCCGACATCACCTACGGCACCAACAACGAGTTCGGGTTCGACTACCTGCGCGACAACATGGCGCACTCGCTCGACGACCTGGTGCAGCGCGGGCACAACTACGCCATCGTCGACGAGGTCGACTCCATCCTGATCGATGAGGCCCGCACCCCGTTGATCATCTCGGGCCCCGCCGACGGTGCCTCGAACTGGTACGCCGAGTTCGCCCGGCTGGCGCCGCTGATGGAGAAGGACACCCACTACGAGGTCGACCTGCGCAAGCGCACCGTCGGCGTGCACGAGAAGGGTGTGGAGTTCGTCGAGGACCAGCTCGGCATCGACAACCTCTATGAGGCCGCCAACTCGCCGCTGGTCAGCTACCTCAACAACGCGCTGAAGGCCAAGGAGCTGTTCAACCGCGACAAGGACTACATCGTGCGCGACGGCGAGGTCCTGATCGTCGACGAGTTCACCGGCCGCGTGCTCTACGGCCGCCGCTACAACGAGGGCATGCACCAGGCCATCGAGGCCAAGGAGCACGTCGAGATCAAGGCCGAGAACCAGACGCTGGCCACCATCACGCTGCAGAACTACTTCCGGCTCTACGACAAGCTCGCCGGCATGACCGGTACCGCCCAGACCGAGGCGGCCGAACTGCACGAAATCTACAAGCTCGGCGTGGTGCCCATCCCGACCAACAAGCCGATGATCCGCGCCGACCAGTCCGACCTGATCTACAAGACCGAGGAAGCCAAGTACATCGCGGTGGTCGACGACGTCGTCGAGCGCTACGAAAAGGGCCAGCCGGTGCTGATCGGTACCACCAGCGTCGAGCGCTCGGAGTACTTGTCGCGGCAGTTCCAGAAGCGCCGCGTGCCGCACAACGTGCTCAACGCGAAGTTTCACGAGCAGGAGGCGACGATCGTCGCCGTCGCCGGCCGTCGCGGCGGCATCACGGTGGCCACCAACATGGCCGGCCGCGGTACCGACATCGTGCTGGGCGGCAACGCCGACTTCCTCACCGACCAGCGGCTGCGTGAGCGCGGCCTCGACCCGGTCGAGACGCCCGACGAGTACGACGCGGCGTGGCACGACGAACTGCCCAAGGTCAAGGAGGAGGTCAGCGCGGAGGCCGCCGAGGTGATCGAGGCCGGCGGCCTGTACGTGCTGGGCACCGAGCGCCACGAGTCGCGCCGCATCGACAACCAGCTGCGCGGCCGCTCCGGGCGGCAGGGCGACCCGGGCGAGTCGCGGTTCTACCTGTCGCTGGGCGACGAACTCATGCGCCGGTTCAACGGTGCGGCGCTCGAGGCGATGCTCAACCGGCTGAACCTGCCCGACGATGTGCCCATCGAGGCCAAGATGGTCACCCGCGCGATCAAGAGCGCCCAGACCCAGGTGGAGCAGCAGAACTTCGAGGTCCGCAAGAACGTCCTGAAGTACGACGAGGTGATGAACCAGCAGCGCAAGGTGATCTACGCCGAGCGCCGACGCATCCTGGAGGGCGAGAACCTCAAGGAGCAGGCGCTGGACATGGTCCGCGACGTGGTCACCGCCTACGTCAACGGAGCGACCGCCGAGGGCTACGCCGAGGATTGGGACCTGGAGGCCCTGTGGACGGCGCTGAAGACCCTGTACCCGGTGGGCATCGACCACACGACGCTCACCCGCCGCGACGCCGACGCCGACCTGGATGACCTCACCCGCGAGGAGTTGCTCGAGGCGCTGCTCAAAGACGCCGAAAACGCCTACGCCAGAAGGGAAGCCGAACTCGAGGAGATCGCCGGCGAGGGGGCGATGCGCCAGCTGGAACGCAACGTGCTGCTCAACGTCATCGACCGCAAGTGGCGCGAGCACCTCTACGAGATGGACTACCTCAAGGAGGGCATCGGGCTGCGCGCGATGGCGCAGCGCGACCCGCTCGTGGAGTACCAGCGCGAGGGTTACGACATGTTCATGGCGATGCTCGACGGCCTGAAGGAGGAGTCGGTCGGGTTCCTGTTCAATGTCACCGTCGAAGCGGTGCCCAGTCCACAGGTCGCGCCGGTCGAAGCGCCGGAGGGCCTGGAGGAATTCGCCAGCGCTGCGGCCGTCGGCGCCGAAGGCGGCAGCACCGCGACGGCCGTGCGCGAAGAATCGCCAACCCGGTTGCGCGCCAAGGGGATTGACAACGAGGCGCCGGCCATGACCTACTCCGGTCCGTCCGAGGACGGCTCGGCGGCGGTGCAGCGCAACGGCGGCGAAGGCGGCAAGGCGCCGGCCGGCGTGCCCGGGGGTGCCAGCCGGCGTGAGCGCCGCGCCGCGGCGCGACAACAGGGCCGCGGTAGCAAGCCACCCAAGTCCGTCAAGCGGCGCTAGCCGGGCGATCCGACCGGAGGCGCCCTGCGCCGAGTGTGAGGCTAGCCGCACACTCGGGGCCGAACGTGCGGCTAGCCGCACACTCGGCGACAGCCTGCGCCAGCAACCCCTATGCCCTAGGCTTATCAGGCATCGGCTTTCGTGTGGCTATAGTGACGCCGCGCCGATGAGGGGTGGAGAAAGGGACGAGTTCCATGCCCTTCGACGGAGCCGTGTCGCGGACTGACGTTCTGGCGGCGCTATCTCTGGCGATCGACCTCGGGCTCGGGCAGCCGATGGATCACATGCTGCGGTCGGCGGCGATGGGCTCGCGATTGGCGACGCAACTGGGACTCGACGAGCGCGAGCGCGGAACCGTTTTCTATACGGCCCTGGTGATGTGGATCGGCTGTCACGCGGACTCGCACGAGTATGCGCAGTGGTTCGGCGACGACATCGCGGTGCGACACGACAGCCACTACATCGACTGGTCCGGTGCGCCATACCGTCGATTTCTCATGACCAATCTGGGGCGTGGGACGACGTTGCCCAAACGAGCCCAGTTGGCGGCCAAAGTCTTCTGGGACGCCCGCGGGAATCTGGGCGCATTGGTGCAGTCCCATTGCCTGTCGGCCGCTCTGCTTGCCGAGGAGATCGGGCTGGGCGCCGATGTTTGTCAAGCGCTGCCCTACGCGTACGAGCGATGGGACGGCAGCGGTCTTCCCGCCGGAGCCGCCGGAAACCAGATCCCCGTGGCGATGCGGGTGGCGCAGATCTCCGACATCGCCGATGTGCACCATCGCGCTTACGGCGCAGGCGCCGCAATCGCCGAAATTCGCCGTCGCAGCGGCAAACAGTTCGATCCGGAGATCGTCGCGGTGTTCATCGCGGCGGCCGATGACCTACTGCGCGAGGACGAAGACGCGTGGTCGATCGCCGCGGGTCTGGCTCCAGATCCGGGCGAAGCGCTGAGCGGACCCGCGCTGGACCGACTCCTGTGTGCGATGGGTGACTTCGCGGATCTGAAATGCCCCTTCACTCTTGGCCATTCACGTGCCGTCGCTCAGCTGGCGGAGAACGCCGGGCGATGCGCGGGCCTGCCGCAAGACGACATCGATATCCTGCGCCGCGCAGGCTACGTTCACGATCTCGGTCGCATCGGTGTGTCGAACCGAGTGTGGGAAAAGCCGGCCGCGCTAACCGATGTCGAACGCGAGCGCGTGCATTTGCATCCCTATCTGACCGGCAGGATTTTGGCCCGGGTCGGTGGGCTGAAGGCCGTCCGAGAGGTCGCGGTGAACCATCACGAGCGACTGGACGGCTCGGGATACCCGAACGGCCTGCGCGGTGATGACCTGTCGGGTCGTGACCGCGTGCTCGCCGCCGCCGAAAGCTATTGCTCCGCAACGGAACCGCGACCGTATCGCGACGCCAGGAACGGGGAGGCCGCGGCCAAGAAACTGCGGGACGAAGCGGTCCGCGGCCGCCTGGACGGTGACGCCGTCGAAGCCGTCCTGCAGGCCGCCGGCCACCGGCCGTCGCGCAGAGCCGCCAGGCCGGCCGGGCTGACTCGGCGCGAGGCCGAGGTGTTGCTCCATGTCGCGCAGGGACTCTCCAATAAGGAGATAGCTGCGGCGCTCTGGATTTCCGAGAAGACGGTACGCAATCACGTCGAACACATCTATGCCAAGATCGGGGTCTCGAACCGGATCGGTGCCAGCCTGTACGCCACCCGGCACGGCCTGGCCGGCGCCATCCCCGACTGAGGAATCCGATCTATGGGGTGAATGCCCCATGTGTCCGCGGGGAATCGACGCGAACATTTCGGCATGACCAGCAATGCCTTCGGCCCGGCGGCCGCGGCCACCCAGCCGGAACGGCAACCGGGGGTTTGGGACCGGGTCCTCACCGACGGCCACGCGTCTCTGGTCAGGGCGAGGCATGCGTTTCGCTACCTGCCCTCGGCGCCGCGATGCAAGCTGTGCAACAACCCGTTCGGCGGACCAGTCGGTCGCCTCTTCGCGGTGGCCGGCTTCCGCCGCTCGCGTAAGAACCCCAACCTGTGCATGCGATGCTGTGATGCGCTGCCGCCAGGGGGAGCGGAGGTGGACATCGCGGTGTTGTTCGCCGATGTTCGCGGCTCCACGGCGTTGGGTCACTGTCGACCCGCCGCGGACTTCGCCGCGCTGCTCAACCGGTTTTACTGTGTCGCAACGCAAACCCTGCTGCGTCATGACGCGGTGATCGACAAACTCATCGGTGACGAGGTGATGGCGTTTTTCGTCCGGGGCATCAGCGGTCCCCGGTATCGCCAACGGGCCGTAGAGGCGGGAGTCGATCTGCTCGAAGCGGTTGGGTACGGCGCGCCAGGCGGGGCCTGGCTCGACGTCGGCGTCGCGGTACACGCGGGCGTCGCGTACGTGGGCAACGTGGGCGGGGCTGTCGTCGATTTCACCGCCCTCGGTCGCCCGGTCAACGCCGCGGCCCGGATGCAACAACTCGCGGCCGGCGGTGAGTTGTTGATCGCCAGCGGGGTCGCCGACGAGCTGACGGACGGCATGGCACGGCGCACGCTCAGTCTGCGGGGACAAGAAGAGCCGATCAACGTCTTCGTCCACAAGTCCTGAGCCGAACGCCCGGGGCCCGCGACCTCTGCTGAGCGTCGCGGGCCCGGAACACGGGGCCGTCACCGCCAAGATGCGCCGGGCCGGGAGCGACGGTGCAGTACCCAGGCGGTGGCCAGCGTGAGCGCGACGGCGAACGAGGCCAGCGCGATCAGACTGGCGACGGTACCCCCCTGGAAGGTGCTGCGGTAGGCGGACATCGCCGGCAGCGTGGCGGCGTAGCGGTCGAGGCCCAGCTCGCGGCCCAGCGCATCGAAGGCGTGGCGGTTGGACAGGACCAGGCTCATCATCCGTCCGGGGGTGGCCATCTGGTCCACCGGGACGATGGCCCCACCGAACAACACCTGCGGGAAGCACAGCATCGGCAGGGCGAGGGCCGCCTGCGCGGCGTTGGAGACGGCGGCCGAGGCGAGCAGTCCCAGCGCCAACGCCGAGGTCGCTTCGACCAGGATCGTCGCGAACAGCGAGGCGTACACGTCCCATCCGGCCGCGGGGAGCCGACCGAGTGCGCGCAGCACAACCAGCAGCACCGCGCTCACTCCCGCCAGAACCGGAAGCAGCGCGGTCACCTTCGATGCCACGTAAGCGCCCACGCTGAGCCCTGCCAGGCGCTCGCGCCGGAAAACGGCCATCTCGCCGACGATTTGGAGCAGGCCGTAGGTCAGGCCGAAGAAGAAGCCGTCGAAAGCTATCCAGAACATGATTTGGGCCGGGCCGACGCCGGCCGCGCTGCCCGCATCGAACTCGCCGCGCTTGAACAGCGTCGCCATCATCACCGTCACCAAGACGGGCGAGCCGAGCAGGATCGCCAGGGTCAGCCGATTGCGCGACAGGACATCGACATTGCGCCGTGTGAGGAGCCACCATTGCCGAACCCTGCCCGTGCCCTTGACGCCGGACGGGGTAGGCGGCGCGGACCGTTGAGTCGAGCCGCCACGGTTTGCCGAATTCGCGCGGCTCGCCGCGAACCGCTCCGCCCAGCCGCCCGGAGTGTGGTCGCCGGACAGGCGCTCGTACACCTCGGTGAGGGTGTTGACCCCGAAGTAGCGCCGCGCCGCGGCCGGGCTCCCGGTGAAGGCCAGGTGGCCGTCGCGAGCCAGGAACACCACCCGATCACACCGGTCGATGCCGGCCGGCTCGTGTGTGGTCAGAACGACGGTGACCCCGCGTTGGCTGAGGCGGCGCAGCAAGCGCATCACTTCGGCCGCAGTGGAAGGATCGAGCCCCGAGGTGGGTTCGTCGAGGAAGAAGAGGCGGGGCCGGGTCAGGAGCTCCACGGCGATGCTGGCCCGCTTGCGTTGACCGCCGGACAGCGCGCGCACCGGCACGTCGGCCCGATCGGCCAGGTCGAGGTCGGCCAGCGTCTCCTCGACGACCCGGTCCGCCTCCGCCGCGGACGTCCCTGCGGGGAGGCGGAGCAGCGCCGCGTAGCGCAGCGTGCGGCGCAGGGGCATCTCCAGGTGGATGATGTCGTCCTGGGGCACGTACCCGACGCGGGAGTCGACGCGCGGACGTCGGGAAACGCCGTCATGCCTAAGCTCCCCGGCGCTCGGCGGTTGCAGGCCCGCGAGGACCTCCAGCAGGGTGGTCTTGCCCGCCCCGCTGCCGCCGGCGATCGCGACCAATTCGCCCGGTTCCACCGACAGCGACAATGCGTGGAGGAGCTGACGCCCACCCACCTGCCGGCTGATGTCGATCGCGTCGACCCGCGCGCCACCGGGCGCTCCTACCGCGTGATCCGATCGCTGAGTACCGAGCCGATCCATTGTCGCTGCGGTGCATGTCGCTTCGGTCATGATCTGGCCTCCGTACCTTTCGAAATGGCTTTGTCGTGGCCGATCATCGGTCTGGGGAGTCCGTGCTCGCATGAGGCGTTTGCCTCAAAATCGCCGAGTCCGCCGGCGGGCGCGCGCCGACAATGGACTAGTCAAAATTGGCTAGGGCAGGCCAGGGAAGAAAATGAGGCAAATGGCCCATAGGCGAGCGCCCGCCGGCGGCCCACACTTGGCCTATGAAGCGATACTTGACGGTCGGTTACGGCGCCGGCGCATACCTGATGTTTCTCGCCGCATTCTTATATCTCGTGGCTTTCGTGGCCGGGCTCTGGGTGCCGCGCACCGTCGATCACGGGCTCTCTGCGCCCATCGGCCAGGCGGTACTGGTCAACGTGCTGCTGGTTGCCGCGTTCGGCGCCCAGCACAGTGTGATGGCGCGGCCGGCATTCAAGGCGTGGTGGACGCGATTCGTGCCGGCGTCGATCGAACGCAGCACGTATGTGGTGCTGTCAAGCGCTGTGCTGGTGCTGCTGTATTGGCAATGGCGGACGATGCCGGCCGTCGTCTGGGACGTGCGGCTGCCGGCCGGGCGTCTGACGCTGTGGGCGTTGTTCTGGCTGGGGTGGGCGATCGCGCTGGCCTCGACCTTCATGGTCAGCCACTTCGATCTGTTCGGCCTTCGGCAGGTGTATCTGGCGTGGCGCGGAAGGCCCTACACCCACATAGGTTTTCACGCTCGACTGCTCTATCGCCTGGTGCGTCATCCGCTCATGCTCGGCTTCCTCATCGCCTTCTGGGCGACGCCGACCATGACGGCCGGACACCTGCTCTTCTCGATCGGCATGACGAGTTACATCCTGATCGCGGTGCAATTGGAGGAGCGCGATCTGGTCGCTGTGCTCGGCGATGAGTACCAGGAGTACCGCCGCAGTGTGTCGATGCTGGTGCCCTTCACCCGTCGCCAGCAACGCCGGCTTGGTCGGCAACCGGCCCAACCGGCCGGCCAGCATTAGCTTTCCAGCAGCGCGGCGATCCGCTCCAGCGTCGCGGCCATGCCCCGCTCGGTTTGGCGGGGCATGGAACCGCTGGTGATCATCCACTTCTGCTTGTCGCGTGACACGTCCCAGGTTTCGCGAACCAGGGTGCCGCCGTCCGTGGCAACGAGTTCGTATCTCCAGATGCGGCCGCCGACCAGACCGCCCATGCCGAAGGTCTGCCACGCGATGCGGCGATCCGGTTCGTACTCGATGACCGTGTTGGTGGTGCGGTAGGGCAGGAACAACGTCTCCTTGCGGCCCCGCATCGCCATCGAGAATTTCGAACCCATCGTCAGTGGGATCGATTTGTCCGAGGCGTGGTTCACGGTGCCGGAGCCGTCGAACGCGGCGTGCCTGCCGGCGTCGGCCAGCAGCGCGAAGATCGCGGCGGGCGGCGCCTTGATGACACGCTCGACGCTGACCGTGTTTTCCTGCATCCGCTTACAGTAACGCCAAGCGACCTGTCAGGATTGACGTATGGACGTCAAGGAGGTGTTGCTGCCCGGGGTCGGTCTTCGCTACGAATTCACCGATCAGAAGGGCGACCGCATCGGCATCATCGCGCGGCGCGGCGGCGATTTCGACGTCGTCTCGTATGCGCGCGAAGATCCAGACGAGGCCCGGCCGCTGCTCCACCTCAGCGATCAGGAGGCCGAGGCCGTGGCCCAGATCCTGGGGGCGCCGCGGATCGCCGAGCGGTTCACTGAGCTGGCCCGCGAAATCCCCGGACTCGAGACGGGCCAGGTGCACATCGTGGCCGGCAGCCCCTTCGTGGATCACCCGCTGGGAGATACCCGGGCCCGCACCCGCACCGGCGCGTCGATCGTGGCGATCGTGCGCAATGAGGAAGTGCTCGCCTCGCCCGGGCCCGCCGAGATGCTGCACGCCGACGACGTGCTGATCGTGATCGGCACCGAAAACGGCATCGCGGGCGTCGAGAAAATTATCGACAAAGGTTGAGCCAGTGGAAATTTCGGGGACGCTGCTGTTGCAACTCGGCGCCCTCCTGGCCACTCTGGCCGTATTGGGCGCCGCCGCACGGCGATTCGCATTGTCGCCCATACCGGTGTACCTGCTGGCCGGTCTGGCGCTGGGCAACGGCGGCATCCTGCCGGTGGCCGCCGGCGGGCAGTTCATCACCACCAGCGCACCCATCGGCGTCGTCTTGCTGCTGCTCACCCTGGGCTGCGAGTTCTCGGCGGCGGAATTCTCCAGCAGCTTGCGCCACCACCTGCCGTCAGCGGGCGTCGACATCGTGCTCAATGCCGCACCCGGCGCGATCGCGGGCTGGCTACTGGGTTTGGACGGCGTGGCCATCCTGTGCCTGGCCGGCGTCACCTACATCTCCTCCTCGGGCGTCATCGCGCGGCTGTTGGAGGACTTGCGCCGGCTAGGTAACCGCGAGACACCGGCGGTGCTGTCGGTGCTGGTGCTCGAAGATTTCGCGATGGCCGCCTACCTGCCGCTGTTCGCGGTCTTGGCCTCCGGCGGCGGATGGCTGCACGCCGTCGGTGGCATGGTCGTGGCGGTGGGCGCTCTGGTGGCGGCCTTTGCCGCGTCCTACCGGTGGGGTCACCATGTGGGGCGGCTTGTGGAACACCCCGACTCCGAACAGCTCATGCTGCGGGTGCTGGGCATCACCCTGATCGTGGCGGCCATGGCCGAGTCCCTGCACGCTTCGGCCGCGGTCGGTGCGTTCCTGGTCGGCCTCACGCTGACCGGCGAGACGGCCGAGCGGGCGCGTCAGGTGCTGGGCCCACTGCGCGACCTGTTCGCCGCCATCTTCTTCCTGGCGATCGGCTTCTCGGTGGACCCGTACGAGCTGATTCCTATGCTTCCGGCGGCGCTCATCCTGGCGGTGGTGACCGCGGCGACCAAGGTGGCCACCGGGATGTTCGCCGCCCGGCACGACGACGTTGCCCGGCGCGGACAGCTGCGGGCGGGCACCGCGCTGATCGCCCGCGGTGAGTTCTCGTTGATCATCATCGGATTGGCCGGCAAGTCGCTGCCCGCCGTCGCGGCGCTGGCGACGTCCTACGTTTTCATCATGGCGATCATGGGGCCCATTCTCACCCGCTACACCGGCGGCCCGCGGCCGGCCGGCGCGGCATCGACGACCTGAGCGGTGTCCCGCCGTCACCCGATATGCAGGGCCACCACCATCCACCGGGTTGCGCCCGCGGAGGTGACCTGCTCGACGCGGCAAGCGATGGCGTGCATGCGGTTCCCGCGGCTGTAAGAACCGAAGACCTCGGCCGCCGAATCAGGATCGCGGTGACCGGCCGGCTGCAGCCGCATGCGGCGCAACACGGCTGCGTCTCGATTACGGCTCGCGGCGCCACGGCCGACCGCCGCCACCGAATCCACCAGGCTCGTCGCCAGCAGCGGATTCAATTGGGCGGCAGGGCGGCGGCGGTCGATGACTTCCAGCACGCGGCGCAGCGCGGCATCGGCGAAGGCGGCCGCCTGACGCAGCCGGGGAGACATGACCGCGGCCGGATCCGGTGCCGGCGTCCTGCTGGGCCGGCCGGTGTAGGGCCGTGGCGGTGCGTGACTGCTGCCGCGGCGCAGCGGCGGGCGGGGGGATTGCCTGCAGTGTGGGGCGGTGCGCGACACGTCCTGCGCCGGCGGCTCGTACTCGCCGACTGGTATGACGGTGAAAGCGTCAGGTGGATTCGCAACTGGACTACTGTTCAACGCGCACTCTCCAACTCCTCGGCCGGACCTTCGAGCCTGCTGGAGAGGGGCAGACGTGGTGAGTCAGTGGTCATCATGGCACAACTCGACCGCACGCGTACCCACGCTGACTGGTGCACGGCGACACGATTACCGTGGGCGGGACATCGGGCCCAGCGGCCCCAGCGGCCCCGGGGGCCCGGGCGACGAACGACCAGGAGGACAGCGCCGCATGGTGACTCGCTTGTCCCCGGCGGACGCATCGTTTTATCGGCTGGAGAACACCGCGACCCCGATGTACGTCGGATCGCTGTCGATCCTGCGCCGCCCCCGTGCCGGCTTGAGCTACGAGACGCTGCTGGCCACCGTCGAGCAGCGGCTGCCGCAGATACCGCGCTACCGGCAGAAGGTGCGGGAAGTGCGCGTCGGCACGGCCCGGCCGGTCTGGGTGGACGACAACGACTTCGACATCACCTATCACGTGCGGCGCTCGGCGTTGCCCTCTCCGGGCAGTGACGAGCAGCTGCACGAGCTGATCGCGCGGCTGGCAGCGCGGCCGCTGGACAAGTCGCGCCCGCTCTGGGAGATGTATCTGGTCGAAGGCCTGTCCCAGAACCGGCTGGCCCTCTACACCAAGTCGCATCAAGCGCTGATCAACGGCATGTCGGCGCTCGAGATCAACCACGTCATCGGCGATCGGAGGAAGCGCCCGCCACCTTTCCCCGAGGACATCTGGATTCCGGAGCGCGACCCCGGCAACACCCGGCTGGTGTTGGGAGCGATCAGCGAATGGGTCACGGGGCCGGGCGCCCAGCTGCAGGCCGTCGGGTCGATGCTCGGCGGTCTGGTGACCAACCACGGCGAGCTGATCGACGCCGGCCGCCGGGCCGCCGACCTGGTGCGCACGGTTACCCGGGGGACCGCACCCAGCAGCCCGCTCAATGCCACCGTGTCGCGGCACCGGCGCTTCACGGTCGCACGGGGCAGCCTGGAGGATTACCGCACCGTGCGCGCCCGGTATGACTGCGACGTCAACGACGTGGTGCTCGCGGTCATCGCCGGGGCGCTGGGTAACTGGCTGATGTCGCGGGGAGTGGCGGTGTCGCCGACCGCGACGGTGCGGGCGATGGCGCCGTTGTCGGTGTACGACGATGGCGACCTCGACGCGAGCGGTCCCGGTCAGGCGATCGGCCAAGTGACGCCGTTCCTCGTCGACCTGCCGGTGGGAGAGCCCAACGCCGTGGTGCGGCTGTCGCAGATCGCGCACGCCTCCGAGTCGAACCCGACGGCCGCCCGTCTGGTGGACGCCAGGACCATCGTCACGCTCTCGGGTTTCGCCCCACCGACGCTGCACGCCATGGGAATCCGCGTGGCGACCAGTTTCCCGAGTTTCTCCAAGCGCACGTTCAATCTGTTGATCACCAACGCGCCCGGCGCCCAATCGCAGATGTACATTGCCGGCACCAAATTGCTGGAGACCTACGCGGTGCCGCCGCTGCTGCACAACCAGGCGCTGGCCATCGGCGTGACGTCGTATAACGGCGAGCTGTACTACGGAATCAACGCCGACCGCGAAGCCATGAGCGATGTCGACCTGCTGCCCGGGCTGCTGAACCAAGCGCTCGAAGAACTGCTCGAGGCGTCCCGGTCCTAGTCGGCGGTGAAAGGCGGTGCGCGCGGCTATCATTCGAAGGTGTGAGTACCGCGACAAACGACGGCAAGTCGAAGGCGGCGAAATCGTCCACTTCGCGCAAGATCCCCGATGACGTCTATCGGGCCGAATTGTTCCGGCTGCAAACGGAATTGGTGAAACTACAAGAGTGGTTGCGCCATGCCGAACAACGACTGGTCGTCATCTTCGAAGGCCGTGACGGAGCGGGTAAGGGCGGCACCATCAAGCGGATCACCGAATACCTGAACCCGCGTGTCACGCGGATCGCGGCGCTGCCCGCGCCGACCGACCGTGAGCGTGGCCAGTGGTATTACCAGCGTTACATCGCTCACCTGCCCACCAAAGGGGAGATCGTGCTGTTCGACCGGTCGTGGTACAACCGGGCCGGCGTGGAGAAGGTGATGGGATTTTGTACGCCCCAAGAGCATGCGTTGTTCTTGCGGCAGACGCCGATCTTCGAGCAGATGCTGATCGACGACGGGATCCTGTTGCGCAAGTATTGGTTCTCGGTGTCCGAGCACGAACAGCTGCGCCGGTTCAGGGCCCGGCGCAATGACCCTGTGCGGCAATGGAAACTATCCCCGATGGACCTGGAATCGCTGTATCGGTGGGATGATTACTCGCGTGCCAGGGACGAGATGATGGTGCACACCGACACCCCGGTGAGCCCGTGGTACATCGTGGAATCGGACATAAAGAAGCACGCGCGGCTGAACATGATGGCCCATCTGCTGTCGACGATCCCTTACCAGGACGTCGAGCGGCCCGTAGTCAAGCTGCCCAAGAACCCGGTGGTGAGCGGCAACTACCAACGCCCGCCGCGGGAGCTGTCCACCTACGTCGACGACTATGCGGCCACACTGATCGGATGACGCTCGTCTACATTCCGGCCACGCTGGCGATGTTGCAGCAGCTCGTCGCGGACGGCTCGCTGCGCCCGGTCAACGGCACCGCGTTCGCACTGACGCCGCGGTTGCGCGAGGCCTATGCCGAGGGCGATGACGACGAGCTGGCCGACGTGGCGCTGCGCGAGGCGGCGCTGGCGTCGCTGCGGCTGCTGGCTGCCCGGGAATCGGATGCGGCACAAGGGGCCGGCGCGTCATCGCAGTCCTTGCCGCCCCGGCGCGCGGTGCTGGCCGCCGACGTCGAGGACGTCACGTACCGACCCGACCTCGACGACGCCGTGGTCCGGCTGTCCGGGCCGGTGCCGATCGACGACGTGATCGCCGCCTATGTCGACAACGCCGGGGCTGAACCGGCAGTGGCGAAGGCCATCGAGGCCGTCGACGCCGCCGACCTGGGTGATGAGGACGCCGACCTGATCGTCGGCGACGCGCAAGACCACGATCTGGCCTGGTACGCCAACCAGGAACTGCCATTCCTGCTGGAACTGATGTGACGCCGATGTGACGCGATCGGGGCACCAGCGCTAGCTACGACACCGTAAGTTACGGTACCGTAGGTTTCGTGAGGCGCACAGAATCGATCAGAATGTGAGTGCAAGCAAGACGACGCATCGCGAGCAGGAGCTTCCCCTGGGCAGACGTAACCCATCGATCACGGGCAACGTCGTCGACACCAAGCGACCTGTTGTCGCCGGCGCGGACCGGCATCCCGGCTGGCACGCGCTGCGCAAGCTCGCCGCCCGCATCACGACGCCGCTGTTGCCCGACGACTATCTGCATTTGGCCAACCCGCTGTGGTCGGCGCGCGAGCTGCGGGGCCGCGTCCTGCAGGTGCGCCGAGAGACGGAAGATTCCGCGACCCTGGTCATCAAGCCGGGCTGGGGCTTCAACTTCGACTACCAGCCGGGCCAGTACATCGGTATCGGGCTGCTGATGGACGGGCGCTGGCGCTGGCGGTCGTACTCCCTCACCTCGGCTCCGGCCGGCGCACGCTCCGGCTCCGGTTCGGCCCGCACCGTGACCATCACCGTGAAGGCGATGCCGGAGGGCTTCCTGTCGTCGCACCTGGTGGCCGGGGTCGAGCCGGGCACCATCGTCCGGCTGGCCGCGCCGCAGGGCAACTTCGTGCTGCCCGACCCGGCGCCCGTGTCCATCCTGTTCCTCACCGCGGGATCCGGGATCACTCCGGTGATGTCGATGCTTCGTACCCTGTTGCGCCGCAACCAGATTGGTGACATTGCCCACCTGCACTCGGCACCCACCCAATCCGACGTCCTGTTTCGGGCCGAGTTGGCCGAGCTGGCCGCCGAGCATCCCGGCTATCGGCTACAGCTGCGCGAGACGCGCACCCAGGGCCGGATCGACCTGTCCCTGCTGGACCGGGAGGTGCCGGACTGGCGCGAACGCCAAACGTGGGCCTGCGGGCCGGAGGGCATGCTCGCCGAGGCCGAGCGGGTCTGGTCGGCCGCGGGCGTCGGCGACCGCCTGCACCTCGAGCGATTCGCGGTGTCGAAGGCCGCACCCACCGGCGCCGGCGGCACTGTCACCTTCGCCCGAAGCGGGCGCACCGTGGCTGCCGACGCGGCGACGTCGCTGATGGATGCCGGTGAGGGCGTCGGGGTGCAGATGCCCTTCGGGTGCCGCATGGGGATCTGCCAGTCGTGCGTGGTGAATCTGGTGGAGGGCCATGTCCGTGATCTGCGGACCGGCCAGGAGCACGATCCGGGTACCCGGGTGCAGACGTGCGTGTCTGCCGCTTCCGGCGACTGCGTTCTCGACATTTAAGGCTACTCACAGGTAACCTACGGATTCGTAGGTTACGATAGCGTAGGTCTGGAACACGTTAAGACCACAATCAACCGCAGGGAGATGACGACGATGGCCGTCACAGACGTCGACGTATTCGCCCATCTGACGGACGCCGATATCGAAAGCCTGGCCGTTGAGCTCGATGCCATCCGCCAGGACGTGGAAGACTCACGCGGCGAGCGGGACGCTCGCTATATCCGCCGCACCATCGCGGCTCAGCGCGCGCTGGAGGTGACCGGCCGGCTGCTGCTGGCCGCCAGCTCGCGGCGTTCGGCCTGGTGGGCAGGGACGGTGACCCTGGGCGTGGCCAAGATCGTCGAGAACATGGAGATCGGCCACAACGTCATGCACGGCCAGTGGGACTGGATGAACGACCCCGAGATTCACTCCTCGACGTGGGAGTGGGACATGAGCGGGTCGTCCAAGCACTGGCGCTACACACACAACTTCGTCCACCACAAGTACACCAACATTCTCGGGATGGACGACGATGTCGGCTACGGCCTGCTGCGCGTCACCCGCGACCAGAAATGGAAGCGCTTCAACATCCTCAACCTGGTGTACAACACCCTGCTCGCGCTGCTCTTCGAGTGGGGAGTCGGCTTGCAGCATGTGGAGCTCGGCAAGATCCTCAAGAAGCGGATGGACCAGGACGACGCCCGGCAACGGACCGACGAGTTCCTGGCCAAGGCCGGCCGCCAGGTGCTCAAGGACTACGTCGCGTTCCCGGCGCTGACCTCGTTATCGCCCGGCGCGACCTACATGTCCACGTTGAAGGCCAACGCGCTCGCCAACGTGATTCGCAACGTGTGGGCCAACGCGGTGATCTTCTGCGGCCATTTCCCCGACGGCGCAGAGAAATTCACCAAGACCGACATGATCGGCGAAACCAAGGGGCAGTGGTATCTGCGTCAGATGCTGGGTAGCGCCAACTTCGAGGCCGGCCCGGCGCTGCGCTTCATGAGCGGCAACCTGTGCCACCAGATCGAGCACCACCTGTACCCGGACATGCCCAGCAACCGGCTGCACGAAATCTCCGCGCGGGTGCGCCAGGTCTGCGACAAGTACGACTTGCCTTACACCACAGGCTCTTTCCTGTTCCAGTACGCCAAGACGTGGCGGACGCTGGCCAAGCTCTCGCTGCCGAACAAGTACCTGCGTGACGACGCCGACAACGCGCCGGAGACGCGCAGCGAGCGGATGTTCGCCGAGCTCGAGCCCGGCTTCCTGGGCACCGATCCGGCGACCGGCCGCCGCCGCGGTCTCAAGTCCGCGATCGCAGCCGTGCGTGACTGGCGGCGTGGGAAGCGGGCGGCCACGGCCGGCCGTGTGGTCGACGATCTGGCCGCTTAGTCCGCTGCATCGGCCGGTGACGGCCCGGGCCAGCAAAGGGAAACACGCCGAACGTGTTCTCTTGGCGAATATTCCGCCGATTTCGCGCCCTGAGCGCACGCTCGGCATGGCCGTTGAGACTAGCTGGTCGCATAGAAGTCCGTAGCACGTATCGGGGCGACACCGAGTTCGCCCGCGATCGCGTCGATCGCCTGTTGCGCGACGCCCAAATCAACCCGATAGTCGGCGGTGAAATAGGGTCCGACGTAGCGCTCGTAGTGCCAGCACGCTTCTTCGGAAGTGAGCCGGTCGAGGAACCAGTTGATGTAGTCGACGGCATGGCCTGGTTGTTCGACGAGAAGCCGCAGCGCCCGGCGGTTGGCCCGCATCAGGGCCAGCAACGCGGGGCTGTCCGGTGGGATGTGCACCGGGTCGACGGCAACGCCCACCGTGGGGATCTGGAAGTGATCGCCGACCCAGGCCAGCAGGTGAAACCCCTCTTCGGCGGCGATTTGTTCGGGGGAGAGGGTGCTGCCGACGTAGGCGGCATCGATCGATCCGTCGCGTAGCCGGCGCAGGTCCATCTGGTAGTCGCCCGGATGCCGCACCACGCAGCGCAGGTCGCGGTCCGGGTCCAGCCCGTGCTTGCGCAGGACGATGCGGGCGAAGGTGCCCGGGGGGTTATCGGCGGCGTGCACGGCCAGGCGCCGCCCGCGCAGATCCGCCATCGACTTCACTTCGGCGTTGCCGATGAACCAGAACAGCGGGCCATCGGTGTTGACGCTCAACGCTTTCCAGCCGATCCCGTCCTGCAGCCGGGACAGCAGGGCGCGGCCCAGGCCGATCACCGCGGCGTGGCGCAGCCGCTGCGCGTTCCAACCGACCCCGTCGCGGATGGCGACGTGGACGCCTTCGTCCTGGTAATACCCCTCCTGATCGGCGACATGGGCGACCAACTCCTCGTGAATGCCACGCCCGACGTAAGCGAGATCGATCGTCTGCACCCTGACCCCTTCCCGATAACCGATCCGGTGTCAATTCATGGCCAAGCCGCCGTTGACCTCGAGGCAGTGGCCGGTGATGAAACCGGAATCCTCGCCGGCCAGAAACACCACCGCGTTGGCCACCTCGCCGGGGCTGACGAGCCTGCCCATGGGATTCGTCGCGCCGAGCTGGTGTATTTCTTCGGCCGTCAACAGCGCGTTCGCCGTGGGATCGGCGACGGTGGCCGGCGCAATGAGATTGGCGGTGATCTGGTGCGGAGCCAGCTCGAGCGCGACGTACCGGACAAACTGGTCCATTGCCGCCTTGGCGGTTCCCACCGTGATCATGCCCTGTCGGGGCCGGCGGGACAACACCGTGGTGAGATAGATCAGCCGGCCATAGGATCTTGAAATCATGTCGGGGACAACGGATTTGGTCATCAAGAACGCGGCGTGCAGTTCGCGGTCCAGCTTGCCGCCGAGCTGCTCCCAGCTAAGGTCGGCGAACGAGGTGACGTCGTAGGCGATCAGGGCGTTGTGGACCAGCACATCGATGCCGCCCCACTTTTCGGTCGTCGCGCTGCTCATCGCCGCGACGTCCTCGGGTTCGGTGACGTCGGCCCGAATCGCGATGGCCTCGCCACCGGCGGTGGTCGCGGCCGCGACCACCTCCTCGGCCTCCGCGGCGCTGGACCGGTAGTTGACGACCACCCGAAATCCCTGCTCCGCCAAGGCCAATGCGGTTGCTGCTCCTATTCCCCGGCTGGCTCCTGTGATCACCGCGACACGACCCACCCGCGCTACCTCCGACCGCGCTTACCGCGCCTGGCTGGCAGTCGCGAACGATACTCCCGCGGTGCACCCGGGTAAAGGGTTGCCCGCCTGTTGGCCATACTGAGAGATGTGCAGGTGTTCGTCGGATCCCAGGTGTCGCATTGGGATTTCGCGCGCAGCACGGCCAGTGTCGCGTTGATGACCGAGTTCGGTTGCAAGAACGGGCTTGCCGTCGCCGACGTGCTCAACGGGTCGGGTCTGTCGGAGGCTGACCTGCGCGATCACGATCGGATGATCGTCGGGCGTCAGGAGTTGGCGGTGGCGACGAATCTGGTGAACCAACTGGGTGACGCGGCCAACTTGGGAATGCGGGTGGGCGGCAGTTATCACGTCGGGTCCCTGGGAATCTTCGGCTTCGCCTGCCTGACCAGCTCGACGCTGGGCGATGCCGTCCGGTTCGCGGCCCGGTTCTACGAGCTCAGCTACGGCTTCTGCCTGCCGACCGTCACGGTCGAGGGACCGGTGGCGGCGCTGCGACTCGACCTGCCCGACCTGACCGGTCCGGTCGCTGAGTTTCTGGTGCGGCGGGACCTCGCGGCGATCGCGCGCGTCATGGGCGAGTTGCTCGGCAGCCCGGTCCCGTTCACGTCGATCGAATTCAGCGGCCCGGCGCCGTCGTCGGGTGACGACGCGGCCCGCGAGGCGTTCGGCGTCGGACCGCAGTACGGCTCGCCGGCCAATGTCGCACGCCTACCGCTCGCGCTGCTGGACGAACGGCTGCCCCGCGCCAGCGAGATGAGCGTGGCCATGTGCGAGCAACAGTGCCGCGCCCTGTTGGAACGCCGTCGGGCCCGGACCGGTGTCGCCCTGCGGGTGCGAGAACGGCTGGCGTCGATCGACGGCGAACCGCACACGATCGCGGCCGTCGCCCGGCAGTTGGCGATGAGTGAGCGGACGCTGCGCCGGCGGCTGGCCGAGGAGAACACCACCTTTCGGGAACTGGTCGAGGAGGTCCACCGCGTGCTGGCCGAGGAGCTGCTGGCCACCGGCGCGCTGTCGGTGGAGGACGTCGCACTGCGCCTGGGGTACGCGGAGGCGACCAGCTTCATCGCCGCGTTCAAACGCTGGACCGGCACGACGCCGGCCCGCTACCAGCGCTCGGTGGCTCCCCGTGGCAGGTCGCTGGCCGTCTGAATGCCCCAGCGGCCGCTGTGGCCGCAATTATGGATTTCGCGACCGCAATCGGCTGCAGGGATGCCGGCGCTCGCTCCTAACGTCTGAGTCATGACTGCAACCCATCGCCCCCGCGTGCTGATCGTCGGGGCGGGCTTCGGTGGGCTCGCCGCCGCCTACGAACTGTCCAAGGACGGCCTCGCCGACGTGACGGTGCTGGAGAAGGCCGGCGACGTCGGCGGTGTCTGGCGGGAAAACACTTACCCCGGTGCCGCCTGCGACGTCCCGTCGAACCTGTATTCGTATTCCTTCGCACGAAAGACGAACTGGGGACGCCGTTACGCCGAGCAACCCGACATTCTGGCCTACATCCGTGACACCGCGGACCGGTTCGGCCTGCGCGACTTGGTGCGGACGGGCGTAGAGGTCACCTCCGCCCACTACGACGACGAAACCGCCACCTGGCAGCTGCGGACGTCGGACGGCGAGACCTTCGAGGCCGACGTTCTGGTGCCGGCGGTGGGCCAGCTGTCGCGGCCGGCGCTGCCGGCGATACCGGGCATCGACGCTTTCGCGGGGCCGTCGTTCCACTCGGCGCAGTGGCGCCACGACGTCGACCTGACCGGCAGGCGCGTGGCGGTCCTCGGAACCGGCGCATCGGCGATCCAGTTCGTCCCGCGCATCCGCGAGGTCGCGGCCCACGTCACCGTCTTTCAGCGCTCCGCGCCCTACGTCATCCCGAAACCGGATCGCGCCTACACCGCGGCGCACCACGCCGCCTTCAGAAAGGTGCCAGGATTCGCCGCCGCCATGCGAGAGCTGATCTGGGAGATCTCCGAGTTCTTCGGTCTCGCGCTGACCAAGGTCGCACCGCTGGCCGGCCTGATAGGCATCGCCGCGTCGCTGAACATCAAGCGGCACATCAAGGATCCGGTGCTGCGCGCCAAGGTGACCCCCGACTATCCGATCGGCTGCAAGCGGGTGCTGTTCAGCAGCGAGTGGTATCCGGCGCTATCCCGCGACAACGTCTCGGTCGAGACCGGTGCGATCACCGAGGTGACGGCGGCCGGGGTGCGCACCGCCGACGGCCGGCTGCACGAGGTCGACGTCATCATCTACGGCACCGGGTTCAAGGCCACCGAATTCCTTGCGCCGATGACGATTACCGGCCGCGACGGGCGCGACCTGCACTCGCAATGGGCCCGGGGGGCCCGCGCCCACCTCGGCATGGCCGTACCCGGCTTCCCGAACATGTTCATGATCTACGGCCCGAACACCAATCTGGGCAGTAGCTCGATCATCCTGATGATGGAGCAGCAGGCCCGCTACATCCGCCAGATCGCCGAGCAGCTCGCCAGTGGCGGTCCGGGCCGCGCGTTCGAGGTGCGGGAGGCCGTCGAGCAGGCCTACGACACCGAGATCCAGTCCCGCCTCGACAACGGGGTCTGGACCGCCTGCGACTCCTGGTACCGCACCGCTTCGGGCCGGGTCACCACCAACTGGCCGGGCCTGGTGCGCGAATATCAGCGGCGCGCAGAGGCGGTCGCGTTCGACGACTACCTGGAAGTGTCGCCAAGTTCCGCAAGAGAAACCGAGCAGGTCGGCGCATGACCCCGTTCGACTACGACGTGGTCGTGATCGGATCCGGTTTCGGCGGTTCCGTCACCGCGCTGCGCCTGAGCGAAAAGGGTTACCGCGTAGGCGTCCTCGAGGCGGGCCGGCGATTCCGTGACGAAGACTTCGCCAAAAACAGTTGGCATGTCCGGGATTACCTGTTCAAGCCCGCCGTCGGTTGCTACGGCATTCAGCGGATCGACCTGCTCTCCGAAGCCGTGGTGCTCAGCGGCGCCGGAGTGGGAGGCGGATCGCTGGTCTACGCCAACACGCTCTACGAGCCGGGCGACCCCTTCTACGCCGACGCGCGTTGGAGTCAGATCACCGACTGGAAAGACGAGCTCGCCGCGGCTTACGACCAGGCCAAGCGGATGCTCGGCGTGGTGACCTATCCGCGAATGACGCCCTCGGACAAGGTGATGTTGCAGATCGCCACCGACCTCGGCGTCGCGGATTCCTTCCACGCCACGCGGGTCGGGGTGTGCTTCGACGGCGGCCCGGATGCGCGGGGCCGCCCGGCCGACCCGGGCGCGCCGGTCGGCGATCCCTACTTCGGCGGGGCCGGACCGGACCGCAACGCCTGCCTGCACTGCGGCGAATGCATGACGGGCTGCCGGCACAACGCCAAGAACACTCTGGTCAAGAACTACCTGTATCTCGCGGAGAAACTCGGCGCCAAGGTCCACCCGCTGACCACGGTCGTCGATGTCCGGCCGCGCCCCGGTTGGGGGTTTGACGTGATCACGCGTCGCAGCGGCGGCAAGATTCGCCGGCGCAGCCGCACGTTCACCGCCGAGCAGGTGGTGTTCTCGGCTGCCGCCCTGGGCACGCAGCGGCTGCTGCACCGGTTGCGCGACAGCGGCAGCCTGCCGCATGTGTCGTCACGGCTGGGGGAGCTGTCGCGGACCAACTCCGAGGCGATCCTGGCGGTGCGGGCGCGCCGCGACGACGTGGATTATTCGGAGGGCGTGGCGATCACGTCGTCGATCCACCCGGACAGCCACACGCACGTGGAGCCCTGCCGCTACGGCCATGACTCCAACCTGATGGGACTGCTCGGCACCATCTTGGTCGACGGCATGGACGGACCCGGAAAGGGCCGGGGTCGCTGGCGAACCGGGTTGAAAGAGTTTGTGCGCCAACGCCAAGACCTGCGCCGCCTGCTCAACCCGAAGCACTGGTCGGAACAGACCATCCCGCTGCTGGTGATGCAGACCCACGACAACTCGTTGACCACCTACACGCGGCGCTCGTTGTTAGGGCGACGCATGGCGACGCGTCAGGGCGTGGGAGAGCCGAACCCGACCTGGATCCCCGTCGGCCACGAGGTTGCCCGGCGCGCGGCAAAACACCTCGACGGCATCGCCGGCGGCGCGTGGGCGGATCTGGCGGATATCCCGATGACGGGACATTTCATCGGCGGCTGCGTGATCGGTGAGACCGCGGCCGACGGCGTCGTCGATCCCTACCACCGCATGCATGGACATCCCGGACTGCACGTGATCGACGGATCCACGATCACTGCGAACTTGGGGGTGAACCCGTCGCTGACCATCACCGCACTCGCCGAACGCGCAACCTCGTTGTGGCCCAACAAAGGAGAGCCGGACCCGCGCCCGCCGCTGGGATCGCCCTACCTGCGCGTCAGCCCCGTGGCACCGACCAATCCGGCCGTCCCGGCAAGTGCGTCCGGCGCTTTGCGTCTCGCGTACGGCGCTGGGCGCACCTAGGTTCGGGCAGAAAGGATTTTGCGCTCGACGCCCGGCCTCATTGACGCTGTGGGCGGCCGCCGTTAGCCTCTGAACAAAGATTTGGTCTACTGCCCGGGCTCGTTCAGCGTGTCAGAGGAGCACCCCCATGGCAACCGAACAGTTCGACAGGCGGGGCGCCGAGCGTCAATGCCTGTCGGCCCGGCAGGCGTTCGGCATCGCCGCCGGCCTTATGGTGCTGGGCCTGATCGTGCACAGCTGGAGCGAAGGACGGGCGTGACGAACAAGCGGGCCAGGGCTCGCCCCCTTGCCATAACCAACGCTGCACTGCGCATCGGCGTGAAGGTGGTGCCCTGGCTTCCGCCTTGGCTCAAGCGCCTGCTCGCCGGCGGTGGCAGGATCACCGTCGACGGCAACACTCTCGACCCGACGCTCCAATTGATGATTGCCGGTCAACGAAGTACTCGCACCGGGGGCCTGTCGGCTTCCGGCGATCCGGAAGTCGCCCGCGCCATGATGCGTAGCTCACACTTGCTCATGGCGCCCAGAATCGATGTCCCCACACGAGATTTCGCGATCCCAGGTCCCGAAATCCCGCTGCGGACACGCCACTACCGTCCGGCAGTTGACGAGGCGGCTCCGATGCTGGTGTTCTTCCACGGCGGCGGCTTTGTGGTGGGCGACATCGAATCCCACGACGGACTCTGCCGAATGATCTGCCGCGACGCGGCGGTACATGTGCTGTCGGTCGACTACCGGTTGGCACCAGAACACAAAGCGCCGGCCGCGGTCCACGATTGCTTCGCCGCGTATCGATGGGCACTCGGACACGCCGCGGAACTGGGCGCTGACCCGTCCCGAGTCGGCGTTGGCGGTGACAGCGCGGGGGGGAACTTGGCGGCGCTGGTCGCGCTGCTAAGTCGCGACGACGGGATTCCGCAGCCGGTGCTGCAAGTGCTGATGTATCCGGTCGTTGATCTGTCCGAAGAAACTCAGTCTCGAAAGTTGTTCTCCGATGGGTTTTTTCTGTCCAAGCGCGACAGGGATTGGTTCACGGAATTGTATCTGGGCGGCACTGATGTTGCCGCAGACGAGACGCGGGTATCGCCGCTGAAGTCGGCGAAGCTTCACGGTCTGGCACCGGCTCTGGTGCTCACCGCGGGATTCGATCCGCTGCGTGATGAGGGCAACGAGTACGCCGCGGCGTTGCGCGCGGCCGGTGTCACGGTGGACCACCGGCAGTTCGATGCACTCGCGCACGGCTTCGCCAGCGTCGCAGCGTTCGGCGGCGGCAGCGCCGATGCGTTGATCGCCACCATCTCGGCGATCCGCGCCCACTTCAGCCGCAGCTGAGAGCCGGTCCGAGTCTGCCGTCAGGGGCGTGTGACGAGGTAGGTCTCGTTGTTCAGGTCGGCGGTGAGTTCCTCGACATCGAAGGGGCGGTCCAGCCTTGCGTGCAACGCCTTCGGATCGGTCAGCAAGCTTATTTCCGCGGTTTGATGGGCGAAGAGTCGGCCGATCAGTGGATAGATTCGACGCATGATCGCTCGCTCTGCCGATGTGCAGCGCGACGCGCAGTAGCCGACGTGGCCGATTTCGTCGGTGAGGATTTCGCTGTAGAGAAGTTCGATTCGTTGCGCGACTTCCGGTTCGTCGGCGAAAAGCCTTCTGCCGGCGCGGCGTATGCGCGAACTCGTCTTCTACCCGACGGGTGGAGAAGAAGTGCAATCCGAGCATGTCCCGAAAAACCGTTTGACCCAAGCGGCTTTCGGCGCTGAGCACATGATGCACGAGTTGGGAGAGCACCGACGCCAGATCGCCCTTGGCGTCACCGAGTTCACTGATGATCCGGGTCTCATCGACACGTTCCGCGTCGATGAGCACATGCTCCTTCGTCGCGAAGTGGAAATAGAACGTCCCTCGGGCCACGCCCGCGTCGGCGACGATCGCGCTGACATCGGCCGCGGGCGCTCCTCGCCGCGAGATCTCCGCCAGCGCCGCGTCGAACAGGCGGGGGTTTTTAGGCGTCGCGCCTGGCGGACTCCCGCGGCCGGCGATCGGGTCGCGGACGGCGCCGGGGGTGACCCCATGGAGGCACGGTACGCCAATTCACTGATAGTCGTCAATGACGGGTGTCAGCGAGGTGCATTGCCAAACCGATGATCTCGGCGTTACCAGGGCGATGACGTCTGCCAGCGGTACTAACCCGACGCCACTCGCGCGCTGCGCGTTCAGGTCGCAGGTCACCCAGCCGGCGGCGCCGCCAACTTTGCGTAGCCGATTACGCTATCGAGCGCCGAAGCGCGGGCGCATGATTGTTACCGGTGCAAGGAAAGGTGGTCCGATGTCCGCGTCCCAGCCCCTACCGGTAGAGACCTGCGACGTTTGCATCGTCGGAGCAGGCGTCGCCGGGCTGAATGCTCTGTTCGCCGCGAGCCGTTACCTGTCACCGGACAACAAGGTGATCCTGATCGATCGTCGGGCGCGCGTCGGCGGCATGTGGGTCGACGTGTACCCGTATGTGCGGCTGCACCAACCGCACCCGATGTTCACCGCGGGCAACATCGCGTGGACCATCGGCAAGGATCGCGCCTACCTGGCAACCAAAGGCGAGGTGCTCGACCATTTTCAGCACTGCATGGACGTGATAAGGGAACGCGTACGGGTGGACGAGTACTTCGGCTGGGACTTCGAGTCCGGGGACGAAACGAACGGCATCGTGCGGGTCACCGCCAGGGCCGCCGACGGCCGGACTCTCGCCGTCGAGGCCAAGCGACTGATCAAGGCCTATGGCCTGGGAATCACGCCGAACGAACCGCTTGACATCTCCAGCACACGCATCCATTCCGTGTCTCCCGACTACTGCGACGTCCGGGCGGGCGACATCAGCGAAAGTGATGCGCCGGTGTGGATCATCGGTGGCGGAAAAACCGCGATGGACACCGCGCATGTGTTGATCACTGCGTATCCCGGGCGGGAGGTGAACCTCGTAGCAGGACGGGGAACTTTTTTCTCCAACCGCGACAGCCTGTTTCCGTGCGGTACCGGTCGCTGGTGGAAGGGCACCCCGCCGGCGGCCGTCGCCACGCGGCTGAGTCGCCGGTACGACGGCACGAACGAATCAGACGTCCAGGGTTGGTACCGAGGCACCCATGGCACGTTCTTGACCCCTCAGGCGGACAACTTTGTGTTGGGAGTGTTATCTGAGGCTGAGAACCGCACCATCTCCGCGGGGCTAAACGATGTCGTCATGGACTATTTCGCGGATGCAGTCGATCACAACGACACGACCGAGTTGGTGTTCCGGAGCGGATCCACGAAGACGATTCAACCGGGCAGCTGGGTCGTCAACTGCACCGGATATGTCAAATTTCCGGTCGAAACCGCGTACGAGCCTTACGTTTCGCCTGGCGGCGCAATCGTTTCCATCAACGTGCAGTCCGCCGTGCTGCACTTGCCCGCGTTCATGGGATACTTCCTGGGGCATCTGCTGTTGTTGGACAAGCTCAGTGACGTCCCGCTCTACGAAATCGACTGGAAGAAACTGAGGCAGAAGGCGCCGGTGGCATTTCCGTACGTGCTGTTCGCGCTCGTCCAGCACAACCTGAGTCTGATCTACGACAACGTGCCCAGGCGCGTATTCGAGGAAAACAACCTCGATTTCGACAAGTGGTACCCGCTACCGCGCCGCCTGCCAGGTCTGGCGCGGTTCGTGCTCACGCACCGCCGGGAACGCGAACGCCAGCGCCGTGTTCTTGACACTGTCCGGGAGCGTTTCGATATCCGCTGCGGCCCACTGGGCCAGGAGTTTGCACCCAGCGTCACAACGTAACTGGGCGAAAGGCTAGCCCGGTTCGCTCGATGGTGGTGGCGTTGACCATTCCGCCACAAATCACGACCCGCCGGCAACCTTTTCGACCAGCGCAGCCAACTTCGCATCGAGTTGCTCTGCGGCGCTCAGCAATTCGGGATTTGACTCAACCACCATCAGCGACGACGGCTTGACGTAGGTCAAGCTGCTGTGGCCCTCGCCCTCGTCGGCGAGCAGCAGCTCCACCGGGGCGAACAAGCCGGCCTTGATGTCATGGCGCAGCATGGTGATCGCGATCAGCGGGTTGCCGAGGATCACACGTATCGCTTTGCGGTCGATGCCGGCCTTCGTGATCCAGGCGCCGTGGTCAAGCGTGCCGAACAACATGAATCCGCTTGGTCCGACGTGAGGTTCGACGCGCGCTTGATACGATTTCCAGTCGCCGGTGGCCGTTGCAATGTCGTCGATCGGCACCGGCTGCTCGCCGATGTCGGCAAGCAGCGCAGCGAGGAGCTCGTCATAGTTCTTGGTGCTGTCGTAGCGCACCCGCACGCCGTCGAAGCGGATTTCGCGGGGATCAGAGGCGGACATCGTCGGCTACAGCTTCCCTAGCCGCTGGTCCTCGCCGATCTTGAGTATCGGGGTCCGATTCTCCGGCTGGATCCGCTCCCAAAGGCCGCCCCCACCCAGCTCCCTGGCAATTTGATCTTGACGCCTGAACCACTCCTCGGCATTCCTGATCCGGTTCGGGTGGATCTCATCGAGCAGCGCATAATCCCGTTTGACCACACGGTATTTCCAGAGATTCCAGAAGCCGGTGAAGTTGTCGCGTACGTTCATGGTGCTCTTGTCTTTCCGGTCAGCGTTGTATCCCGCGGGCGCGTCGGCGATGACGCTCAGTGGGCCGTCTCGCCAGTACGTGTCCAGGTCGGTGTCGACGTACCGCGCCGGATGCCCGGTAACCTTCTCGAACGCGGCGGCGAGATCGGCGTAGGCGACATCGTCGACAGCGACCTCGAGGTCCATGCCGTTCGCGCGCTCGGGATGGTCGAAAAGCCAACGCACATAGAAACCGCAGTCCTCGAGCGACACGTGCGGCACCGCCCCGTCGCCGAGTGGAACACGCCACGTCAGGACGCCGTTCTCCACGGTGGGGGTCATCGGCGTACCCGGCGAGATCACCATCTCGATGTAGGGACCCGAGGTGAACAGGGCCGCGCCCATCCGATCGCGATTCACTTGATTTTGGAACAGAATCCACTCGCCAACGCGGCCCTTACCGTCGTAGTGACCGGCGCGGAACCGAGAGTCGTATCCCGCCTTCTTCAGCCCGTAGTCGAGGTTCCCGTACACGAAGAACCTCACTTTTTCTTCGATGGCGATTTCGTAACTGCGGAGCGCCCAGTAGGTCTCGCTCTTCTCGCCCGCGTTGAACCCGTCGATGTTGACGAATGCTCCATCGCAACTGCGGAATCCCTCACGCAGCGTGGCTTCGTCAGCGAAGGATCCCTCGACGGCGGAGACGTTTTCCAGTTCAAGCAGTTCCCTGGCTCGCCGGCCGCCGACATCACGGGTGAGGAACCGAACCGAATACTTCTTGTCGGCGACGAGCGCGCCGATGACGGGCATGCCCTGGGCTCCGGTGCCGCCGACAACGAAGATGTTCGAGGTGGTGTGGGTCGACATTGGCCGGCTCACAGCCGCTCGATGATGGTGGCGTTGGCCATGCCGCCGCCCTCACACATCGTCTGCAGCCCATACCGACCGCCGCGCTGTTCCAGCGCGTTGACCAGCGTGGTCATGATGCGAGCACCGCTGGCGCCCAACGGGTGACCGATCGCGATCGCCCCGCCGTTGACGTTGGTCTTGGTCAGATCCGCGCCGGTGTCTTTCGCCCATGCGAGCACGACGGGCGCGAACGCCTCGTTCACCTCGAACAGATCGATGTCGGCGAGCGTCAACCCGGCGCGCCGTAACACCTTCTCGGTGGCCGGAATGACACCGGTCAACATGTACAGCGGGTCGGAGCCCACCACGGTGGTGGTGTGGATTCGCGCCAGCGGACGCAACCCCAGCTTCCGGGCGACCTCGCTACTGGTGATCAGCAGCGCCGCACTGCCGTCGGACAGCGGCGACGAATTGCCGGGTGTGATCTCCCAGTTGATCTGCGGGAAGCGGGCTTTGGCCGCGTCGCTGTAGAACGCCGGTTGCAACCCGGCCAGCGTCTCGACCGTGGTGCCCGGGCGGATGATCTCGTCGGTGGCCAGCCCGGCGACCGGAATGAGCTCGTTGTCGAACAGGCCTTCCTTGGTGGCGCGGGCGGCCTTCTCGTGGCTTCCCGCGGAGAACTCGTCGAGCTGGGCGCGCGAGAAGCCCCATTTCGCGGCGATCAGTTCGGCGCTGATGCCCTGCGGCACCAGCCCGTCGGGGTAGCGCCGTGTCATGTCCTCGCCCATCGGGTTGCTGCCCGGCAACACCTGGGTGCCCATCGGCACGCGGCTCATCGACTCCACGCCACCGGCGATGACCAGGTCGTAAGCACCGGCGATCACGCCTTGGGCGGCGAAGCTGATGGCCTGTTGGCTGCTGCCGCATTGGCGGTCGATCGTGACGCCGGGGACCGACTCGGGGAACCCCGCGCCCAGCAGGGCATTGCGCGCGATGTTGGCCGCCTGGTCGCCGACCTGGGTGACGGCCCCGGCGATGACATCGTCGACTTGCGCCGGATCGACGCCGGTGCGCGCCACCAACTCGCGCAGGCTGTGGGCCAGCAGATCTGCCGGCAGCACGTCGTGCAGCGCGCCACTGGCCTTGCCCTTGCCGATGGGGGTGCGGACGGCTCCGACGATGACGGCGTCGTGGACCTGGTTCATGACTCCTCCTCGAGCCCGATCGATCTAGGTATAGATCTCTATACCCAGATAAACACCTCGGTATGCTTAAAGCAACCCAGCTGCGGAGGTGATTTAGATGACACTGCTGCAAGGACCGCTGGCCGATCGCGATGCCTGGTCGGCGGTGGGCGAGTGCGCGATCGAGAAGACCATGGCGGTCGTCGGAACCAAATCCGCGATGCTGATCATGCGCGAGGCCTACTACGGCACCACCCGATTCGACGACTTCGCCCGACGGGTGGGCATCACCAAGGCCGCCACCTCGGCGCGGCTGAGCGAACTGGTCGGGCTGGGGTTGCTGCGGCGACAACCCTATCGGGAGCCCGGACAGCGCAGCCGTGACGAATACGTGCTCACCGATGCCGGCATCGATTTCATGCCGGTGGTGTGGGCGATGTTCGAGTGGGGGAGGCGTCACCTGCCGGGCCGCAATCGGTTGCGGCTGATCCACCTGGCCTGCGGCGCCGAGGCGGGCGTCGAAATCCGTTGCACCGAAGGCCATCTGGTGCCACCCGACGAACTCGGTATGCGACTGGCTAAGCAGTCTGGTTGAGCGCGGCCAGCAGCCGGCGCGCCGCGGCGACGCGGCGCGCGGCGGGGCCGGTCAGTGTGTCCAGGGCGCACTCGGGGTCGGCGGGCGGCCCCATGTGCCCGCAGCCGCGCGGGCAATCCGCAATAGCCTCGGCCAGGTCGGAAAACGCCATCATGACGTCGTCGGGCCGGATGTGCGCGAGCCCGAAGGATCGGATGCCCGGCGTGTCGATCACCCACCCGGTGGTGCCCAGCGGCTCCGTCAACGGCAGCGCCACCGACTGCGTCGAGGTGTGCCGTCCCCGGCCCATGCCGGTCACGTCGCCGACGGCGCGGTCCGCGTCGGGCACCAGGCGGTTGACCAAGGTGGACTTGCCGACGCCGGAATGCCCGAGCAGCACCGTGATCTTGCCCGCGAGCAGGTCCGCCACGGCGAGCAGGGGATCGTCGCGGCCCGCGGTGACCACCGTCAGGTCCAGGTCGACGAACTGCTCCGCGAACGGCTCCGGCGGGGCGAGGTCGGTCTTCGTCAGGCACAGGATGGGCGTGAGGCCGCCGGCATAGGCGGCGATCAGCGTCCGGTCCACCAGGCCGGTACGGGGTGGGGGGTCGGCCAGCGCCACCACGATCAGCAGCTGATCCGCGTTGGCGACCACAACCCGTTCGGTCGGATCGGTGTCATCGGCGGTGCGCCGCAACACCGTTCGGCGTTGGCCGCGGCGCACGATGCGGGCCAACGTGTCGGGTCGCCCGGATAGATCGCCGACCACGTCGACGTCGTCACCCACGACGATCGGAGTGCGGCCCAGTTCGCGGGCACGCATGGCAGTGACCCTGCGATCGACGTCGCCGCCCAGCACGCATCCCCACCGGCCCCGGTCGACGCTGACCACCATCGCGGCCTCCGCGTCGGCGTGCTCGGGGCGAGTCTTGGTCCGCGGTCGCGAGCCCCGGCCGGAGCGGACCTTGACGTCGGACTCGTCGTAGTCGCCTGGCCTCACATGCCGTGCTCCAGCATGCGGGCCCACAGCCGCGGGAAGTCCGGCAGCGTCTTGCTGGTGGCTCCGATGTCGTTCACTTCGACGCCGTCCACCCGCAGCCCGACGATCGCGCCAGCCATCGCCATCCGGTGGTCGGCATATGCGTGCCACACCCCGGAGCGCAGCGAAGTCGCGGTGATCACCAGGCCGTCGGACGTTTCCGCGCAATCGCCGCCCAGGCGATTGATCTCGGCGCTCAGTGCGGCGAGCCGATCGGTCTCGTGCCCCCGCAGGTGAGCGATGCCGGTGAGCCGCGACACCGATCCGGGCGTCGCCAGCGCCGCCAGGGCGGCCACCGACGGTGTCAGCTCGCCGACGTCGCGAAGGTCGACGTCGAAACCGCCGTACTCCCCGGACCCGCGCAACTCCAGATACGAATCGGTCTGCGTGACAACGGTGTTCAGCTTGCCCAACACCGACAGGATGTTCTCGGCGGGCTGCACGCTGTCGGCCGGCCAGCCGGTGATACGCACGGTGCCGCCGCTGACCACCGCCGCCGCCAGGAACGGAACGGCGTTCGTGAGGTCCGGCTCGACCTCCCAATGCCGCGCCGCGACCGGCCCCGGGCGCACCGTCCAGCGGTTGGGCACGGAGTCGTCGACGTCGACGCCCGCCTGACGCAACATCACCACCGTCATGGCGATGTGGGGCGCCGACGGCAACGCTGCGCCGGTATGCCGCACGGTCACTCCTTCGTCGAAGGAGGCGGCGCACAACAGCAACCCGGAAACGAATTGCGAGGAGGCCGAGGCGTCGAGTTCCACGGTGCCGCCGGTGATCGAACCGGCGCCCAGCACCCGGAACGGGAGACCGGAGCCGTCGATCCGGACGCCGAGCCCGCGCAGCGCGTTCAGCAGTGGCGCGATGGGCCGTGCCCGTGCCTGCTCGTCGCCGTCGAACTCCACCGCCGACTCGGCCAGCGCCGCCAGCGGCGGCACGAACCGCAGTACCGTGCCGGCCAGGCCGCAGTCGACTTGCGCCGGCTGCTCGGGTGCGACGCGACCGCTCACCGTCAGCTCCGTCTCGTCACCGTCCACCCGCAAGCCAAGGGTGCGCAGCGCCCCGATCATCAGGTCGGTGTCCCGGCTGCGCAGCGCCCCGCTGATGGTCGGGGTGCCCTGATCTTGGGCTGCCGCCAGCCCTGCGAGCACCAGCGCCCGGTTGGTCTGCGACTTCGAACCCGGAACGGTCACGGTCGCCCGCACGGGCTGCGAGGCCAAGGGGGCCGTCCAGGTACTCATCGCTCCATCATTGCGTGTCGCCGGTTTCTGCCACCATGGGATGCATGTGTGGACGGTTCGCGGTAACGACCGATCCGGCCTTGCTGGCCGAAAAGATCAACGCGATTGACGAGGCCACCGGCGCCGACCCGGGCTCCACCGCGCCCAACTACAACGTGGCCCCGACCTCGACCATCGCGACCGTCGTGAGCCGGCATTCCGAGCCCGACGACCAGCCGACGCGGCGGGTGCGGCTGATGCGCTGGGGTTTGGTGCCGCCGTGGGCCAAGGCCGGTTCCGATGGCGCGCCCGACACCAAGGGCCCGATGCTGATCAACGCCCGCGCGGACAAGGTCACCACGTCGCCCGCCTTCCGGACCAGCGCCAAGTCCAAGCGCTGCCTGATCCCAATGGACGGCTACTACGAATGGCGGGTCAACTCCGACGATGCGGCCGGCAAGAAGACCCGTAAGACGCCGTTCTTCATGTTCTCCGAGGACGGAGAGCCGCTGTTCATGGCGGGCCTGTGGTCGGTCTGGAAACCGGCCAAGGACGCTTCGCCGCTGTTGAGTTGCACGATCATCACCACCGATGCACCCGGGGAACTGGCCCAGATTCACGATCGGATGCCGCTGGTGATGCCCGAGCGGGACTGGGACCGGTGGTTGGACCCGGACGCCCCGATCGACGAGGACCTGCTGGCTCGCACGCCCGATGTGCGCGCGATCCGGATGCGCGAGGTGTCGACGTTGGTCAACAACGTCCGCAACAATGGCCCGCAGTTACTCGAGGCGGCCGAGCCGCAGCCCGAGCAGACGACGCTTCTTTAGCACGGTGGTCGTGCCGCCTCCGCGCTTCCGTCCTCCTCGTCGTCGCCATCGCGAAGGAGTTTCTCGGGGTGATGGAAGGTATTGATGCGCGGTCGGCCTCGGTCCAAGTGCGGGGGCGGGATCCATTCGGTATCACCTTTGGCATTCTTGCGGGTGGTCCAGCCCCCGGGGCGTAGGAGACGGTGCTGAGGTCCACATGCGAAGGTCAAGTCGTTGACATCGGTGGTATGACACTTGGACCAGTCGGTGACGTGATGCACTTCGCAGTAGTAGCCTTTCACGTCGCAGCCCGGTGCCGAGCAGCCGCGATCCTTGGCGTACAACACAATTCGCTGCCCGGGTGAGGCGAGCCGTTTGGTGTGATATAACGCCAGCGCCTTGCCCTTGTCGAAGACGGCCAGGTAATGACGGGCGTGGCGAGCCAGGCGGATCACATCGCTCATCGGCAGTATCGTGCCGCCGCCGGTCAGTCCCCTGCCGGCGGCGGCTTCGAGCTCATTGAGTGTGGTGGTGACGACGATCGAGGCCGGCAAGCCGTTGTGCTGACCCAACTTTCCGGAGGCAAGCAGTGCGCGCAGTCCTGCGTTGAGGCCGTCATGGTTGCGTTGCCCGGCTGATCGCGGGTCGCGGTCGATGGCGTCCTGGGTGGGTGTGCCGTCCACGCACGGCGTCTCATCGAGGGGATTGCACATGCCTGGTGCGGCCAGCTTGGCCAGCACGGCTTCCAGAGTGGCGCGCAATTCCGGCGTCAGCCATCCGCGAATCGCGGACATGCCGTCGGCTTCCTGGTGGCCGAAAGCCAAGCCGCGGCGGCGGGCTCGGTCCTCGTCGCTGAACGTACCGTCGGGGTTGAGGCAATCGGTCAGCGTGTCGGCCAGCCCGGCCAGCTGCTCGGGCCGATAGTGACTGCCTTGCTTGGCCAAGTCGGCTTCGGCGCGCTCCCGGGTGAGCTGGTCCACCCAGCCGGGCAGGTGATGCCAGAAGCGGCGGATCACGGCGACCTGCCCGGCTCCCAGTGTGCCCTCGCGCTGCGCCGCGGCGGTGCTCGCCAGTGCCGGCGCAATCGGCTCGCCGGTCAGTCCGTGGCGGGGTCCCAGGTCGGCGGCTTCTTTGATGCGCCGCGAGGCTTCGGCGCGGCTGATCAGGACCCGTTCGGCCAGCGCGTGGGACAGCTTGCCGCCGAGTTCGGCCGGGGTCGCTTGGCGTGCAACGTGATTGATCAATTGATGTTCGGCGGCCGGCAGCCGTCGGCGCACCTTCTCGCAGCGCTCCAAGAGAGCCAGGCACTCCCGCGGGGCCAACGCGTCGAAAGTCAGGTTCCCTACGCCGTCCAGCGCGTCATCGAGGGCATCGAAGGCCGCCGTGATCGCGTCCCGATCGATGATGCCGCCCGAACTCATACAGCGAAACTATCGGAGCCCACCGACAAAAAGCGCCGGCCGGCGACTCCTGAACCCACAGTGGCACAAGTGATTTCATTATGCGTTTTCCGTATGCGAAATGGGGCTAGTCTTTGCGGTTCAGCGGCCACCCGACTCCATCGGATGCTACGCGCGCTCAGCTCCCTTTGAGACGGCTTTGGCCACGGCTTCCAGCAGGCGGCCGAGTTGCTCGGCGTCCCCGACGTCGCGGTCTCCGGCGGCCAGTCGGGTGAAGACGCCGACGATGAACGTGGTGACGGCGGTGGTCTGCGCGGCCAGCAGCGTGGGATTTTCGGTCTCCGGTTGCAGGTGGGCGATGGCATCGCGGGCCATGCCGTTGATCCGGGCGACGAACACCTGCGACGTTTCGGCCAGACCGGGATCGCGTGCGGCGGCGAGCAGCAGTTCGTGGCGCGCTCTGTTGAGCATGAGACCAGGTCCGTCGGCCTGAATCATGGTGAGCCGGGCCAGGTGTGCGAAGGGCGAGAGCGGGTCGACCGGCTCGTCGATTACCGACTGCAGGTTGACGATATCGATCTGCGCGACGCGCTTGCCGACGCCGCGCAGCAGGGCGGCGCGGTAGTAGTACGACGTGGTGCCTTCGGGCACGCCGGCGACGCGGTAGACCTGCCCGTGCGTCAATCCGCGCGAGCCTTGCTCGGCCAGCACCCGGATCGCGGCATCGCACAGGTCGCGGCGACGTTCATCCCCGTTGCGTTTCCGGGATCTGCTGGTGGCCGTGACCGTCCTCAGCGCAGCACCGCGCCGCCGTCGACGTTGACGACCTGACCGTTGATCCATTCGCCTTCGGCGGAGAGCAGGAAGGCGACCAACGCGGCGACGTCGCCGGGATCGCCGACGCGGGGCCCGCGGATGCGCTTGAGCGCGGCAGTCTGCTGCGCGGCGTCGACGGCGACGTCACCGACCACCACCCGGCAGCCCTGCTCGCCTAGGCGGGTGGCTGCGGCCGCCCCGAGGCCGGTTGTGCCGCCAGCGATGATCGCCACCTTCTCAGCCAGACCGCGCAGTCCCATGAGCGCCCCCTCCGCATCGAAAATGTTGACTTAACCTCTAGAACTGAAGAGGATCGCCAGTCATGGCAGGCTTTCATCGGGAGCGTCCTGGAGTAGGTGACCTCTCGGCGGCGACGGACACACCCGCGCAGCCCCTGGGCGACGGCGTCTGGATGTCGCCCGGCGTCTCCAACTCCTACGCGGTCGCCACCGATGACGGGCGGGTGATCGTCAACACCGGACTGGTCTTCGAAGGGCCCGTGCACCGCAAGGCTTTTGGCGACGTGGCCGGTCCCGCTTGAGCCATCATCGTCACCCAAGGACACGCCGATCACTGGGGCGGGGTGAACTCGCTGCGTCACGAGGGCACCCAAGTGGTGATGCACCCGCGGGGGATCGGTATCGTGATCCGATCCTTTACATCGAGTCGCTGAGCACGGTGCTGGAATATGGACCCCGGCAGCTGATCACGCGCCACCTCGATCCCATCGAGGGCGCCGATCGTATCGCCGAAGAGGTCACCGCGATGCGCGACGCAATGCATGCAGTGCACGACCGGACCGCCGAATTGATGAATTCCGGCGCCGACATCCACCCGGCCATGCGCGATGTCAAAGTGCCCGAGCACCTTGACATCGGCGAGGGTTACGGCAAGACCTCCTGGAACGTGCGGGCCATTTGGGAAATGTACACAGGCTGGTTCCGGCATCACTCCACCACCGAACTGTATGGCGTGCCGGCGGATTCGGTTGCCGCCGACGTGGTGAGCGCCGCCGGCGCCGGCGCACTGGTACACGCGGCCCGGGCTCACCTGGCCGCCGAGGCGCACGAGGACCCTTGGCCGGCACCGACAACTTCTGGGAGAAGGCCTGGCTCACCAAGTCGATCAATGAATTGAGGACGACCGAATGAACACCGTCACCTTCGATTTCACCGGCGCCCACGTGCTGGTGACCGGCGGCACCAGCGGCATCGGCAACGCGGTCGCCGCCGCCTTCGCCGGCGCGGGGGCCGCCGTCACGGTGACCGGCACCCGCGGTTCGGTCGCGGACTATCCCGAAACCGAGCTGGGCGCGTTCACCTACCGCCAGTGTCAGATCCAGGATCCTGAATCGGTTGACGCCCTGGCGGATTCGATGGGTGACCTGGACATCCTGATCAACAACGCGGGCGGCCCCTATCCCGCCGGCGACGAATACGACCCGGAGGGCTACGTCGCGTCGGTGACGCAGAACATGCTCGGGCCCATGCGGCTGACCATGCGCTGTCATGAGCGCCTCAAGTCCAGCCAGGCGCCGGGCGGCGCGAGCGTCGTCAGCGTGGTCTCGATGTCCGCCTTCCGCTCGGCGGTCTTCGTCCCGGGCTACGCCTCATCGAAGATGGGACTGGTCGCCCTGACCATGAACCTGTCCCGCCGCTGGGCCGACGACGGGATCCGGGTCAACGCGATCGCGCCCGGGTTCATCGACACCCGAATGACGCGTCCGGCCATGGGAATTCCCGAGGTGATGGACGTCGAGATCGGATTCCACACCCCGTTGGGCAGGCCCGGTACTCCCCAGGACTGCGCCGGCGCGGCGCTGTTCTTGTGTACCGACGCCGCCTCGTACATCACCGGCAGCACCATCGCCGTCGACGGCGGATACCTGACGGTCTAGCGCGATGAGCGACCGCAACGATTTCGACAACCTCGCCACCGCCGACGACGTCTTCAAGCTGGCGGCCCAACGCACCGGCCGCACCGAAATCGACTCCGACTCGTGGCGGAGGGATTGCAGCTCATCCTCGACGAGGTCAACACCTCGCCAATCTTCACCCCGTTCGGCCGTGAACGAGTCCTCGACGACGCCACCAACGCGCTGGGGCGGCGCATGCAGGTGCACGGGTACAGACCCGGTCCCACGCCAGCGCGCTGGAATCGACGACCGTCGGCAGCCTGCTGGGCCGACCGAAGGGCGACACCGCACGCACCGACCACGTAACCCGTTGCTCCGCTCGGCGACCGGGGCTTCGGCCATAAGGGCCTTCGCGACTCCGAGCGCCGTTGCGGCCGCCTTCAGCGAGAGCCGCGCGGTCGCCGGCACGATCGCGACCGCCACTGCGTCGGGGACCGCGATGATCAGCGTCTTGAAGATCTGTCCGGGCTCGATGCCGGCGCCCTCGGTGAGCGCTTTGACCGCCTCCGCGCTGAACGACTGTTCGCGTCGATCGAAGGTCAGGACCTCATGCGGCACAACGGCTTTCACCAGCGCGGCGATGCCCGGTGTGGCGGCGCTTGCGGGATTCTTTCGATGGTCGTGGCCCCTGCGCCCGGCTCCGCCGCGCTTGCGAACACGACGGGTCAGGGGCCCGAATACCCGGGCGGGTTGACGCCATCGACCCAGAAGTCGACGCCCAGCTTCGAGCCGGGAACGCAATTGTAGACCGACAGGTCGGTGACGCCCGCGTCCACCAGCACGTCCTCGCACAGCAGCATGTTGCCGGTGAATTCCTTGGCCGGCTTGTTGAGGATGACGTAGGCCGCGTCGGAGTAGACCTCCGGCTTGCGGGCGCGTCCCATGGCCTCGTCGCCGCCGAGCAGGTTCTGCACTGCGGCCGTCGCCACCAGCGTGCGCGGCCACAATGTATTGGACGCGATACCCTCCTCGCGCATCTCCTGCGCGATACCCAAGGCGCACAACGTCATACCGAACTTGGCCATCATGTACGCCGTTGGCTTCAGCCACTCCTGGCCCAGCAGCACCGGCGGGGACAGCGTGAGGATGTGCGGGTTCTCCCGGCCCTTCATGTGGGGCAGGCACGCCTGGGACACCGCGTACGTGCCACGCACCTGAATGCCGTTCATGAGGTCGAATCGCTTCATCGGGACCTCGAGGATGGACCCCAGGTTGATCGCGGACGCGTTGTTGACGCAGATGTCGATGCCGCCGAACTGCTCGACGGTCTTGGCCACGGCAGCGGCCACCGAATCCGGGTCGCGGACGTCGCCGACGATCGGCAAGGCCTGGCCACCGGCCTCTTCGAGTTCTTCGGCGGCCGTGAATACGGTTCCCGGCAGCTTCGGGTGCGGCTCGGCCGTCTTGGCGATCAACGCGATGTTGGCACCGTCTTGTGCGGCGCGCTTGGCGATCGCCAGGCCGATACCGCGGCTGGCCCCGGAGATGAACATGGTCTTGCCTTGGAGCGACGTGGCGTGGGACATGGCGTCACACTAACGCCACGCCCAAATCGCACCGATGGGGGTCCGATCCGGGCGGCCGGGGCCGGTACGCGGCCGAATCGCGCGGCCGAGATAGCGCGGAAATAGCGAGGTCGCGCACGGCGTTGACCCAATCGGTCTCACATGTGGTGGAGAGGACCCGGGCGAACAATGTCGGGGTCAGGCTTTAGATTGGGAGGAGCAGCGTGGTGTCAACGGCGACGAGCCTGTTAGGCGAGGAGCGGTTGGCTGGCTTCCTTGCGAGTCTGGCGGCACTTTCGGTGCTCTCCGACACCGCCGCAGAAGGGACCAGGTTAATCGACATGGCCGATGCTTTGAGTGGCAGCGATGGCGCGACGGGGCCCGAGATTTCCGGGCCCGCGGCGCACGAAGAGACGGACGCGGAATTAACGGCGCGATTCGAGCGCGACGCGATTCCCCTGCTGGACCAGCTTTACGGCGGTGCGCTGCGCATGACGCGCAATCCCGCCGACGCCGAAGACCTGCTGCAAGAAACCATGGTCAAGGCCTATGCGGGATTCCGCTCATTCCGGGCCGGCACCAATCTCAAGGCCTGGCTGTACCGGATCCTGACCAACACGTACATCAACAGCTACCGCAAGAAGCAGCGCCAGCCCGCGGAGTATCCGACCGAGGAGATCACCGACTGGCAGTTGGCCTCTAACGCCGAGCATTCGTCTACCGGGCTACGTTCGGCAGAGGTCGAGGCCCTAGAGGCGCTGCCGGACTCGGAGATCAAAGAGGCGTTGGCGGCTTTGCCGGAGGAATTCCGGATGGCGGTCTATTACGCCGACGTCGAAGGCTTTCCGTATAAGGAAATCGCCGAGATCATGGATACGCCGATTGGAACGGTAATGTCACGGCTGCACCGCGGCCGACGGCAGCTACGTGCCCTGTTGGCCGACGTTGCCAAGGAGCGGGGCTTCAACCGCGGTCAGCAGACGCACGAGGAGGTGTCGTCATGAGCGAGTTTTCCGGCCAGGGCGGTTCCTCGCCCGACGCCTGCCCTAACGACGAGTCGCACGGCAGCGTCGGTTGCGCGGAGGTCATCCGCCAGGTCTGGCTATTGCTCGACGGTGAATGCGGCCCGGAGACCCGCGAGCAGCTGCGCCGGCACCTCGAGGCGTGCCCCGGCTGCTTCAAGCACTACGGGCTCGAGGAACGGATCAAGGCGTTGATCGCCACTAAATGCAGGGGTGAGAAGGCCCCCGAGGGGTTGCGCGAGCGGCTACGGGTCGAGATCCGGCGCACCACGATCATCCGGGGTACGCAGTAGCGTCCGTCAGGCGTTGGGGCGCTTGCCGTGGTTCGCCTTGCTGTGCTTGCGGTCGCGCTTCTTACGGCCTCGTTTGGCCATCGTGAAAACCTCCGTGATTGCTGTCAAACCAGGCGCCCGGCGCCCGTTGGCCTGATCGCCATTCTCGCACGCGACGTCACATGCAGTGTCTTCGCCCTCGTGGGGACCCATCCCGGCCCGTGCGCCGCGGCCGCGACGAGCCCTGTGGTTCGATGTATCCGAGCCTGATGGTCCTGATTGAACCGTGATGACCAGCAGCCAGCGTGCGCGAAGTCCGAGACGAGTGGGGTGAAGATGGCGGAGGATGTGCGTGCCGAGATCGTGGCCAGCGTGCTCGAAGTCGTTGTGAACGAGGGCGACCAGATCGGCAAAGGCGACACCATCGTGCTGCTGGAGTCGATGAAAATGGAGATCCCCGTCCTGGCCGAAGTCGGCGGCACAGTCAGCAAGGTCAGCGTGTCGGTGGGCGACGTGATTCAAGCTGGCGACCTCATCGCGGTGATCAGCTAGCCGTCGGGCCCCTCGATCAGTTGCCGGGGAACGACCCGGGGAGTAAGCGATGTCAACTCTCGGTGATCTGCTCGCCGAACACACCATGCTGCCGGGCAACGCGGTGGACCACCTGCACGCCGTGGTCGGGGAGTGGCAGCTGCTGGCCGACCTGTCGTTCGCCGACTACCTGATGTGGGTGCGTCGCGACGACGGGGTGCTGGTCTGCGTGGCGCAGTGCCGGCCGAACACAGCGCCCACGGCACTGCAGACCGACGCGGTGGGCACCGCCGTCGGATCCGACCGCTTGAGCCTGGTGGCCGAGACGTTCGCGTCGGGCACCGCCAAGCGGAAAGACGTTGCGGAGCACGAAGATTCGTGGTTGCCCGGGACCCACGTCGAGGCGTCTCCCGTGCGCTACGGCGGCAAGGTGGTGGCCGTGCTCACCCATCATCAGACCGCGTTGGCCGCCGAGCGCAGGTCCGGTCAGCTAGAGATCGCCTACCGGGAATGCGCCACCGATCTGGTCCGCATGCTCGGCGAGGGAACTTTTCCGGACGTGGGGGACGTGGTGATGTCGCGCTCGACCCCGCGGGCGGGCGATGGGTTCATCCGCCTCGATGTGGACGGCGTCGTCGCCTACGCCAGTCCCAACGCGCTGTCCGCCTACCACCGGATGGGCCTGACCACCGAGCTGGAGGGGCGCAACCTCATCGAGGTCACGCGTCCGCTGATCTCCGACCCCTTCGAGGCGCAGGAGCTCGCAGAGCACGTGCAGGATCTGGTGGCCGGCGGGCGCAGCATGCGCATGGAGGTCGACGCCGGCGGAGCCACCGTGCTGCTGCGCACCCTGCCGCTCATGGTCGACGGCGCTAGCACCGGGGCCGCGGTGCTGATCCGCGACGTCACGGAGGTCAAGCGGCGCGACCGGGCTCTGATATCCAAGGACGCCACCATCCGCGAGATCCACCACCGGGTGAAGAACAACCTGCAAACCGTGGCGGCACTGTTGCGATTGCAGGCCCGCCGGACCGTCAACGCGGAGGGGCGGGAGGCCCTGATCGAGTCGGTGCGGCGGGTGTCGTCGATCGCGTTGGTGCACGACGCACTGTCGATGTCGGTGGACGAGCAGGTCAACCTCGACGAGGTGATCGATCGGATCCTGCCGATCATGAACGACGTGGCGTCGGTGGACCGGCCGATCCGCATCAACCGGGTCGGCGACCTGGGTGTGCTGGATTCCGACCGGGCGACCGCGCTGATCATGGTGATCACCGAACTGGTGCAGAACGCGATCGAACACGCCTTCGACCCGGCGGCCGAAGAAGGCTCGGTGACGATTCGCGCGGAGCGATCCGCCCGCTGGCTCGACGTCGTGGTGCACGACGACGGTCGCGGACTCCCGGAGGGGTTCAGCCTCGAGACCTCCGACAGCCTCGGGCTGCAGATTGTGCGCACCCTGGTGTCGGCCGAGCTGGACGGCACCCTGGGCATGCGTCAGGCGCCCGCCCGCGGCACCGATGTGGTGCTACGGGTGCCGATTGGCCGGCGGAACCGTTTGCTGCTGTGAAGGCGCACTGCAGCCGCACGCAAATGTGCGGCCCCGACTTTCGTCGAGGCCGCACTATTTGCGTTAGGTGGGTTATACCCCGCTGCGGGCCTTCGTCCGGGCGTTGCGGCGCTTCAGTGCACGCCGCTCGTCTTCGCTCATGCCGCCCCAGACGCCCGAGTCCTGGCCCGTGTTCAGGGCCCAGCCGAGGCACTCTGTGGTCACCGGGCACCGATTACAGACCAGTTTCGCGTCAGCGATCTGCGCGAGCGCCGGGCCGCTGTTCCCTACCGGGAAGAACAGCTCCGGGTCTTCGTCACGACAGACCGCCTTGTGGCGCCAATCCATACGTCTTTACTCCTCACTGAGTGCGCAGCAAGGCGCACGGCTATTTTCTTCGGCTGTTTGACGCGTGCAGAATAAAAGGAGTCCGGACTCCTACGTAGTTTCTGCATGCAACCTTTTGATCGTTTCACAGGCTCAACAGATGTCAATAGCGTTAGTTCGCTCGTGGGCTATCTCACTTTGATCAAGTCGTAGCCAAGCCCTCACTCCGTTGTACTACACTGCACGGGCTACTTCGGCGAAATATCCTTATCTCGCGCTGGCTGGGCACAGTATTAATGCAGGTCAGTGCGTCTTTTTACTGGGCGGCGCCACCACCGCCAGCGCGTCCGGGACCGCTTTGAACGTCATGGTTTCGCGCACGCCGAGATAATCGCCGTCGAACTGGCAGGCCACCGCACCTCCGGTCGAGGTGACTCGCACGCACGGCAGGTCGTCCTCGGTGATGAGGTGCTTGAAGTCGAAGGTGGGCCGCTTGGCGAACATCTGCCGCACGATCCGCAGGGTGGGGATCGGCTTCATGGTGGTGGGCGCAAACACCCCCAGGCCGGACTCGAAGCTGCAGCCCGGATTGGTCCACACGGGCCGTTCGTTGGCGAAAGTCCACGGGCTGGAGTTCGAAACGAAGGCGAAGCTGACCCCGGTAATGGGTTCGCGGCCGGGAAGTTCGAGCGTCAGCATCGGTTCACGCCGGGTGTAGGCCCACACCGCGGGCACCGCCGCGCGGATGTAGCGCCACGCCGAAACCTTGCCGCCCTTGTTCCGTTCGGCCTCGACCGCGGCCACCACCTCGGCGTCCACTCCCATGCCCGTGTTGAACACTGCCCAGCGCTCGCCGCAGTCGATCAGACCGATGCGCCGCCAGATGCGGCGCCGCTGGTAGTCGTCGAGCAACTGGATGAGCTGGTTGGTGGCCGCGACCGGATCCCCGGAGATGCCCAGGGATCGCGCCAGTACGTTCGCCGAACCGCCGGGCACCACGGCAACCGCAGGGACCGGTCCGCTGGGAAGTGGCCCTGGCCGGCCGAGCAGGCCGTTGACCACCCCGCTCACCGTGCCGTCGCCGCCGTGCACTACCACCAGATCGATGCCGTCGGCGACAGCTTTCTGCGCCAGCTCGGTGCCATGACCACGGTGGTTGGTGTGTTCGACGGTGAGCTGCAGGCGGCTTTTGAGCGCGTGGGCCAGCAGGTCGCGACCGGCCGGGGTGGTGGATGTGGCTGTGGGATTGACGATCAGCACGGCCCGCATGAGGCACGAGCTTAGGCGGTGCGACGATGCGCGCCGCAGGGCGGCGTGAGGAGGAGCGCCGCAATCGGTCTGGCGGTGTGACGATGCGCGCCGCAGGGCGGCGTGAGGAGGAGCGCCGCAATCGGTCTGGCGGTGCGGTTAAGGCGCCCCTGTGGGGGAACCGCCGGGGAGTGGGAGGCCGCCCTTACTACGCTGACGCTGTGACGCCGCCAGCCGCCCCGACCCCCGTTCGCCGCGCCGGCCTGATCGTTGTGCTGCAGGGGATTGCGGCGTTGATCGTCGCGGTGGTCCTGGTGGTGCGGGGCATCGCGGGAGCCGATCAGCACGTGGTCAACGGCCTGGCGACGGCGGGCTGGTTCGTATTGGTCGGCGCCGGGGTGATCGCCGCGGGGCGCGCGCTGATCGTCGGGAAGCGCTGGGGCCGCGGCCTGGCCGTGATCACCCAGCTACTGTTGCTGCCGGTGGCGTGGTACCTCGCGGTCGGATCGCATCAGCCGGGCTTCGGGATCCCGACGGGCGCGGTGGCGCTGATCGTGCTGGGGTTGCTGTTCAGTCCCCGCGCGGTGCGCTGGGCCGCCGGCGATCAGGGCGATTCCGCCAGCGCGGCCAGCGACGCCCCGGACAGCCGGTAGGTCGTCCATTCGTTCTGTGGCTCCCCGCCGATGCCTTCGTAGAGCGTGATGGCGTCGGCGTTCCAGTTCAGCACCGCCCAGGACAGCCGCGTGTAGCCTCGCTGCAGGCACTCACAGGCCAGCGCGGCCAGCAGTGCGCGGGCCAGCCCCCGGCGGCGGAAATTGGGTCGCACGAACAGATCTTCTAGATAAATGCCCGCCACGCCGTCCCAGGTGGAGAAGTTGAGGAACCACAGCGCCATCGCCGCGGTCTCGCCATCGACCTCGGCGACGTGTCCTTGCACCTTCGGCGGGTCATCGAAAAGTGCTGCGCCGATTTGTGTTTCGGTCACAGTGCACTGATCGGCGGCGTGCTCGAACTCGGCCAGCGCGCGGATCATGTCGGTGATCGCGGCGACGTCCTGTGGCGCGGCGCGGCGGATGCGGTGGCTCATTGCACAACTCCCAGGGCGTTGAGGATCGTGCCGAATTTCGTTGTCGTCTCGGCGACTTCCTCGTCTGGGTCGGACTCGGCGACGATGCCGCCGCCTGCCCGAGCCAGCACGCTGCGCCGGTCCGTCGACAGCTGCGCGCAGCGCAGCGACACCACCCAGCGTCCATCGCCACGGGCGTCACACCAGCCCACCGCCCCGGCGTAGAACCCGCGGTCGCCTTCCAGTTCGGTTATCAGCCCCATCGCGGCCTTCGTCGGCACCCCGCCGACCGCCGGGGTGGGGTGCAGCGCCAATGCCAAATCGATTGCGGTGCTTGATGTATCACGTAGTCGAGCGGTGATGGGCGTGCACAGATGCCAGACGGTGGCGGTGCTGCCCAGCTGCGGTTCGGCGGCAATCGACAGGTCGTCGCACAGCGGCTCGAGGGCGGCCCTGATGGTTTCGATAACCAGCTGGTGCTCGTGGCGGTTCTTGGCCGAGGCGGCCAGTGCGGCGCCGTTCGCGGCGTCGGTCTCCGGGTCGGCGGCGCGCGGCGCCGACCCGGCGAACGGCTTGCACTCGACGCGATCTCCGGTCAGGGCCACCAGCAGCTCGGGGCTGGCGCCCACCAGGGCAGTGCCCGCGTACTCGTCGCCGGCCGCGGTCAGGTCGACCAGGTAGCCGTAGGCCGCCGGGTCCGCGGCAATGAGGCGGTGCAGGATCACGCGGGCATCCAGCGGGGCGTCGGCGACCAACCGCAGGGCACGGGCCAGCACGACCTTGTCCAGCGGATTGTCGGCCGCGGCGAGCTGCTCGCACGCCCGGCGGATCCGGTCCCGGTATTCCGCCGGTGGCGGCACCGCTTCGGCCACCCGTACCGGCGGTAGGCCATCGGGCGGCCAGTCCGGGAGCCGATCCGTCGCGTTCACCGTCTCGGCCGTCAACAACGAGGCCGGCCGGGTGACGTCGAAAGGCAACGCGCCCAACACAATCGGTGCTTCCCCCGAGCGCAGCGCGGCCTGCGCCGCAGCCACCTCGCCGTACCGGCGCCGCACACCGTCGGCAATCAGGGTGCCCGTCGGCCCGCACAGCACGAAGGGCGGTTCGGTGTTTTGATGCTCGACGAGTGCTCGCGCCGCTGCGCGGCGAGCATCGTCGTCTTCGCTGCTCACCCGGGCTGGATCGCCTGTGGCTGGCTGGTCAATCCGAGCGCAGCGAGCTGTCGCACGCCATGCTCGAAACCGCACACAGCGACGGAGCCGGCCAGCATCCAGAAGCGGCTGCCCTCGACCAGGGGTAGCTGCACCCAGCGGGTGATCACCGAACGGGAGAAGTGGCTGTGCCCCACGAAAACGACGTCGCGCGAGCCCATCTGCTCCAATGCGAAGGCGACGGCCCGATCGGCGCGGTCGCTGACCTGCGCCACCGTCTCGCCGCCGGGGCAGCCGTGCGTCCAGATCAGCCAGTCGGGCACCGATTCGTGGATCTGCGGGGTGGTCAGCCCCTCGTAGGATCCGTAGTCCCATTCGGCCAGTAGGGGGGAGACCTCGTCGACGGCGAGGCCGGCCAACTTGGCTGTTGTCAGGGCACGTATACGCGGGCTGCTGACCACCAAAGGGTCGGCGAGGTTCAGTTCACGTAGAACGCGCCCGGCCAGCTCGGCCTGGACGCGTCCGCCGTCAGTGAGTTCCAGGTCGGTCCGACCCGTGTGCCGGCCTGATTTCGACCACTCGGTCTCGCCGTGGCGGAGCAGCACCAGGCGGTGGTTGTGCAAGCCCATATCGATTGATTCTGCCGGACGACATGCCGGACCCGTCGGCCGCAGCGGACAACGAGCGAACGTGCCAGGATGGGCGGTGTTGAGCGCATGGCGATTACTCAGAGGGGAGAGCAGCGCCTATGGCTGCTGGGACGCGGGTATTGGCGGTGGCCAACCAGAAGGGTGGTGTCGCCAAGACCACCACGGTCGCGTCGCTGGGCGCGGCGATGGTGGACGAGAACAAACGGGTGCTGCTGGTCGACCTCGATCCGCAGGGCTGCCTGACCTTCTCGCTGGGCCAAGACCCGGACAAGCTACCGGTCTCCGTGCACGAGGTACTGCTCGGTGAGGTCGAGCCCAACGCCGCGCTGGTCGAGACGGCGGAGGGAATGACGCTGCTGCCGGCCAACATTGATCTGGCTGGCGCCGAAGCGATGCTGCTGATGCGCGCCGGCCGCGAATACGCGCTCAAGCGCGCCTTGGCCAAACTGGGCGGCCAATTCGACGTGGTGATCATCGACTGCCCGCCGTCGCTGGGCGTGCTCACCCTCAATGGGCTGACCGCCGCCGACGAGGTCATCGTGCCGCTGCAGTGCGAAACCCTGGCGCACCGCGGGGTGGGCCAGTTCCTGCGCACCGTTGCCGACGTCCAGCAGATCACCAATCCGGAGCTGCGAATGCTCGGCGCCCTGCCGACGTTGTACGACTCCCGCACCACCCACACCCGCGACGTCCTGGCCGACGTCGCCGACCGGTACAACCTGCCGGTGCTGGCCCCGCCGATTCCGCGCACCGTGCGTTTCGCCGAGGCCAGCGCCTCGGGGTCGTCGGTAATGGCCGGTCGCAAGAACAAGGGCGCGGTGGCCTACGGCGATCTGGCCGCGGCGTTGCTCAAGCACTGGAAGAGCGGCAAACCGCTGCCGACATTCACCGTCGAGGTCTAGTGGCGATCGCAAGCGCGGCGGAGCCGGGCGCGGCGGGTCGCCACCATTTGGTCTAGCTAGCCCAGAGCGACCAGGGTGTCGCCGCGCTGCTCGAGCACCCGGGACCCGATCACGGCCGGGAACACCGGCTTACCGGCCGGCGGGGCGCTCGTCGACCGGTCCACCGGCAAGTAGCGCTCGTTGGCGCCACTGAGCGGGTCGTAAACCCCGAGCGCCCCGGTCAGAGGCACCAGCAGCCGGCCCGCCATCATCACGCCGGGCCCCAACGGCGTCTTGTCGCCCGCGGCGATGGTGTAGCGCAGCGCCAACGTATTCGCGTCGAAGACCATCAGCGAATCGCCGGTCCACCAGGTGATCACGCTGCCCGGGTGGGAAACCACCGCCGAGCGTGCCGGCGGCTTGGGGAGTGGCGTGCTCGACACGGTGGCACCGGCTTCGTCGATCACGTCGACCCGGGGCTGCGGTGCGGGCAGGTAGACCATCGTGGTGTTCTCGGCGACGGTCACTACCCGGGCGCCCGAATCCGGCGCGATGCCCGGTTCGGCCACGATGTGTTGTTGAGGTTCGTCGTCGTCCTTGCCCGGACGCAGCAGCACCAACCGGAGGTCGGCCTGATTCGCGCAGCTCTCCAGCACCGACACCGCCTGCGAGCTGCCCGCGGCCGAGATCAGCCTGCAGCCGGAGTGCAGCCCACGCGACGACGGCTTCACCCGGGCGTCAGTCTCGCCGTAGGCCAGCATCCGGACCATGTCCGAACGCCACAGCTCCAGCCGGGTGTCGCCGACGGACAACACGGTCATGCCGTCGGAGGAGAGCCGGACCCGCGGATCGGCATAACCGCTGCGGGCGGGCCCCCGGCGACCGGTGGCGCCGTCCAGCGTGCTCACCTGCCCGCAACCGCGATCGTCGCGGTAGACGCCGACGGCGTAGCGGTACAGCCACGTGACTCCGCACAGATCAACGTCGCGGGCGTAGCTCCAGCGAGACTGGCCGGTTTCGGGATCGCGCCCGTCGATCCGGCGGCCCGCGGCGGTGACGACCTCCCCGCCGGCTACCACGGGGGCCGTGCTGGCCGGGCTGGCGGCGCTCCACAGCTGCTTGAGGCCGGCGGGCACCTGACGGGCCGGGGTCGGGTTGGGTGCGGGAAAGGCAGCGGGCCGGCTGCTGGTGGCCCGGGCATCGCTGTTCCACCAGATCAACGCCGCGGCCGCGGCGACCACGCCCACGATGGCGGCGGCGGCGACGATGTCGCCTGTGGTCCGGCGCTCGGGCTTGACCATGCGTCGGTGCGGGCTTTTAGTTGCTCGGTGTGGCGGCGGCCGCCGTAGCGGCCTGCCCTTGGGCGGGCTTGCGACGCCGACGGCGGCGCCGGGTGGAGCCGGCGTTGCCCGGGGGCGAGGCGGCCGGGGTTTCCGAGTTGGCCTCGCCGTTGGTGCTCGCGGCCCCGTTGTTCGACGGGTGCGCGGTGACGGGCTGGCCGCCGCGGGTTCGCCGGCGAGTGCCGGAGCGACGCGCGGGCCTCTCCGACTTCTGCTGCGGCCTGTTACCGTCCCGGTCGCTGCTGCGGCGCTGGCCTTGCGGCTTGCGCCCCACGCCCACCGTGCCGCCGGCCTCGGCGGGGATGTCGAGTTCGGCGTAGAGGTGCGGAGAGTTGGAGTAGGTCTCTGCAGGCTCTGGGCAGTCCAGCCCGAGCGCCTTATCGATCAGCGCCCAGCGCGTCAGCTCGTCCCAGTCCACCAGGGTGACCGCGACACCGGTCTTGCCGGCACGGCCGGTGCGTCCGATGCGGTGCACATAGGCCTGCTCGTCCTCGGGGATCTGGTAGTTGATCACGTGGGTGACGTCGTCGATGTCGATGCCCCGGGCGGCCACGTCGGTGGCGACCAGCACGTCGATTTCGCCGGTCCGGAACGCCTTCAGCGCCTTCTCACGCGCCGCCTGGCCTAGGTCGCCGTGCACCGCGCCCACCGCGAAACCGCGCTCGGCCAGCTCGTCGGCCACCTTCTGCGCGGTGCGCTTGGTGCGGGTGAAGATCATCGTGGCGCCGCGGCCCTCGGCCTGAAGAATGCGGCTCACCATCTCCACCTTGTCCAGGGCGTGGGCCCGGTAGACGTACTGAACGGTGGTGTCGTGGGTGGCCGCCGAGTGCGGCGCTTCCGCCCGGATGTGGGTGGGCTGGTTCATGAAGGTGCGCGCCAGCGTGATGATCGGGTCTGGCATGGTCGCCGAGAACAGCATGGATTGCCGGTCGGTGGGGATTTGGCGCAGGATGCGCTCGATGTCGGGCAGGAAGCCCAGGTCGAGCATCTCGTCGGCCTCGTCGAGCACCAGCACTGAGAGCCCACCCAGCTGCAGGTGGTTCTGCTGGCTCAGGTCGAGCAGCCGGCCCGGCGTGCCCACCACGACGTCGGCGCCGGCGCGTAGCGCCTCGATCTGCGGCTCGTATGGGCGCCCGCCGTAGATGGGGACCACCGACAGCGGCCGGCCTCCCTCGGCGGTCAGGTGCTTGGCGGCCAGCGTCAGGTCATCGGTGACCTGCAGGCACAGCTCGCGGGTGGGCACCACGATCAGCGCCCGCGGCGCGCCGTTGAGCGGTCGCGTGGCGGTGCCGGCCGTGATGCGCTGCAGCAGCGGCACGCCGAACGCGAACGTTTTGCCCATGCCGGTGCGGGCCTGCCCGATCAGGTCGTCGCCTGCGAGCGCCATCGGCAGGGTCAGTTCTTGGATGGCAAAAGGGGTTTCGATGCCCTTTTCCGCGAGCGCGCGCACGATTTCGTCGCGGACGCCGAGTTGCGCAAAGGTCAGTTCAGTTGTGCTGGTGAGTGCGGTCATGCGTGGGTAAGTAGCCTCTCGGTGGCGTATCGGTTGTTGTCGGTGTTTCTCTGTCGCGGTCACGCGCGCACGAGTTCCGACTCCGAATACGTCGCCGAGTCGCCGGCCCTGGCTCAGTCTGGAATGGCCCAGTTAGGGCGGGCCAGCTGTGCACGCACATTTCGCCGATGGCGGCTTTAAAAAAACAATTACGGCATAAATACAGCCGCCATCTACCTACATGATAGCTGGTCGACAACTGGCTCCAATTTTGCGCTGCTTGAGCCGACTACAGTGTTGCCATGACCCGGCCCTCCTGTGAGCCCGCTGCCGCCGACCAAATCGACGGATCGCCAGCCTCGCGGCTGTCGGCCGATCACCCGGGCGTCAACGAGCTGTTCGCGGTCTTGGCCTACGGCGAGATCGCGGCGTTCTACCGGCTCACCGACGAGGCGCGGATGGCCCCTGACCTGCGCGGACGGATTTCGATGGCGAGCATGGCCGCGGCCGAGATGCAGCACTACGAGCAGCTGCGCGACGCGCTGGAAAGCCGCGGCGTCGACGTGGTGTCGGCGATGTCCAAGTACGTCTCGGCGCTCGACAACTACCACCGGCTGACGATGCCCAGCACGTGGCTCGAGGCCTTGGTGAAGACCTATGTGGGCGACGCCCTGGCGGCCGATCTGTACCTGGAAATCGCGCACGGTCTGCCCGACGAGGTTGCCGACGTGATTCGCGCGACCCTGTCGGAAACCGGGCACTCGCAGTTCGTCGTCGCCGAGGTGCGCGCCGCGGTGACGGCCAGCGGCAAGCAACGCAGTCGCCTGGCGCTGTGGTCACGCCGGCTGTTTGGCGAAGCGATCACCCAGGCCCAGTACCTGCTGGCCGACCACGACGAGCTTGTCGACCTGGTGATGTCGGGCGCCGGCGGGTTGGGCCAGCTCAATGCTTTCTTCGACCGGATGCAGCAGACGCACGACCGCCGCATGCACGAACTGGGCCTGAGCTGAGGTTCGCCGTGATCGCAAGCGCGGCGTAGCCGGGCGTAGCGGGTCACGGCCATCGGGTTCGCCGTGATCGCAAGCGCGGCGTAGCCGGGCGTAGCGGGTCACGGCCATCGGGTTCGCCGTGATCGCAAGCGCGGCGTAGCCGGGCGTAGCGGGTCACGGCCATCGGCTCAGCCTGCGCAGGTCGCCATGTTCGAGGTGTTGGAGGCGATGATCCGCTGACCGGCGGCGTTGTAGATCGAGCAGCTGAGCCGACCGTAGAAGCTGGTCGCGACGACGGACTCGGTCTCCACGCCCGGGTTCAGCACAACCACCTTCGACCACGGCAGCGACACGTTGAACTCGGTCTGCGGCACGCCCCGCGCATCGGTATAGACGATATTCACCAGGTCCAGCAGCTGCTTGGTGCCGTTCACGCTGTAGACGATCGTGCGCGGGTTGAGCGCGGCCGTCGGTGCTGCCGCCGCGAGCGGCGGCGCGACACTGGGTGCCGCCATCGCGGGCGGCGCGACCGGCGCGGCACTGGGAGTGGTGACCGTCGTGACGGTCTCGGCCGGTAACTGGGAGGGGCGCGGGGCGGCGCTGGGCGGCACGGATGCCTTGGTCGTCGCGGGTGCCGAGGTCACCGGGTGGGGGGCCGGCGCACCCACCGTGGCCTTGGTCGACGCGCTGTCGCCGCTGTTGATGACGACGGCGGTGGCGATGGCGCCGAGGGCGACGACTGCGCCCAGCACCGCCGTAGCAGGACGCCAGCGCGAATCGGCGGGCCAACCCGTCCAGTTGTAGTCGGCGTTCAGGTGGGGATCGGTGTCGCAGGCGTCGTCGTCAACCTCATCCTCGGGGTAATCCCGGATCCTGTCGTCAAGTTGCGGCCATGTGGTACCCATGGTGCCGAAGTTAGCCATGAGAAAACACGGATCCGGTATCGCGCGGGTGCCCGAGACAACCTGCAAGCGAATCGTTACCGGGCCGCGACCAAGGTTTCGCTGACCGCGAAGTGTGGGGACGCGGCGAGGTGGGGTTCAGCCGCGTCAACTAGCCTGCTGCTGACAGGGCCGGGACTTCAACACCTGCGCAAGGCTGCAAGACCCATGGAAGGGGTGACCGTGGAGGTCAAGATCGGTATCACGGATAGTCCACGCGAGCTGGTCCTTGCCAGCGCCCAGACGCCCGCCGAGGTCGAAGAATTGGTCAGCGCAGCGTTGAGCGAAGGGTCGGGGCTGCTGCGCCTGAGCGACGAGCGGGGTCGCCGCTTCCTGATTCACAGCACCAGAATCGCCTACGTCGAGATCGGGGTCGCCGACGCGCGCCGGGTGGGCTTCGGGATCATCGCCGAATCCGGCAAACACGCCGGCAAGGACAATTAAGAGCGGGCAAGCGGCACGTGTGACAGTCCGCCCCAGGCGAACTGGACGGTGCCGTCGACGGCGTCCGCCTTGGAAATCGGTCGGTCGGAGTCCAGCCAATACCTGGCGCAGTCGACGCTGATGCCGACCAGACCGACGGCGATCATCCGGGCCCGGTGCGGGTCCAGTCCGGAATCCTCGCTGATCAAAGCGAAAACCGCGTCGATGCAGGATTCGGTGGCGACGCGAACCTGCGCCGCCACCTCGGGTTCGGTGACATAGTCGTTCTCGAAGATCAGCCGGTAGCCCTGGCTGTCGTGCTCGATGAAATCGAAGAACGCCTGCACCGCCGAGTGCAGCCGGCGGCGGTTGTCGGTGGTGGTGCTCAGCGCATTCTGAACGCCCGAGACCAGGTTCTGCACGTGCCGCGCCAGCACCGCCAAATACAGCTCAAGCTTGCTCGAAAAGTGTTGATACAGAACGGGTTTGCTGACCCCGGCGCGATCGGCGATCTCGTCCATGCCGGCCGCATGGTAGCCGCGGTCGACGAACACGTCGCTGGCCACGACGAGCAATTGGCCGCGCCGCTCGTCGCGGGGCAACCGGTTGCCCCGCCGGTTGGATACCGCGGCTTCGTCTGCCGACCGACCGCGGTCGGCCGATCTGACCGCGCGGCGCGCCGGCACCCTGGCGAGTTCGCTCATCGATTCCTCATCTGATTATCAACGGCCGACCCTCGGTAACGCGGGGTCAGCCGCTGGCAGCCCGTGGGAAGTACCTTACTACCCGACCGGTCGATGCGATCGTCATCGCTGCCGTCGCCGCAGGCAGAAGCGGTGTCGGACGGTGGATTCGGGCGCGCCACGGGCGGCGCGGACAGGCGGCTGTGTAATCCTGGGGAAATGACGTCCCCCCGGCAGCCGCGCAGCACGGGTCGCGTGCCGGTGCTACGCGACGAGTGGCGAGAGCCGCTGCGAGCGCTGCGCGACCCCCTCGCGCGGGAGGCCGGGCGGGCGCGGGCCGACCGCGAACGGCCGCGACAATGGCGCAAACAAACCTGGCTGGGGCGATTCGTCTCCACCTACGGGTGGCGCGCATACGCCCTGCCCGTCCTGGTGGTGCTCACCGCGGTGGTGATGTATCAGACGGTGACCGGCACCGGCGCGCCTCAGCCCACGGCCAGTCAGCCCATCCAGAGTCCGCCTGCGATCGGCGCGGTGGGCACGACGATCATCGATGCCCCGCCGCGCGGGCTCGCCGCGTTCGATGCCAACCTGCCGGCCGGAACCCTGCCCGACGGCGGCCCGTTCACCGAAGCGGGAGAAAAGACCTGGCATGTCGTGCCGGGTACCACACCGCAGCTCGGCCAGGGCACCGCAAAAGTGTTCAGGTACACCGTCGAAGTGGAGAACGGTATCGACCCGACCATGTTCGGGGGCGACGACGCTTTCGCGCAGATGGTCGACCAGACGCTGGGCAATCCGAAGGGCTGGACGCACAACCCGCAGTTCGCTTTCATCCGGATCGACAACGGTAAGCCCGACTTTCGGATCTCCTTGGTTTCGCCCGTGACGGTGCGCGAGGGGTGCGGCTACGAATTTCGGCTCGAAACCTCCTGCTATAACCCGGTTTTCGGCGCCAACCGCGACTCGCGGGTCTTCCTCAACGAGGCCCGCTGGATACGGGGAGCCGTGCCGTTCGAGGGGGACGTCGGGTCCTACCGGCAGTACGTGATCAACCACGAGGTCGGCCACGCCATCGGATACCTGCACCACGAGCCGTGCGAGCAACAGGGCGCCCTGGCGCCGGTGATGATGCAGCAGACGTTCTCCACGTCGAACAACGACGCCGCCCAGTTCGACCCCGACGTCGTCAAGGCCGACGGGAAGACCTGCCGGTTCAACCCCTGGCCGTACCCGATCGCCTAGCCCGCCGGTGCGCGTTGCCGCGCCATCGGCGGGCTGCTGTGATGGTGGTAGACGACGCTAGGCCAACCGAGGAGATGTTTCGCCGTGTCCACGCCGCTGCCACCTCTGGTGGCGCCCGCAGATCACCTGACTGGCGAGGAGGTGGCCCGCTACAGCCGTCAGCTGATCATCCCCGGCCTGGGCCCCGACGGGCAAAAGCGGCTCAAGAACGCCCGGGTGCTGGTGATCGGCGCGGGCGGGCTCGGCGCGCCGACGTTGCTGTACCTGGCGGCGGCCGGCGTGGGCACGATCGGCATCGTCGATTTCGACGTGGTCGACGAGTCGAACCTGCACCGTCAAATCATTCACGGGGCGGCCGACGTCGGACGGTCCAAGGCCCAGTCGGCGCGCGACTCCATCGCCGCCATCAACCCGCTCGTCGACGTGCGGCTGCACGAGTACCGCCTGGACTCGACCAACGCCGTCGAGTTGTTCGGCTCCTACGACCTGATCGTGGACGGCACCGACAACTTCGCGACCCGGTATCTGGTCAACGACGCCGCGGTGCTGGCGAAGAAGCCCTACGTGTGGGGGTCGATCTACCGCTTTGCGGGCCAGGTCTCGGTGTGCTGGGAGGATGCGCCGGACGGACGCGGGCTCAACTATCGCGACCTCTACCCCGAGCCCCCTCCCGCCGGGTCCGTCCCCTCCTGCGCCGAGGGCGGCGTGCTGGGCATCGTCTGCGCGTCCATCGCCTCGGTGATGAGCACCGAAGTGATCAAACTCATTACCGGGATCGGTGACTCCTTGCTGGGCCGGTTGATGATCTATGACGCGCTGGAGATGACGTATCGCACCATCGCGATCCGCCGCGACCCATCGGACGAGTCGCGGCCCAAGATCACCGAACTCGTCGACTACGAGCAGTTGTGCGGTGTGGCATCCGAGTCCTCGGCGCACGACGACGCGACGGCCATCACCCCGCGGGAATTGCGCGAGTGGCTGGATTCCGGCAAGGAGCTGGCCCTGATCGACGTGCGCGAGCCGGTGGAGTTCGACATCGTGCACATCGAAGGAGCCCAGCTGATTCCGCAGTCGTTGATCAATTCCGGCGAGGGTCTGGCAAAGCTGCCGCAGGACCGCCCGCCGGTGTTGTATTGCAAAACAGGTGTGCGCTCGGCCCAGGCGCTGGCCGTGCTGCGAAAGGCCGGGTTCGCCAATGCAGTGCATTTGCAGGGCGGGATCGTGGCATGGGCGCAGCAGATGCAACCCGACATGATCATGTACTGACTCAGAACGCCTGTTGGACTCGTTAGAGTACCGGTGTGACAGTCGAGCCACCGCCGGATCATGTGCTCTCGGCGTTTGGCTTGGCCGGCGTGAAGCCCGTTTTTCTGGGTGCCAGCTGGGAGGGCGGCTGGCGGTGCGGCGAAGTCGTCTTGTCGCTTGTGGCCGACAACGCGCGCGCGGCCTGGTCCGCCCGAGTCCGCGAAACGCTGTTCGTCGACGGCGTCCGGCTCGCCCGGCCGGTCCGCTCCACCGACGGGCGCTACGTCGTTTCCGGGTGGCGGGCGGACACCTTCGTGGCGGGGACGCCGGAGCCGCGCCATGACGAAGTCGTCTCCGCGGCGGTACGGCTGCATGAGGCAACGGGCAAACTGGACCGGCCGCGCTTTCTGACCCAGGGGCCCGCTGTGCCGTGGGGCGACGTCGACATCTTCATCGCCGCCGATCGCGCGGCCTGGGAGGAACGGCCGTTGGCGTCGGTGCCGCCGGGCGCACGGGTGGCCCCCCCGGTAGCCGACGCCGAGCGATCGATCGAGCTGCTCCACCAGCTCGCCACCTTGCGCAAGCCGACCAAGAGCCCGAGCCAGCTGGTCCACGGAGACCTCTACGGCACAGTGCTTTTCGTCGGCACCGCCGCACCGGGAATCACCGACATCACCCCGTACTGGCGGCCCGCCTCGTGGGCGGCCGGCGTGGTCGTCATCGACGCGCTGTCTTGGGGAGAGGCCGACGACGGCCTGATCGAGCGCTGGAACGCCCTGCCGGAATGGCCGCAGATGTTGTTGCGGGCGTTGATGTTTCGGCTCGCAGTTCACGCGCTGCACCCGCGTTCCACGGCGGAGGCGTTCCCCGGCCTGGCCCGCACCGCCGCACTGGTCCGACTGGTGCTCTAACCTAGCCGCGTGGCGACCCGCTGCGCCCGGCTACGCCGCGCTTGCGATCCCCGCGGCCGCGCTGGCGATCGCCACTAAAGTTCGTCCGGAAATTCGTAGCGAACCTCGTGCAACGCGATTCTGCCGTCGGTCGCCAGCACGCCTTCGGCGCGTAACAACTCCAGCTGCCGGGTGGTCAGGTGACGCGCCGGGCGCCCGGAGGCGGTGATCACCCGGTGCCAGGGCAGGTCCGAGGAGTCGGTCCGCATGATCCAGCCGACGATGCGCGGGCTGGAAAGCCCTGCGATGGTGGCGATGTCGCCGTAGCTGGCGACCCGGCCGGACGGGATCGCGGCGACCAGTGCGCGTACCCGCTCGACCTGCTCGTCGGTCACCGGCGCCACCGTCAGCGGGCTTTCAACAGCTCGCGGGTCAACGCGGCGACCTCGTCGGGCTTGGCGTAGGGCACCATGTGGTTGCAGTCGAGATCCAGCAGCCGGAAATCCGATCCCAACCGCCGCACCAAGCCGTCGATCAGTTTGTCGGTGACATAGGGCGGGGTGGTGCGCTTGGCTCGTACCAGGACGGTAGGAGTCTTCGCCGGCGGCAGCACGGCGTCGCGGGCGAGCTCGCTCCAGTACGACATCATCGCCGGCAGACTGACCCGCCAGCCGTATCGCCCGCCGGGCAGTGTGATCAGATGCTCGTCGATCTCGGCGTTCAGCAGGGCGGGGTCCACATCGGACCAGGAGCCGTGCACCTTCTCCATGCGCGCCTCCTCGGCGTCCGGATAGTCGGGCGAGCACAGCATCGCCTCGGCGATCTCGCACATCCATCCGCCGTCCAGCCCGACCGCAGGGTCGAGCAGCAGCAGCCCCGCCACCTGGTCGGGGCGCGCCGCGGCCAGGTGCATCGCCAGCCCGCCGCCGAACGAGTGACCCACGATCACTACGGACGTGTCGGGCTGCTCGTCGATCAGCTGGGCCAGTGCCGAGACGTTGGCGTCGATGGTCCACGGCGCGGCCCACGAAGACCGGCCGTGGCCAATCAGATCCGGTGCGGCGATGCCGATCCCGGGCAGAAAGCCGGACAGGTGCCGCCAACGCTGCCCGTGGCCGGTCAGTCCGTGCAACGCCAGGATCTGCACCGGACCGGGCGGGCCGTAGCGGTGCACATGCAACTTTGCGGTCACGCGTCGATGGTGCCAGCCGTCACTGTCGAGCGCCGCGGGCGGTCCTCACCGGTTGTCATCCCGATCGTCCTCGGAGGGGACGATGTAGGCCTGCTCGATCACGTCGGCCTCGTTGGCTTCCCGGTCCCGGGCTGCCACGTAGTCGACGTCCAGACCGGCTTGGTCGTCGGAATCGACCGGCCGCAGTTGTTCCACCGCGTCGCCTTCGGGCGCCTCGTCGATGGGAAAGCCGCGTTCGTCGTCGTTCATGGTCTTCATCCCCGCCTTCCGGTCTTCGTTCGCTCGCGCTCCAGCGTAGGTGCAGGCCGGGTACGCTGAACCGCTCGATCTTCCTCGACGACGCCACGGGAGCGGCCATGGGCAGAATCAGGCGCGGCTGGGCGCTTTCGAAGCAGAGCTGGGAGGTCCTGAAGAAGGACCGGTCGCTCGTCTTCTTCCCGATCCTGTCCACCCTTTTCGCCGCGCTGGCCACGATCGCGATCTGGGCGCCCACGTTGCTGGTGCGCGGTGTGTTCCAAGGCCATCAGGTGGACAACCAGGACCCCGTCTACTACCTCGCGGGCGCGGCGACGGCATACGCGTCCACGTTCATCGCCATCTTCTTCAATGTGGCGCTGGCCGCGTGCGCCGTGCGCTCGATGCGTGGTGAGGACACCAGGGTGGCCGAGGGCATCAACGCGGCGGCACGCCGCATCGTTCCGATTCTGGGATGGACGTTGGTGGCGACCACGGTCGGGCTGCTCCTCAAGGCGGTCGAGGAGCGCTTACCGAACCTGGGCAAGCTGGTCGCGGACCTCATCGGGGCGGCATGGGCCGTCGCAACGTTTTTCGTCATACCGGCGATAGCGCTCGAAGGAACCGGACCGTTTCAGTCGCTGCGGCGCTCCGTGGACACCATCAAGGCGCGCTGGGGTGAGAGTGCCGCAGGGGCGGCCACCATCGGGGTGGTCACGTTTCTGCTCGCCCTGGTGGTCGTGGTGGGCGGCGTCGTGGGTGGCTTCGCACTGATCGCGGCTCGGCTCGCGCCACTCGGTCTCGCGGTGCTGGCGGCGACATTCGCGTTCGCCGTTGTGATCTCCTTCGTCTCGACCGCGCTCAGCCAGATCTTCCGCGTCGCGGTGTACCAATTCGCGGTCACCGGTGAGACGGTCGGCGGGTTCGACCCGCGGCTGCTACAGGCCGCTTTCGTCGCGCGCTAGCGGATCTGTCGGACCCTCGTGATGTCATGCCGTCATGGCCTACACGTGGGATGCCGAAGCGCACACCGTCTTAGACCCCGGTGCGCGCGGTCAGCTGCGTATCCTCGGCGGGCCCGGCACCGGTAAAAGCAGCCTGCTGATCGACGCCGCGGTTGCCCAGATCGACGCCGGTGTCAACCCGGAATCGGTTCTGCTGCTTACCGGTTCCGGCCGGGTCGGGATGGCTGAGCGGGGCGCGTTGACGACGGCGTTGCTACGCTCGCGGACCACCGGCCCGGCCCGGGCCGCCGTCAGTGAGCCGTTGGTGCGGAGCGTGCACGGGTACGCGTACGCGGTCTTGCGGCGCGCCGCCGAGCGCGCCGGCGAGGCGCCACCGCGGCTTGTCACCAGCGCCGAGCAGGACGCCATCATCCGGGAACTGCTGGCCGGCGACTTCGAGGATGGGCCGCGCGCCGCGACCGCGTGGCCGGCCCACCTGCGGCCCGCGCTGAGCACCGCCGGCTTCGCGACCGAGCTTCGAAACCTGTTGGCCCGCTGCGCCGAACGCGGCGTGGATCCCCACGAGCTGGAGCGGCTGGGGCGCCGTTGCCGGCGCCCGGAGTGGAGCGCCGCCGGCCAATTCGCACGCCAGTATGAGCAGGTGATGCTGCTGCGCGCGGCGGTGGGCACGGCCGCGCCGGAGGCGACCACACCCGCGCTGGGCGCCGCCGAGTTGGTCGGTGCCGCACTGGAAGCGTTCGCCGTCGACCCCGAATTGCTGTCGGCCGAACGTGGCCGAATCCGGGTGTTGTTGATCGACGACGCCCAGCAGCTCGACCCGCAGGCGGCCCGCCTGGTTCGGGTGCTCGCGGCCGGCGCCGAGCTGGCGCTGATCGCCGGGGATCCCAACCAGGCGGTGTTCGGGTTCCGGGGCGGCGAATCCGCCGGATTGCTCGGTGGCGACGCGCCGCCGGTGACGCTTACGACCTCGCACCGCTGCGCTCCCGCCGTGGCGCGCGCGGTCAGCGGTATCGCCGGCCGGTTACCCGGCAGCAGCAGGGGCCGGTGGATCGACGGAGCCGGTGCGGGAGAGGGATCCGTCACGGTGCGGCTGGCCGCGTCGGCGCACGCCGAGGCGGCGACCATCGCCGACGCGCTGCGGCGCGCACACCTGATCGACGGTGTGCCCTGGTCGCAGATGGCGGTCATCGTCCGGTCGGTAGCGCGGGCCGGGGCGCGACTGCCGCGCGCTTTGGCCGCCGCTGGAGTGCCGGTGGCCGCAGCCGCCGTAGCCGGGCCGCTGTCCGAGGAGCCGGCCGCGCGGGCCCTGCTCACCGTCCTGCTGGCCACCGCCGACGGGCTGGACGGGCAGCAGGCGCTGGCGTTGCTGACCGGCCCCCTCGGTCGGGTCGATCCCGTGTCGTTGCGCGGGCTGCGCCGAACACTACAGCGCGCCAATCCCGGTCGCGCACCCCGCGATTTTTCGGCCCTGTTGGTCGAGGCGCTGTCCGGCGACGCGACGCCGCCGGGGCCGCGGTTCGCCCCACTGCGCAAGATCCGCGCGGTGCTGGACGCGGCCGCGCGCTCACACCGCGCGGGTGCCGACCCCCGGTACACCCTGTGGGCCGCCTGGCACCGGTCCGGGCTGCAGCGCCGCTGGTTGTCGGTGATCGAGCGTGGCGGTCCCGCCGCGACCCAGGCCACCCGGGACCTCGACTCGGTGACCGCGTTGTTCGAGGCCACCGATGACTATGTGTCGCGCACCTCGGGCGCGTCGTTGCGCGGTTTGGTCGAGCACATCGCCTCAATGGCGCTGCCGAGTGCCGCCCCCGAGCCGGTCGTCGCGGCCGAGCAGGTAAGGGTGCTCAGCGCACACGCCGCGCTGGGGCACGAATGGGATTTCGTAGTCATCGCCGGACTGCAGGATGGCCTGTGGCCCAACACCGTTCCGCGCGGCGGTGTGCTGGCCACCCAGCGGCTGCTGGACGTGCTGGACGGGGTCGGGGCGGATGCCTCGGTGCGGGCGCCACTGCTGGCCGAGGAGCGCAGGCTGCTGGTGGCTGCGATGGGCCGGGCCCGGCGCCGGCTGCTGGTGACCGCCGTCGACAGTGATACCGGTGGGGCCGGTCTACAGGCCGCGCTGCCGTCGGTCTTCTTCACCGAGATCGCGCAGTGGGCCGACGACACCGACAGCACCGGCGCACAACCGGTCTCGGCGCCGCGGGTGTTGTCCGCGGCCGCGCTGGTGGGCCGGCTGCGTGCCGTCGTGTGCGCGCCCGACGGCGCGGTGAATGAACGCGCCCGCGCCTGCGCGGCAACCCAATTGGCCCGGCTGGCCAAAGCCGGCGTACCCGGCGCCGACCCAGCCGGATGGCACGGCCTCACTGCGATCAGCACCACCGAACCGCTGCGCGACAGCGGCGACGTGGTCACCTTGACGCCGTCGACGATGCAGACCCTCGACGACTGCCCGCTGCGCTGGCTCGCCGAGCGGCACGGCGGATCAAACCCGCGCGACGTGCGCTCGGCGATCGGGTCCGTGGTGCATGCCCTGATCGCCGAACCGAATCAGAGCGAATCAAGATTGCTGTCCGAGCTGGACCGCGCCTGGACGCACCTGCCCATTGCGGCGCAATGGCATTCGGCCAACGAGCTGGCCCGGCACCGCGCCATGCTGGAGGCGTTCATCGAATGGCGGGCACAGACCCGTGGCGCACTGACCGAGGTCGGCGTCGAGGTCGAGATCGACGGAATTGTGGCCACCGAGGACGCCGGCCAGGTGCGGTTGCGTGGCCGGGTCGACCGGCTGGAGCGCGATGCCGCCGGGCGGCTGGTGATCGTCGACATCAAAACCGGCAAGACACCGGTCAGCAAGGACGATGCGCAACAACACGCCCAGTTGGCCATGTATCAGCTGGCGGTAGCCGAGGGATTGTTCGGCAGTGGGACCGACGATGCCGAGCCCGGCGGCGCGCGGCTGGTGTACCTCGGCAAAACCGGAGCATCCGGAGTCGCTGAACGCGAACAGGATCCGCTGACCGCCGCCGCCGGCGCCGAATGGCGCGGTGTCATCGCGCGCGCGGCCGCCGCGACGTCCGGCCCGCAGTTCGTCGCGCGGCGCAACGACGGCTGCACGCACTGCCCCGTCCGGCCGAACTGCCCGGCCCACGCCGACGGGTCGCAGCGGTGACTCCGCGCCCGCGCCACACCCCCGCCGAATTAGCCGGCGCGCTGGGGCTTTTCCCGCCGACCGACGAGCAGGCCGCCGTCATCGCCGCGCCGCCGGGACCGCTGGTGGTCATCGCCGGCGCCGGCGCCGGCAAGACCGAGACCATGGCCGCACGGGTGGTGTGGCTGATCGCCAACGGCTACGCCGCGCCCGGTCAGGTGCTCGGATTGACGTTCACCCGCAAGGCCGCCGGCCAGCTGCTGCGCAGGGTCCGGTCCCGACTGGCCCGGCTGGCCGGTGTCGGCCTAGGTGCGCCCGGCGTCGCCGGCGATGCGGCGGTCGACCCCGAAGGCGCGCCGACGGTCAGCACCTACCATGCCTTCGCGGGCTCCTTGCTGCGTGACTACGGGCTACTGCTGCCCGTCGAGCCGGACACCCGGCTGCTCGGCGAAACCGAGTTGTGGCAGCTGGCTTTCGACGTGGTGACCGGGTATCCGGGGGAACTGCGAACCGACAAGACCCCGGCGGCGGTCACCTCGATGGTGCTTCGGCTGTGGGGACAACTGGCCGAACACCTGGTGGACACCGGCCAGCTGCGCGACACCCACGTCGAGCTGGAGCGGCTGATCCACTCCCTGCCGGCGGGGCCGTACCAACGGGATCGCGGACCCAGCCAATGGCTGCTGCGGTTGCTGGCCACCCAGACCGAACGCACCCAACTGGTGCCGCTGCTCGACGCGCTCAGCGACCGCATGCGCGCCGCGAAGGTGATGGACTTCGGGATGCAGATGGCCTCGGCGGCCAGGCTGGCGGCGACATTCCCACAAGTGGGGGAGGAGCTGCGCAGCCGCTACCGGGTGGTACTCCTCGACGAGTATCAGGACACCGGCCACGCCCAACGCGTCGCGCTCTCAGCGCTATTCGGTGGCGGAGTCGACGATGATCTGGCCCTCACCGCCGTCGGCGACCCCATTCAGTCGATCTACGGCTGGCGTGGTGCGTCGGCCACCAACCTGCCGCGGTTCGCCACCGACTTCCCTCGAGCCGACGGCGCCCCCGCCCCGATCCTGGAATTGCGCACCAGCTGGCGCAACCCGCCGCGGAACCTGCGGGTGGCCAACGCGGTCTCGGCGGAGGCGCGGCGGCGATCGGTGGCCGTGCACGCGTTGCGCCCGCGCCCGGATGCCCCGCCCGGCACCGTCCGCTGCGCATTGCTGCCCGATGTGACGGCCGAGCGGGAGTGGATCGCCGACCATCTCCAAGCGCAGTACCAGCGCGCCCGCGACGACGGCGCCAGTCCGCCGACGGCGGCGGTGTTGGTGCGCCGCAACGCCGATGCGGCGCCCATCGCCGACGCGTTGCGTGCCCGTGGCGTCCCGGTCGAGGTTGTCGGGCTGGCCGGCCTGCTGGCCATTCCGGAGGTCGCCGAGGTGGTGGCCATGCTGCGAGTGGTCGCCGATCCGACGGCCGGGGCGGCTGCGATGCGCGTGCTCACCGGATCACGGTGGCGCCTTGGTGCCCGCGACCTCGCGGCGCTGTGGCAGCGTGCGCGTGCGCTCGGCGGGGCAGTGCAGCCCGCCCAAGCGTCCTCGCCCGAGTCGATCGCGAGGGCCGCCGACCCCGACGCGGACACCGCATGCCTGGCCGATGCCATCGCCGATCCCGGTGCGGCCGCGGCATATTCGGCCCCGGGATATCGGCGCATCATCGCGCTGGCCGCCGAACTCGGTGCCCTGCGCGCCCACCTCGGCCACCCGCTGCCGGATTTGGTCGCCGAGGTGCGCCGTGTGCTGGGTATCGACTGCGAAGTTCGGGCCGCAGCGGGGGTCGACGTCGGCTGGGCCGGTACCGAGCACCTGGATGCGTTCGCCGACGTCGTCGCCGGCTACGCGGAACGCACCGGGCCGGCGGACGGATCGACGTCCACGTCGGTGACCGGCCTGCTGGCGTTTCTGGACATCGCCGAGACGGTCGAGAACGGTTTGGCGCCGGCGCCATTGACGGTCGCCCGCGACCGCGTCCAGGTGCTCACCGTGCACTCCGCGAAGGGGCTGGAATGGCAGGTCGTGGCCGTGGCCCACCTGTCCGGCGGCATCTTCCCTTCGACGGCGTCGAAGAGGACGTGGCTCACCGACGCCGCCGAGCTGCCACCGCTGTTGCGCGGCGATCGCGCCGGCACGGGTGCGCTGGGCATCCCGGTGATGGACACCTCGGACGTCACGAACCGAAAGCAACTGTCGGACAAGATTTCCGAGCATCGTCGCCAACTCGAGCAGCGACGCATCGACGAGGAGCGGCGGTTATTGTATGTTGCCATCACGCGGGCTGAAGACACCCTGCTGGTGTCAGGGCACCACTGGGGGGCCACCGGTGCGAAGCCCCGCGGCCCATCGGACTTCCTGTGCGAAATCAAGGCCGTCATCGACGATTCGGCCGCGGCCGGCGAGCCCTGCGGAACGGTGGAACCCTGGGCAGCGCCACCGGCCGACGGGGAACGAAACCCGCTGCGCGACAGTGCCTCAGAAGCGGTATGGCCGCCCGACCCGTTGGGACGGCGGCGCCACGACGTCGAGCACGGCGCCGCGCTGGTGAGGCAGGCGTTAGTGGCCGACGCGACCGAGGCGGGTGTCGACGTGGACGGGTGGGCTGCCGACGTCGACGCATTGCTGGCCGAGCGCGCCCGATCGGTGCGGCCGGCGCCGCGCGCGCTCCCCGGCCAATTGTCGGTCAGCTCACTCGTCGGCCTGGCGCGTGACCGGGCGGGCACCGCGCAGCGGCTGATGTACCGGTTGCCGTCGCGGCCCGAGCCACATGCGTTGCTGGGCAATGCGTTTCACGCATGGGTTCAGAAATTCTATGGCGCCGAGTGTCTGTTCGATCTGGGCGATCTGCCGGGTGCGGCGGATTCCGATGCGGGCGACGCCGCGGAATTGACGGCGCTGCAGGAAGCATTTCAGGAATCATCTTGGGCCACACGGACTCCGGTCGCCGTGGAGGTACCCTTCGAGATGCCGATCGGTGACACGCTGGTACGCGGACGCATCGACGCAGTCTTCGCCGATCCCGACGGGGGTGCCACAGTGGTCGACTGGAAGACCGGTGAACCGCCACGCGGGCCGGAGGCGAAGCGGCAGGCCGCCGTCCAACTTGCCGTCTACCGCTCGGCCTGGGCGGCGTTGGCCGGTGTCCCGGAATCCTCGGTGCGCACCGCCTTTTACTACGTGCGTGCCCGCACCACCGTGGTCCCCGAGGAACTGCCGGGTGACGCCGAGGTGGCGGGGCTGCTGATGGATCCGGACGGCGATCGTCACGTGCCGGTGTGACGTGCGCCGCCCGAGTGTTGGTGAAGCTGTGGCCGTGGTTACATAAGACCCGTGCGGGTCTCGTGCGCAAAAGGCAAGCCGATGACGGACCGCCGTGGGCAACGGTAGGTCCCGAAAGCTGAGCGGTCTGGACGAAACCCTGACTGCTCAACGCGGTCACCAGCTGATCGGTGTGGTGCGCATCCCCGAGGAGCATGCCAGCCCCATCCGTGTCATCACCCGCCGCCTGGCCATCGCACTGGTGGTGTTGTTCGCCGCGGCGCTCATCGTCTACGTGGATCGCGACGGTTTCCGAGATGTGCGCAACGAACCGCTGACCTTCCTGGACTGCGTGTACTTCTCCGCGGTGTCCCTGTCGACCACCGGCTACGGCGACATCACGCCCTACACCGAAACCGCGCGGCTGGTGCACACCCTGATCTTCACCACGCTGCGGATCGCGTTTTTGGCAGTGTTGGTCGGCACCACGCTCGAAGTGCTCTCCGAGCGATCTCGCCACGGGTGGAAGATTCAGCGTTGGAGGAGCAGAGTGCGCAACCACACCATCGTGATCGGATACGGAACCAAGGGGAAAACGGCGGTTGCCGCGATCCTCGGTGACGAGACCGTGCAAACAGAGGTCGTCGTGGTCGACACCGATCGCAGCACGCTCGAGCACGCGGAAAGCGCGGGCCTGGTCACCCTGCATGGTGATGCGACCAAAGCCGACGTGCTGCGGTTGGCCGGCGCCCAGCACGCGGCCTCCATCATCGTCGCCACCAGCCGCGACGACACCGCTGTGCTGGTGACGCTGACGGCGCGCGAGATCGCACCCAACGCCAAGATCGTCGCCTCGATCCGGGAGACCGAGAACCAGCACTTGCTGCAGCAGTCGGGAGCGGACTCGGTGGTGGTGTCCTCGGCCACTGCCGGGCGGCTCCTTGGACTGGCCACCACCACGCCCAGCGTCGTGGAGATGATCGAGGATCTGCTGACCCCCGACATGGGGCTGGCCATCGCCGAGCGAGAAGTGGAGCAGAGCGAAGTCGGCGGATCACCGCGGCACCTGCGCGACATCGTGCTCGGCGTGGTGCGCGATGGCCACCTGCTGCGCATCGGTGCACCGGAGGCGGACGCCATCGAGGCCAATGACAGACTGCTGTACATCCGAAACGCCGACCACTGATGGCAATCTCGGACTTTCAGCTACGCAGCGTTCCGCTGCTTTCGCGGGTGGGTGCCGACCGCGCCGATCAGCTGCGCACCGACGTCGAGGCGGCCGGCGCGGGCTGGGCGGATGCGGCGCTGCTGCGAGTGGATTCGCGCAATCAGGTGCTGGTCGCCAACGGCCGGGTGGTACTCGGTGCCGCCGCAGAAATCGGCGATAAGCCGCCGTCGGAGGCCGTGTTTCTGGGGCGCCTCGAGGACGGCCGCCACGTCTGGGGCGTCCGCGGCGCGCTACAGGCTCCCGAAGATCCGGACGCGCATGCCGAGGTGGTGAACCTACGGAGTCTCGGCCCAATCTTCGACGACACCAGCAGCCAGCTGGTGTCCGCGGCGGTCGCGCTGCTGAACTGGCATGAGAAGGCCCGCTTCAGCTCCGTGGACGGTTCGCCGACGAGACCGGCCCGGGCAGGCTGGTCACGCGTCAACCCGGTCACCGGTCACGAGGAGTTCCCGCGGATCGACCCGGCGGTGATCTGTCTGGTTCACGACGGCGGTGACCGCGCGGTGCTGGCCCGCCAAGCGGTGTGGCCCGAGCGGATGTTCTCGCTGTTGGCCGGATTCGTCGAGGCAGGCGAATCCTTCGAGGTGTGCGTCGCTCGGGAGATCCGCGAGGAGATCGGCCTGACCGTCCGCGACGTGCGATACCTGGGCAGTCAGCCGTGGCCGTTCCCCAGGTCGCTGATGGTCGGCTTCCACGCCGTCGGCGACCCGGCCGAAGAATTCTCGTTCAACGACGGTGAGATCGCCGAGGCGGCTTGGTTCACCCGCGATGAGGTGCGCGCCGCGCTGGCGGCGGGGGACTGGTCCAGCTCGTCGGACTCGAAACTTCTACTGCCCGGGTCCATCTCGATCGCCCGTGTGATCATCGAATCCTGGGCCGCGATCGACTGACCGTGCGCTCAGTGGCCGGCGTCGGCCAACTTCTCCTTCACCTGGGCCGCGGTCGGATTGGTCAGCGTCGACCCGTCGGCGAACTTCACCGTCGGAACCGTCCGGTTGCCGCCGTTGACCGAGCTGACGAAATCAGCTGCCGTCGCGTCGTGCTCGATGTCGACCGCCTCGTAGGGAATTCCGTTGGACTTCAGCACCGTCATGAGCCGATGGCAGTAACCGCACCATGAGGTCGTATAGACGGTGAGCGGAGCAGAGGTCATGGTTGGTTAACGTAACCCGGCGACGCTGCATTCCACGCCGGGGGTAGTACGCGGCCACTCGGCTGCAAGGGGGACGAGATCCGCCGACTCGCCGGGGCGACACGCCAGTTCCGCCGATTAGGGCGTGGCGATGCGCCGGGTTTGTCGGCGGTCGCTGCCAAGATGGACGCCATGCCGACGGTCGCCGATCCATTGACAGCGGGGCTGGACGACGAGCAGCGCGAGGCCGTGCTGGCTCCATGCGGCCCGGTCTGCGTGCTCGCGGGTGCCGGCACGGGAAAGACCCGCACCATCACGCACCGGATCGCCCAGCTTGTCGCGAGCGGTCACGTCGCGGCCGGGCAGGTGCTGGCCGTCACGTTCACCCAGCGGGCGGCGGGGGAGATGCGCTCGAGGTTGCGGACGATCGACGCCGCGGCGGGCGGGGACACCTCCGTCGGCGCGGTCTCGGCTCTGACGTTCCACGCGGCCGCGCACCGGCAGTTGCGGTATTTCTGGCCGCGGGTGGTCGGCGAGACCGGGTGGCAGCTGCTGGACAGCAAGTTCGCCGTGGTCGCACGGGCGGCCGGCCGCGTCCGGATCAACGCCAGCACCGACGACGTGCGCGACCTGGCCGGCGAGATCGAGTGGGCCAAAGCGTCGTTGATCGGGCCGGAGGAGTACCCGGCCGCGGTGGCGGCCGCCGCGCGCGACATCCCCCTGGACGCCGCCCGGGTCGCCACCGTTTACGCCGCCTACGAGGCGCTCAAAGCCCGTGACGACAACGTCACCCTGCTCGATTTCGACGACCTGCTGCTGCACACCGCGGCCGCGATCGAAAACGATGCCGGGGTGGCCGACGAGTTCCGGGACCGCTACCGCTGCTTCGTCGTCGACGAATATCAGGACGTGACGCCGTTGCAACAGCGGGTGCTGACGGCGTGGCTGGGCGACCGCGACGACCTGACGGTGGTGGGCGACGCCAACCAGACCATCTACTCGTTCACCGGGGCGTCTCCACGCTTCCTGCTCGACTTCTCCCGCCGGTTCCCCGACGCCACCGTGGTGCGCCTGGAGCGCGATTACCGCTCCACCCCGCAGGTGGTCTCGTTGGCCAACCAGGTGATCGCGGCCGCCCGCGGGCGGGTTGCCGGCAGCAAGTTGCACCTGGTGGGTCAGCGGGCGCCGGGCCCGGCGCCGACGTTCCACGAGCATCCCGACGAACCGGCCGAGGCCGCCGCGGTCGCGGCGTCGATCAAGCGGCTCATCGAATCCGGCACCCCGCCGGCGGAAATAGCGGTGCTCTACCGGGTCAATGCGCAGTCGGAGATCTACGAGGAGGCGTTGACCGAAGCCGGCATTCCCTATCAGGTCCGCGGCGGCGAGGGGTTTTTCAACCGCCAGGAGATCAAGCAGGCCCTCCTGGCGCTGCAGCGGGCTGCCGAGCGCGGTGCGGAGGGGCCGTTACCCGCAGTGGTCCGGACCATCCTGGAGCCGCTGGGGCTGACGGCCCAGGAACCCGTCGGCACCCGGGCCCGGGAGCGCTGGGAGGGGCTGACCGCGCTGGCCGAACTGGTCGACGACGAGGTGGCTCAGCGTCCGCAGCTCGACTTGCCCGGGCTGGTCGCCGAACTGCGGACGCGAGCCGACGCCCGGCACTCACCGGTGGTGCAGGGCGTCGCGCTGGCGTCGCTGCACGCGGCCAAGGGACTCGAGTGGGACGCGGTGTTTCTGGTCGGACTGGCCGACGGCACCCTGCCCATCTCGCACGCGTTGGCGCACGGCGCCGAGAGCGAAGCGGTCGAGGAGGAGCGGCGGCTGCTCTACGTCGGAATCACAAGGGCCCGTGTGCATTTGGCGCTCAGCTGGGCGCTGGCCCGGAGCCCGGGTGGGCGCCAGGGCCGTAAGCCGTCGCGGTTTCTCAACGGCATCGCGCCCCAGGCGCGCGCCGACGTGACGCCGAACAGGTCCCGGCGTAACCGGGGCGCCGCGACCCGCTGCCGGATCTGCAACAAGAATCTGACCACCCCGGCAGCCGTCATGCTGCGGCGCTGCGAGACCTGCGCCGCCGAGATCGACGAGGACCTGTTGTTGCGGCTGAAGGCTTGGCGGCTGGACACCGCCAAGGACCAGAAGGTGCCCGCCTACGTGGTCTTCACCGACAACACGCTGATCGCGATCGCCGAGTTGCGGCCCGGCGACGAGGAGGCACTGATCGGGATTCCCGGCATCGGCGCCCGCAAGCTGGAACAGTACGGCCCGGACGTGCTGGAACTGGTTCGCGGGGGCTGAGCCGGTAAACCCGCTGGTCAGAAAATCGGTTGTGGTCATCGCCGGTGACCGTTTACCCTCGAAACCGCAACTCGGCACTACAACTCGGCGTTAAGGAGGGTGGCCACGATGATCAACGACGCGTTCGGTGCAGGCGTGACCCGCCCCGTCCTGGCCGCGGGCGCCTTCCATGCCGCACCCGCCGCCTCGGCGGCCGCGCGTAAGCATCGCGCCGCCGCCGTGACCGACGCGTCCGTAGATGTCGGGGGCCCACCGAAGGCAAGGTAAGCACCAGCCCGGTTTTCTCCCAATGGCCACGGACCCGAAGTCACCAGGATCCGTGGCCATAGTTGTAGGTCGGCACCTCTTCGACCTGGTCCGGATCACTGCCAACGACAGCAACCCAGATCAGGAAGTAGGTGGTAGGACATGTCGGCACCGACAGTCCCAGGACAAGCCCTGCCGTGTCACGTCGGCGATCCCGACCTGTGGTTCGCCGACACCCCGGCCGATCTCGAGCGGGCCAAGACGCTGTGCACCAGCTGCCCGGTCCGACGGCAGTGTCTGGCCGCCGCGCTGGAACGCGCCGAACCATGGGGCGTGTGGGGCGGCGAAATCATCGACCGCGGCTCGGTCCTGAGTTTCAAACGGCCGCGCGGACGCCCCCGCAAGGACACCCGTCGGGACGGGGCCGCCGCTTAGCGAGGAAGCTAGACGACCGCGCTGTCGGGTTCGGCGAAGCCGGGCACCAGCTCTTCGGACAGTGCCTTGATCGGCACGTGGGCATCGAGCTGGCACAGGATCGCGGCCACCGACATGATCACCCGCATCGGGATGACCAGTTTGGGCGGCAGATCCATCTGGCGGGCCGTGCGGATCTGCGACACCGACCGATCGATCTCGATGGCGGACATCTTCTGCAGCCACTTGCGCGTGTAGTGAAAGACCTCGACCTCGACCGGTTCGACATACTGGCGCAGCATGTCGTCGATGTCGCGCACCGACACCTGCTGGCCCTTCTGGATGAAGCCGGCCTTCTCCATCGTCGGCAACAGCATGTCGTAGTTCTTGTCACGGGCCAGCCGGATGGTCATACCGAGCTCGATCGGCAACCCGCCGGGTAGCGGCGCGACGGCGCCGAAGTCGATCACGCCCATGCGGCCATCGGGAAGCAGCATGAAGTTGCCCGGGTGGGCATCGCCGTGCAGCATTTGTAGCCGGCGCGGTGCGTCGAAGGTGAGCTCGAGCAGCCGCGTGCCCATCAAGTCGCGCTGCTCGGTGGTGCCGTTCCGGATGATGTCGGCCATCGGGGTGCCCTGCATCCACTCCTGGATCACCACCTTCGGCGCGCTGGCGACGATGCGCGGCACCGCGAAGTGCGGGTGGTCGTGATACGCCTTGGCGAAGGCGCGCTGGTTCTCGGCCTCCAGCCGGTAGTCCAGCTCCATCTCGGTGCGCTCGATGAGCTCGTCGACCACACCCTGGATGTCGGCGCCCGGCGCGAGCTGCTTGAACACCCCGACGAGGCGCTGCATGGTCTTGAGGTCGGCCCGCAGTGCCTCGTCGGCGCCGGGGTACTGGATCTTGACGGCCACCTCACGGCCGTCGGCCCAGACGCCCTTGTGGACCTGGCCGATGCTGGCCGAAGCCACCGGTGCGTCGTCGAACGAGCTGAACCGCTCGCGCCACTTGGTGCCCAGCTGGGCATCGAGCACGCGGTGCACCTTGGCGGCGGGCAGCGGCGGGGCGTCCTTTTGCAGCTTGGTCAACGCTTCGCGGTACGGCTCGCCGAACTCCTCGGGGATCGCGGCTTCTAGCACCGACAGGGCCTGGCCCACCTTCATCGCGCCGCCCTTGAGCTCACCAAGGACGGTGAACAACTGGTGGGCGGCCTTTTCCAGAAGCTCGGCCTGGACCTCGTCCCTGGACTTTCCGGTCAGTCTTTTACCGAAACCGAGCGCTGCCCGTCCGGCGAATCCGACCGGAATGCTGGCCAGCTTCGCGTTCCGCGCAGCACGGCCCCTTTTGATGTCTGCCACGCATCCATCATCCATGATGGTTCGCGCGATGTGGAGAGACATCGACAACACCCGTTGTCATGCTTCGTAAGCGCAGGTCACTGGAGCGAACGACCCGCCCGCGGCGCCAAGCGCCGCCAACGGAAGTGGGTGCTCAGCAGGAGCACAACGGATGTTTGGTCCACTGCCGCGTGACGATCGCGCCGGAGCGCAGGTCGAATTCCAGCGTCGCGTTCAGAGTTTGGGGAGGCCCGGGCTCGGCCGCCTCCTGCCCGTGCACGGCCGCGATCACGCGGTTCACTTGGCTCAGAGCCAGCGCCGCGGTCGCCAGCACGGTGGGTCGATCGGCGACGCCGACGGTTTCGCGCAGCTGCGCGCAGATGGCCGGCCACGCAGCGTCGCGGTCCCGGCGGTGCAGGTCCGCGCAGCCCAGGCAGCTGGTCACGCCTGGAATCACCAGCGGACCCACCAGTCCGATGCCGTCGCGCACCCGCACCAGCAGATGCGCGATGCCCTGGTTGTGCAGATCGCGCACCATGCGCGGGTCGGCGACTAGAAAGTCCGACAGCACCACTAGATCAACGTCGTCGGCCGATACCGCGGCGTGCGGTTGGCTGCTGTGCGCGATCCGGGCGCCCGAGCAGCGCAAGGTTTCCACCAGCAGCTCGGAGAGGGGCCCGCGGCCGTGGATCCGCACCGAGGCGGCCCGGGCGCGCGGTCGGCCGCACTCGCTGGCGACTCCGGCACCGACCAGTTGCGCGACCAGGTTTTGCAGGCCGTCGGCGTCGGTCAGGCCTCGGTCGAGCGCGCGGCGCTGCAACTCCGAGAGCGGGGTGGGCGACCACATCGTCCGCAACAGCGTGGCCAGTTCGGCGGCGGCCAGGCCGCTCGGCGGCCGGACCAGCACCGCGCGACGCGGGTCCCAGCCCACCTGGACCGCACCGTCGGGACGCAACAACACCGGCAAGGCGGGATCCAGGGCATAGCTGGAAAGGACGGCCCGGCACCGCTGAGTCACCGCGCAACTGTGTCACGTCCGGGGTGATGACTCCCTCAGTTATCCACAGACCCGCCGCCGGAACCCGGGTCGTCGCGGCCCTCGCCCTCGCGCTCGAGTTTGGCGATGGCCTCGTCGATGCCGCTGGTGTCACCGCCGATGACGCGGTCGATGAAGCCTGCCGGCTCGTCGAGGTCATCGGTGTCGGGCAGCAGGTCGGGGTGTTGCCAGATCCCGTCGCGGGCGTCGATCCCGGCGGCCTCCGTCAAGCGCTCCCAGAAGGCGGCGGCCTCCCGCATCTTGCGGGGCCGTAGCTCCAGGCCGACCAATGTTGCGAAGGTTTGCTCGGCGGGGCCGCTGCTGGCCCGGCGGCGGCGCATCGTCTCGCCCAGCGCGGCCGCGCCGGGAATCCGGTCGCCCAGCGCGGCGGCCACCACCACCTGCACCCAGCCCTCGATCAGGGCGAGCAGTGTTTCCAGGCGTTCCAGCGCCTGGGTTTGCGCCGGCGTCGCCTTGGGCTCGAAAACGCCCTGCCCGAGCAGGTTTTCGATCGCAGCAGGGTCCGACAGCGACGCCGGATTGAAATCGCGCGCCAGCTCCTCTATGCCGGACATGTCGATCTCCATGCCCATCGCATACGCCTCGACGGCACCAAGCAGTTGGCTCGACAGCCACGGCACGTGGCTGAACAGGCGGTGGTGGGCGGCCTCACGCGCCGCCAAAAACGTCAGGATCTCGCTACGCGGCCGCTCCAGCCCGGTGGCGAACGACTCGACGGCGTCGGGCATAAGCGCCGCAATTCCCTTGGGCCCCAACGGCAAACCGATGTCGGTCGATGTCAGCACCTCGCGCGACAATCGGCCCAGCGCCTGCCCGAGCTGCGAGCCGAACGCCATCCCGCCCATCTGCGACATCATCTGCATGAGCGGGCCCGCCATGCTCTTGACTTCTTCAGGCAGCGATGCCGCCCACACCGTCGAAATCTGTTGTGCCATCGGGTCACACAGCCGCTTCCACGTCTCCAACGTGTTTTCGACCCAGTCGCCGGGGGTCCAACCCAGCGCCTTGGTGGTGCCCGCGGGCAGCGCCGTGGCCCCGTCCAGCCAGGTTTCGGCTAGACGCACCGCGTCGGCTATCGCCGAGTTGGTGGTGTCCGGAACGGGCGCCACAAAGCCGATCGAATTCGTCGCGACCCGGCGCGCCAATTCGTAATTGACCGGACCCGAGGCGGTTCCGCCGGGCCCGACGGTGCCCGCGCTGCTGAACATCTGACCCAGTTGGGTGAAGATCTGCCCCAGGTCGCCCATGCCGAATTCGCCGCTCATGCCGAAGGCGGCGAAGGGGTCAGACGGGTTCGAGCCCGAATCGGGATCTTTTTTCCCGGGCTTGTCGGGGTCGTCTCCGGAGGAGAAACCGAAAGGCAGGTCAGCCATGCCCTCAACGGTACTCACCACAAGGTCAGACGGCGGGACCTCGGGTCAGCTTGTAGCTAAACGCGGTTACCGGACGTTGTGGCTGAACACCGCGCCACGGGGGCCGTCTAGTCTGATCGGCGTGAACAGGCGCATCCTGACCTTGGTGGTCGCGCTGGTGCCGATCCTGGTGTTCGGCGTGTTGCTGGCGGTGGTAACGGTGCCGTTCGTGTCGCTGGGGCCCGGCCCCACCTTCGACACGCTCGGCGAAGTCGACGGCAAGCAGGTGGTGGCGATCGAGGGCACCCAGACGCACCCGACAACCGGCCACCTCAATATGACCACGGTGTCCCAGCGCGACAATCTGACGCTGGGCGAGGCGCTGACGCTGTGGCTTTCGGACACCGAACAGCTGGTGCCGCGCGACCTCATCTATCCGCCCGGTAAGTCGCGCGAGGACGTCGACAAGGCCAACAACGCCGACTTCAAGCAATCCGAGGACAGCGCCGCCTACGCGGCCCTGGGGTACCTCAAGTACCCCGCGGCGGTGACGGTCGCCAAGGTCCCCGAGCCGGGCCCGTCGGTGGGCAAGCTCAAAGTCGGCGACGCCATCGACGCGGTCAACGGCATGCCGGTGGCCACCGTCGACCAGTTCACCGGACTGCTGAAGAACACTAAGCCGGGCCAGGTGGTGACCATCGACTACCGCCGCAAGAACGAGCCGGCCGGCGTCGCACAGATCACGCTGGGCGCCAACAAGGACCGCGACTACGGCTTCCTGGGTGTCGCAGTGCTCGACGCGCCGTGGGCGCCGTTCACCGTGGACTTCAACCTGGCCAACGTGGGCGGACCGTCCGCGGGGTTGATGTTCAGCCTGGCGGTGGTCGACAAATTGACCACCGGGGACCTGGCCAAGTCGAACTTCATCGCGGGCACCGGCACGATTTCGTCCGACGGAAAGGTCGGCCAGATCGGCGGCATCACCCACAAGATGGTCGCTGCACATGCGGCCGGGGCCACGATCTTTCTGGTGCCGGCGAAGAACTGCTACGAGGCCAGCTCGGACAATCCTTCCGGCCTGCGGCTGGTCAAGGTCGAGACGCTCGACCAGGCAGTGGATGCGCTGCACGCGATCGGGTCGGGTGGGCAGCCGCCAAGCTGCTAGCGAACCCTGGCGATCAGGGGTAGTGCCATGCGTAGAGTTGTCACCGTCTAGCAATCGATCAGGGAGCGTAGCCAGTGGGGATGCGGCCCACCGCACGAATGCCGAAGCTGACCCGGCGTAGCCGGATTCTGATCCTGATCGCACTGGGTGTGATCGCCCTGCTGCTCGCGGGTCCGCGGCTGATCGATGCCTACGTCGACTGGCTATGGTTCGGCGAGGTCGGCTATCGCTCGGTGTTCTCCACCGTGTTGGTCACCCGGTTCGTGGTCTTCCTGATCGCCGGTCTGCTGGTGGGCGGCATCGTGTTCGCCGGGCTCGCGGTGGCTTACCGCACCCGCCCCGTGTTCGTGCCGAGCAACGACAACGATCCCGTGGCGCGCTACCGCGCCCTGGTGCTGTCCCGGTTGCGGCTGGTGAGCGCCGGCATCCCGGTGGCGGTCGGCCTGCTGGCCGGCATCATCGCGCAAAGCTATTGGGTGCGGATCCAGCTGTTCTTGCACGGGGGCGACTTCGGCATCAAGGACCCGCAGTTCGGCAAGGATCTGGGCTTCTACGCATTCGAGCTGCCGTTCTACCGGCTGCTGCTCAGCTACCTGTTCGTCGCGGTGTTCCTGGCCTTCGTCGCCAACCTGTTGGCCCACTACATCTTTGGCGGCATCCGGCTGTCCGGCCGGACGGGTGCGCTGAGCCGTTCGGCGCGGATCCAGCTGGTCACCCTGGTCGGGGTGCTGGTCGTGCTCAAGGCGATCGCGTACTGGCTGGATCGCTATGAGTTGTTGTCGCACACCCGGGGTGGCAAGCCTTTCACCGGCGCCGGGTACACCGACATCAATGCGGTGCTGCCCGCGAAGCTGATCCTGATGGCGATCGCGATCATCTGCGCGGCCGCGGTGTTCTCCGCGATCGTGCTCAAGGACTTGCGGATCCCGGCGATCGGGCTGGTTTTGTTGCTGCTGTCCTCGCTGATCGTGGGCGCCGGGTGGCCGCTGATCGTCGAGCAGATCAGCGTCAAACCCAATGCCGCGCAAAAGGAAAGCGAATACATCAGCCGCAGCATCACCGCGACGCGGCAAGCCTACGGCCTGACCTCGGACCAGGTCACCTATCGCAACTACACCGGCGACGCGCAGGCCACCGCCCAGCAGGTCGCCGACGACCGCGCGACCACGTCGAACATCCGGCTGCTGGACCCGACGATCGTCAGCCCCGCGTTCACCCAGTTCCAACAGGGCAAGAACTTCTACTACTTCCCCGACCAGCTGTCCATCGACCGGTACCAGGACCGCAACGGGGCGTTGCGCGACTACGTCGTCGCGGCGCGCGAGCTCAACCCCGACCGGCTGATCGACAATCAGCGCGACTGGATCAACCGGCACACCGTCTACACCCACGGCAATGGCTTCGTCGCGTCGCCGGCCAACACCGTGCGTGGAATCGCCAACGACCCCAACCAAAACGGCGGCTACCCAGAATTCCTGGTCAACGTCGTCGGCGCCAACGGTAACGTGGTGTCCGACGGCCCGGCACAACTCGACCAGCCGCGCGTCTACTTCGGGCCGGTCATCTCCAACACGTCGGCGGACTACGCGATCGTCGGGCGCAACGGCAACGACCGCGAATACGACTACGAGACCAGCAACGAAACCAAGAACTACACCTACACCGGCCTCGGCGGCGTCCCGCTCGGCGGCTGGCTGTCGCGCAGCGTGTTCGCCGCGAAATTCGCCGAGCGAAACTTCTTGTTCTCCAACGTGATCGGCTCCAACAGCAAGATCCTGTTCAACCGCGACCCGGCGCGGCGGGTGGAAGCGGTGGCGCCGTGGCTGACCACCGACAGCGCGGTGTACCCGGCGATCGTCAACAAGCGACTGGTGTGGATCATCGACGGCTACACCACCCTGGACAACTACCCTTATTCCGAACTCACGTCGCTGGAATCGGCGACCGCGGACTCCAACGAGGTGGCTTTCAACAAGCTGGCGCCCGACAAGCGGGTCTCCTACATCCGCAATTCGGTGAAGGCGACCGTGGACGCCTACGACGGCACCGTCACGCTCTACCAGCAAGACGAACAGGACCCGGTGCTCAAGGCCTGGATGCGCGTGTTCCCGGGAACCGTCAAGCCCAAGAGCAACATCAGCCCGGAGCTGGCCGAGCACCTGCGCTATCCCGAGGACCTGTTCAAGGTGCAGCGGATGCTGCTGGCGAAATACCACGTCAACGATCCGGTGACGTTCTTCTCCACCTCGGATTTCTGGGACGTGCCGTTGGATCCGAACCCGACGGCCAGCAGTTACCAGCCGCCGTATTACATCGTCGCGAAAAACATTGCTAAAAACGACAATACGGCGTCCTACCAGCTGACCAGCGCGATGAACAGGTTCAAGCGCGACTATCTGGCCGCCTACATCAGCGCCAGCTCCGACCCGGCCACGTACGGCAGGATCACCGTGTTGACCATCCCGGGTCAGGTCAACGGGCCGAAGCTGGCCAACAACGCGATCACCACCGATCCGGCGGTGTCCCAAGACCTCGGCGTGATCGGGCGCGACAACCAGAACCGGATCCGATGGGGCAACTTGCTCACCCTGCCGGTGGGGCGGGGCGGCCTGCTCTACGTCGAGCCCGTGTATGCCTCTCCGGGGGCCAGCGACGCGGCGTCGTCCTACCCGCGACTGATCCGGGTGGCGATGATGTACAACGACAAGATCGGATACGGACCCACCGTGCGGGACGCCCTGACCGGGCTGTTCGGCCCGGGCGCCGGCGCGGCCGCGACGAGCATCCAGCCCACCGAGGCGGGGACACCCGCGGCGAGTCCGCCGGCCAGCCCGCCGGCGCCGGTCGCGACGCCCGGATCACCGCCGGCGGTCGCCGCACCGCCGGTGCCCGACGGAGCGGTGACGCTATCGCCCGCCAAATCCGCTGCCCTGCAAGAGATTCAGGCGGCAATCGGCGAGGCCAAGGACGCGCAGAAGAAGGGCGATTTCGCGGGCTACGGCGCGGCGCTGCAGCGCCTGGACGACGCGATCACCAAGTACAACAACACCAAGTAGCTTTCAGGCGTAAGCCGTTCGGAATCTGTCCCGATAGGCCTTCGGGCTGATGCCCAGGTGATTGACGAATACCCGTCGCAGCGTTTCGATGCTGCCGAAGCCGGCCATGCCGGCGGTCTCGGTGACCGTCCGGCCGGATTCCAGCGCATTTCGGGCGAAATCGATCCGAACCAGTTCGACGTAGCGCGCCGGGGTCATCCCGAGCTCGGATTGAAACAGCCGGGTCAGCTGACGGGTGCTCAAAGATGCCAGGGCCGCAAGCTTTTTCACGCTATAGTCGGCGCCGGGGTCGGCCACGATCGCATCGGTGACCGGGCGCAGCGGCGACTGCGGCGGGGGATCGGCCTCCAGCAACACCGAGAATTGTGATTGGCCGCCCGCGCGTTTGAGGTAGACCACCAGCCACCGGGCCACGTCGCGGACCAGTTCTGTCCCGTAATCCATTTCGACCAACGCCAGCGCCAGGTCGATGCCCGACGAGATGCCCGCGGAGGTGAAGATGTCGCCGTCGCGGACGAAGATCGCGTCCGGCTCGACGGTGACATCGGGGAAAGCCCGGCCCAGCAACCGGGTGTCGTGCCAGTGCGTGGTGGCGCGCCGGCCGCTGAGCACGCCGGCCTGCGCGAGGATGAACGACCCCGTGCAGATGGACGCCAGACGACGGGTCCGTGTTGACACCGATCGGACGGCCTCGACCAGGGCGGGTTCGATGGGTCGCCCCGGCAGGTCGTCGCTGCCCGCGACCATGACGGTATCGGCGGAATCGATCGCCGAAATGCTGTCGGTCACGCCCAATCGGGCCCCGATCGAGCTGGTCACATCGCACCCGTCGACCGACGCGATTTTGAGCCGGTAGTCGGCGCCGAAGCGGTTGGCCTCGGCGAACACCTCACCCGCCCCCGCGACGTCCAACAGCGTCACCCCGTCGAAAACGACGATCACCACCACCCGCGAACGCGCTCCGGCTGTAGCCACGCAACCCATTCTGTCGCTTTCTGAGGACTTGACGGCCCGATCGGCCAGGGTCGATTCGTCCGCGCCGCCGCACACTCGAACCAACAGTTACTTGGAGGGAGACGAGAACATGACCACCAGCTCAATTGACGCCGTCGCCGGCATCCACGTGCCCGACACGGCCCTGGCGCGTGAGGCCACCGAGTTCATCCGCGACACCGAGGACGAGTTGCTCTTCAACCATTCCCGGCGGGTGTTCTTCTTCGGCGCGCTGCAGGGCGTGCGCCGCGGGCTGAAGCCCGATGTGGAGCTGCTCTACGTGGGTGCGATGTTCCACGACCTCGGCCTGACCGAGCGCTATCGCGGCTCCGCCGTCCGTTTCGAGGTCGACGGCGCCGACGCGGCACGGGACTTCCTGACCTCCCATGGCGTCGACGAGGCCGACGCGGCCAAGGTGTGGCTGGGCATCGCCCTGCACACCACCCCCGGCGTGCCCGAGTTCATGGCCCCCGAGGTGGCGCTGCTGCAGGCCGGCGTGGAAGTCGACGTGGTCGGCGTCGGGCGCGAGCAGTTGGCGCCCGAGGCACTGGCCGCGGTGACCGCCGCCCACCCGCGCCCACAGTTCAAGCAGCGCATTCTGGCGGCGTTCAACGACGGCATGAAGCACCGGCCGCGGACCACCGACGGCACCATGAACGCCGACGTGCTGGCGCACTTCGATCCGGCCTTCAAGCGCGTCGACTTCGTCGACCACATCCTCAACAACAGCTGGCCCGAGTAGCGGAAGGAGAAGAACAATGGACATCTACGAAGGCCTCTACACCACCAGGATGATGCGGCGGCTGCGGCCGGATCCGATCCCGCTGGACACGCAGGCCCGCATTCTCGACGCGGCGGTCCGCGCCCCCAACGGGGGCAACACCCAGCGCTGGCACTTCGTGGCCGTCGACGACCCGGAACTCATCCGCAAATTCGCCAAACTGTTCCGGAAGGCCCGCGCCCTCGAATACGAGAAGTTCACTACTGGGACGGGACCGATGGCTGCGGCGGCGCCCGGTGCGGATGCGGCGGCTCACGCCAAAACGATGCGCCGGATCAAAGGCTCGGGGGATTACCTGGCCGATCATTTCGAAGAAGTTCCCCTGTTGCTCTTCGTCTTCGCCATCGACGACCTCGGCGGTGCTAACATCTACCCGGCGATCTGGAGTGTTTTGCTCGCCGCCCGTGCCGAGGGCGTCGGCGGCGTCATGACGATGGTGCTCCGCAATTTCGCGGACGAGGTCAACGAGCTCCTGGGAGTTCCAGTTGAGCAAGGCTGGAAGATGTCTGCCATGCTCACCCTGGGCTACCCGTTGGGCAGGTGGGGTGTCGCGGCGAATCGCCATCCGGTACACGAAGTTTCGTCCCGAAACCACTGGGACGCGCCGTTCGGTGTCGAAGTGCTGCAGCCGCTGTGGCCGCCACACGACGACACGGCCACAGGCCTAGCCGCGGCGGGCTGACTTGCGGCAAACGGCGACTTGCGCGCGGGCGCGATGGTTCCCCGGCGCCGAGTCGAGTCGTGACCCATCAAAAATTCTGGCGCCAATGGTTACACAACGCCGGGCACATGGCGTTCGGTCCGGCCGAGGCGTGTACGCCGCAACAGTTGGCCGAACTATATGACGTCAATGTGGTGAGCGCTCAATGCGTCAATCGGTCCGCGCTACCTCTTATGCGACGACAACGGCAGGGCTTGTTGGTGTGGGCATTGAGCAGCAGCTCAGCGGGGGTACGCCACCTTCTCTGGTCCCCTATTTCGCGGTCAAAGCCGCGATGGAAGCGCTGGCGGTGGCGTACGCGCGCGAGCTGACGCGTTGGGGCATAAAGACGCCCATCATCGTTCCCGGCGCGTTCACCGCCGACACCAACCACTTCGCGAAATGCCGGATCACCCGCCGACCGGAGGGTGTTCGACGAGTACGAGGAGGGACCCTGCGGAAGTTTTGGACGTCAAGTCGAACTAGCCTTCGGTGAAATCGTGCCACCGGACGCAGACGCATCCGCGGTTGCTGATGCCGTCGTGACTGGGGTCGACGCCCCATTCAGCAAGCGCCCGTTCCGATTTCACATCGATCGCGCGGGAGGATGGCGCCGACGCGGGGTTCGCGGTGCTCGACCGCTCAGGGTTGAGATGCTGTCTCGCATCGGACGGCAGGACCCGTTGAAACCGGTGCGAACGGTGCAGCCCTGAGGTCGCAATTGTAAAGAAGTTATCCAGGGCTGGCAGTGGCGCAGCCGCGGGAGCCGTTGCTTTGGCGTCGGCCACGTTCTCCGTTTGACCCGCCGCGCGGCTGCTCGGCCGAATCCGTATGGCCGAGTCGCGTCGCGTTTCATGGGAAGGTCGACCCGAACGGCCATTTTCTGATAGTGCCGGACGCCGCACACTGGTTTGCAGCACAACTAGAGAGGTGTCCGTGGCCACCACAGTGATTGAGACCATCGCAGCAACCGAAGAAACACGCAACGGCAGGAATCGCGTCATCGACCTTCGCCGTCTGACGCGTCGGACGAGTTGCCAGTCCAGATGAAACAAACCGGAAAACACACGGTCCCACCTCCCGGCGTCGCGCCCCGGTACGACTTCGTGGTGTGCGGGTCGGGATCCTCCGGATCAGTGGTGGCGGCCCGGCTGGCCGAAAATCTCGATGTCACAGTGCTATTGCTGGAGGCGGGCGGCACTGACGACGTGCCGGCCGTTCACGATCCGTCCCAGTGGCCCCTCAACTTGGGCACCGAACGTGACTGGGGATTTGTCTCAGAACCGTCGGCGCATCTCAACGGCAGGTCGATCCCGCTGTCGATGGGCAAGGTGCTTGGCGGCGGATCAAGCATCAACGTAATGGCTTGGACGCGAGGGCATCGCAGCGACTGGGACTACTTCGCGCTCGAGGCTGGTGACCAGTCGTGGAGCTATAAATCGGTCCTCGACATCTACCGTCGCATCGAAGACTGGCACGGGCGATACGATCCCGACTACCGCGGCGTCGGCGGTCCGATATTCGTTGCTCCCGCAACCGATCCCAGTCCACTTGCCAACGCCGTCGTCGATGCTGCGCGCGCGGTCGGAATTCCCAGCTACCAAAGCAACAACGGCGCGATGATGGAGGGTGAAGGTGGTGCTTCGATCCTCGATTTGACAGTGCGCGATGGACACCGGCAATCGGTGTTTCGTTCCTACGTCCACCCGCACCTGCGCCGGTCGAACCTAACTGTTCTCACCCATGCGACCGTTACGCGGTTAGCCTTTGACAAGAACCGGATCGCGGCAGTGGAGTTTTCGCTCGGCGGCTCAGCCCACAGCGTCGCCGCAGGGCGGGAGGTAGTCGTGTCGTTGGGCGCAATCAACACGCCCAAACTGCTCATGCAGTCGGGCATCGGCGATGCCGAAGAACTACAGCGCTTCGGAATTCCGGTTGTGTGGGATCTCCCCGGCGTAGGACACAACTACCAAAACCATCCGTGCGTCTACTGCGTATGGCAATACCGCGATCCCCTCCCGCCACGCACCAATGGGGCAGAGGCGATGGTGTTTTGGAAGAGCGATCCACAGCTGGAGGCACCCGACCTACAAATTTGTGTCGCGGAGTTCCCGTTATCTGATTCGGGAGATCCTGCAGGCAACCGGATACCCGAGCACGGGTGGACGGCATGTGCGGGGGTGCTGCGACCGAAGAGCCGCGGCAGGATCCGTCTTACCGGCCCGGATCCGTCCGACCGGGTGGCGGTCGAGGACAACATGCTGGCTCATGGCGACGACCTCACGGCTACGCTCGCGTGTATCGAGCTATCCCGCGACATCGGAAACTCAGCACCGCTGCGAACCTTCACCAAGCGCGAAGTGATGCCAGGGAACCTCACCAGACGTAATCTCGAGCGCTTTGTGCGGGACACCGCGACCAGCTTCTGGCATCAATCCTGCACCGCGAAGATGGGGCGAGATGACATGTCGGTGGTGGACGGCGATCTCAAAGTCTATGGGGTTGAGGGTCTTCGGATCGCCGACTCGTCGATCATGCCGCGTATCACGACTGGTAACACCATGGCTCCGTGTGTCGTAATCGGCGAGCGTGCCGGCGACATTCTCAAAGCGGAGCACGGACTCTGACTGCCGGTCGCCGTCGGCAAAATGACGAGCACTCAACAACGCTTCGTTGTGTGCCCGTCTTGGACCATGGTGTGAACGTATCGCCCAGCGTCGAATTCCGCGACCTTTGTGGCCAGCACCGGTTGCGGCTGATACGAGCGCTGGTCTCGGTCGATACGGCGATGACTGCCCGGAGCGCTCTGCGACGTCACATGTTGTGGGCAACATGTCTCATTGGCGCAGTCCCGTGAGCCGTCCTTGAGTTGACACTGGACACGGCCCGAAAAGGTAGCGAAAAACTATCTGGCAGCCGCGGGTGGCCAGGACTAGCCACCGGCGGATGCGACCAAGAGCCGGTCGGCGACAAGATTTTGACTGGGAAGTACTCGCAAATGAGGCCCGGTTGCTCAAATCAGAAACCGCACAGCCCGAAGTCCGGGGCCGGGCGGCCCGCAAATAGGAGGAAGATGATGCGTTTAGTAGTCGCGATGACCGGTGCGACCGGCGCCGCTTTGGGGATCCGTCTGCTGCAAGCTCTCGGGCTGTTGGGGATCGAAACGCACCTGGTCGTCAGCGACTGGGCACGGGCGACGATCAAGCTCGAGACCGATACGAGCCTCGATGAGGTTCGGGCAATGGCTTCACACGCTTACAATGTTCGCGATCTTGCCGCCACCATCTCCAGTGGGTCGTTCCGCACGGATGGCATGGTCGTGTGCCCGTGCAGCATGAAGACGTTGAGCGCCATCCGAATCGGTCTCAGCGACAACCTGATTACTCGCGCCGCCGACGTGACGCTGAAGGAACGCCGCAAGCTCGTTCTTGTCGCGCGGGAGGCTCCATTGAGCGAGATCCACCTGGAGAACATGCACTATCTGGCGCGCGCCGGCGCTGTGATTTTCCCGCCGACGGTGGCCTATTACGCGCGGCCCGCCTCCGTTGACGAGGTAACCGACCACGTGGTCGGCCGCGTCATCGATCAATTCGGGATTGAACACTCTCTGATCAAGCGCTGGAAGGACGATCAGCATCCGCCCGCCGTGAACGGCGAACTAGCCCCAATCCTTTAAGGAGAAGAGAGTGACTACTCCTAGAAGTACTACAAACGCGGCGGAAATCACGAACACGACCCAGTCGCGAGACGAGGAGACGGGCCCCGACCTGCGGAGCTGGCTGGCCACGCTCGAAGAGGCCAACCAGTTGCGCCGCATCAAGGCTTCCGTCGACTGGGATGAAGAGATCGGTGCCATCACCCGCGCCAACCTTGCCCTGGGAGGCCCAGGGCTACTGTTCGAACACATCGTCGACCACGAGTCGACCTGGTGCACAAAACTTTTGACGTCGGCACTCGGGAGCCGGCGCCAGGTTCAGCTGATGCTGGGGCTGCCCGAAGGTACGAGCGATTCGGCAATCGTCCGCCACCTGCGAGACGCCTTCAAAAAACCAATTCCCCCGCGCATCGTCGCCACTGGCCCGGTCAAGGAAAACATCCTAGAAGGCGACGATATCAATTTATGGGAACTTCCGGTCCCTAAGTGGCACGGTGATGACGGTGGCCGCTACATCGACACGTTCTGCGGTGTAGTCACCGAAGACAAGGTGACTGGTCGCGACAACGTTGGTCTTTATCGCGGCATGATCGTCGACCGCGACAAGATTGCGAAGCTCCTAGTGCCTACTCAGGGCTGGGGCGTCCACATGGAGGAGTACAAGCCAGAGCCGATGCCAGTGGCTGTCGTCTACGGCTGGCACGACGTAATGCCGTTTTGTGCGGGCAGTCCATTCCCCAAGAACGTCTGTGAATGGGACATGATGGGCGCCCTGCTCGGCCGCCCAGTCGATCTGGTGGCCTGCGAAACGGTACCCCTGCACGTCCCAGCCTCGGCAGAGATCGTCGTCGAGGGTTTCATCGACCCCGACCCATCGACCTTCGTCATGGAGGGCCCGTTCGCCGAGTATCCGGGCTTCCTCGGCGGCGCCGCACCGGCCCCGGTTCTTCGGGTCACCCGGATCACCCACCGCAACGACCCAGTGCTACGCGGCACCCTCGAAGGGATACGGCCGGGACTGTTCAACGAAGACAGCATCACCAACTTCGCGCGGTCGGCGATTACCTGGAATGTGCTCGACGACCTCGGAATCGGTGGCATCACCGATGTATGGATGACCGAGGTGACAAACGGCCAAAACACTGTCGTGCAAATTCGCAAGGCCTATCGCGGACATGCGCAGCAGATCGCCTCGGCCCTTTGGGGCACCGGTGGATCGGTGTGGTTTCACAAGAACGTCATGGTGGTCGAGGAGGACATCGAGATCCACGATCCGGTCGCCCTGGACTGGGCGCTGTCGTACCGGGTCAATGCCGGCCTCGGCGATATCGCGTTCTTCGGCCCCGGCATCGGCTCATCGATAGATCCCTCCACCCCGCCGGAGTTGAACGACACCAACCGATATGGCACCGGCCAATGGACGCGCGTGCTCATCGATGCTACGCGGAGTTGGGCAGTCGACCCGCGGCCAGAGTGGGGTGGGCGGCGCTTCCCGCCCACCGACAGGCTCAAACCTGAGTTGGAATCCAAAATCGCCGGCCGCTGGGAGGAATACGGCATTGATATCCCCTACCTCGATGACGACGGGCGCGAAATGCTGACGCTGCAGAAATTGAGCAAACGGCTACCGGAGGTGTAGTTCAACGTTCACCCCAGTCTCCGAAAGAGATTCCAGGGGCAAGCGGGTCCACGTCGGCTGTGACACGTGCGCGACCGCTCGGTGGGCGGGTGATCGTCGGAATTTGCGCGCCCATCTCGAAAGCGTTGAAGCGGCAGAGAGGATAGATCAGTGCCTGGTATCGATGTAAGCGTCGCACTACCACCATCGTTCGAGTCGGCCGAGCACATTGCCACGGCGGAAAAATTGGGCTATCGACGGGCCTATCTCTACGACACTCCATTCGAAGGTGACGACGTTTGGCTGCATTTGCACCGTGCCGCCGCGCTGACGACGACCATAGAGCTGGGTCCCGCAGTGCTCATTCCCACGCAGCGCCACCCGTTGGTCAACGCCGCACAGACCGTGTCACTGCATCGGGTAGCGCCGGGACGCGTTGTCAGCTCGTTCGGCACCGGGTTCTCCAGCCGCGCAGCTATCGGTCAGCCGCCGATTCGATGGTCGTACATGGAGGCCTATATCCGTACCTACCAGGCATTGTTGGCCGGCGAGGCAGTGGATTGGGAGGGCGCGGCGATCAAACTACTGCTCACTTCTGCGCAAGCGGACGTGCTGCCGCTGCGAATCCCATTGCTGCTCGCCGCCACTGGGCCCAAGGGGGCCGGTGTCGCGAAGCGGGTCGGTGCCGATGGACTGATATCCATGTTCAACCTCGTGCCCGCGCAACGTCAATTTACGCGGGCAGTGGTAGCCACTATGGGCACCGTCGTTAGCGACGGGGAAGACCTGGCGGGTGAACGGGTCCGCTCGGCGGTCGGTGCCCCGTGGGCGGCGGCATATCACTTTGTCTATACGGCCCAGGGGGCCGACGCGGTGCGCGAAATGCCCGGTGGCTCCGCGTGGCTCGACGTGATCGAGGGTGTCCCACAACGGTTGCGCCATTTACATGTTCACCAAGGCCACATGGTGGAAATGAACGACGCCGACCTGGTGGCCTGGCGCGCGGGCGGCCACACCTCCGTTCCTTCGGTAACCCTGACGGGCTCCGCTGACACGGTCGGAAAGGCCGTCGCGGCGCTGGCCCGAGCCGGTGCCACCGAGATCATGATCGAGCCCTCGGGTCCGGACATTGCACGCGAACTCGATACGTTCATTTCGGCTGTACGCGACCATGTCCAAAGCCATGGGCTGAAGCATGACTGACCCATACCATAGGCGCGGGTGTGGCCGCGGGCGGCAAGGCGTTGACGGTGCCTCAGACCGGTCCGACGCTGATCTTGACCAAAGACTTTTGAGACCATGACATTTCGGGCGACGGTGTCCCGGATCCACCGAAACACGCTTTGTCTCAGGGCAAGTCGCCGATGGTCAATGATCAACCCGGATCGAGTCGCCGGTGTAACGTATGGGCGGGCCGACCGCCATCACCGAAGTGGTTGCCTTCCTGGCCGGAGCGACACGATGGGTCAACGGATGGCATCCGCGCCAAGTGCGGTCGTCGTTGGAACGACTATGTCATGGCCTCCGCGCAAAGCGCGTTCCTCGACAGCACGTGCGCGCTGAGGTGGTGTTATTTGACGGCAACATGCCGATGACACGGCCCCGGCGATATGTCGCGACGCACTGAACACGGGTAGCCACGTCAACGGCGAGCACCGTCGGCCTCGCAGGACGAGGTGTAGGGGTACCAGTCGGCGTTGTTCGGGCGATTTGGCAGCCTCCGGGGTGTTCGGTAATCTGGAGTTCACCATCGCGGGGTGGAGCAGCTCGGTAGCTCGCTGGGCTCATAACCCAGAGGTCGCAGGTTCGAATCCTGTCCCCGCTACCACTGGAAATGGCCCTCGGAAGATCGTCCGAGGGCCATTTTCCTGCTCGCGGGTGGTTGTTGACTACCAGGACACGAGCTCAATGTGCGGCGCTGTGCGGTTCCAATGCGACCCAGCAGTCTGCTCACCGGCGGCATTCCCGTGATGTCGGGTTGCGCCTGATTCGTCAGCCCAGTGTCTGTTCGCGATACGCAGTGGGCGTAATGCCGAGCTGTCGACGGGTCACGGTAGCCAGGTGTTGAGAACTGGCGAACCCACATTGGTGGGCGATTTCCGTAATGCTCAGAGACGGGTGGCTCAATAAATCGAGCGCTCGTGTGAGGCGGCGGTTCATCAACCAGCGGTGTGGGGGTTCGCCCGTGCCCTCGCGGAAAAGGGCTGTCAGTCGGGACGTCGATAGACCCACCACGTTGGCCAACTCGGTCAAACCGATGTTGTTCGACAGGTGTGCTTCGAGGTACTCGATGGCACGCCGCAGGCGCCAATCGCGGTAGCCTGGGCCGCTTTTCTCGGCGAACACTGCGGAACCGGACGAGCTCGAGTGCCGCCGAATCAGTCGTACAGCGAGTTGTTCCCCAAGAGACTCGACCATCATCGAAGAACATCCATCGCGCTTCGTCATCTCACGAACGATCTGCCGGCAGATCACCTCGACGAATGGATCACGTGAACACATCGGGTCCACAAGATCGACGGTCTGACCCTTCTTGATCGCACCACTGGCCACGGCCAAGCGCTCAATCAGGGCGTGAGGCAGGTACACATGCAGGTAGGTGAAGGGCTGCTCTGAGATGAACACCCCTCGCGGCTGCTCACCAGCGACCACGATGTTCATGTGAAACGCCGGATGCACACCGCTCCACTTCCGCCTCCCGTTGGCGAAGTAGGTGTGGTGGTGATGCCCACTCACCGGCATCGAGATCACGTCCATGTTCTCATTTGCGCGGCCGTTCAATTCGTATGACGACTCGCGTTGGAACCGCCAGATGGCCGCCGACATCGTTTCATCTGGATTTGTGATCCGATGTTCGGGTGTGAAGCCCAGCCGGCGCGCGATGTTGTCGGGCGCCGCGTTTACCGGTGTGCTCGATGTCGCGCCGTTCGTTTGTTGGGCCAGTGTTGGAGAAACCCTGGCAACGTCGCGAGAAGCAATCGACCGGCCGTCAGGGGCTGAAGTCACGGTTCCAGTGTCCGCGCCGCGAAGTTCGGAAACCGGTTACGACCGGACATCTTTCCCTCAGATACCGACATCACAGGCCGGCGGCGCGTTGATCTGACTGACGTGATCGCGACTGTTGGTTTCGGATGCCGCGTGAATCTCTGGCACCGGCGCGGCCCGTAGTACGAAATCTGTCTTGATATGCCCTGGGAGGGACGCCGAAACGGTTGACGAAGACCCTTCTGAACGTCTCGGGGCTCCCGAAGCCCGCCAGCCGGGCCGCATGAGCGATCGTATGTCCCGCCTCCAGTGCGGATCTCGCGACATCGAGGCGGACCGTCTCGACGTAGCGGGCCGGGCTCGTGGCGAGTTCGGACTGAAACAGCCGCGCCAGTTGACGCGTGCTCAAGGATGCCCGTGCAGCGAGGTTCTTGACGCTATGGTTGGCGCCTGGGTTCGCCACGATCGACGCGGTGACGGTGCGCAGTATTGATTCGGCCGGCGGCTCGGCCTCCACCAACGCGGAAAATTGTGACTGTCCGCCAGCACGTTTGAGGTACACAACCAAGGCCCGTGCCACCTCACGAACCACCTCCCCGCCGTAATCCAGTTCAACCAACGCCAACGCCAAGTCGATGGCCGCTGATACCCCAGCCGAAGTGAAGACCTCGCCATCACGAACAAAGATCGCATCGGGTTCGACGCATGTGTCGGGGAATTGGCGCGCAAGCACCCGAGCGTGTCGCCAGTGCGTGGTAGCGCGTCGGCCACGCAAGAGCCCAGCCTGAGCCAAGACGAACGAACCCGTGCACACAGAAGCCAAGCGCCGGCATCGCGCCGATAATGATCCGAGCGCCTCCAGAAGGACGGGATCGAGTCGCTGCCCGACCAGTTTGTCGCCGCCCGCGACGACGACGGTGTCGGCAGCATTGATGGTTGAAATGCTGTCACTGACGCCCAACTTGGTTCCGATCGAGGTTATGACATCTCGCCCGTCGATCGATGCGATTTTGAGCTGGTAGTGCGCGCCGAACCGGTTAGCCGTGGCGAACACTTCGGCTGGTCCGGCTGCATCCAGGAGCGTCACGCCGTCGAAGACGAGTATCACCACCACATGTGATGTCACAGCAGTCTGATTCACACCAGCATTGTGTCTATCGCGACGGGCATGGTTCACCAGCGGTGTTTACGTTTCGATACTGGCAATGAGGCTGGATACGCGTGATACGCCGCCCGAGTCCGCTGCGCTCTGATGCACAGGACTCGTGCCTGAGACACGATTGCGTCGGCCAATCGCGGTAGACACGGTTCAGGGTCCGCTGTCTGCGATCAAATGGAACCGCGAATCGTCTTGGTGCGGTGACCCATACTGTCAACCAGATGACGATAGGTAAGGACGTTGAAACTCATGACATCCGCCGCTTCGGACACGGCAACGCTGCGCACCGGCGTAATCGCAGTGCCAACCGATGAGGAGTCGCGCTTCGAACCTAGGATGACGCGCTGGTGGGGGCGTCGGCTTTGGCTGCAAGCCCGAATGTTCGGCTTCGCATCCAATCGCTATGTGATCAGTGATCGTTCGCAAGCGAACGAATTGCACTCTCTGAACGAAGCTTTGCCCCTACGACCGTTTCTCGTCCAAGCGCTCATCACAATGCTGTTGATCGCAACCGCCGTCGGGATTGGGTGGCTCTGGTAGTGGCATTCACTGCGACGTCGCCAATCTGGGCGCGCAGCATCCTGCTCGCACAGCAGTTCATCCAGGCGACCAAACCGGTCGGACACAGGCTCGTAAGTCGGATGTTGTGGCAAGTACGGCTCGACGAGCAGTGCGTGAAACGTCTTTTCTACCACTGATTTGCTCAAGGTTGCGTAGGCCAACAGAACTGCGCAGCCATCGCCACCGCGCGCCAGCACTTGCAAACCGAAGGTCCACGAAAGGTTGTAGATGTCGATTCCACCACCCACTGACACGGTACCGCCACGGCGAGGGAACGACGTGCGCGAACTTGGCGAGACTGCAGTAGTTCTCGGCGCGAGCATCAGCGGACTGCTGGCCGCCCGAGTGCTCGCCGACTTCTACGGCAAAGTGACTGTGGTCGAACGGGATACCATCCCGGACGGTCCGGTGACACATCGCGGTGTGGCGCAAGGTGACCTGCCCCACCTCCTCGCGGCGCGCGGGGTGACAATCATGGGTGATCTATTTCCCGGCTTCGTTGAGGAGCTGATCGACGGTGGCGCGCGAGTCTGGAACGATGGTGACCTGTCACGGCTTTGGGCATCTTTCGGCGGGCACCGGCTACTGCGATCCGGCACGATCCCCGACCCTGAATCCATAGTGAGCTACTACATCAGCCGGCCGTTCATCGAGTGGACCCTGCGTCGCAGGATTCGCGGCATTTCGAACGTAGAGATCACTCAGGGACGCGATGCGGTGCGATTGAGGTCCGGCCCGAAGCGCGAGCGTGTGAACGGCGTTGTGGTGGCGCGGCGCGACTCTGGGGCCGAGACGGTCCTGCCGGCCGATTTGGTCGTGGACGCTACCGGACGCGGCTCACGCGCGCCGGTATTCCTTGACGCGCTGGGTTATCCGCGCCCGCGCGAAGACCAACTCACTGTTGACATCAGCTACGCCGGTCTGCCGGTACACCTTCCGCCGGACACCTTGCGCGAGTACATCGCCTTCAGTGGCCCCGAGCCCAACCGTCCTGTGTGCTTCGCGATGTTTGCCGGCGAGAACGACACCTACAGGCTCGCGGTCCAAACTGTGGCGGGGCGAAAACCACCCACCGATCGCACGGCGCTGCTGGACTGCCTGGCTGACATGGCCCCGCGGCACGTGCTCGCCGCGGCGCGCGCGGCTGAGCCGCTCGCGGACATGACTCACTATCGGTTTCCGTCAAACCGCTGGCGGCGCTTCGACCAGTTGGCGCGCACTCCCGACGGTTTGATCGTCTTGGGTGACGCGCTGTGTAACTTCAATCCGCTCTACGGCCAGGGCATGTCGATGGCCGCCATCGAAGCGCTCATCCTGCGCCAATGCCTCCAGCAAGGTGACCACAACTTACCGCGGCGGTTTTTCCGCGATTCCGCCAAGGAAATCCGTGTGGCCTGGCAGGCGGCGGTGAGTTCAGACCTGGCTTTGCCCCAAATAGAAGGGAAGCGCCCGCTGTCTGTACGGATCATCAACGCCTACCTGGATCGGGTGTTGGCCGCTGCCGAGACCGATCCGGCAGTAGTCCAGCAATTTCTCCGTTCGATGAATCTGATTGATCCTCCGGCGCAGTTGCTGCGTCCTTCGACAGTGCTGCGCGTAATAAAGAAGTCACGAAGGCGAACCGTAGCCGGCGAGGCGGCCGACACCGGGCCCGGAACCGTGGCCGCGACAGACAGCTGGAGCAAGGGATTGCCGGACACGTGATATTTGAAGCCTCACATTCTTCATCGTCTTGGCATCGAAATCCACTCTGCTAGTTGGAATATGCCCGATGTTGACTGCTTCGTGACTGTTGCCAAAGCAACAATTCGCACCGGAGACGAGCTTAGCCATGTTTAAGGTCGGACTCATAGAACCACCCCTGCACAGCCTCTACTCACCGACGGCGTTGGTAGCCAGCAGTTATCCCACGGCGGCTGGGAGCGGAGTGGATTCACTATGGCTGCCAGACCATCTCAGCTCACTGTTCCCGCGATCGGTCATGACATCGGAATACGTCGGAACCGCACGCCTCGTCTCCATAAATCGATGCACATTACGAACCATGGACGGTCTTAGGGCATCTGGCCGCACGAAACCGGCTCAGAAGGCTTCGACTTGGGATCGGGGTTACTGATGCCGGCTGGCGCAACGACTTCAACGCAGCCCATGGCGGCATCCTGCAGGCGCTCGACGAAAAGACTGTCCTATTTTTGACGGGGACGTGCCGCCGTCACTACTGAAAGAGTTCCTCCTGACAGGAACACGCGGCGACGTCATCGACCGGAGCGCCGAACGGCGTGACCATGGTCTGCAATATCCGTTAATCGGCAACCTCAGCAGTTTGCAACCGAGCCTGCGGCGCGGTCTGGCCGCAAACCTGCCTTTTACCAAGATACTTCGTGGACTGCGCAAGCTACGAACCAGGCCGGTGTCTCGGTCACGTGCTGGCAGGAGAGTAGGTGCGACGGTGAGTGTACTGGATCGATTGATGGGCTGAAGACCGTCGATTGGGCGGCTGATGCTGGGGCCTACAGCGAATACTCATGTCGGACTCGCGCGTTCAGTCGTTGGCGGGTCTTGCCTCGTATCCGTAGGGCGGTCGATTTCAGTGTTAGTGAAGCCCAGAATCCACGCGACAGTTACCCGGAAGTATAGGTAGATCGCCAGGAATGCAAGGAGCACAAGTGCAGTAGTGTCCGTTGGTTCAGTCTGGCCGGGCATCGCAGATCTCCGGTCTCGGGATGACTCTGATGAGAATCGAGTCCGATATCGCCCGAACCGACAACGTTTTCGATGGTCGAGAAGATGATGCTCTCGCACGGGCGCGCTATAGACTCCCAGGCGAAATGAGGTGCCGGCCGGTACAGCTCTGCAGCCGACTCGACCGCCGCATCCTTGTCTTCGTATCTGCAATCATTGTCGGTGAACATGTTTCAAACACCCCGCGTTCGGGCCGCAGCGACCCGCCACCATGCGTAACCCTGCTCTGGATGGGGTCCACTTCTATCCCATGCTCGCTATGTCTGTCCGAAGGATCGATTTGATCGTTTGGTAGGCGACCAGTCCTTCAGGCCCCAACTCGCGGCCGAGACCGCTTCCTTTAACTCCCCCGAAGGGCGCGGCGGCATCCAGCTGATAGTGGTTGATGCCGACGGTCCCCGTCTGTACGGTTCGGGCGACCTGTGTTGCCCGTGTCTCGTCGGATGACCATACGCTGCCTCCAAGACCGAAATCCGAGTCGTTGGCGATGTCGACGGCGTCCCCGTCCGAATCGTACGGAATGACGCAGAGAACGGGTCCGAAAATTTCTTCACGTGCTACCCGCGCTGCGTTGTTGACATCGGCGAATATGGTCGGTGCGACGTACCAACCCCGCGACCGGTTTTTGGGTATCCCGCCGCCAGTCACCACGCGAGCGCCGGCAGCTTTCCCGATTTCGATATAACCCAGCACCCGGTCGCGCTGTTGCGAACTTGCCAGCGGGCCGATCTCGACAGCCTCGTCAAGCGGATCGCCGACTACCAGCGATCGGGCCATTTCCGCTAGCGCATCGACGATTTCGCTGTAGCGCGAACGGGGCGCAAGGACGCGGGTACTGGCATAACATAATTGACCGTTGTTACCGAAGGACACCGTGCGAAGTCCCTGCACGGTTGTATGCAAATCAGCGTCGTCAAGGATGATTGCAGCAGACTTCCCTCCCAGTTCTAACGCGACGGGCCGCATCAGCCGCCCACAGGTTTCGGAGACCGATCGGCCCACTTGCGTCGAACCAGTGAAAGCCACCTTGTCGACGCCGGGATGACGAACCAGATGGGCACCCGCTCCATCGCCACCCGGGACCACGTTCAGCACACCAGGAGGAAGTCCCGCTTCCGCGGCGGCCTCCCCGACCATCCTCGCGTCCAGTGCCGTCTCCGGTGCTGGCTTGAGAACCACCGTGCATCCCGCCGCCAATGCCGGGCCAAGCTTCATCGCCGCCAACAGGTGCGGGACATTCCACGGGACGATGGCGCCAACTACACCGATAGGCTCTCGGCGCACGATGGCGTGTCCGAGTAACGTGCGGCGAACCTCTTCGTCGTCGGTCTCACAGATCAGGCCTGCGTAGTAGCGAATCAGCGCGGCCGGAACGACACCGTTTGCAATTCGAGAGTAGGTAATCGGCGCGCCAGTCTCACGAGTGCACAGTTCGCCGGTGGTTTGGGCGCGCGCCTCAAGCCCGCCGGCCAGCCTTTGCAGGGCTTGGGCTCGTTCGGGAGTCGGAGTCGTCGCCCAGTCGGGTAGCGCCTTTCGGGCCGCGGCCACGGCGTCATCAATGTCGCCGAAAGTAGCGTCGGGTCCACGGCCGAGCACTCTCTCAGTAGCAGCCTCGATAACGGGCTGAGCTTTTCCGGCGGGCCGAAAGGCGCCGCCGATAAACAGTTCTGGGTCAGTGCCCTCCACAGAATCCTCCAGATGTCAGGTTTGCAGCGGTGTGCCGGCGGATCGTTGGCGACCCGTTCAATCTCGGATGTTGGTAATCACATTGTGGGGGATGTGGGCCGCTCCCGAGTGCCCCCAATCCGGCCGTCTGTCCCACAAGATATGACTTCACCGAACGGAATCAACTATGGGCGAGCATGTTTCGATTCACCAGGTCGACGTAATGCCGCTTGGCTGCTTACAGCTGCGCGTCAAGGTAATTGAAGATATCTCTCGTACAATATATTTCAAGAGTCTGCGCCACATCCGTCGTCTTCCACTTTCGAGAACCACTGCACTTTCCGAGGTCGAGGGTTTGAGGGCAGCGCGACGGTGGCACATCTTGGGGGAAAGAAGTCTCAATGCCCAATGGGCACTGAGCTTTCCATCCCGCAAACTAGTCAACGGTTACCCCGACTCAGAAATTTGATCGTGACTGCGCGCGGCGTTTGGTGAAGGGTTCCTGCCGTAGCGCCGCTTTTAACGGTCAGAGCACAGACCGGTGATTTACGCGAAGGCCGCAGGATTGCGGAGGCAGGAGAGCACGAATGAAACGTAGTGACAACGATACGTGGGATCTGGCCACCAGTGTTGGCGCCACTGCAACGATGGTGGCCGCGGCCAGGGCGGCTGCCAGCAGGCAAGCGGATCCAATCATCAATGATCCGTTCGCCGAGCCTCTCGTCCAGGCTGCAGGTATCGAGCTGTTCGCCCGGCTGGCAAGTGGTGATTTGGAGTTCGCCGATATTGAGACCGATTGGATAACGCACTTCTTCGCCGTCCGCGTACGGTTCTTCGATAATTTCTTCCGGAGCGCGCTGTCCGCCGGCATCCGTCAGGCGGTGATCGTCGCATCTGGATTGGACTCGCGTGCCTACCGCCTGCAGTGGCCGGCGGGCAGCATCGTTTACGAGATCGACCAACCGGAGGTGATCGAATTCAAGAACTCGGTCCTGACTCGGGTGGGCGCCACTCCGAATACGCAATTGCGCGCCGTAAGCGTCGACCTGCGCCACGCCTGGCCGACGGCACTGCAGCAAGCGGGTTTTGATCCCTCGAGACCGACGGCCTGGCTGGCCGAGGGTTTGCTGATCGGATACCTCCCTAACGACGCTCAGAGTCGCCTGTTGAAGCAACTCACCGCACTTAGTGCACCCGGCAGCAAATTGGCCGCCGATCACTGGACGGAGGAATCGACCTCCCTCGGTTTGCAGATACAGAGCGTTGCAGAAACCTGGAGGCGCCATGGGTTCGATGTCGACTTCGGTGGCCTTACTTATCCTCGCGAAGGTGGCGATGTCGAGAAAAGCCTGAAAGGACTCGGCTGGCACACCGCAACCCGCGGTCTGGCCGATTTGTTAAATGATGCCGGGGTGTCCGGGGATACCTGGGACAGTGTGTTGCGCGGGCACGAGGCGATCCACTATGTCACCGCCACCCGAAAGTAGCTCCAGCGCGAACGTCACGACGCCGGCCACGTGACGCCGAGACGGCTTGCCACCGGCAGATGCAACCTTCCGCGACAACCTGTTACTGGTCGGCGGGAACGGGCCCGGACGGGCGTGGCCGAAGGCAATATTAAGCGGGGAGGAGCTCTCCGACACGGGCACCAATCCTGGCTCGCTCGGGTAGCCTGCCCTGCGGCTCCCGCAGCCGCGACCAACCGACAGAATTGTGTAGAAATGGAACCCCATGCCCATCTATCAGTGCTACAGCCCGAGAGGAATGCTGACGGCGTCTGCGAAAGCCAAACTCGCCGACGAGATCACCACTATTCACACCAACGTCACACGAGCACCGGAGTTGTTCGTCAATGTTCTGTTTCATGAGATACAGGAAGGCGACTGCTTTGTCTCCCGCAAACCGTCAGCCAACTCGTACCTTTTCGGTGCCATCCGCCACGGACGTGACGTCGAGACCCGCCAGGGCTTGCTGCGTGACTTCTCGCGAATGTGGACGCGTGTCACCGGGCAGTCGGAAGCCGAATTCCTGGTCGTGCTGACCGAGGCTGATCCTGCAAACGCAATGGAGGCAGGGTTGATCTTGCCCGAGCCCGGCCACGAACAAGCGTGGTTCGAGGAAAACCGCGTCCGGCTGACGGAATTGGGAGTTAAGGCCTGAACGCTGGACCTTCGGCATACAGGTCTGCAAGTTAACGGAGGCTCGGTACCGCGACGGGCTAGCCCGCGACTGGCGACGCGCCGGTATTCGGTAACCTGGCATTCACTAACGCGGGGTGGAGCAGCTCGGTAGCTCGCTGGGCTCATAACCCAGAGGTCGCAGGTTCGAATCCTGTCCCCGCTACCAGGTAAAACGGCCCCCGGAGAATCTCCGGGGGCCGTTTTCATGCCTAGCGGGGCAGCACGCCCTCGATGGCGCTGATGACCTCGGGGGCGTCGGGCTCGGTGCGCGGGCGAAACCGCTGCACCACCTCACCGCCAGGGGCGAGCAGGAACTTCTCGAAGTTCCACTGGATGTCGCCGGCCTGGCCGTCGGCGTCCGGGGTCTTGGTCAGCTCGGCGTACAGCGGGTGGCGGTTGTCGCCGTTGACGTCGGTCTTCGAAAGCAGCGGGAACGTCACCCCGTAGGTCGTCGAGCAGAATTCCCGGATCTCGTCGGCCGTGCCCGGCTCCTGGCCCATGAACTGGTTGCAGGGGACGCCGACGACAGTCAGGCCGCGCTCGCCATAGTCCTTGGCCAGCTTCTGCAGCGCGGTGTATTGCGGAGTCAGCCCGCACTTGGAGGCGACGTTGACGACCAGCGTTGCGCCGTCGGACAATTCGGCCAGCGTGGTCGGCCGGCCGTCGAGGGTGGTCAGGGCGATGTCGTTGAGGGTCACGCCGATGACGCTAACGCAATTCAGAGCCAGCCGGTGCGGGCGGCGGCAACCGGCTCGGCGGGAGCCGGGGCCAATTCGCCGTTGCGCACGCCGTCGAGCAACCGTTTCACCGCGGTGACGATTTCCGGGGCCGCCGCCGCTAGGCCGGTGATGTCGGCTTCGCTGACCTCGTCGGCGTCCACGCCGGCGCGGGCCAGGACGGCGGCCGGGTCCGCCAGCTGCTCGGTCAACCAGGCCAGCGGGTCGGCGGACAGCTCGGGGACGAAGTGCCGACGGCTGGGCTCCCAACCGTCGAACTGCGGATGGTGGTGGGCCCGGTCCAGCGTCCCGGGCGGGCTTTCCGTGGACCCGAAGAGGTCCACCCGCCACAGCGGGCGGGTGAAGGCGATCGGGACGCCGGCGTAGATCGAGCCCTGGGGCGCAGCCCGATCGACGAGCCGAAGTTCCAGCCTGACGCCCCGTTCGGGGGTCTCCTGACCCTCGAGCGGGGACGGGTCGATGAAGTACATGTCCCCGACGACCACGCCCAGGGATTCGAAGCCGAACGCTGCGAGCATCGCGCACCTTTCCTTAGCCTTCTCGAGCCTAGACCCGGCTCGCCTGCCGCGGCATCCGTCGAATTATGTGAACGTTGATTCGCGCACCGGCGGCTGTCACGGTACATTTCGTTGATCTTCGTGACTGCAGGTACGGAGTCCCTGGCAAGGGCCGGGGGCGGAGAACCTGCCGCGGGTCAACGCGCGCGGCGGCCCGGGTGGCGCCCCGGGGTGCTGGCAGCCGATCACCCGCGACCTTATTGCCCGCACCGGAGTCGGTGATGGGCACCGGCAACAGCCTCGCACCGTACAACCACCTCGACACCGGATCGCCGTATGCGATCGGGTACGTCTCGGGCCGCCAGGTCGGCGACAACACCATCGACCCGTAACCACATTTTCGGGGCTCGAATCACCTGAGGGAGAGTATGATCCGCCTCTCGGGGTGCTCGGTGAGCGGGCGGGTGTGGGGATGGTCGTTCGAAGGATGATGTTGTGCGCCCGGCAGTTTCCGCCGTTTCTTGGTTTGTGCCACTGCATCGCGGTAGATTTTGCTGGTCTTATTTCATAGGTGACAGGCCAGCGCCCGGTGGCGACGGTCCCGAGGTGAGGGGCAGCGGTGGCGACGGTGGGTTACCCGGATAGCCAACCGCGCGGGTGGCCGTCCATCGCCGGACCCGGGATCATCGGGCGCACGGGGTAGGCCATGGAGGGTTCACCCGTTCAGATCAACGACTCGCGAGAGCCGCCCTACAAGTTCATCACCATCGCCGTGCTGGTGGTCCTCGCCGTGATCTTCACCCTGGTCTACATCCAGTTCCGCGGGGGTTTCACACCCAAGACCGAGCTGACGATGTTGGCGTCGCGGGCCGGGTTGGTGATGGATCCGGGTTCGAAGGTCACCTATAACGGGGTGCAGATCGGGCGGGTGGGGTCGATCTCGGAGACGGTGCGTGACGGGAAGCCGGCGGCGAAGTTCACCCTGGAGGTGTATCCGCGTTATTTAACGCTGATTCCGTCGAATGTGAACGCCGATATCAAGGCGACGACGGTGTTCGGCGGCAAGTATGTGTCGTTGACGACGCCGGCAAGCCCGTCGGCGCACGGGATTTCGCCGCACGCTGTGATCGATGCGCGCTCGGTGACCACCGAGATCAACACCCTGTTTCAGACGATCACCTCCATCTCGGAGAAGGTCGATCCGGTCAAGCTGAATCTGACGTTGAGTGCCGCCGCGCAATCGTTGTCGGGGCTGGGGGAGAAGTTCGGTCAGTCGGTGATCAACGCCAACGTGCTGCTCGATGACGTGAACCCGCAGATGCCACAGGCGCGCAAGGACATTCAGCGGTTGGCCGCGCTGGGCGATACGTACGCGAACGCGTCGCCGGATCTGTTGGATTTCCTGAACAATGCGGTGATCACTTCGCGCACGATCAATGCCCAGCAAAAGGATCTGGATCAGGCGTTGTTGTCGGCGGCCGGGTTCGGCAACACGGGCGCGGATCTGTTCAATAAGGGTGGCCCGTATCTGGCGCGCGGAGCGGCCGACCTGGTCCCGACCGCGCAACTGCTGGACACCTACAGCCCCGAAATCTACTGCCTGATGCGCAGCGAGCACGATGCACTGCCCGCCACCGGTGCGGCCGAGGGCGGGTTCAACGGCTACTCGTTGAACATGGACACCGAGGTGCTCTCCGGGCTGGGACTGATCGCGAACCCGGTGTCCGCGGTGCCCGTTATCGCGTCGATGGTCGGCGGCATTGCCGGCATAGTCGGAGGTGCGCCGAACCCTTACATCTACCCGGAGAACCTGCCGCGGGTGAACGCGCGCGGCGGCCCGGGTGGCGCCCCGGGGTGCTGGCAGAAGGTCACCCGCGATCTGTGGCCGGCACCGGAGCTGATCATGGACACCGGCAACAGCATCGCGCCCTACAACCACCTCGACACCGGATCGCCGTATGCGATCGAGTACGTCTGGGGCCGCCAGGTCGGCGACAACACCATCAACCCGTAGCGGCCGGCGCTCGTCAACGCCGCGTTGCGAGAATCTCTACCCGGCAAGCCGATTCGGTATCACACACTCAGGCTTGGGTGGCCGCCTTCGGCCGTGCGCTGGACTTCACGTCACGCCCGGCGCCGGCCGACATGGAGGCGGCCTCTCCGCGAGCCAGACCGACCGTCGCGATGATCACCACGACCGTCGTCGCCGCGATGACAAACCACTCCCAGCCTCCGGCTTCCAACGTCTCGCTGAGCACGACGATGCCGAGCACCCCACCGACCACGGGCTTCGCCACGATGATCGTGGGCAGCGAGGCGGTCAGCGCGCCGGCTCGGTAAGCCGATTGGTGATAGATCATTCCGGCGACCCCGCAGAACACCAGCGCGTACAGCTCGAAGGTCTGCCAAATGTGGCCGGTGTGGTGTTCCAGGATGTCGACGACGCCCTTCATCAGGACCGCGAACACGGCCAGGAAGGTGCCTGCCACCGCGGCCAGCATTACTGCCGCGACCGAACGATCAGCCCAGATCCGCGCTCCGAGCAAGCCCAGCAACAACAGCGGGCCGATCACCAGGGCCACCACGATCCACGTGTGCAGCGGCGCCCGCTGCTGGCCGCCCGTGGGGTCTCCGACCGCGATGAGCACGGCCAGCGCTACCGCCAGTACCAGTGCCCAACTCCATTCCCGGCCGGTGATGGGCTTACCGGTCATCCGCGAATAGATCGGCAGGGCGAAAAGCAGCGCCGTCACCTGCAACGACATCACCAGCAGCACGGAGCCCTTGTCCAGCGCGGCGGCCAGCAGCACGTAGCTGCCGATGTCCCCCAAACCGCCCAGCCACCAACGCTTGTCGCGCAGCAACATGCCGAACAACGTCAGGTGGCCCACCCGTTTGTCGGTGACCTCCTGCGCGGAGCGTTGCCGCACCACATTGCCGATCGCGGACGCCAGCGCTGCACACAGGGCGAGGAGGGCCGCTAGATGCACGTCCGACACGGCATTGCCTCCTCGCTGGGTGCTCGCTGGGTGCGGTTGGACTACCCGTCCAATCTAGTCGCGCACCGCGTGGCGGGCGCGCGGAAGGGGTTGCCGGGTTAGCTGCGGCGCTGTCGAGGGGACGTCAAAGCGGGAATTTCGTCCCGGTGAGCCGCTCGGACAGTTCCCACAGGGCGGTGGCGGTGTGGGCGCGCTTCGCCGGCCAGTTGCGCCAGGTCGGCTGGGTGCGGCCGTACAGTCCGAATCGCGGGCCGACGAAGGTGTCGCCCGGCAAATCCTGCGAGGCCGCGTACAGCGTCTGGCGGGCGCCGAAGTCGGCGTCGGTGGACACGATCCGGTCGACCGCGAGGACCGCCGCGTCGCCGAGCTTGCGGCCGGAGTTGCCCTGCAGGTTGGTGTGCGACCAGCCGGGGTGGGCGGCCAGCGCACGCAGCGATGTGGGGACGTCGTCCAACCGCCGCTGCAGTTCCTTGGTGAACAGCAGGTTGGCCAGCTTGGACTGGCTGTAGGCCAGCCAGGCCGAATACGGCCGGGACTGAAAGTTCAAATCCTTGAGGCTGATGTAGCCGAAGTGGTGCATCAGCGACGACACCGTCACAACCCGGTCGGTCAGCTTGGCCAACAGTAGGTTGGTCAGCGCGAAGTGACCGAGATGGTTGGTGCCGATTTGGCCCTCGAAGCCGTCGACGGTGACCGCGTGTTTGGTGGCCATGATGCCGGCGTTGTTGATCAAAACGTCGGCCGTGTCGATTCCGTCGGCGAAGCGCCGCACCGACGACAGGTCTTGCAGATCGAGCTCGCGCACCTCGGCCGTCCCGATTGCGGGACCGGTCGCCGAAGCCGTCATGCGCGCGGCCGCGGCGCGGCCCTTGTCGACGTTGCGGACGGCCAGGATGACGTGGCCGCCGACCCGAACCAACTCGCGGGCGGTGATCTCGCCCAACCCGGCGTTGCCGCCGGTGATGATGACGGTTCGTCCGGCGAACGAGGGCAGCTTTGCCGCGGTCCAATTTGCCATGGCAGCCACCCTAACTTCGCAAGTGCGACGGTGGCTGCCGGAGCGGGAGGAGTTGAAGCGGGCTGCGGGAGCGTTACGGGACCATTCGGGTGCGCGGGTATTGTGCCTGGGATGCCCAGCGAAATCCCACCTGAGCAATTGCCCGGACGGCATGTTGCCAGGCGCGCGCCGGGGACCGCCAGATGTATGTAGGCGTCATCGTCAATCCGAAAGCGCGGAGGAATCGCGCCGCTCCCGGCGACCGCATCGCCGAACTGCGTCGCATCGTCGGCGACCGCGGCGAGGTGCACGAGACCGATTCCATCGAGGAACTCCGCGACGCCATCCAGCAGCTCGCACCGCGGGTCACCCACCTGGTCGGCGACGGCGGCGACGGCGCACTGCACTGGCTGATCAACGAGATCGAGCGCTGCGTCGGTGATCCGCAACGCTGGCCTGCGTTCGTCCCGACCAACGGTGGCAGCGTTAACGCCGTCGCGCGCAAGGCCCGCGTGCGCGGGCGGCCCGAAGCGATCATCCGTGCGTTGACATCCGCGGCCCAGAAGGACCAGCCTCCGCCGGAAATGGTCCTGGACACCTTGGTACTCGATGGCGCAACCGCCGACGGCGCCGCGTTTCACCGGCTCTGTTTCGGGCTGGCGGCCGGGGGCGTCGGGAACCGTTTCTACGACCGGTATTACGACTCACCCGATCACGGTCGGCTGGCCGTCGCCCGAGTGATCGCTCGCAGCTTCGGCGACTACATCACCTCCAAGGTCGCCCCGACCCGAGTGAAGACACCGAATTACGCGTCGATCCTCTTCACGCCGACGCAGGCGCGCGTGGTGATCGACGGCGATGAGGTGCCGTCGCGCACCCACAGCTTGTTGCACGCCGGCGCGATCGACCTGCGCATCGGTGGGCCGCTTCGGCTGTTCCCCAAGGCGTCCGAGCCCGGTGCGCTGCATTTTCAGGCCGGAAACCTACGGCCATCCAGGATCGTGGCGCAGCTTCCGACTGCCCTGACCAGCGGCCTGCTTCGCGGTAAAGGGCTGCGCGACGTCATCGGCCACGAGATGACGATCGAAGCCGAGGACGAGCCCCTGTCGCCGATCATCGACGGTGAGCGTTTCCTCGACATCGTGAAACTGGTGGCCAGCGCGGGCCCGCGGATCCGCATCGCCCGGCCCGCATAACCGCCTGCCGCCCAGTCGCAGGGTGCGACGCTAGCCCGCCGCTATCAGGCACGCGGTATCCTCGCCCGATAATTGCGTTTTTGATTTGCGATTCCGTTAACCCGTGTGACGAAGGTAAAAGCCTGTTTCAGGGTTGATGGTTGTTTGGCGGCCATTAGTAAATCCGTGTATTTGTGAATACTTACTTCAGTATCTCAGATCGCAGTTCGCTAGGAATGCCCTGGTCACCAATGACTGAAGTACTGAAATGCGTAGGCGCGTAGATCAGGATTCGCGCATTCAAATTCGGCGGCTAAGTTTATCCTGTGAATGTAGTGTGTGATCGCCATTAATGCTGTTCAACCTTTTGCTCCGGGGAGGCAGGAAGCGCTACATTGGGTTCATATTTAACGACGGAAGTCGTTCTCGGGCCAACCTGGAAGGGGGATCACTCCGACATGGAGACGCTGATCGATTACCTACACAACTGGGAAGCGCAAAGGCCAGACCAGACCCTCTTCCGGTTCGTCGATGGCGACGGCCGCGAAATCGAGCATTACACCTACCAGGCCTTCGCCGAACGCACCCGCGAACTGGCCGCGTACCTGTCCAGGGAGGCCGGTCTCAAGTCGGGCGAACGTGCGCTGCTCGTGTACCCGCCGGGTCTGGAAATGGTCGCGGCGCTGTATGCATGCGCGCGCATCGGGGTGATCGCCGTTCCGGTCAGCCCGCCCTTGCCGATGTCCTTTGATGCCGGGCTCGCGAAGCTGAGCTTCATCGCGCGCGATTGCCAGGCCACTGCCGTGCTGTCGACGAAGCAGTTCGAGTACGACTTTCGCCTGCTGCTGGCCCAGCGCCGAGGCGAACAGCTCTGGGGGGACGAGTCGGGCGCCGGCCTGCCGGAGCTGCCCTGGTTCGCCACCGACGGCGCGCAGGACTTCGGCGGCGGCCTCGTCGCGGACACTCCCGGCGAGGTGCTCTTCCTGCAGTACACCTCGGGCTCGACAAGCGATCCCAAGGGTGTGATCGTCACCCACGCCAACATCATCGCCAACGGCTTCGCCTTCAGTGGCGGCGACGTGGTGGTGGCTTCGTGGCTGCCGCAACATCACGACATGGGGCTGATCTCGGCCTACATGTTCGTCGTGCTGTTGGGCGGTTCCACGCATGCGATGTCGCCCCTGGACTTCCTCGCGCGGCCGTCGTCCTGGCTCCGGCTGATCAGTGACGTGCGCGCGACGCACACGCCGGGACCCAACTTCGCGCTCGATTACTGCCTGCGCCAGGACAAGCTGCCCGCCGCCGAATTGGCCGGCGTCGACCTGAGCAGCCTCGAATGCATCGTGGTGGGCGCAGAGCCCCTGCGCGCCGGCACCTTCGCCCGCTTCCGGCAGCGGTTCGCCGAGTACGGCTTGCGGCCCGAGGCGCTCACCGGCGCCTACGGCATGGCCGAATTCACCCTGACCGTGTCGATCCGCGGGCGCCAGACGATTGCGGTGAACAAGCGTGGGCTGGAGCGCAATGTTGCTCGCGTCGAAAAAGCGCTGCCGGAGAACAGCAACCAGGTCACGTTGGTCAGCTGCGGCAAGCCCATCGAGGGAGCCCTGGTTCGCATAGTCGATCCCGAATCGCGCCAGGCGCTGCCCGACGGGCGGGTCGGCGAGGTCTGGCTGGCCGGACGCTCCAAGGGCGCCGGGTACTGGAACCGGCGTGAGTTGACCGCGGAGATATTCGGCGCGCGCGTCGCCGGCGACGACGAGCACACCTTCCTGCGTACCGGCGATCTGGGCTTCCTCTACGAGGGCGAGCTGTTCGTCTGTGGCCGCAGCAAGGACCTGATCATCGTCCGCGGCGTCAACTGCTACCCCTCTGACATCGAGGCGGTCGTCGAGCGCACGTCAGCGCACGTCCGTAGCGGCTGCGTGGCCGCCTTCTCAGTCGAGCACGATGAATCCGAAGCGCTGGTCGTCGTCGCCGAGGTGCGCGACGAGCACAACCTTCCGGACGCCAAGGCCTTGGCCCGCGCGATCCGGCGGCACGCCCACATCGATCCGCACGCGATCGTCTTCGCGCCGCCGCGCAGCATTCCCAAGACCACGTCGGGCAAGATCCGGCGCTCGTCGACCCGCCAGCTGTGGCTGGACGACAAGCTGCGCACCTTCGCGAGCTGGGTTAACCAGTCGGCCAACCGAACTCACGATGACCTGGCTGCGGGTCCGCTGGAGCGCTTCCGATCCCTCATCGAGAGCTACGACCTCTCCGGCGACGAGGACTGCTCGTTCGCCGATCTCGGCATCGACTCGCTGGCGTTGGCCGAACTCCGCACGGACCTGCAGGCCTTGCTGGAGGAGAACGGCGCGGGCGAACTGGCCGAAGAGGTCAACACCCGCCTGCTGCAGCGGCTGACAGTGTCCGAATTCTTCGGTCTGATCGGCCAATTCGGCGAGGGGTCCGGGCAGGCGCTTGACGCCCTGCGCCGGGCACTGAATCAGATCTCCGCCGAGTACGAGGCCCAGGAGGCCGCCCAGATGCGTGCCGATGCGGCACTGCCGCTTCCGGAACTGGCACCCGTCCGGCCGGGCGAGCCCACCGATCTCCTGCTGACCGGCGCGACCGGATTCCTCGGGCCGTTCCTGGTGAGTAGCCTGCTGGCGCAAACCTCCTACACGGTGCACGCATTGGTGCGCGCCACGGACGCCGCACACGGCCTGGACCGCATCGTCGCGTCGCTGCGCCGCGCCCAGCTCTGGACGCCGGCGCTGGAAGCCGATGTCCGCGCCCGGGTCCGCATCGTCTGCGGCGACCTCGCCGAGCCCGCGTTGGGTATCGGGGAGGCGGGTTTCCAGCAGCTGGCGCAGGACGTCGATGCCGTCGTGCACAATGGCGCCCTGGTCAACTACGTCCGCACCTACGACGCCCTGCGGCCGGCCAACGTGGAGGGCACCCGCGAGCTGTTGCGGCTGGCGATGACCAACCACCGCAAGGCTTTCCACCTGGTCTCCAGCACGTTCATCTACGGCTGGAGCACCGAGCCGGTGGTCGGGGAGTGGGATGCCAACGAGAAGATGGCCGGGCTGGACTTCGGCTACTCGCAGACCAAGTGGGTCGGCGAGCAGCTCGCTCTGGCCGCGCAGCGCAAGGGACTCGACGTCCGCATCTACCGGCCCTCGCTGATCTCGCCCACCCGCGCGGGCTTCGGCAGCCAGGACGACATCCTGGTGCGGCTGACCGCGTTCATGATCGAGCACGGGGTCGCCGTCAACGCGCTCAACCAGATCAGCCTGCTGCCGGCGGACTTGATCGCGGATCACATCGTGACGCTGATGGGCCTGCCGGACGAATCGGGCAGCGTCTTCAACATGACCGCCGACGACTACTACAACCTGCCCGACGTCACGCGGATCCTGTCCGAGCGCTACGGGTATCGGTTTGAGTACCACGACATCCCGTCGTTCACCGAGCAGCTGAACCGCCGCTGCACGCCGAACGACCAGATGTATCCGCTGGTCGATTTCCTCACCCGGTCGGCGGACAAGATCGCGGCGATGCGGGACAAACGCTACGACAACACCCAGTACCGCAACCGGCGAGAGCTGGCCAAGGTCCGGCTGCGTGAGCCGGCCCTGACCGAAACGGTCGATCATCTGGTCCGGTTCTTGCGCAGTGAGCGTTTAATCACTGAGGTAGACGATGAGGCACAGCGCAGCGCCTGATAATGCAGCGGATCGGCGCGAGACAGCAAGGGGATGGCACCATGTTCACCGTCGATGAGTTCACCGTCGATGACAGGGCAACCGGCCCGCATGACGCCTCGCTCGACCACGAGCGGATCGTCCTGCAGGCGCGCGACGTCGACTTCGACTGGTCGACGCTGCCGTTCTACTACGTGCCCAACGAGCCCTTCACCACGCACTTCTGCAATGTGTTGCACCTCTTGTTGCCGGCGGGTGAAGAATTCATCGTCGCCGCCTTCAAGGACACCTTGCCGCTGATCAAAGACGATCAACTGCTGCGCGATGTGCAGGGATTCATCAGCCAGGAGGCGATGCATTCCCAGGCCCACGCGGGCGTGCTCGGGCACTTCGCGGTCAAAGACATCGACGTGACGCCGTTCACCGACCAAATGCGCTGGCTATTCACCCAACTCATCGGCGACCGGCCGCAGTGGAGCCCGCGTCGGCGACAAAGCTGGCTGCTCGAGCGGGTATCGATGGTCGCGGCACTCGAGCATTACACCGCGATCCTGGGCGAATGGATTCTGGACACCCCGCAGCATGACGCGATGGGCACCGACCCGGTGATGCTGGACCTGCTGCGCTGGCACGGCGCCGAGGAAGTCGAGCACAAAGCGGTCGCCTTCGACACCATGAAGCACCTGCGTGCCGGGTATTGGCGACAGGTGCGCACCCAGCTACTGATCACGCCGGCGTTGCTCTGGCTGTTCGTTCGCGGCGTGCGATTCATGTACTCGGTGGACCCCTACTTGCCGCCCGGCACCAAGCCGCGCTGGCGGGACTACTTCCGCGCCGCCCGGCGGGGTTTGGTGCCCGGCCCATTCCAGTTCCTCCGGGTCATCGGCGCTTACTACAAACCGAGTTTCCACCCGTCCCAGTTGGGCGGGGTGGGGCGCGCGGTCGACTACTTGGCTCGCTCGCCCGCCGCCCGCGCGTCGCACTGACGATGACAACCGAGTTGGTTTCAACCACCGTCACCGCCTCCGACGGCGTGCGACTGGCGGTGCATGCCTATACCGACATCGATCCGGGGCGGCCGACCATCCTGGCCATCCACGGGTATCCGGACAACCACCACGTGTGGGACGCGGTGGCGACGGCATTGGGTCGTCGATTCAACGTCGTGGCGTACGACGTGCGAGGCGCCGGCCAATCCTCAACGCCGGCAGACCGTTCGGGATATCGGCTCCCGCAATTGGTCGCCGACGTCGGCGCGGTGATCGAGCGGCTGGGCGTGAACGACGTGCATCTGTTGGCCCACGATTGGGGATCGATCCAGGCCTGGGCGGCGGTCACCGACGACACCGTGATGGGCAAGGTCGCCTCATTCACCTCGGTGTCCGGGCCGCACCTGCCCTACGCGGGCAGATTCCTGCGTTCAGCGCGCACGCCGCGCGCCCTTCTCGACGTGGTCAAACAGGTCCTGGCGTCGTCCTATATCTGGTTTTTCCTGTGCCCGGGCCTACCGGAACTGGCGATCCGGTCCGGGGCCACGGTGAAAGTCTTTGAGGCGGTGGGGCGCATCGGTGGATCGGCCGCCCGCAGCGGGCGCGGTGCCGCGTACCGCTCGGTCGATGACTACCTGAACGGGCTCAACCTGTATCGGGCGAACATGCCCGCACCGATGCTGTCCCCGCCGCCACGGTTGCCGCAGACGGCCGTGCCGGTGCAGGTGCTGGTCGCACGCCAGGATTATTTCGTATCGCCTGCCCTGCAACGGTTTACCGGCTCCATCCCGGAGGGCGGCAGGGTCGTCCCGATCGAGGGCGGCCATTGGGTGGTCAGCGCATACCCCGATGTCATCGCCCGGCTCACCGCCGAGTGGGTCGACCTGATCGCCCCGACCGCGGACCGTCGCGACATCAGCCAGATGTGAGGATGATTGTGGCACAGACGATTTGGGACAGCATTCCGGCCGACTTGTATGGCCGCCGCAAGCGTGACCGCATGTATACCGCGTTGTACGGGGTGGGTACGCTGTTCGGCGGCTTCGCGTCGGCGTCGCGGTGGACATCCTCGCGCGTGGAGTCCGTGCGGCGCACCACCACCGCGGTGGTCGCCAACCGGGAACTTCTGACGCCGGATGTGGTCGCGTTGACGTTAACCGACCCCGACGGTGGATTGTTGCCGGCCTGGACACCAGGTGCGCATATCGACGTTCGGTTGCCGTCGGGCCGTCGGCGCCAGTACTCGCTGTGCGGTTCACCCGGCCGGCGCACCGACTACCGCATCGCGGTGCGCCGCATCGCCGAGGGTGGCGGCGGTTCGATCGAAATGCACGACACCTATCAGGTGGGCGACAAACTCGAGTTCGAAGGGCCCCGCAACGCCTTCTACCTCGTCACCGACGAGCGCGAGGTGTTGTTCGTGATCGGCGGCATCGGGGTGACTCCGATCCTGCCCATGATCCACATTGCCCAGCAGCGCGGAATCAATTGGCGCGCGGTCTATGCCGGTCGCAGCCGGGATTACATGCCCTTGCTGGACGAGGTGGTGGCCCAGGCTCCCGAGCGGGTCACCGTGTGGGCCGACGACGAGCGCGGCGGATTCCCCACTGCGTCCGACTTGCTCGCCGACGCCGGGCCGGCCACCGCGGTCTACGTGTGTGGTCCCAGCGCCATGTTGGAATCGGTGCGCACCGCGCGCAACGAACACGCGGACGCGCCGCTGCACTACGAACGTTTCGGCCCCCCACCGGTGGTCGACGGCGTTCCCTTCGAACTGGAACTGGCCCGCTCGCAGCGGGTGCTCCGCGTGCCCGCCAATCGGTCGGCGCTGGACGTCATGCTTGACCGCGATTCGACCACCGCATACTCCTGCCAGCAGGGGTTCTGTGGAACGTGCAAGGTGAAAGTGCTTGGCGGACAGGTTGATCGCCGGGGGCGCACCGTCGAGGGCGATGACGAGATGCTGGTCTGCGTTTCCCGCGCGAAGTCCGGACGCGTGGTGATCGACGCCTGAGCGCTCGGATGCGCCCAGTTTGACCATCCGCCGTGCACAATGGCCACGTGCAGGGATTCGGCTTCCACACCTTGGCGCTGCTGACCGCTGTCGGTTTCGCCGGCCCGGTACTGGCGTCGGTGCCACGCCTGCGGATACCGGTCACCATCGGCGAACTCATCGCGGGTCTGGTCATCGGCAGGACCGGTTTCGGCGTGGTCGACGCATCCGACCCGACCCTCCAATTGTTCGCGAACATCGGCTTCGCGCTGGTGATGTTCGTGGTGGGCAGCCATGTCCCGGCCCGCGACCCCGCGCTGCGGTCGGCCGTTCCCAAGGCGTTGGCGCGAGCGATCCTGGCCGGCGCCGCGGCGGCGGCCCTGGGGTTCGGGCTAGCCACGCAGTTCGGCACCGGACACGCGGCACTCTACGCGGTGCTGATGGCCTCGTCGTCAGCGGCCGTGACGTTGCCGATGATCGATTCCCTGCGATTGCGCGGCCCGCAGGCGCTCTCCATCACCGCGCAAATCGCGATCGCGAACGCGGCCTGTATCGTGTTGCTGCCCTTGGTGATCGACTTTCGTCACGCGGCGACGGCGGCACTGGGCGGGTTGGCCATCACCGGCTGCGCGGTGCTGCTCTTCGCGGTGCTGCGTTGGGTCGACCGCAGGGGATGGCGTCAGCGCATGCACGACTATTCGCACACCAAGCAGTTGGCGCTGGAACTGCGGATCAATCTGCTGGTGCTGTTCGGGCTGGCAACGCTGGCCGTCAGTGCCGACGTATCGATTATGCTGGCGGGCTTCGCGTTGGGTTTGGTGATCGCCATGGTCGGCGAGCCGAGGCGGTTGGCGCGTCAGTTGTTCGGCATCACCGAGGGTTTCTTCAGCCCGCTGTTCTTCGTCTGGCTCGGCGCCTCGCTGCAGGTACGCGAGCTGGGCTCGCAACCGAAATACATCCTGCTCGGTATCGGGCTGGGGCTCGGCGGCGTGCTGGCGCATTGCGCGGGACGGTTGCTCAGCCAGCCGCTCACGTATGCGGTGATGTCCTCCACGCAGCTCGGTGTGGCGGTGGCCGCGGCCACCATCGGCACCCAACAGCACCTGCTTGCCCCTGGCGAAGCCGCGGCATTGATGTTCGGTTCGCTGCTGACCATCGCCTGCACATCGATCGCGGGTGCGCTGGCGGCGCGCGGCCAGGACGCCGCCGAGCCGGAGGCGCAGGCCACCGCCGTCAAACCCGTTCCTTGAAGAGGCGATCGGCCCGCCGGCCGCCGCCCGCTGCACTGGCGGCGCGGACCCGTGATCGCGCCGCCGAATCTGAGTAGTCTTACGGATCCCTGCCAACGGTGTGCTGCCGCAGGCTCATCGGCATGACCGTACCCAGCAGCATGTCGAAAACCACCGCCGCGTTCTTCGTTCAGGCCGCCGTCGCGTTCGCGATCAGCTTCGTGGCCGCGCTCGGCGGAATCTACTTCCTCCCGCGTGACCCGTGGCCACGATTGTTCCTCGGCGTCACCTTCATATTCCTGGTGTCGAGCGCGTTCACCCTGGCCAAGGTCATCCGCGACCAGCAGGAGGCCGCCACCGTGCGGGTACGACTCGATGAGGCCCGCATCGAAAGGCTGCTCGCGGACTACGACCCGCTCAATGCCGCGAACTGAGTAGTACTACTCAGCCTCAACGCGTAGAAGTGCGCAGGCTTGCGCCCGCATCGTCGGCCAGGCTTCTCTCATCGCACGATTCCTCTTTACCGCAACGCATTTGCACAGAAGGGCTATCACGCTGCCATGACAACTCTCGTGAAGTTTCCCGACGTCGCCGAGGTGGCCGCGAATACGCCGGCCGATCGGGATCGAGTCCTGGACGTCATCCGCATCACCTCGCTGGTCGGCGTGGTGCTCGGCCATACCGTGATGGCGGCCAGCATCATTGAAAACCACGTCTTGATCTGGGACAACCTGCTCACCACCTCGACGCTGTTCCAAGCGATGACGTGGCTGCTGCAGATCATGCCCCTGTTCTTCTTCGCGGGTGCGGCGGCGTGCGTGTCGTCCTGGGCTCCCGGCACCAACTGGGGGGACTGGCTGATGAAACGCTGCACCAGGCTGTTCCGCCCGGTGTTCTATTATCTGGCATTCTGGGCCGTCACGCTGACGGTGCTGTATCGGGCGCTGCCGCAACACATCTACGAGCCGATCGCCGGCGTCAGCACGCAGTTGCTCTGGTTTCTGGGAGCTTACGTTTTGGTGCTGGCCGCCATGCCCGTCCTGTATCGCATCATGACGGCCGGGCGCCTTTTCGTCGGGGTGGCAACGGTCTACGGCGCGATCGCGCTGATCGACGTGATCCGGTTGCACTGGCCGGCGACGATGCCGCTGGGTTACCTCAACCTGGCGGTCTGGCTCATTCCCGCCATGTTCGGCGTGGCCTACCGTCGCGGGCTGCTTCCTGGCCGCGCCGCGCTGGCCGTCGCCGCCGCCTCCTTCGCGGTGGATCTCGCCCTGGTGCACTGGGGGCCGTACCAGATCAGCATGGTCGGCACCGGTGACCATCATCTGTCCAACACCAGCCCGCCGTCGCTGCTGCTGGCCGGCCACGCAATCATCCTGAGCGCGTTGGCAATCGCGGCCGCACCGACGATCGCGCGCTGGGCGCAACGACCACGCGTGTGGTGGTGGACGGCCATCGGCAACTCCGGCGCGATGACTCTGTACCTGTGGCACATGCCGGTACTGCTCGCCGTGCACCTGGTCTTCGATTACCTTGACTGCCCGCGCTTTCCGGGCGCGCAGGATTTTCTCGCCATCAGCCTCGCGCAGGTGCTCATCGTTCTCGTTGCGGTGGCCGGGCTGTTCGTCGTGCTGCGGCCGCTGGAGAACAACCCGCTGTCCGGCTGGGACCGCGCGCCCGCGGTGACGTCGCGCGGCCGGGGTCGCGCCATCGGTGCCCTGTTGTGCGTGGCCGGCGTAGCGCTGCTCGCCGCGATCAGGTGGGGACTCAAGGACGACGGGCTGGTATGCATGGCCGTGGTGGTGACCGCGCTGGTGACCGCGCGGATCGTGGCCCAGCGCAATGCCAAGGCGCCGGGGCGGCGCCCGCACGCGGCGGCACGATAGGACAGGTGGTGAAGGCATCCGCCCGCCACGCGGGTCACGGCTCTTCGTCCAGGCCGTGCTCGATGACGTATCGCGTCAGTTCCACCCGATTGGCGACTTGAAGTTTGCGAAACGTCGCCTGCACGTGGTTTTCCACGGTGCGATGGCTCAACACAAGCTTCTCGGCGATCTGCTTGGCGGACAGCCCTTTTGCGACATAACGCAACACCTCCGTCTCACGGTCGGTGAGGCTGGGACGGGTGGGGCCGTCGTCCTTGCTCTGCGCGATGCGCCGGTATTCCCCCAGCACGAGTCCCGCCAGGCTCGGGGTGAACACGGCCCGCCCGGCCGCTGTAGCGGTAACCGCCTGTGCCAGCTCGGATTTCGATGCGCTCTTGACCAGGTACCCCGTCGCGCCGGCCTTGACTGCCTCCAGGACGTCCTCGCGTTCGTCGGAGGCCGATAGCACCAGCACCCGCGACGAGGGTGAGACCGCGAGCACCGCAGCGGTCGCCTGCGCACCGTCGCCGTCGGCCAGCTGCATGTCCATCACCACCACGTCGGGCTTGACCGCCGCCGCGCGGCGCCGCGCGGCAGCCACACCGTCGGCCGTTGCGACGACGGTGAAGCCGTCCTCGGCCAGGTCGCGAGCGACCGCGTCGCGCCAGATCGGATGGTCATCGACCACCATCACCGTCGTCGGCGTCTCGTCATCCGCCATGGCGTCCCTCCCCGCGCGGCACGCACAACTCCCACTCGGTGCCTTCGCCGGGCTCGCTGTGCAACTCGGCGCTGCCGCCCAACGACGTCAACCGCCCCACGATCGCTTGGGAGATGCCCAGGCGTCCCTGGCGCGTCGCTTCCTCGAGCCGGCCGGCGACAATTCCCACGCCGTCGTCGCGCACACTGACTAGAACGGAATCGCCGAGGTCCTCCACGAGCACGAACGCGCGCGCATCCGGGCCGGCGTGGGCGACCACGTTATCCAGCGCGTTGCCCACCGCGGCGTCGAGTTCGGTTGCCGCCCAGCGCCCCAACGGCACCGCGGTACCGGGCAAGCTGATCGACACCTGATCGCTTTCGCGGCACCGCAGTAGCGTGCGCAGGTCGACCGTGGCACCCTCGGTTTCCGGGTCGACGTCCGTGGACGCCAGCCAGCGCCGCAACGCGCGTTCCTGCTCGCTCGCCAACTCGGCGAGTTCGGCTGTGGCGCCGCCGATCTCATGCCCCTTCTTGGCGACCAGCGCCAGAACCTGGATGGCCCCGTCGTGGACCTGCCGGGACAACCGGTCGCGCTCCTGGACCGCCGCCGTCAACCGGGCCGCTTTCTGCAGCTCGTCGTGGGCGCGGCGCGCAGTCTGCGCGGCCATCCCGATCGCCGTGCCGATCGCCAGTTCGATGATGACGGTGGCGTTGTGCCCGAGGTTGAGCGCGAGGTAGTTCTTGACCGCGAAGTTGGCGGCCAGCACCGCCAGTCCCGTCAGCATTCCGCCCACGGGCCCGAACTGGATGGCGGCCGAGATGGTCGGATTGCTGGCCCACAACGTCGTCGGCCAGGTCTGGTTCTCGGCTGCCCAGTGCGGGCTCGCGACGAGGTTGTTCGACCACATCAGCAAGACGACGACCACCAGCTCGGCGAGCACCCATGACGGTCTGCGGCCGAATCCCCTCAGGTAGGCGAACGCGCACGCCGCGCTCCAGCCGATCAACCCGGCGAAAAGCACCCAACCCAGTACGGGCCGAACCAGATCCGGGTTGATCGCGATTTGAAAGCCGGTGGCATAGATGCAACTCAGCAACCGGAACACTTGCGCCGCGCGCCACAGCGGCGTGGTGGGATCGGGGCCGTGCGTCGCCATCGTGGTCAGCATAAGGGCGCGCGGCGCCCTTATGGACCGGCCACGCACACGGCCGCAAGACGCACATGGCCGAAAGTCCTTTGAGTTAGAGCCGTCGTGCCCTCGCGGCGCGGGCGAGGATGCGTGACGGTGAATATCAGGAAGGCGCTAAGAGAGGGGGAGCCGGGATGAGCATCAGCTTTCCGGACGCCGGAACGATCCGGACGGCCCTGACTTTGGCATCGCGCGCCCCGTCGGTGCACAACACCCAGCCGTGGCGCTGGCGTGTCGAGGCGACGAGCCTGCAGCTCTACGCCGATGGCGGCCGGCAACTACCCAACACCGACCCCGACGGCCGCGACTTGATCCTGAGTTGCGGCACGGCGCTGCATCACTGCGTTGCGGCGTTCGCGGCGGTGGGTTGGCGATCCAGGGTGAGCCGGCTGCCCGACGCCGACGACCCCAGTCACCTGGCTACGATTGAGCTTTCTCCTCAGCCCGCCAATTACGTCGACATCGCACTCGCCGCGGCCATTCCACGCCGGCGAACCGATCGGCGTCACTACAGCTCCTGGCCGGTGCCCGTGGGTGATATCGCGCTCATGGCGGCGCGAGCCGCCCGCGCCGGCGTTACGCTGTGCCAGGTCGAAGACATCGACGCGCTGCACGACATCGTCGCCGAATCCGTCCGCGAGCACCTGACCCAGGACTATCTCGCCGAGCTCACGACGTGGAGCGGGCGCTACTTCTCGGTCGCGGGCGTTCCCGCCCGCAATGCGCCGATATCGGACCCGGACGCCAAGATCCCGAGCCGGTTGTTCGCCGGTGCGGCGCTGCCGATGGCGCCGGATTCGTCCGCGGCCGACGACAACGCCGTGGTGCTGGCGCTGGGCACCCGCCATGACGACCGGCTGGCGCAGCTGCGCGCAGGTGAAGCCACCAGCGTCGTGCTGCTCACCGCGACGTCGACGGGACTGGCCAGTTGCCCCGTCACAGAACCGCTGGAGATGGCCGAGACCCGGGAAGCGGTCCGCTCCGACATCTTCGGCGACACCAACTACGCGCAGATGCTGCTTCGGGTGGGTTGGGCACCGATCAACGCCGACCCGCTGCCGGCGACGCCGCGACGTGACCTCGGCGACTTCGTCGAATGGGCCGACTGATCGCGGACGCTAAACATCACCCGGCGGCGACCCGAACTGGAAGCGGCGGCCGCTGATGCTTTCCGGAACGATGCGCACATAGTGCTCCTTCTCCGGCCTGGTCCACGGCAACACCTGCGCGCGCTCGGCCTCCTCGAGCTCCTCGGGGGTGCGCAGCGAGCGTGCCTTGCCGCGGATGACCACGCTCCATGCCTCGGCGACGTTGTGGTCGTCGACTTCGAAGAGCACCCGATTGTTGATCGCGGAGCTGACCAGTTTGGTTCCCTCCCCCGTGCGGAACAGCACGGTCCGGCGCTGCACGACGTAGTTGACCGGGAAGATGTCGGGCTGACCGTGCGCGTAGGTGACCAGCCGGCCCAGCGCCAGGCTGCCGAGGAGCTCCCAGCATTCGTGCACCGGCAGGATGTCGACTCCCTCATCGGTCATCGGATCGCCCCTTCCCGCGTGTGCCGATTCGTACCCGCAATTAGCCGCCGCCGCAACGTTATTGAAAAACCAATGGCTGAAGCGCCGGCCGAAGGTCCTCACTCTCGGGGACCAAAGTCGTTGAACCAGTGGCTTCTCGATGCTTCCCGTCGAGAATATGGGATATTGGGTTGGTCTGCCGCAATGTATTGTCAGACCGGCAGGAAAGGGCCCGTCATGGTCAAGGTGTTCCTGGTCGACGATCACGAAGTCGTCCGCCGCGGTCTTTCCGATCTGCTCGCTTCCGATCCCGATCTCCAGATCGTCGGCGAGGCGGGCACGGTTGCCGAGGCAAAAGCGCGGATACCGGCGCTGCAGCCCGACGTCGCCGTTCTCGACGTTCGCCTGCCCGACGGCAACGGCATCGAACTGTGCCGCGACCTCCTGGCGGATCACCCCGACCTGCGCTGCCTCATGCTGACGTCGTTCACCTCCGACGAGGCGATGCTCGAAGCGATCCTGGCGGGCGCCAGCGGGTTCGTCGTCAAGGACATCAAGGGCATGGAGCTTGCACACGCGATCAAAGAGGTGGGCGCGGGTAAATCGCTGCTGGACAATCGGGCGGCCGCCGCGCTGATGGCGAAGCTGCGCGGCGCGACCACCCGCGACGACCCGCTGTCCGGGCTGACCGAGCAGGAAGGAATCCTGCTCGGGCTGCTCAGCGAAGGGCTGACCAACCGGCAGATCGCGGCGCGGATGTTCCTTGCGGAGAAGACGGTGAAGAATTATGTGTCCCGATTGTTGGCCAAATTGGGCATGGAGCGCCGCACCCAGGCCGCGGTGTTCGCATCGAAACTGAATCAGCGGTCCGGCCCACCGTCGATGTCACCGGACTGGTCGGGGTGAGCGGCGACGAAAACGGCTCGGCGTTCGCGGACTCGGGCGGCGCGGGGCTGGTCACCAAGTTGCACGCCCAGACGAGTTGCTGGACGCGCGCGATCAGATAAAGCGATTGCTGCGGGTGATCGTCGAGACCGGTGCGGGCCTCGATCGCGACGCTGCACCGGACATCAGTGCGGCAAGGGAAATCGATGTCTGAAAACCAAGGCTGTTACCGCCCAGCAGTTCACCCGCGATTGGCGGAGGGCTCGACGCGTTCGTGTGCGGTCAGCATCAGGTGGTCGAACTCGGACTGCGCGTTCAGCGGCAGACCGGCACGGCGGAAGTCTTCGGCGATCCGCTCTGCCAGCGGCCGCAGCTTGATATTCGCCTCCTGGGACAGCCATTTGAGCAAATCGAAGGCCGCGCTTTCGCTGATGCCGTAGATCAGCATCAGCATGCCCTTGGCTTGTTCGATGCCGGCCCGATTCTCGCTGATTTCAGCGATTTTCGCGCTCATCTCGTCCTCGCGCATTCGTTCGCGCGGTTCGGAGACGTCGATGTAGAACCCGTGGGTTCCGATCACGTCACCGTCGTCGTCGAGGATCTGGTCGCCGACGACGACGACATGATGCACGTCCCCCCGGGTATCGACGATCCGATGCTTGGTGCTGAACGCCTGGTGCGTTTGGATCATTTGATCGATGGTGGCCGAGACGTGTCCGCGGTCGTCGGGATGCTTGTGCGACAGCACCAATTCGGTGGTCGGAGTGACACTGCCGGGCTCATACCCGTGCATGCGCTGCACTTGTTCCGACCACTCCCAGCGTTGGTCGGCGAAGTAAAACCGAAACCAGCCCGCGGGTTGTGCCGCGCCGCCGGCCAGCGCCCGTTCAACGTTGGCCGTTTGGCCATCGAGTTCCCATTTCATGGTGTATCCGGTCTCCCTGGCGGCACCGGGCGAGTCGCCCCAGCGGCGGCCTGGGGCCGGCGGCGGGCGGCGGTCGGGGGAGTTGACCGCCGCCCGGTCCGCCGGTCGGTCAGGCGTTGATGACCTCGCGCTCCGGGGCGCTCTCTCGGACGGCCCGGGGTGTGTCGCCGCGGCCGACGGCGATCTTGCGCGGCTTCGCCTTCTCGGCCACCGGGACATGCAGGCGCAGAACGCCTTCGGCGTACGAGGCCTCGATCTTGTCGGTATCGAGATTTTCGCCGAGCACCAACTGGCGGCTGAACACCCCGCGCGGCCGCTCGGTGGCCAGCATCTCGCGGTTGGGATCGACGGCCGGTCGTTCGGCGCGCACGGTCACAACGTTGCGCTCGATGTCGATGTCCAGCGAATCGGCATCGATGCCAGGCAGATCGAACTCAACGACGAACTTCTCGCCTTCGCGCCAAGCGTCCATCGGCATCACCGCCGGCCGGGCTGCGGTACCGAGGACCTGGTGGGCGAAACGGTCGAGCTCACGGAACGGGTCTGAACGCATCAGCATGGTGGTCACCTCTCACTCCGATCTAGGCTGTGGGTCGGCAATTTCCTATGTCTAATGACATAGATTTGATATAGCATTCTCGACAGAATGATGCAAGTGTGCTAAATAGATTTTCTGAGTCGGTAGCTGGAGGAGATGGATGATGGCTGACCACCGCGGCGACGCGGACGCCCCTTCGTCCGACCATGGTGTGTACGGCATCTCGGTGGCCGCCGAATTGTCCGGGATCGCGGTCCAGTCGCTGCGCCTCTACGAGCGCTACGGATTGATCACACCGGCCCGCAGCCGCGGCGGAACTCGCCGCTACAGCGCGGACGACCTGGTGCGCCTCAGGCGCATCAGCCAGCTGGTCGAATCCGGCGTCAACCTGGCCGGCGTCGGACGCATCCTCGACCTGGAGGACCACAACGCCACCCTGTCGGCGGCCAATACCGATTTGCGGTCCACCAACAGCACCTTGCGACAGGCCGCGAAAACTGCCGAACCGGGCACACCGTAGGGCCATCGCGGATTGCACCGGCCGTCGCCGGGTATTCATCCCGCTATGCCTTTGAGGAGAAGCGATGGGTGAGTTGACGGAAACCGGCGCTCAGGTCGCCGACAGCGCACGGCAGGAAGCGGACGCCTACCGCGGCGACAACGACCGGCCGCTGGGCGGCTACCTGGCGGTATTGGTCGTCTATGGCGTCGTCGTGGCGGGTGCGGTGTTGGCCGCGCTGATCAGCGGGCGCAGACTGCCGACGCGCTGGCGTATCCAAGACCTGGTCCTGCTCACTCTGGGCACCCACAAACTGTCGCGCACCCTGGCCAAGGATGCGGTGACGAGCCCGCTGCGAGCCCCCTTTACGCACTATGCGGGCACGGGTGGACCGGCCGAAGTCCGGGAAGAGGTCCGGGAGCAGAGCCAGCTTCGGCACAGCCTGGGGGAGCTGCTGACCTGCCCCTTCTGCCTGGACATGTGGGTCGCCACGGGGTTCGCCATCGGCCTGGTGTTCGCGCCTCGGTTCACCCGGCTGATCGCGGGGGTGTTCAGCGCACTCACCGGTGCTGACTTCCTTCAGCTTGCCTACGCCATGGCGCAACAGTCGGCCGAAGGCTGACTTCGGTCGGGTTGGGGTCAGCTCGTCTTCGGCATCGGAATGCCTTCGCTTGCAGTGAATTGTGCGTCGTCATCGGAGGACAACCCGATCGATACGACCGAGCGGGTGAACAGCGTGTCGGTCAGGTACGCCAGCCACACGGCCCACCGATTGACGCCGCGAGGAATCGCGTACAAGTGGTAAGACCTGGTGACCGCCTTGGCCGGCAACCCGGACAAATGAATGTTGAGCGGATTGGCCACCGCGTAGCGCGGGCCGAGGTCGACCACCAGGCCGAGGTTGCGGTGCTTGTATTCCTTGCTGCTGCCGTAACCGAGGCTGGCGGCGACGTTGCGGGCCAGCGCCTTGCCCTGCCGGGTCGCGTGTTGGGCGGTCGGCGGCGTGACCTCTCCCGGTTGGGTCAGATCGGGCACCGCGGCCGCGTCACCGGCCGCGAACACATCGGGGTGATCGGGTACCTGCAGGTCGGCCTGCACCGCGAGCCTGCCTTTCTCGGTCGGTAGTCCTAAGTTCTGGATCAACGGCGCGCCGGTCACCCCTGTCACCCAGGCGATCGTGCGCGTTTCGACGCGCGAATCATCGCTGAGCACAACGTGATCGGCGTGTGCCTCCTTGAGGGTGATGCCGAGCCGGACATCGATGCCGCGCTTGCGTAACACTTTGAGCGCGGCATCACCCAGCCTCTTGCCCACCTCGGGCATCACCTGGTCAGCCAGGTCCAGCAGCAAGAACCGCACCTCGGCGGGGTTGAAGCTCATTTGTTTGGCCGCGGCGTCGGCCAGCGCCCGCAGCTGCGCCACCAGCTCGGTGCCCGAGTAGGACGCACCCACCACTACTACGGTGCGCCGGGCCGCGGCGATGCGGGGATCGTCTTCGATGTTGGCCAGCTCGAGCTGTTCGATGAAATGGTCTCGCAGGTATAGGGCCTCGGCGGTGGTCTTCAAACCGCGCGCGTGTCTGGCGAGCCCGGGGACGTCGAACAACCGGGTCACCGAGCCGGGCGTCAGCACCAGGCGATCCCAGGACATGGAATGGCTGCGCTCTTCGGGATCGCAATAGGTCAGCGTGCGTTGCGCGAAGTCCACGCTGTCCACGCGACCGCGCACGGCCCGGACACCCTTGAGCGAATTGGCAAGTGGCACAGCGACAAAGCGGGCGTCGACGACACCGCCGGCGACGTCGGGCAGCAGCGGCGTGTACAGCATGTAGTCGACCGGCGAGATTATCGTGATGTCCACGGCGGCACGGCGGCGATGCAGAATTCGGACCAGCCGCCGCGCACAGGTGAATCCGGTGAAGCCGCTTCCCACGATCACAATGGAGGTCACCGACCCGAGTGTAGGCGACATTTTCGAGTGGGCCGTGGCCCGCGCGCGTCCGTCTGGCCGGCCGTCGCGGAAGCCCTTGGCCGTCAACGCTTTATGATTTCGTGCTACTCCGAGAAGGTGCTGACCCTTTTGCCGCGCGGCAAAAACGCACCCCGTCCCGCATCCGTTCGCTATCTGGCCTTGCGCTTCGTTGAATGGCTCCTACACTTATCAATGCCACTTCGACGCTTGCGAGAAAGGGGCTCTGGGGCCCGAAGGCCTCGGGGGTGACGTTCATGCGAGACGGAAGCGCCACGATCGTCAATCAGCTCGTCGAGCTGGTGACAAACCTGGAGCGGGAGAACAGCGACACCGCGGCAGGCCTGCACGAGCTGATCAATAGCGGCGTGGACCACGTGACCGGCTCCCAGTATGCCGGGATCACCTTGGCCGAGAGGAGCAAGTCGGTCAGTAGCGTGGTCGCCACCCACCGCTATCCCATGGTCCTCGACGCGATTCAAGACAGATGCAGCGAGGGACCCTGCCTGGCCGCCGCGTGGGAGCACCACGTCATGCACATCGCCGACCTGCATGCCGAACAGCGCTGGCCGCGCTACCGGCGGCATGCGCTCGCGCAGACCCCGGTCCGTTCCATCCTGTCGTTCGAGTTGTTCGTCAACGGCGGCAGCATGGCCGCGCTCAACTTCTATGCCGACCGTCCGCACGCATTCAACGAGGAATCGGTGGAGTTGGGCACGGTGTACGCCACCCATATCGCATTGGCCTGGTCGATGATGCGCCGGCAAGACCAATTCCGCAGCGCGCTCGCCTCGCGAGACATCATCGGCCAGGCCAAGGGGGTGGTCATGGAGCGCTTCAACCTCGATTCCGTCGAAGCATTCGGACTGCTCACCCGACTTTCGCAGCAATCCAACATCCGGCTGGTCGACGTCGCCGCCGCACTCATCGACAGCGAGCATCCGCTCAAACATCGCCAGTGCTAAAGGCCGTACCCGACACCGGTTTCCGTGCGAGTCGATCTTCGGAACCGGTCGTCGCCGCTGTGGGAGGCTAACGTCGCTGAGCCCGGGTCGCGGCGACGCCGTTTCGACGGGTTCCAGACGGGTATCGCCCCTCACATGAAGGCAGTCACGTGGCACGGCAAACGGGATGTACGGGTGGATTCGGTGCCCGATCCGAAGATCGAGCAGCCCACCGACGCGATCATCGAGGTCACGTCGACCAACATCTGCGGGTCCGATCTGCACCTGTACGAGATCCTCGGGGCATTCATGAATCCCGGGGACATCCTCGGGCACGAACCCATGGGCATCGTGCGGGAGGTAGGCACGGAAACGGGCGACCTGCGGGTGGGCGACCGGGTAGTCATTCCGTTCCAAATCTCCTGCGGCAGTTGTCATATGTGCGGGCAGAAGCTCTACACCCAATGCGAGACGACCCAGGTGCGCGATCAGGGCATGGGCGCTGCGCTCTTTGGCTATTCGGAGCTGTACGGCTCAATCCCCGGCGGACAGGCCCAGCTGCTGCGCGTTCCGCAGGCACAGTTCACTCACATCAAAGTCCCTGTGGGACCCCCGGATTCGCGGTTCGTTTACCTGTCGGACGTGCTACCCACCGCGTGGCAGGCGGTCGACTACGCCAATATCCCGGACGGTGGCTCGGTCGCCGTGCTCGGGCTGGGCCCCATCGGGGACATGGCCGCGCGCATCGCCGACCACCTGGGTTACCGCGTCATCGCCGTCGACCTGGTGCCCGAGCGGCTGGGCCGCGCGGCGAAACGCGGAATCCACACCATCGACCTCGGGCGGCTGGACGCCTCGCTCGGTGACGCGATCCGCGACCTGACCGACGGCCGGGGAACCGACTCGGTCATCGACGCGGTCGGCATGGAGGCGCACGGCTCGCCGGCGGCCAAACTGGCGCAACAGGTCGCGGGGTTGCTGCCCGATGCGCTCGGCAAGCGGGTCATGCAGACCGCGGGCGTGGACCGGCTGTCCGCCCTGTACTCCGCCATAGACATCGTGCGGCGCGGCGGCACCATCTCGCTGATCGGCGTCTACGGTGGTATGGCCGACCCGCTGCCGATGCTCACCCTGTTCGACAAGCAGCTGACCCTGCGGATGGGACAGGCCAACGTCAAGCGCTGGGTCGACGACATCATGCCGCTGCTCACCGACGAGGACCCGCTCGGCGTGGACAGCTTCGCTACCCACGTGCTGCCCCTGGACGAGGCGCCGCATGCCTACGACATCTTTCAGAAGAAGCAGGACGGTGCGGTGAAGGTCATACTGACGCCGTGATCGGGTATGCCCCAAGGCTTTCCGGTGAGTCACGGCAGTGCGGGGCGCGGTGCACAGTTTGACGGCCAGGTAGGCAGGGTATTGATTGCGCCATGACCACCGCAGACGCTCTCGCCCCCACGCCCACCGGAGAGGTGTGGCCGGGCAGGGCCTACCCGCTGGGCGCCACATATGACGGCGCGGGCACCAATTTCGCCGTGTTCAGCGAGGTGGCCGAACGGGTGGAGTTGTGTCTGTTCGACGCCGACGGCACCGAGAGCCGCGTCACCCTGCCGGAGATCGACGGCTTCATCTGGCACGCGTACATCCCCAACATCGAACCGGGCCAGCGCTACGGCTACCGCGTGCACGGTCCGTACGACCCGAAGGCGGGGCTGCGATGCAACCCGAACAAGCTGCTGGTGGACCCATACTCGAAAGCCATCGACGGCTCGTTCGAGTGGAACCAGTCGCTGTTCAGCTACAACTTCGGCGACCCCGACAGCCGCAATGACGACGACTCGGCGGCCAGCATGCCCAAGTCGGTGGTGATCAACCCCTACTTCGACTGGGGCAACGATCGGCCGCCGGACCACCAATACGCCGACACCGTCATCTACGAGGCGCACGTCAAAGGCCTGACCCAGACCCACCCCGACATCCCCGAACCGCTGCGCGGCACCTACGCCGCGGTGGGGCACCCGGTGATCATCGAGCACCTCCAAAGCCTCGGTATCACCGCCATCGAGCTGATGCCGGTGCACCACTTCGCCAACGACTCCACCCTGGTCGACAAGGGGCTCTCGAACTACTGGGGGTACAACACGATCGGATTCTTCGCACCCGACTTCAAGTACTCCAGCGCCACCACGGCGGGCGGGCAGGTCCAGGAATTCAAGGCCATGGTCCGCTCGCTGCACGAGGCCGGCATCGAGGTCATCCTCGACGTGGTCTACAACCACACCGCCGAGGGCAACCACCTGGGTCCCACCCTGTCGATGCGCGGCATCGACAACGCCGCCTACTACCGGCTGGTCGACGACGACAAGCAGTACTACATGGACTACACCGGCACCGGCAACAGCTTCAACGTCCGGCACCCCCATGCACTGCAGCTGATCATGGATTCGTTGCGCTACTGGGTGACTGAGATGCACGTCGACGGCTTCCGCTTCGACCTGGCCGCCACCCTCGCCCGCGAGTTCTACGATGTCGACCGCCTGTCAACGTTTTTCGAACTGGTGCAACAGGATCCGACCGTCAGCCAGGTCAAGCTCATCGCCGAGCCCTGGGACGTCGGCCCGGGCGGATACCAGGTGGGCAACTTCCCGCCACAGTGGACCGAGTGGAACGGGAAGTACCGCGACACCGTCCGCGACTTCTGGCGCGGCGAGCCCGCCACCCTCGACGAGTTCGCCTACCGGCTCTCCGGATCGGCGGATCTCTACGAGCACACCGCGCGTCGGCCGGTGGCATCGATCAACTTCGTCATCGCCCACGACGGCTTCACGCTGCGCGACCTGGTGTCCTACAACGAAAAGCACAACGAAGCCAACGGCGAAGACAACAACGACGGCGAGAGCCACAACCGGTCCTGGAACTGCGGAGCCGAGGGGCCGACCGACGACGAGCGGATCAACGAGTTGCGCGCGCGCCAGCAGCGCAACTTCTTGACCACGCTGCTGTTGTCCCAGGGCGTGCCGATGATCTGCCACGGCGACGAACTCGGTCGCACCCAGAACGGCAACAACAACGGCTACTGCCAGGACAACGAGCTCACCTGGATCGACTGGGACAGCGCCGATGTCGGTCTGCTCGAGTTCACCCGGATCGTCTCGGCGTTGCGGGCCGAGCACCCGGTGTTCCGCAGGCGCCGATTCTTCTCCGGCAAGCCGTTGGGCCGGCGCGGTCAGGACGGACTGCCGGACATCGCGTGGTTCACCCCCGAGGGCACCGAGATGACCGACGAGGATTGGGGCGCCGGCTTCGCCAAATCGCTCGCCGTGTTCCTCAACGGTCATGGCATCCCCGACCGTGATCCGCGGGGACAGCGGGTGCTCGACGACTCCTTCCTGCTGTGCTTCAACGCCCATTACGAGCCGATCGAATTCACCTTGCCGCCGAAGGAATTTGGTGCTTCCTGGCGGATTGTGGTCTTCACCGGACGCGGAGAGGAAACCCCGGCCGACGAAGTGCCCGGCGGAGGAACGTTCACCGTCGACGCGCATACCGCCGTGGTGCTGCAGGCGCCCGACGCCGCCTGAGCTCGTTGACACAAATCCGCCCGAACGTTACGTAGCGCTTCGCCTGCCGATACGCTGTGGCTGCAGCGAGGTCGTTACAGGAGAGGGCGAATATGTCAAGGACAGTGGTGGTCGGCGCCTCCAGCGGGCTGGGGCGTTGCATAGGCGTCGGTCTTGCGCTGCGCGGCGATCAGGTCGCGCTGCTGGCCCGCCGCCGGGAGCGCATCGAGGCCGCGGCGAAGGAGGCCGGCCCGAACGCCATCGCCATCGAATGCGATGTCACCGACCAGGCATCCTGCCGCTCGGCCATCGACCATGCCGCCGACGCCCTCGGCGGCATCGACAACATCGTCTACACGCCCGCCGTCGGGCCGCTGGTCCGCTTGGTGGACACCGAAGCCGACACGTGGCGGCGCATCTTCGACACCAACGTGATCGGCGCATCGTTGGTGACCGCCGCGGCGGTCCCGCACCTGACCGCGTCGGCCGGTAAGGCGGTGTATCTGTCCTCCGACGCCGGCACCTTCGGGCCGCCGTGGCCGGGTCTGGGTGCCTACGGCGTCAGTAAGGCCGCCCTGGAACGGCTCGTGGAAGCGTGGCGAGCCGAGCACTCCGACATCGGTTTCACCAACCTGATCGTCGGGGAGTGCGCGGGCGGCGAGGGTGACGGCCAAACCGGCATGAACCAGGGCTGGGACATGGACCTGGCGATGAAAGCGGTGCCGCTGTGGTCGGCACGCGGCTGCATGCCCGGCAAGCTGATGCCCGTCGAGGACCTCGTCGACGTGGTCCATACCATCTTGCGCACCAACGCCTCGACGTCGATGCCGCTCGTGGTGGCCCGCGGGGCGCCGGCCAGCCCCGCCGCCTTCGCCGAGGCCAACCAGTCTTAACGCCGGGCGAGCTTCTCCTTGGCCAGGTCGGTCAGGAAGCGCGCGGTCGACGTGGGCCGGAAGGCCAGGGCCGCCTCGGTGAGCGCGTCACGTGATGCGGTGGGCAGCTCGATGTCGGCGGCGGCGACGTTGAACTCGAGCTGCTCGACGCTGGAGGCGCCGGGAATGGCCACCACGTTCGGATAGCTGATCAGCCAGGCCAGCGCCACCTGCGCCGGCTTGGCGTCGACGTCCTTCGCGACGTCGCGCAGCAGCTGCAGCAGCGGCTCGACGCGGCGCAGGTTTTCGGTGCCGAACAGCGAGTTCACCGCCCGCACGCCACCCGGGCGGTTATCGACGCCGTACTTGCCGCCCAACAAACCCTGTTCCAGCGGGCTGTAGGCGATCACGATGCGGTTCTCCCGCTCGGCGAACGGCACCAGGTTCTTCAGCGCCTTCGGGAAGGCGAGCGAAAAGTGCACCTGGTTGCTGACCACCGGCCGGCCGAGCGCGGCGTCGGCCTTCTGCCACCGCTGCAGCGGATAGTTCGAGACGCCGGCAGCACCGATCTTGCCGCTGTCGAGCAGATCGCGCATGCCCGGCATGATCACCGAATCCGGCACCACCGGGTTGGGCTGATGAATCTGGTAGAGCGGGATCCGGTCCAACCCCAGCCGCTGCGCGCTGGCGCGGGCGCGCTGCTTGACCACGGCGGGGAACGGAGCGACCGGCATGATCTTGCTGGCCACCACGACGTCCGCGCGCTCGTCGCCGAGGGCCTCGCCCAGGATGCGCTCACTCTTGCCCAGGCCGTACACCTCGGCGGTGTCGAACAGCGTCACCCCCAGGGCGCGGGCGCGGCGCACGATGTCGCCCGCCGCGCCGGCGGCGTAGCTGTCCCCGTAACCCCATTCGCGCGAACCGAACTGCCAGGTGCCCAGGCCGATCCGGCTGACTCGGCCCATCCCGTCGACGTCGACAAATTTCATGTGGTCAGCGTAGTGGCGATCGCAAGCGCGGCAGGGCCGGGCGCCGCGGGTCGCCACGCATGAGCCACCAGTGGACCTCCGATCCGCGTCGGTCGTCAGCCGGGGATCTTGCCGAGGATGTAGTTGGCGATGCTGACCGCCGCGGCGCGGGGTGGCGCACTGTCCGTGGTGCCGTTGGCGGACACGCTCAGGTCGATGACGACGTTCGCCTTGGCCGCGATCGCGCGTGCCGTGCGGACCTGGATGGTTTTGGGCGTCAGATCCAAGGTGGTGATGCCGTTGCCCGCGTCGGCGGGCTCACTGAGCGACATCGCGATCGGCTGCCCACCGGGAGCGGTCACGGTGACCGTGGAGCCGCCGCACCGATGCCATCCCGACAGCAAGGCGGCCAACTGCGTCTGGGCCGCGGCCTGATCGCGGAATGCCGCCACGCCCTCGATGACCTGCATCGACTTCAGCATGCTGCGCGTGTCGGTGAACTGTCCGGCGTGATATCCGGCCAGTGGCCCCGGGGTGTAGGCGTCCGGGCTGCCGGCGGCGATGCTTCCCCAGCACTCCGGGCGGTCGATGCTGCCGTCGTCCGCGGAGCGGCCGGGGCTGTTCCGGGTCGGCCCGAGGTCGAGGTTCGCATCGCCGGTGATGTTCCGCAGGGCGTCGAGCCCGGGCAACAGCGTGGCGATGGTCTCCGGCGGGACCGTGGGCGGCGGCGGCCCGGCCGCCGCGCTGGAGTCGGCCGACGTCCGCTGCGGGGAGGTCGAACTGGTTAACGTGGCCCATCCGGCCAGCGCGACGACCGCCAACAGGATGAAGATGTACGACAGCGTCACGCCTACCAGCGCACGGTCACGGCCGAGTTCGCCCGTGCGGCGGATCTGCGCCAGGCCGAGATGTCCCAGAATCGCTCCCGCGGGCGCGAAGAGGAACGCGAAAACCAGCGACAGCGTCGCCATGGCGTTGACCGGCGGGCGGTAGGGCGCGGGCGGTGGCGCAAATGGCGAGGGGGCGGCGGCGGGTAGCTCGTCGGGCAGCTCCTCGTCGGGCGGCGGGACGCGACCGAGCGGGTCATAGCTCAGCGGGTTTTGCCAATACGGCTCCTGCGGGTTAGTCACCCCAGTTCCTCCTAAGCGGGAGAACCTGCCCGAAATGTAGCTGACGACAGGGCTTGGGAAAACCACGGTCGTCACAGGCGCGGTTTGGCGATGCTTACCACGTAGGGCGCCTGCGCGAAGGTCAGGTAGACCCGGTGCGGCCCGACGGCCATGCCCGAGAGCCGGGCCGCGCGGGCGTCCGGAGGCAGCCCCGACCGGTAATCAATGCTGCGCAGCACGGGGATGCGGCCGTCCGGGAAACCGGTGAAGCTTGCCGTTTCGAGTGTCACCAGTTCGTGGTCGGTGGCGGCATAGATCCTGGTGTCGTCGGTGCCGAGTTCGCGGATCGGCGACGGCAATCGCGTGCTGGCCAACACCTCCAATCCCTTTCCGCCGCGGCGCGAGTCGACGGCGCGCAGCGTGTGGTCGTCGTGGCCGGCGACGTAGCTGCGCGTCACCGCGGTGCCGTCACCCGCCGAGACCGCGACGTCGACGTCCAATGAGCCGCGTTGCGCCGCGGGCGAGGACGTCCCCTGAAAGTGACGGATGCCCGACGGACCGAATAGGTGGTAGTCGAGCTGGCGGCCCCTATTTGCGCCGTCGATGGTGTCCGCGCTGGTTCCGGTGAAGGCGGTGGGTAGGTTTCGGTACCCGTACTGATCCACCGGCGTCACCGCCTTCCCGTCCGCCGACAGCGCAAGCAGCATCCGCAACCCCGCATCCTCGGTCAGGTAGGCCGGCGCCGGTCCCGCGTCGAAATCGTTGACCTGGCGCAGGCTTTCCAGGTCGACCTCTGCCACCTTGCCCCGCTCGGGCTGCGGCACGAACACCACGCGTTCGTCTTTCCGGCTGATCTGCAGGTTGCGGCCGGCCGCCATGGGCGCGGAGAACCGCGTCTTGGCCTGGCCGTCATGATCTGCGGCGCTGGCCTCGGCCAACCGGTGATCGTCGGTGAGCGCGACCAGCGCACGCATGTGGTACGACCACACCGGTTCCTGCAACGCGGCACCGGCCCGCCAGAGTTGCACGTCGGGCGCGGCTTCCAACGACGCTCCGGGATGTGAACAGCCCGTGCTCAGCGCGGCCGCCGCGACCGCGCCGACGACTCCGCAGCGCAGCAGCGCCCGGATGCGCTGGCCAGTGCGCAAACCCAATCCGACGCCCATCGACCGCGAGCTCCTTTCGCCGTTTGTCCAGGACATACCCCGCGCGGCCACGGCCACACCCCGTTTGCCTCCCGGATTCGTCGGGTAGCCGTCACGGGAGCGCGCACAGCCCTGCGCGTCGAACCAAAGATGGGAGGGACACTGTGGCACCGATCGCCATCAAGTCGCCCACCGACGTGGTCGACTTCCTCGTCAGTCAGCACGAGCAGATCAAGGCGATGTTCGTCGAGACCCTCGCGGCCTCCGGAAAGGCCCGCGAAGACGCGTTCGTCGAGCTTCGGCGGCTGCTCGCCGTGCACGAAACGGCGGAGGAAGAGATCGTTCACCCTCGCGCCAAGCGGAAGATTCCCAACGGCGCCGCCGTGGTGGACAAGCGGCTGCACGAAGAGCACGAGGCCAAAACCGTTCTGCAGAAACTGGAAAAGCTCGACGTCGCCAGCGAGGAGTTCACTCGCGAACTGACGAAGCTGCGCGACGCCGTCGTCGAACACGCCGAGCACGAGGAGATTGACGAATTCGCCAAGCTGGGCGAGGAATTGAGTAGCGAGGAACTCGAACGCATGGGCCGCGCCGCCAAGCTCGCCGAGGCCGCCGCGCCCACCCGCCCGCACGCCGGGGTGGAATCCCAGGTGGCCAACCTGGCCGCCGGGCCATTCGCCGCGATGCTCGACCGGGCCCGCGACGCCATCATAGGCAAGGGCTGACAAAGCCACCCCTGGCGTGGTACCCCCGCTCGGTGGGGAGCGGGGGTACCACGCCCCCATCCTTCGATCGCCAAAGCTCATGGCCGCAACATCGAACGCACCCGGGGCCACCCGTTACCTCCCAGAGGCGCGCAACCTCGATGCGCTGCGCGATGCGGCCGAAACCTGCCATGGATGTTCGCTTTTCGAGGATGCCACCCAAACGGTGTTCGGCAGTGGGCATCCCGGCGCGCCGATCATGCTGGTGGGTGAGCAGCCAGGCGACCAGGAGGATCGCGCCGGCGAGCCGTTCGTAGGTCCGGCCGGGCGACTGCTCGCCCGTGCGCTCCAGGACGCCGGCGTCGACCCTGCGCTGGTCTATGAGACCAACGCGGTCAAGCACTTCAAATTCACCCGCAAGGGTGGCAAACGACGCATCCACCAAAAGCCCCGTCGCACCGAAGTGGTCGCGTGCCGGCCCTGGCTGATCGCCGAGATCGAGGCGGTGCGCCCGCAGGTCATCGTGTGCCTGGGCGCGACGGCCGCACAGTCGTTGCTGGGAACCACTTTTCGGGTGTCCACTCAGCGCGGGCAACGACTGCGGCTACCCTCGTCCGTGGACGTACACCTCACACCCGAGCCCAGCGTGGTGGCGACGGTGCACCCCTCGTCGGTGTTGCGCGACCGCAGCGATAAACGTGACGAGGTGTACAAGGCGTTCGTCGACGACCTGCGCAGCGCGGGTGCAAGCGTCGCCGGCCGCGGGTGAGTCGACCCCAGCGGGTCAACTCTTCTTGTGCGGCAGGAACTCCTGCGCCTTGGTCTTGAGGCCCACCTTGACAAAGCCCACCCGGTCTTCGTCGCCGGCCAGCACCGCCGTGGTCGCCGACTTGAACTGATCCCACGTCGCGTGCGGCGGGATGGGCGGCATGTCGGGATCCGTATACACGTCCAGGACGGTGGGACGGTCCGCGGACAACGCCTGGCGCCACGCGTCCGACAATTCCTCCGGATCTTTGATCGCCATGGCGTTCAGGCCGAGGCTGGCCGCGAAGGCGGCGAAGTCGATGTCCGGAAGGTTCTGGGACTCCGCGAATTTGGGCGCGCCGGCCATGGCGCGCATTTCCCACGTGACCTGATTCAGGTCGTTGTTGTGCAGGATCGCGATGATCAGACGGGGGTCTTTCCATTCGCTCCAGTACCGCTTGATCGTGATCAGCTCGGCCATGCCGTTCATCTGCATTGCGCCGTCACCGCTGAACACGATGACGGGCCGGTCCGGGTGGCCGAACTTGGCGCCGATGCCGTACGGAACACCGGGACCCATCGTGGCCAGCGTGCCCGACAGCGAGCCCCGCATGTCGCCGCGGAAGCGCAGATTGCGCGCATACCAGTTGGCGGACGAGCCGGAATCGGCTGCAACGATGGCATTTTCGGGTAACTGAGGGGACAGCTCGGAGAACAACCGCAGCGGGTTGACCGGGTCGGCGTTGACCATGGCTTCCTTCTCCATCGTCTCCCACCAGCGGGCGACATTCTTCTCGATGCCCTCACGCCACGAGCGGTCCTCCTTGCGGCGCAGGTGCGGGATCAGAGCCCGCAGTGCGGTCTTGGCGTCGGCCACAAGGTTGACCTCGTAGGGGTAACGCATGCCAACCATCCGGCCGTCGACGTCGATCTGCACCGCGCGGGCCTGACCGAATTCCGGCAGGAACTGCGTGTACGGGAAGCTGGAGCCGACGGTCAGCAGCGTGTCACAGTCGCGCATCATCTCATAGCTCGGCCGGGTCCCGAGCAATCCGATCGAGCCGGTGACCCAAGGCAATTCGTCCGACAGCACGTCCTTGCCCAGCAGCGCCTTTGCTGCGCCCGCCCCAAGCAGGTCGGCGACTTCGGCCAGCTCTTCGTGGGCGCCACGCGCGCCGGTGCCCACCAGAATGGCGACTTTCTTGCCGGCATTGAGCACATCAGCGGCCCGAGCGATGGCGGCGTCGCCGGGGGCGATGTTCGGGTACTCGATGCCGAGGCTGGAGGGCACCATCTTGAACGCGTGCTCGGGCGGCGAGTAGGGCAGCTCCTGAACGTCGCTGGGGATGATCAATGCCGTCGGGGCGCGCTGCGTCATCGCTATCCGGATCGCGCGGTCCAGTACGTTGGGCAATTGTTCGGGAACGGTGACCATTTGGAGGTAGTCGCTGGCGACGTCTTTGAACAGGGTCAGCAGGTCGACTTCCTGCTGGTAGTTACCGCCCATTGCGCTGCGATTGGTCTGACCGACGATGGCCACCACCGGAACGTGGTCGAGTTTGGCGTCGTAGAGGCCGTTTAGCAGGTGGATCGCGCCGGGGCCCGACGTGGCGGCGCAGACCCCGACCCGGCCGGTGAATTTTGCGTATCCGACCGCCTCGAAGGCGCTCATCTCCTCGTGGCGCGACTGGATGAACTTGGGCTTGTTGTCCGCCCGCCCCCATGCCGCAAGCAGTCCGTTGATGCCGTCGCCGGGGTAGCCGAATACATGCTCAACACCCCACGCCCGCAAGCGCTCCAGCAGATAGTCGGAAACCTCTTTTTTAGACATGTTTTCCCTCCTCAGACGGTTCTACAGCGCTGGCGGATGGGCGTGTGTGGCTATTGTTTGAACCACCTGCATGGCAGCGCCGCCGAATCGCGGGCCAACCGATGGCGGTTGCCGCTGACAGGCGTGACCAAGGCAGGCTGCCGCCGCGCGGACGGCTTGGGCACTTCCCACACGGGCCTGTCTACCCGCAATCACCGGGGTTATGCGCGCAAAAGCGGCGGTTCAGGCGACTCCCAGCCACCTTTCAGCCGACCATCGGTTCACGCCGATTCGGGCAGCGCAGACGGTCCATCCGCGCTGTGGCCCTTGGCCACTCGCCGGATCAGCATGCGGGTGGCCTTGTCCAGGATCTCCTGGGCCAGGTCGGGTTTTTTGGCGTGTTCGGCACGGCGCACCGCTGCGCCGATGGTCAGTCCCTGCTCGTAACCGGTGACGACGCGGGGGTCGACGTAGGAACCGCGTGCCACCGCCGGGGTGTTGCCCAACTCCTCGGCCACCTCTTTCATCACCGCCGATTCAACGCGCTTGGCCACCCGGCGGGAGAGGGCCGGGTCGGCGTCCGCGAAGGCTGCCGCGGCAAGTACCGTCCCGTGCCAGGTCCGCAGGTCCTTGACGGTGTATTCGTCACCGACGAGTTCTTTGAATCGGTCGTTTAGATCGGCGGCACGTATATCGACCCAGCCGGATGAGGTGCGGCACACCAGCAATCGCTCGGTGCGGTTGGACCGGCGCATCAGTGCCCGCACCGCACGGACGACTTCGGGATCCTCGATTTCCGCGGTGCGCCGGACCCCGCTCTTGGCCGGAAAATCGAACTCGACCGCGTCACGCCGCACCACCACATGCTCACACAACAGGGTGGACAGTCCGTAGGACTCGTGTTCCTCGGCGTATTGCTCGCCGCCGGCGCGAAAGTATCCGCGATCAAGCAGCCGCAGCGCGAGCGCCAACACCCGTTTGCGGGTCAGGCCCTTTCGCGTCAGATCTTTCGCGATCTCGGCGCGCCAGGCCGGCAGCCGTGTGGACAGTTCCAGCACGCGGTCGAACTTCTCCTCGGCGCGTTCCTGCTGCCAGGCGGAGTGGTACAAATACTGCCTCCGGCCGGCGGCGTCGACACCCACGGCCTGAATGTGGCCGTTGCTATACGGTGCGATCCACACGTTCTTCCAGGCCGGTGGGATAACCAGATCCTTGATGCGCTGCAGTGTTTGCGGATCGGACAATCGCTTGCCATCCGGCCGGTAATAGGCGAAGCCTTTACCGCGGCGCTTACGCGTGATACCCGGCTTGCTCAGCACGCTCCGGCGCAGCCGCATTGTTCACCCTCCAGTTCTGTTAGCTGACTGCACAATTACCCGCCACAGAACGTGTTCACACCACAGCACGCCGACATGGAAACGACCCGCCACGGCATTGTGGCGGGTCGTCTCGAACCCCGAATCAGCCGGCCATGAATTCCTGGTAAGCGGACTCCAGGTGTGGCGGCAGGGCGGTGACATTGCACTGCCGTTCGGTGTCGCCGATCGGTGCCAGGATGCCGCGCAGGTCGTTGTATTCCTGCGGGTGGGCGGTGAAATAGCTGCGCAGGCTCGACTCAGCCTGCGGCCGCGGCTGCCCGTAGGCCGCCGTCACCACCTGGTTCGCCCCCGGGTGCGCCGCCAGGTACTGCTCCGCTGAGCCCTGCACCGAGGAAACGGTGTTGTTCACACCGGCGGGGCTGCAGTCGGGTGCAGCGGCCGCCGACGGCGCACCGAGGATGCCCATCGCCATTCCTCCGAGCAGGCAGCCGGCACTGACACCGGCCACTTTCCGGCGCGCGACAATACTGCTGATTTTCATGTTCTTTGATGTCCTTCGAAACGAAATGATTTTCTCTCGACAGAGGCTCCCGATCCTCGAAATCCAAAGTAGCCGAAGCCAACAGCGACGGTGTTCGCTGACGACGAACGCTGCGCGTCATTATCCAGCTTCTAACGGTCTTTCGCTAAGCGAACGATTAAACGATCCCCGAATCTTTAAGAAATGGTGCCCGCTCTTAGGGAATCGTGACCATGATCGTGACGCAATCGTTATCCGAACTGCGTCGTCTCTCGCTGCGTACGGCCACTTCGAGCCGATCCGGCTGGGCATGAAGGTCAGCCTGAGTCTATTGAGCGTGGGCTGGGTGGCCTTTGGTGCGCTTGCTGTTCCGTTCGTCCGGCCCGTCGCCGGACCTGCATCCGCAGGACTGTTGCACCCCGCAGGTTACGCGGCCGGCGCCCTCGGCGCGTCGGTCACCTTGCCAGCGGCCGGCGTGACTTTCGATTACTTCTCCTCGGAGACGTTGGTCATCATCACCGTTGAGATCATCGCGGGCCTGGCATTGCTCGTGCTGGCATTGCTCGTGCTGGCATTGCGGGGATTTCGTCTCGAGGCGGTTGGGATTTTTACGACGCGTCCACACCAAGAACATCAACGACTAGCTGCGCTCGCCGCCGCCGGCATGATCGTGGTCAGCTGTGCGCTAATGCTCTGGAACTCATCAGCTTCCACCTGATGCTCCGTCGCCGTCCGCCGAGCGGTGTCCGTTGGTGCTAGGGGGAGCCAGGGTTTGCAGCCACGTGTCGACGTCGGGACCGACGACTATTGCCTGACCGGGAGCCAGTAGCGCTCCGGCGCCCAGGGCGGTGACCGCGGGCTCTACGGTTCGCACCTGTCGACTATCACCTTGCAGGGCAAGCAGTTTGGATGTCAGATCGGGTAGTCGGATGATGTCCGGACCGGTGATGGTGCGCGGTGCGTGTACCTGCCCCAGGGCCGCCTCGACCATCACGTCGGCGACGGTGTCGGCGGCGATTGGTTGAATCAACCAGTCCTCGACGATCACCTCATCGGCGTTACAGGTGACGGCGTCGTCGTCGGTGGCGAACTCGTACCACTGCGTCGACTTGACGACCGTCGTCGGCACCGGACCGTCGAGCAGGATGTCCTTGGCCTTCCGCTTGGCTTCGTAATAGGCGAAGCCGTCGAACACGGGATCCTCGATTCCGGCGATCGTCGACACCACGAGACGCTCCACTTCCTGCGTGGCACAGGCGGCGATGATGTTGCGGGAGGCTGCCACCAGGGTGTGGCCGATATCGGACCGGCCGTCGGGAGGCACCGGGTTGGACACGTCGATGGCGACGTCGACACCCTCGAGCGCGCGCGAAAGGCCTGGTCCGTCGAACAAATCGACGCCATGCTCACGCGAAATCTTCACTACCGCGACGTCGCGCGCCCTCAAGCGGGCGACAATGCGGGAGCCAGCGGTGCCGGTCGCTCCGATCACGGCGACAGTGGTCAGTGCTCTCACCCCCTTCGGCCCTGCTACTACCCAGCACTGCCACGTTGAAACGGACCCATTCGGCTGGCGGATACGTCAAGTTCGGCCTCAACCATTGCCGGCGTGATGACGCGCACATCACCCATCCGCTGTCCAGGCGCAACGCGTACCGCGCGCGTTTGACGGGCCGGGCGGTGGGAACGCCGTAGGTGCCATCGAGCGCAAGCTCGGCAATCACGAGAGGGAGGTCGAACCCATGGGCGATGACAAGAGCGGGCCAGAGGAAGCGGTCAAGGGCACCGTCGAGGGCGTGAAGGGGAAGGCCAAAGAGGTTGGCGGGGCCGTGCTCGGTCGCGACGACTTGCACAGAGAGGGCCAGGCCCAGCAGGACAAAGCCGACGCGCAACGCGATGCGGGCAAGAAGGAAGCCGAAGCTGAGTCGGCGCGGGCCGGCGCCGACGCTGCCGAAGAGCGGCAGAAGGAGAACCAGTAGTCGTCGGCGTGGCAATCATCGCGGTCACCGACAAGGTAACTTCGGCCGACGACATCGAGTGGATTCTCGTCGCGGTGCGATCGGGCCGCCCCGATGGCTGACCTGTCAGACCCGCTGCAAATCCACGACCAGCGGACGGTGGTCGGAAATCGTCATCAGTTCTGACTGCACGGCGCGACCGCGCAACTGGTGGTCGTCGGTCAAGATGTGGTCGAGTTGGCGGTTGGGCGTGTCCGCGGGAAATGTCTGGGCGGCAGCCAAAGCACGCATGCCCGACCAGCGGCGCACCGCCTTCGGCGTCATGTTCAAGTCTCCGGTCAACAGCCGCGGCCCGGGGAAGCCGCGCAGGTCGTGAATCAGTCGACGTAGCTGGCGCCGATTCCAGCCCGGAACGAAAGACAGATGGGTGTTGGCCACCGTTAGTCCGCCCAGCGGGGTGTGCAGTTGTGCGATGACTGCGGCGCGCGGCTCCTCGTCGACCACCATCACCCGGTTGGGTCCCGGGAGGTACATCGGAAATCGCATCGGTATGCGGGGTAGCCGCACCACCTGCCAACTGGCGACGGGGTATCGGGACAACAGCGCGATCCCGTACGCGGCGGTGCCCGGTTGTTCGTGGCCGGTAGCGGCCATCCAGGTCGCGCCCGGCGTGCCCGAAATCGCCGCCACGAACCGGTGTTCCACCGCGCCCATGGCTTCGGCCGCGGCGGCGGTCAGGTCGGCGCGCTCGGAGCGCGGCTGCTCACAGTCGACCTCTTGCAGGCTCAGCACGTCCGGGTCAAGGCGCTGTACGCAATCGCGCAGCCGCGCGACGACGACTCCGTCACCGACGGTGCGCCCATGCAGGATGTTGAACGTCGCCACACGCACAGGTTTTCACCTACCCATTTTTGCCTCGTGCAGTCAGCGGTGTAACCGCGCTGCGGACTGTGTGCTACACACGCCGAATGGTGAGCATCCCGGCAGGAGCGCCGGGGTCACCGAAATACGACCTCGCCGACCGCGCGCAAACGCGGGAGCACGCAACCCGGCAACCTGGGCGCAGCTCGGTCGCCGCTGCGCTCGAATTGACTTCGATAGCATTGCGCGGCCCGCCGTTTGCGTTCCGATGCCCAACCGGGTGCGGGCACCGAGTAGGCCCGGTCCCACGGCACGGCTTCGTCGGCAGGAAATGCCCAGTGCCACATCCAGACCGGATATTCCAGCAACGTCGTCCCGGTGAGCGTGCAGGCGGCCGCGGCCGCACGGCCCGCGGTTTCGTGGTCAGGATGCCCGTCGCCCCGCCACGTCGCCGCACACCAAGTGGGTCCGGCGTCGTCGAGGATCTGGGTCAGCTTCTCGGTGATCCTGTCCTCATGGTCCGCCAGCTCGCCGTCAGGAAGACCCAGCAGTACCGGGGGAGGGATGTTCAAAAGATTTGCTGCTCTGCGCAATTCGTAACGACGGATGGTCTCCATGCGAAGTCGCTCCGATGCGGACGTACCGGGCCGGGCCGCGCCGCCGTCGCTGAGGCAGACCACTTGGACGGGAATCCCGTTCGCGGCCAACTGAGTGATCGTGGCACCAAGGCCGAGAGTTTCGTCATCGGGGTGCGGGGCCACCACCACCAGCCGTGGGCATTCCGTCACATCCAGTGTCGGCAGCGGATTTTCCGCGAAAGCCGCCAGCCATAGCGGCGCCGGCGTGCCGCCGTGGGTGAGTGGCTTGGCCGCAAACCGTGTGCAGTTGCCCGCCGGCACGGTCTTCATGGGACCCGCATCCCCTGCTGACCCGCCAGGCAGCCGAGCTCGGCCAAGTCCCGCTCCGCATGGCTTTGCCGGATGTAGATGCTCAGATCGGCGACCCGTTGCGCGTGGCGGCCATCCTGGCACAGCGGGCCGGGGCCCAAAGCGCGTCCGGTGCGGGTGATGGCTTCGTCGACCGCGTGTTCCACCACCGTGCGGACTCGACGGGCAAGAAGCTGCGCGGTGCCGGCCCGGTCGAACGGGTCGTCATCGATCTGACTTGCGGCCGCCGACAGGATCGCCTCACCGGCGGCGAGCGCGGCGTCCACCGCGCCAAGGTGTGCCAGCGAGTACGCGTCCGCCGACTGGCTTGCGGCACAACGGTATAGCGGGTCAGCGACCCTGCGCGCACCACCCAGCCAACAGGCAGCCACACCGATCGCGCCATGCCAGAACCCGGGCCGCTCCAGATAGGCGTCGGGGTCGCCCACTGCGACGGCTTGAGTATTGGTGAACTGGACCGGCCTGGTATCACTGCCCGCCATGCCGGCGTTCCACCATGTGCTGGGCAACGCCCTGACGGTTGGGTCGGTCGCGGCGACCGCGAACAGCCCGAGCGTCCCGTCGTCAAGGCGCGCGGTCACCAGTGCGTGGCTGCAAAACCCCGCACCCGCACACCACACCTTGGTGCCGTTCAGCAAGAACGCGCCATCGTTGTCGGTGGCCGTCAAGGCGGCGTCCGGGGCCTCGGCCGCCCACACGCCCCACAATTGGCCCGCTTCGGGCGGTTTGCCACCCAACTCGTGAAGTATCGCCACCGCATCGACGTGGGCTTCGGCGATCCTGGCCGCCACGATGTCCTCTTCGGCCAGGCGCGCCAGCCGCAGCCAGCGTTCCGCCGTGCGCCCCGAGGCGGGAAGCGGCAACTCGAGTCTTCCGGACTCCAGCCAGTGCTCAACCAAACCCGCCGTCACGCGCAATCACCCGCCGCCGTTCTCCCCAATTGCGTGAGGTAGTCGGCGAATCCGTACGGGTCCCGAGCCTGGATTCGCTTCGACGTGATCACCGACAAGTCGGTGTCGCGATGTATGTGGTGGCCGGCGGCTTCGAACCGCTCGACCAAGTCGGCTTTTTCGCCGGTTGCCAACGTGCGAAAGCCGCCGACGTGCCAATATGCGCGCGCGCTGAAGCCCATGTCGCCGTCGATGAGCTGTTGGCGGCTCTGGCGGCCGCGCTCGCTTGCTTCGTAGCACCGCATGACGCCGACGACCACGTCGGCGCCTGACCGCAGCTGATGGATAAGCCAGCCGGGGTCCACCCGGCTCCCGGCGTCGGCGGTGGCAAACCAGCACCGGGCATCGGCGTCCAAAAGCGATCGCGCATAACCGAAGCCGACCGCGCGGGCCGTTCCCGTGTTGTGCGCGTCGACGCTGATGAAGTGCACGTCGGGCCCGTACTCACCGGCCAGTTCGTCGCTGCCGTCGTCGCAGTCATCCAGGACTACTACGATCGTGACGGGAATCGGCGCGCACAAGGCGGCGGTGAGCATCGCGCGCAGGCAGGCCGGCAGCTGTGCCCGCTCGTTGTGGGCAGGGATCACTACGGCGACGGCGTCATAAGCGCACGGCACGGCGGTGGACATAACCCCAATATTTCCCAATTAGCCATAAGTTAAACGGCCTTGGCCGCCTGCCAGGTTGCTCCGCGCCAGGCTGGGTATGACCTATGCACAATGGCACAATGGCAGGCAGCACAATGGCAGGCACCGACGCGCACCCCGACCCACCCCCGTGCGCCACGCAGTTGCGGGAAGTGTTGCGCTGCGCGGCATCGGCGCTGAAGGAGCACGGACCGCGTTTCGCACTGGCCGGCAGCTACGCGTTGTGGGCTTATGGCGCACCGGAACCCAGTCACGACGTGGATCTGGTGGTAGCGGAATCCGACGTGGAAGCCGCCGTGGCGACCCTGGCCGGTGCGGACTTCGTCATCGAGCGCCCGCCCGAGGACTGGCTGTTCAAGGCCCGTAGGGACAGCATGGTCGTAGACATCCTGCATCGGCTCAACGGCGTGCCCGTCGACGACGCCACGTTAGACCGCGCCGAACAGCACGATGTGCTGGCGATCGGCATGCCGGTGCTGCCACCCACCATGGTGCTCGTCCAGCAGCTACGGGCGCTGCACGAGCATCACTGCGACTTCGCGAAACTGCTGCCGGCGGTGCGCGCGGTGCGCGAACGGCTGGACTGGGATGCCATCAGGAAGCTGACCGCCGACAACGACTACGCGGTCGCGTTTCTGGTGCTGGCCGACCGACTGGGCCTGACCCCTTAGTGTTTGCGCAACTTGGCGACCAGCTTGTCCTTGGTCAGGCTCGAATAGCCGGACATGCCAAGCTCTTTGGCGCGCTTTTTGAGTTCCGGCACCGTCCAGTCCTGGTAAGAGCCGGATTTGCCGCCTCGGCGCGCAACCTTCGACTTACCCTGGCCGGCGGCTGCGTTGGAAATGCGTGCGGCCTTTTCCTTGGAGTCGCCCTTCTTGCGCAGGTCCTGGTACAGCTTCTCGTTCTTGATCGACGAACGCGGCATGCTCGATCCTCCTGTCCACGATGAGACGCCCTGGTTTTCCGAGTGCCCGCCCCGGGCGCGATGAAAACCATGTCCTAGGCGGGAACTGGGTCTGTGCGCCGCTCCCAGCAACGGTGCCTGGCGAGAGCGGCGGCGAATTCCTCGGCGAAGCGGTCCGGTAACTCGTCGGCGGCGGCTTTCGTGGTGATGACGGCCTGATCGTTGAGAACGTCGGTGTCCTCAGCCAGGCGGTTGGCGATGCCGGCGGTGCGCAGCAGGTCAACACCCGCCCCGTAGGCGCCGATCGGCTTCAAGTGTTTGTAGGCTTCGGTCACGAAGTGCACGGCATAACCGTCGTCGGACAGTGTCGCTATGGACCGCGGCCCGCACGCCACCACGACGGCGTCGTACAGAACCGACGCCATCGTCGTGAACGATCGGTCGACTCGAAGCTCGCCGCCGGATCCGCCCTCCAACGTGCCGCCCGCGACCGGGGCCAACACCTCGACCAGCGCGCCGCGTTCGCCCATCTGATCGATGAAGCGTTGTGTTCCCACCACGTCGACGCCGTCGGCGGCCAGGACGGCGATCTTGCGCGAGACGACGGTGTCGCTGACACCGATTTGGGAGAGCGCCGGCGACGCGGCTACCCGATCGTCGACCGGTTCCTCCGGGGGCTCGGGCAGACCCAGCTTCGCCGCCACCTGCCCGGCCAGCCCGCCGTCCACCCGCGCGAGTTGTGCTACGACGGCCGAACGGATTTCGGGCACTTCGACCTTGCCCAGCTCGAAAGCGAAGGCGGCAACGATGTGCTCGGCTTCGACCGGCGACATGCTCTGCCAGAACATTCGCGCCTGGCTGTAATGGTTCTCAAAGGACTTGGCGCGCTTGCGCATTGCCTGCCCATCCAAACGTTGGGTGTAGTGTCGGAACACGTTCTCGTCGGCGAGTGCGGGGCAGCCGCCGCCGATGCTGTTCTTGAAGTAACTCGAGCGCCCCTGCGGGATCGCATGCTGTCCGTAGCCGTCGTGCTGGTTGGTTCGGACCTCGGCCACCGGCCGGTTGATCGGCAGCTGGGCGAAGTTGGGACCACCCAGACGGATCAACTGGGTGTCCAGATAAGAGAAGTTCCGGAACTGCAGCAGCGGATCATTCGTGAAGTCGATGCCTGGGACCACGTTGGCGGTGTGGAAGGCGACCTGCTCGGTCTCGGCGAAGAAGTTGTCCGGGTTGCGGTTCAGCACCATCTTGCCCACCGGGCGTACCGGAACCTGTTCCTCGGGAATGATTTTCGTGGCGTCGAGCAGGTCGAAATCGAATTTGAACTCGTCCTCCTCGGCGACAAGCTGCACACCCAGCTCCCACTCCGGAAACTGGCCCGACTCGATGGCCTCCCATAGATCGCGCCGATTGTAATCGGGGTCCTTGCCGGCGATCTTCTGGCACTCGTCCCAGATCAGCGAGTGCACACCGAGTCGCGGCTTCCAGTGGAACTTCACGAAAGTCCCTTCGCCGGTGGCGTTTACCAGCCGGAAGGTGTGCACACCGAAGCCCTGCATCATGCGGTAGCTGCGCGGCAGCGCCCGGTCCGACATCAGCCACATGATGGTGTGCAGGGTCTCGGGCTGCAGCGACACGAAGTCCCACAGCGTGTCGTGTGCGGACTGCGCCTGCGGGATCTCGTTGTGCGGCTCGGGTTTCACCGCGTGCACGAAGTCGGGGAACTTGATGCCGTCCTGGATGAAGAACACCGGAAAGTTGTTGCCCACCAGATCGTAATTGCCTTGTTCGGTGTAGAACTTGGTGGCGAAGCCGCGTACGTCGCGGACCGTGTCGGCCGATCCGCGCGAGCCAGCGACGGTGGAGAATCGCACGAACACCGGAGTCTGAACGCCCGGCGTGGTCAAAAATGCGGCCGCCGTGTAGTCCGCCAGCCAGTCGTCGTACGGCTCGAAGTAGCCGTAGGCACCGGCCCCGCGCGCGTGCACCACGCGCTCCGGAATGCGCTCGTGGTCGAAGTGGGTGATCTTCTCCCGGGCGTGGAAATCCTCGAGCAGTGTCGGTCCCCGCTCGCCGACGGTCAGCGAATCGTCGGTGTGGTCTACGCGGACGCCCTGCTGGGTGGTCAGGTACCCGGTGTCGCGACGGAATCGGGCCGAGTCGAGATCACGCTGTTTCGGATTTTGATCGGTAGCCATGGCTCGTCTCCTTCCAACGGAGAGGGGTACCACGGCCCACCCCATGCAAACGGCGTGAATTGTGCCCCTATCCACCGAGAGGAGGGTTGCCTACCATCGATAGGGGTAGTCGAAAGCGGTGATTGAGACGGCTGAAGTCGGCGCCCTGCAAGGTGTGGTAGCGATCGGTGCGTCGGCGGGCGGCGTCGAAGCGCTGTCGAATGTTGCCGCCGGGTTGTCGCCGGACGTGCCCTACGCCTACTTGATGGTGCTCCACATACCCGCCGGGGCGCCGAGCATCCTGGCCCGCATCGTCGACCGCAACGGCCCGTTGCCCGCAATCGCCGCCCAAAAAGGCTCGCGCCTCGAGCCGGGCCGCATCTATGTCGGAATCCCGGACCACCACCTGCTGGTCGCCGATCACCAGGCGCAGCTGTCGCAGGGGCCGACCGAGAACGGACACCGGCCAGCCATCAACGCGTTGTTCCGGTCGGTGGCCCTGAGCTTTGGGCCCCGAGCGGTCGGTGTACTGCTTTCCGGCGTGCTCGACGATGGCGTGCTGGGCATGGCCGCCATCCGTTCGCGCGGTGGCATCACCATCGGTCAGACACCCGAGGACGCGCTGTTCCCCGCGATGCCGACCAGCGCCCTGGAGGCGGGCGTGGTGGACCGTCAGGTCCCGGCGGCCGACATCGGCGCGGTCCTCAAGGAGCTGTCGCACCGAGAGATAGAGGATCCTGACATGGAGCGCGACGCCGCGATGGAACTGGAGAACCGCATCGCCATGACTTCGAGGTTCTCGACCGATTTCGACACTCAAGAACTGGGCGCGCCGTCCCGCTATACCTGCCCGGACTGCAACGGCTCGTTGGTTTCGATACGTGAGGGCAATTTTCGCTGCCAGGTCGGTCATGCGTGGACGGCGGAGGCCCTGCTCAGCGCCCGCGATGAAGAAGTTGACGGCGCCCTGTGGGTGGCGCTGCGCAGCCTGCAGGAAAAGGCCAGGTTGGCCCGCGATGTGGCTGGTAAGACCCGCACCGGTCTGGTCTCCCGCCGCTACACCGCGATGGCGGACGAAGCGGAGCGGGCGCTGGCGGTGCTCAGCGAGCGGCTGTCATCCGCTGCCCCGCATCGCGGTGAGACCGATGACTGACCTCGACGCCGCCGTCCACATCGTGCAGGAATCACGTGATGGTGTGCCGATCCTGGCGATGGAAGGCGTGCTCGACAGCTCGACTTACCGAACCATCCGCGACACCGTCATCAAGGCGGCCATCGACGAGCCCCTCGCCGTCGTCGTCGACATCAATCGCCTGCATGCGCCGTCAGCGTCGGCCTGGACCGTGTTCACCAGCGCGCGCTGGCACGTCAGCGTCTGGCCCTACGTGCCGATCCTGCTGGTGTGCACCGCGTCGGGGGTGCGGCGGGAGTTGAAAAGGACCGGCGTTACCCGTTATGTGCCAACGCATTTAACCCTAGAACGTGCACTGGACGCCGTGCGGGGCCAGTCGCTTCAGGTTCGCCGGCGGGCACGCACCGAACTAGCGCGAAACATCAGCAGCCTCGATGCCGCGCGCAGCGTGATCACCGACTGGCTCACCCAGTGGGACGTCCCCGAGGCGATACCGGTCGCGGCGACGGTCGCGACCATCTTCGTCGAAAACGTCCTCGACCACACCGAGAGCGCGCCGGTCCTGATCGTCGAGAACTATCAGGACTGCGTCACGGTCGCTGTCGAGGACACCAGCTTCCATTTGCCGGGCCGGCACGAGGATCCCGACCGTGGCGCCAACATCGTCTCCGGGCTGGCAATCGTGTCCGCGCTGTGCCGGGTGTGGGGCGCCACCCCCACCACGTCGGGCAAAACGGTGTGGGGATCGGTCGGGCGGGAAAACCAGCTCTGACTCCGCGAGTAGTGTTCAAGTCCTTCGATGAACCTCTTATCGAACGGGACGTGCATGGACTCCACGACGGACGAGGCTTTCGAGGGCCTGTTGCGCTACATGCGGGATTCGCGCGGCTTCGACTTCACCGGCTATAAGCGGACCTCGCTGATGCGCCGCGTCCGGCATCGAATGGATCAGGCGGGCTACACCGCCTTCGATGAGTACCTCGACTTTTTGCAGGCCAGTTCGGACGAGTTCACCGCGCTGTTCAACACCGTCCTGATCAACGTCACCTCGTTCTTCCGCGACCCGGATGCCTGGGAGTTCGTTCGCACCGAGGTCATTCCGCGACTGCTGGCCGAGCGCGGCCCCGACGACCCGATTCGAGTGTGGAGCGCCGGCTGCGCCTCGGGTCAGGAGGCCTACACGCTGGCCATGCTGCTGGCCGAGGCGCTGGGACCCGATGGGTTCCGGCAGCGGGTCAAGATTTACGCCACGGACGTCGACGAGGACGCCCTCAGCCAGGCGCGCATCGCGTCCTACGATGCCAAGGCGGTCGAATCCGTACCCCCGGATCTGTTGGAGCGCTACTTCGAACAGGTCAACGGCCGCTACGTGTTTCACAAGGACTTGCGCCGAGCGGTCATCTTCGGGCGTAACGATCTGGTCAAGGACGCACCGATCTCGCGCGTCGACCTGCTGGTGTGCCGCAACACTTTGATGTATCTCAACGCGGAGACGCAACGAAACGTGTTGGGGCGGCTGCATTTTGCCCTGGCACCGCAGGGCACGCTGTTCCTGGGACACGCCGAGATGCTGCTGAGTCACGGCGACCGGTTCGCTCCGCTGAACCTGAAACACCGCATCTTCCGCAAGGCGCTCGGAGGCAACGGTGGTGTGGATCGCTACGATCCGAACTCGGCGTTTTACGAACGCAGCATGGACCTTTCGGGGTTGACGACGGTGCGGGATTTGGCCTTCCGGGCCAGCCCGGTGGCCCAGATCGTGGTCACCGGCGAGGACACCGTCGCGATGATCAACCAACAGGCGGAGAGCATCTTCGGGCTCTCGGCCCGCGACATCGGTCGGCTGTTGCGGGACCTCGAGGTGTCATACCGCCCTGTCGAACTGCGCGCCTACCTGGAACAGGCCAAGGTGGAGCGGCGCTCGGCGCGGATCCAGGACGTCAAATGGCAGCGGCCGGGCGCCGAGACGGTGTGGTTCGAAATCCACGTCAACCCGCTCGTCGACGCCGAGAACGGCTTGCTCGGGGTGTCGATCGTGTTCTTCGACGTCACCGCCACCCGCGCGCTGTTGGACAAGGTCGTCCAAACCAATCGCCAGCTGGAGGCGGCCTACGAAGAGTTGCAGTCCACCAACGAAGAGCTCGAGACCACCAACGAGGAACTGCAATCCACGGTAGAGGAGCTCGAGACCACCAACGAGGAACTGCAGTCCACCGACGAAGAGCTCGAGACGATGAACGAGGAGCTGCAGTCCACCAACGACGAACTGCACACCATCAACGACATGTTGCGCGAACGCAGCCTGGAACTCGACGAAGCCAAGCACTTCCAGGATTCGCTCATCGACTCGGTGAACATGGGCATGGTGGTGGTCGACCGGGAGATGAAGGTGATCCTGTGGAACCGCGGGTGTGAAGAACTTTGGGGCCTGCGGGCGGACGAGACGACTGGGATTGGGCTGACAAATCTGGACATCGGCCTGCCGCTCGATTCTGTCCGGCCCCTGATCGGCAATGCGTTCGTCGACCCGGAGAGCTCCGGCGAAGTCGTGGTGGAGGCCGTCAACCGGCGCGGGCGCCCGGCGACGGTGCGCATCACCTGCACGTCGTTCCGTTCGGCAGAGGGGACGGTCGGCGGGGCACTGCTGTTGATGGAGGTCGTCGGTTAGCCGCTCCCGGCGTGCTGGCCCGATGCCTTGGCAGGCCACTGGGTGGAAGCCTCCTCGGCCGCCTGATGGGCCAGCTGGGCCCGGGAACGTGACTCCTGGGCCCTGCGCCGCGCTATCGCCACGGTCTCCGGCGTGGCGCCGAATCCCACGGTCAATTCCTTGCGGCGCCGTTCGAGCTCGGCGGCGCGCAGCCGAGCGAGCTCGCCCCGGGCCGCCGCGCTGTTGGTCGCGAACGCCGGGGGCAACCGATCGAGCACGTCGTAACTGGTGACGGCGGCGTCAGGTTGGTCCACCGGGGTCGTGACCGGCGATTCCCGACGGGGCGGAAGTGCTGCCCCGGCGACGATGCCGGTGAGTACGTCGGCGATTTCGGCGACGTCCAATACCAGGTCGGCGCCGGCGCGCGCGGCAGCGATCGGCATCGACTGGTACTGCGCCGTCTCGGGGCTCTGAGCGATGACGACGGCGCCCGCCAGCTTCATCGCGACGGTGCCCGCCGCACCGTCATGCCCGGAACCCGACAGCACCACGGCGACGCTGCGCGGGCCGTACGAGCCGGCGACCGAAGCCAGCAGCACGTCGAACACCAGCGCCTGATGCCGCTGCGCATTTTGCAGGCGGCAGCGGCCCTCCGAGTTCAGTTGCAGCAGTATCGCCGGCGGACATACGACCACCTGTCCGGGCCGCAGCACCATTCCGTCCCGTGCCCATTCGATCGCGCGGCCCGTTTGCCTGTGCAGGATTGTGGTCAGCAGGCTGTCGTGCCCGCCCAGGTGCTGTTGCACGATGACGGCGGCGGGGAAGTCGCGAGGTAACCCTCGCAATATGGTCGACAGAGGCTCCAAACCACCCGCCGACGCCAGCAGGACCACCAGCTCAACGCCTCGGCCATGCTCATCAGTCGTCACCTCTCAAGTCTCCACCTTGTCGACCCGCCGCCATAGTCTCACGGCGGACGATGCCGCTCTGACGCGTTCTGGCTGGTCGGGTGCGGTCCGGCAGGCGAAGCCCGGGTCACTATGCGAAGTCGCCGCGCCGGCCGTTTCGTAGGTATGCGGCAGGGTATGTGACTTAGTGTTGCTGGATGGCACGACGGCGCGCGGAGGGAATTGCGGTTGAAAATTGCAATTGTCAGTGGCGATGACGTCGTCGGGGAGGACCCGGAGCAACTGTGCGCCGCCTTGGCGGCGCAGGGACACGACGCGACGGTGTGCCTCCGGCGAGCCGCTCGATGCTCGGTGCAGGCGGCCGCACAAGGCCATTACCGCTGCCTGTCGGTTCCCGTCGGCCCGCGGCGGGCCGCCCCCTGCGCCGACGTCCTGCCCTATGTGGGGGAATGGGCCACCAAACTCGAGCGCGCCTGGTCACGCGAGCAACCCGACGTCGTGCACGCCTATGGCTGGCTGGGCGGGCTGGCCGCCCAGTTGGCCGCTCGCCGTCAGCGCCTCCCCGTCGTGCAGACGTTCCTGGGTCTGGCCGCGACGTCGCGCGGACAAGCCGACGGGGAGCACAACCGCGAACGCCTGCGCGTCGAGTCGCTCCTGGCACGCAGTGCGGCCTGGGTGACGGGCGAGGGCAGCGACGACCTCGACGCGCTGGCCCGGCTGCGGCGCCGCCGCACCCGGGTGTCCCCCCTGACCTGCGGCGTCGACGCGTCGCGCTACGCGCCGACCGGTCCCACGGTCTCGCGCAACGGCCTGCAACGGGTCCTGTGTGTGACACCAAACCCGCTGTGGTGCAACGGAATCGATATCGCCATCCGCGCCATGCCCAAGGTGTGCGGCGCGGAGTTGGTAATCGCGGAGACCGACGCCACGAACGTTGACAACAGTGACGCGCGGGCTCGCTTGCAACGCCTTGCCGCGGGGCTCGGCGTGGCCGAGCGCGTCCGCTTCGCCGGCACGGTGGGCGGTGACGAACTGCCCCAGTTGATCCGGTCCGCCGACGTCGTGGCGTGCACTCCCCGGCAGCCGCCACGGGCCGCCGCCGTGTTGCAGGCCATGGCCAGCGGCGTGGCAGTCATCGTTTCCACCATGGGCGTCCTCGCCGACGTCGTGCTCGACGACATCACCGGTCTCATCATCCCGCCGGAAAGCCCGGTCGCCCTGGCGATGGCATTGAGAAGGCTGCTCGGCCAAAGCTTTCAATGCGAGAGCATGGGCGCGGCGGGCCGCAGCCGTGCCACGTCGCGCTTCGCGTGGGAGCGGATAGCGCTCGACGCGCTGAACATTTACGAAAGCATCGGGTCGCCGGACCGGGCCCCGATAAATCCGCGATCGACGGCGGCGCGCTGATGCGGGCGCTCGTGGCGGTTTCTGAAGGCCGGCCATGACCACTACGACGAGCGGGATCGACGGCAAGGACGCCACGCTGGTCATCGGTTCCGCCGGCGAATCGACCGACGGGACTCGGCCCGACTACTGCCCGGCCCGTCTGACGCCGGATTCCGAGCATGGATATCGCCCGGCTGTAGTGCAATACAAGCAGTTTCGCACTGCCGACGCGCATGCGGTGCGGCGATTCTTCGCCGGCGCGTATCAGCCGGGCTGGCGGGTCTCCGGGCTGGCGGGCCACGCCGCGGTGTCGCACCGACGCAGTGATGCCGGCTCGATGACCGTCGACGAGGTGATGGTCCAGGGGCGTGTGACGCTCGAGATTCCGGCGGCCGACACCATCGTGGTGATCCAACCGCGCGCGGGATCGTTGAGTGTCGCGGGCGGTCCGGTGGCCACCGCCGACTTCCCGATTCTCGTCGCTCACGGCATGCCGTGCGTATTGCACTGCAACGGGGCACGTTTCGATGTGGTGACTCTCGAGGCCGACGTGATGAACAAGGTCGCCGCGGATTGGCAGTCGTCGTTGGGGCAGCAGACGCAGTTCGTCAATTGGCGGCCGCGTTCCCGTGCCGCCGTGCGGGCGTGGCAGCGAGCGCTCGATTATGTGGTCGGCACCTTGGCCTGCGCCGACACCGCCCACCAGCCGCTGATCGCCGCGGGGATGGCCAACCTATTGGCCGGTGCGCTGCTCGAGTGCTACCCGTCCAACCTCACCGAGCAAGACCCGGCCAGCGATCTCGCGCTGCCTGAAACCCTCAAGGAGGCGGTGTCTTTCATCCACCACCACACCGCGGAGGATATCGGCATCAACGATGTCGCCGCCGCGGTGCATCTGACGCCCCGGGCGGTCCAGTATCTGTTCCGCCGCCAGCTCGGTACCACGCCGACCGAGTACATGCGTCGGGTGCGGCTCAGCCATGCCCATCAAGAGCTGGTGGCGGCGACGAGCGCTACCTCGACGGTCACCGAGATCGCCCAGCGGTGGGGATTCGCCCACACCGGACGATTCGCGGTGCTCTACCGGCAGACCTACGGCCAGAGCCCGCACACCACGCTGAGACAGCAGCAGGCACCGTCCTGATCGGCGTGACGACCGGTCAGGTTCTAAGCATTTGGTAAGAATCGTTTGCCGGATTCGCCAAAACCGGACCCGACTTAGACATAAGATCGTCTCATCCTTAGCTGCGGCAACGGGGTCGCGTTGGAGGGGGGAGCGGCGATGAATGCTCGACGATCGGCTCGCCCATTTGACCCGTTCCCCGACCAGCTGCCGCGCAGTGAGACCGTGACGGTCACGGCGGCCGACGGCACCCGGCTGCACGCGGAGGTGTTCGGGCCGCCCGAGGGTTACCCGATCGTGTTGATTCACGGCATCACCTGCGCGATCCGGGCGTGGGCGTATCAGATTGCCGACCTGTCAAACGATTACCGGGTGATCGCCTTCGATCATCGCGGCCACGGGCGCAGTGGTGTGCCGCGGCGCGCGGACTACAGCCTCAAACACCTTGCCTCCGACCTGGATTCGGTGCTGGACGCAACACTGGCACCGCACGAGCGGGCCGTGGTAGCGGGTCATTCGATGGGCGGCATCACCATCGCCGCGTGGTCTGAGCGCTACCGTCACAAGGTTCCCAGGCGCGCCGACGCCGTCGCGCTGATCAACACCACCACCGGTGATCTGATCCGGCAGGTGCAACTGCTGTCGGCGCCCGATGGATTGTCGCCGGCGCGAGTCCTCGCCGGGCGGGCCCTGATCACCGCGTTCGGTGGGTTACCGCTCCCACGTGCCGCCCGCATACCGAGCCGATATGCGGTGGCGATGCTGGCCACCGGGCGAGACGCCGACCCGAGCATCGCCCGGGTGGTCTACGAGCTATTCGAGAGCACAGCACCGGCGGGACGGGCCGGCTGTGCGAGGGCGCTGGTGACGTCACTGGGGTCTCGGTATCTCAATCTGGACGGACTGACCGTGCCGACGTTGGTGATCGGCAGCGAACGCGACCGGCTGACCCCGATTAGCCAGTCTCGCAGGATCGCACGCACCACACCCAACCTGATCGAATTGGTTGAACTACCCGGCGGCCACTGCTCGATGCTGGAACACCCGCGCGACGTGAGCCGGCAGTTGCGCGGGCTCGCCGAAATGGCGATCCAGAACGCGGCCACCCGGCGAATCAGCTCATAGCAGGGCGGTGATCTCGGCGGCGGCGCGGTGCCCGGAGCGGATCGCCCCGTCGAGGAATCCGGTCCACTCGTCGGCCGTTTCGGTGCCGGCCCAGTGGATCGGCCCGACCGGTTCGCGCAGCCACGGCCCGAACCGCGTCCACGACCCCGGGGGCACCGCGGCGGTGGGACCGCCGGGGGCGAATTCCTCCACCCCCCAACGATGATCGACATAGTCCAGGGGTTTGAGCGCATCATCGCCGAAAAGCGTTGCAAAGCAGCGCAATGCGTCGCGGCGACGCTGATTGCTCGGTAGCGAGTCGAAGGCGCGGGCGTCGACAAAACCCATCAGGATGCCGGGTCCGTCCGGGTGCGGGCTGACGTCGAAAGTGATGAAGACGGGGCCCTCGTCGGACAGCGCCTGCCCGGAAAATCCGTTGGTCCGCCAGAACGGCGTGGAATAGGCCGCATACGCCTTACTAAGCCGGCCCTGCGGCCAGTGCCGGGCGAGTTGCTCGTATTCGGCGGGCAACGGAGGACTGAACTCGATCCAGGCGCGATGGGCGGGCGGGATGGCGACGATGACGAACCCGGCATCGGTCTCGCCGAGATCGCTTGTTACGGTGACGCCCGCGCCGTGCCGCTCGATTCGGCGGACCGGGGCGTTGAGCACCACCCGTGCTCCCAGCTCGGCGGCCGCGGCTTCGGCGATCTGTTGCGTGCCACCGGGGAAGTGGTCCTGTTGGGCACCGTCCTGGACGTCGAGCAGCCGGTCCAGGCCGCCGGCCGCGTGCGTGTAACGAGCGGCGTGCAGCATCGACACATCGTCGGGTTCGCATCCCCACGTCACGCGCGCCACGATCGCCATCAGGTCGTGCGAGGACGCGGTCGCACGCACCGAGCGCAGCCAGCCGCCGAGCGATAAGCCGTCGAGTTCCCGGGCACGGCGGGCATCCCACGGCGCCGCCAGCGGGATGCTGCGGGCGATCCTGTCGAACTGCCACCGCAATCGGCCGATGTCCAGCAGCCCCGTCAGCGACAGTTTTGGAATGGTGCCGTGATACGCGTGCGTCCACCCACGCCAATGGATGAGGTTCTTGCCGTCGTGGTGCGTCGGGGTGGTCGGGACGTCGAGTTCGGCCGCCATCGCCAAGACGGCGTCCTGGGTCGGCCCGACGAAAGTGCCGCCCAGATCGGCCGGCAATCCGGCGACGCTGCCGGTCAGCGACCGGCCGCCGACACGGTCACGGCCCTCGAACACCACCACGTCGTGGCCTTGTTGAGACAGCACTCGCGCCGCGGCGAGTCCGGCAAAGCCCGCACCGACCACGACGACGTCGACAATCCGCGGGGGTCCGGGCACGCGGTCCAGTGAACCGCATTTCCCCGGTTTTCACCCCCAAATTGTGCAAGCTAGCGGCCGATGGGCGGTCACATCCCAGCTGCGGCGCGGTTGCCGCCTGGGTTACGGCGCGACCGTGAGCCAATCTTTGAACCCGGACGGGTCGTGGCGGCCCAACGCGCCGTGTTCGTAAAGGCCCCAGCCCTCGACCGGCTCGCCGTCGCCGTCACGGCAGACCGCTCGGCCGACATGATCGATCACCCCGAAGCCCGCTCGGCCGATGATCGCCGGATCGGTCATGTCGTAGGTCAGGCGCTCGGCGAACTTCTCGCCCTTCCACATGCCGTGAATCCAGTCGGAGTCGCCGCCGTAGCCGCCGCCGACGTGAATCGGCACCGGCAGCTTGGACTCCACATCGAAGTGCACCCGGGTGCCATCGGGGGTGGTGGCATCGATGGTCGCGCCGGTCGGGATGCGGGTGCCGGAGCGATAATGGATCTTGACCCGCGGCCAGCCCAGCTGCTCGACGCGGCCGTCGCGCCAGATCCGGGTGCAGTCGTTGAGCGACCGGAACCCGCTGGGCTCCTCCTGGATGATCAGCACGATCGCGAAATCGTCGAATGCCATGGGCACGTAGAGCCACCACATGCCCTCGAAGGGCGGGTCCGCGGGCCGTCCCGCGGGCTCGGCCTCGCCGATCGGACGGATCCCCCAGGACCGGTCGCGGCTGCCCAGCCAGGTGTCGGGGTCGACGGTGATTTTTTGGCCGTCGATGACGATGTGGCCGCTCCAGCTGCCCAGCTGAGCAAAACGCTGCGCGTCCAGCGTGATCCGGTTGCCCGATCGTAGGACGTGCGGCTGCTCCTGGACGACGTCGAAAAGCCCCTTCCAGGTGAGATCGGCTGCGATTCCCTCGGTTTCGTCGAGGACGATCCGTAGCTGGTGCAGCGGATCGATGACCTCGACCCGGTAACCGTTGACGTGCTGGTTGAGCCGGTCGGAGTCGATGGCGTCCGATACGTGGACGGCGGTCTGGGTGTCCCCGCGCCTGATGAGCAGGAACGCATCCTTGACCCCGAGGTTGGGGTAGTAGCCGATGCCGCTGATCACGAAGATGTTTCCAGTGCGGTCATGGGCGTTGAAGTACGAGCGATCGTAGAAGTTGCGGTCCGAAGAGCCCGGCCACGCGATCGGCTGGGGAATCTGATGTACGGGAAACTCGTCGAGCGGTCCGAGCATTACTGGTCCTCTCCGATAAGACTCTCTCCGATTAGGCGCCGCATCAATCCGGCGTGGTAGAACAGTGATTCGACATCGTCGGGCTTCTCGGTCTCGCCGAAGTGCACCCGCCGAGCGCCGGTGCGCATGAACACGCAAGCCCACATCACGCCCGAATACACGTAAAACCAATGCAAGTCGCCAACTTCGACGCCGGCCAACCGCGCGTAGGTGGCGCGCACGTCCTCCTCGCGCATCACGTCTGGCAATCCCGGTAGCGTTGCCAGGCCGGCGAGTTCTTGAAAGACCATGTGTGCGAATATCATCCAGGCCACATCGAGCTCACGCGGGCCCAACGTCACCATTTCCCAGTCCAACACCGCCACCGGCCGGAAGTCGTTGTACAGCACGTTGCCCACTCGGGCGTCGCCCCACAGCAGCACGGGCTCGACGGCGGCTGCCTCGGCCGGCCAATTGGCTTCCAGCCAGTCGAAAGTACGCTCCAGCAACGGCGATCGCCCGATGTCGGGCACCGCGAAGTCATACCAGGACCGCACCCAGTTGAAATGCTTGCGCATCGCGGTGTCCCCAGGTTGCCCTTCGGTAAGGAACCCAAATGTGCTCTGCACGTTCGGAATCGAGTGCAACGTGGCCAGTACGCCGACGGTGGCGTCCTGCAGTTCGCGCTGCCGCTCGGCGGGCGCGTCGGCGAACCAGTTGCCCCCGAAGGTGTACGGCATGACGTCGGGTGGCACCTCGCCATCGACGTAGTCCATCACGAAGAACGGTGTGCCGAGGACGTCGCCGGTGTTCTCCAGCCAGCGCACCCGCGGCACGGGCACGTCGGTCAGCTCGCCCACTTTCCGAATGACGTCGAATTGGTGGTCGAGCCGATAGGTCGGGAAGACCTGCACGTCCTCAGCCGTGGGAGCGACCCGCGCGACCAGCTTCTGCTCGGTCGATTGCCCGTCCTGTCGCCAGCGGGTGGTCAGGATGATGGTCTCGGACGACATGCCTGTTGAGTCCACGCCGCTCTCCACGATCACCTCGGGATTCGCGCCGTCCGGCAGTACGGTGGAAAGCCAGCGTGACAGCACCGTCGGCAACGTGGAGACGTCGCGGCTGGAGCGCTGGAGCCGGTCGATTTTGTCGACCGCCGGTTCTGTTGCCATAAGGTGCCTCCTTCGCCGAGGCAATTACGATACGGTAGGTAGCGTTATGAAAGCAGACCCGTCCGGCCTTGACAAGGCCTCCGGCGCCGGTCGCCCGCGCGATCCGCGTATCGACTCGGCGATCTTATCGGCGACCGCGGAACTGCTTGTCCAAACGGGTTATTCCAACATCAGTCTGGCTGCGGTCGCGGAGCGGGCCGGCACCACGAAATCCGCACTGTACCGGCGGTGGTCCAGCAAGGCCGAACTGGTGCACGAGGCCGCCTTCCCTACCGCCCCGACCGCGCTGGAGTCGCCGGCCGGGGATATCGCCGCCGACGTGCGGATGATGATCGAGGCCACCCGTGACGTGTTCACGACTCCGGTGGTGCGCGCCGCGCTGCCCGGTCTGGTCGCCGACATGACGGCCGATCCCGCGCTCAATGGGCGGGTGATGTCGCGCTTCGTGGACCTGTTCACCGCGGTGCGGGTCCGGCTGCGCGAGGCGGTCGACCGCGGCGAAGCCCATCCCGATGTGGATCCGGACCGATTGATCGAGTTGATTGGGGGAGCGACGATGCTGCGGATGCTGTTGCGTCCGGAGGAAGACCTCGGCGACACGTGGGTGGAGCAAACCACGGCCATCGTGGTGCACGGGGTGCGGCAATGACGGGGCGGCTGGCGGGGCGGGCCGCGATTGTCACCGGCAGTAGCCGCGGCCTGGGCCGGGCAATCGCGTTGGCCTTGGCGGCTGACGGTGCCGCGGTGGCGGTTGCCGGCCGCACCGAAGAAGTATGGGATGACCGGCTGCCGGGGACCATCGGCCAGACGGTCGCCGATATCGAGGCGGCCGGCGGGCGCGCGATTGCGGTTCGAGCCGATTTGACCGACCGCGATCAGGTCGCCCGGTTGGTAAAGTCGGCGCGAGAGGCATTGGGCCCGATAGGGATTCTGATCAACAACGCGGCCTTCACAGCACCAGGGCGGCCACCGGCAGCCGGTGGGCAACCGCGCGACAAAGCCGCCAAGGCCGTGGGTGCCGCCGCCACGCCTGCGGGTGCCGCCGCAGCAAAGCCGGCGGGTGCCGCCGCCAAGCCGGGCTGGCCGGGATTCATCAGCACGCCCCTGCACGCGTACCGCCGGCATTTCGACATCGCGGTGTTCGCGGCGTACGAGCTGATGCAGATGGTGTGCCCCGACATGATCGAGGCGGGCGGCGGTTCGATCATCAACATCACCTCGATCGCATCGCGATTGCCCGGCGACGGCCCCTACGCCGACCGGACCGGAGGGGTGCTGCCCGGCTACGGCGGTTCCAAGGCCGCACTCGAGCATCTCACCCAGTGCGCGGCCTTCGACCTCACCGACCACAACATCGCGGTGAACGCGCTTTCGCCCTCCAAACCGATTCTCACGCCGGGGCTTTCGTATTATGCCCGCAACTTCGATGACACCGCGTCGGCGGACGAATTCGCCCGCGCGGCGGTCGAATTGGCGCTGGTCGATCCCGCCAAGGTAACCGGACGCACCATTGGCCACCTCCAGGTCCTCGACGGCAGCTTCTGTCCCTTCACGCTGGACTAGCGAGGCGCGATCGCCGTCACCGCATCGATGATCACGGCGACTCAACATCATTCACCCTCAGGGGGGTCGGGATCGCCGCGCAGCAGCTCGTCGGGATGGTGCGCGTGATTGACGACCGGCGGTCCGGTGCCGTCGGTCCAGCCGAGTCGCCCGTTGCGGACGACGGTGCGCCGTTCGCCCCGGCCCACCGCGCCGTGGTCCGATCCGCAGGCGAAGAACAGGTTGTCCGCGTCGGTCGGACCTCCGTCTGCCCATTCGTGTGCATGGTGAACCTCGCAGTGATACCCGGGTTCCAGGCAGTTGGGATGGGTGCAGCCGCGGTCCCGGGCGTAGCAGATGAGGCGTTGATCCGCGGTGGCGATGCGTTTCTGCCGGCCCAGATACAACGGCCGGCCGGTATGCTCGTCGAAGACGGCGAGGTAGTGAATTGCCTTGGCGGCCATCCGAATCAGGTCCGGCATCGGCAGTCGCGAACCGCCGCCGGTCCGCGCCGGGACGGGCATCTGAGTTGACGAGTCGACCGTGGCGTGTGCGGCCTGGTCGAGTTCAACCAACGTCGTGGTGGCCACCACGGTAACGGGGTGGCCGCGGTGCGTCCCGAGACCACCTGAGGCGATGGCGATCTCGAGTCCGAGTTTGAGGGCGTCGTGGCGGCGTTGGCCCGGTGTGCGATCGTCGCGCGCCTCGGGATCGGCGTCTGGGGTCTGATGACGGCCGGGCCGAACCGCCGCCTCGATGGCTTCGAAGTAGGCCCGGGCCTCGGGATCCAGGAAACCGGTGAGCCGCGACATCCCGTCGGGGCCCTGTGTGCCCAAGTGCACACCGCGACGGCGGGCCCGATCTGCATCACCGAAACGTCCATCGGGATTGAGATAATCGGCAATCCGATGGCCCAGCCTGGTGACGACGGCCGCGTCGAGCTTGGTCGCGTGCCGTACCAGCGTGCGCTCCGCGTCGGCCGCGTCGCTCCCGGAGACGCAGGAGGGCAATGCGTCGACCGCGGCACAGACTGCGCGGATATGGTCCTCGCCGACTGCGCCGGCGGCCACCGCCGCGGCCAACGCCGGGAGCTCGGGTTCCAATGGGGCGCCCGTCAGCGAACGTCGAGGGAGCAGGCGTGCGGCGAGTCTGAAGCGCCGCGTGATTTCTCCGGGCGTGATCCGAAGCCGCGCCCACAACATGCTCCGCAACGCGGGAACACATCCGGCCCCGTCAGGCGGGTCGGCGATTTCGCCGAAGACCCGATACATCAGGCCCCGATTGAGGCGATGCTGGGCTTCCAGTCGTTCGGCGAAGTCGACCCGGAAGGCGTTACCTACCACGCCCGAAGGGGTCTGGCGCAGCACCTGGTGGGCCGCATCGATCGCGTCGAGCGCGGCGCAGATGCGTTCCCGCGCCTGTTCCGCGTTCATGAAAACGCCCACGCAGTCCACGGTATCGAACATATATTCGAATACGAAGCCCACGGGATGAATATGTGGATGAACTGCCGACTGTGGATGAATGACAACGCCGGTCCTGGCTCTAGAGCCGCCTGACGTGCAAGTATGGGGAAAGCCAGTGCCGCAACTACCAATCGAGTGGCGGGCCTATGCGTGGTATGGACAAGCCGACAGGGCGAGTCGTTGCCCTGATCGTTCTGCTGCTCGTCGTCGCTGCCGCCCTGCGCGGCTACCTTCCCGCTCGTCACGATGCGATGCGCAGCGAGTCGAGCGGCCGCGGGACGCTGGCTTTCGTGGTGGCGGTTCTCGCGGTGACGCTTGCGCTGATCGCGATCGCCGTGGTGGCGCGGTTGCGAGACCCCCGCGTGCCCGCGCCGAGTGCCGGTGCTATGTCCGACATGCTGGGCACCGGCAAGGGACGACCGAGCTGGCGCGTGTTGTTGATCGGACTCGGCGTGATCGTGGCCTGGCTGCTGATCGTGCTGTTGCTGGCCAGGTTCCTGGCCCACGGCGTCGCTCCCGGCCCGTCACCGCCCGATTCCGGCGGGGCACCGTCGACCCACCCGCCCGCACAGCCACCGGCGCAGCATCCGCACCGGCCTCGCGACGCCTCCCCGAACATGCTTGGGATCCTGTTCGCCTGCACGGTTGCCATGCTGGTGATGTTGGTCGCCGGGACGGTCGCGTCGGCGCGGCGGCGCTGGCGCCCCGCCGCATCCGGCATCGTCGACGAGCCGGCGGAATCCCCGGCGCCTGCGCCGCGTTCGGAGTCACTGGCGCGGGCGGCCGAACGTGGACTGGCCGAGATGAGAGACCCGAGCCGCGAACCGCGAGAGGCGATCATCGCCTGCTATGCGGCGATGGAACGTGAACTCGCACACGTTCCCGGCGCCGTCCCCCAGGAATTCGACACCCCGACCGAGGTGCTGGCCCGCGCGGTTGAGCACCACGCTCTGCACGCGGATAACGCCGTCCAATTGGTGAACTTGTTCGCCGAGGCGCGGTTCAGTCCCCACGTGATGAACGAGGGCCACCGCGACACCGCCGTGCGCGTCCTTCGATTGGTCCTCGACGAGCTGAGCTCGCGGAGCGCAGCATGAGAAAGATTACCTCCCTGGGCGTTTGCCTCATCGTCGGCACAGAACTGCTGGTGCTGACCCAGCATGACCGACGGTGGGTGTTGGCGGCCTCCGGTGTGGGGCTGGCTCTGGTGCTACTGAGCCTCCGTCGGGCCCTGGCGCGCGGATTCGACGCCGACGCGGAGCCGGCCACCGACGAGCTCGGAGACTCGTTGCGCCGCTGGCTGGCCAACACCGAGACGACGATTCGGTGGTCGGAGTCCACCCGGGCAGACTGGGACCGGCATCTGCGCCCGATGCTCGCGCGCCGTTACGAGATGACAACTGGTCAAAGACAATCCAAAGATCCCGCATCCTTTAACGCAACCGGACGCATGCTTTTTGGCGCGGAACTGTGGGAATGGGTGGATCCCAACAACGTCACGCGCAGCCGCGACGGCCAACCCGGCCCTGGCCGTGCGGCACTGCAGGAGATTCTGCAAAAGCTGGAGCAGGTATGACAGGAGGCGCGATCCCGACATGACGCTGCCGGCCGCAACCACGACGGCCCACTGCGAGGCGATCCTCGACGAGATAGAACGTGTGGTGGTGGGAAAACGCTCCGCGCTGCGCCTTATCCTCACCACAGTCCTCGCGCGCGGCCACATCCTCATCGAAGACCTGCCCGGCCTGGGCAAGACGCTGATCGCGAGATCCTTTGCCGCCGCCTTGGGGTTGCAATTCACCCGGGTGCAGTTCACGCCCGATCTATTGCCGGCCGACCTGCTCGGCTCGACGATCTACGACATGCAGTCCGGACGCTTCGCGTTCCGGCCCGGCCCCATCTTCACCAATTTGCTCCTGGCCGACGAAATCAATCGCACGCCGCCGAAGACCCAGGCGGCGCTGCTGGAGGCGATGGCCGAAGGCCAAGTCAGCATCGACGGCGAAACACACCAGCTGCCACAGCCTTTCATCGTGCTGGCCACCGACAATCCGATCGAGTACGAGGGCACGTATCCGCTGCCCGAGGCGCAACTCGACCGGTTCGCGATCCGGCTGGAACTACGGTATCTCAACGAACGGGACGAGACCTCGATGCTACGCCGCCGCCTCGAACGCGGTTCGGCGGAACCGACTGTCAACCAGGTCGTGGACGCGCACGACCTGCTTGCCATGCGTGAATCGGTCGAGCAGGTGACCGTACACGAAGACGTCCTGCACTACGTGGTGTCGCTGGCCAATGCGACGCGACACCATCCGCAGGTTGCGGTGGGCGCCAGCCCCCGCGCCGAACTCGATCTGGTGCAACTCGCCCGCGCCCGCGCGCTGTTGCTCGGCCGCGACTACGTCATCCCCGAGGATGTGAAGGCGCTGGCCATCGCGGCGGTCGCACACCGGATCACTTTGCGCCCCGAAATGTGGGTACGAAAGATCCAGGGCGCCGACGTGATCGCAGAGCTGCTGCACCGTCTACCGGTGCCGCGAACCGGCGCCAGCGCTGGTGGGAACCCGGCGTGACATCCAGCGTTGGGGTCGAATTCCGCTGGCGTGCATCGGAATTGACGCGATCTATCGCCACCTGCGCGGGGTTTGCGATGGCCGCCGCCGTGATGGACGCCCGATGGCAGCTGGTCGCCTTCGCGGCGCCGCTGCTCGGCGTGCTGTGCTCGATCAGTTGGCAGCGGCCGGTCCCGACTATTCGGGTGCATGGCGAGCCCGACGCCCAGCGTTGCTTCGAAAAGGAGCAGGTGCACATCAAAGTGTGGGCGACCGAAGAACGCGGGAGGTCGGCAGTCCAGGTCACGATTCCCGACATCGCCGGCATGGAGCTCGAAATCGCCGAATCCGATGCGCCCCAGGCGAAAACCGTCACGGCCATCGCGCAGCGTTGGGGCCGGTACGCCATCGGGGCCCGCATCGACGTCGTTGCCCGAGGTGGGCTGCTCGCCGGAACGGCCACAGTCGCGGCCGCCGAGGTCATCGTGTTTCCCTTGACGCCGCCACAGCTGACACCCATCCCGCAGACCGAGCTGCTCGACCGGTTGGGCGCCCACCTGACTCGCCATATCGGTCCGGGCGTGGAGTACGCCGACATTCGCCTTTATGTGCCGGGCGACCAACTGCGGGCGGTGAATTGGCCGGTGAGCGCGCGCCGCGGTCAACTGCATGTGACGCAGCGATTGACCGACCGCGCCGCTGACGTGGTGGTCCTGATCGACGGGTACCGGCAGCCCGCGGGTCCGGCGACCGAGGCCACCGAACGTGTCGTGCGCGGGGCGGCGCAGGTGGTGCAAACCGCGTTGCGCCACGGTGATCGGGCCGGCATCGTGGCTCTCGGGGGCAACCATCCGCGTTGGCTGGGCGCCGACATCGGGCAGCGCCAGTTCTATCGGGTGCTCGACACCGTCCTGAACGCCGGCGACCGATTCGAACACACCACGGGCACGCTGGCGCCGCGCGCGGCGGTTCCCGCCGGGGCGATCGTCATCGCCTTCTCCACCCTGCTCGACACCGAATTCGCCTTGGCCCTGATCGATCTGCGCAAGCGTGGCCATGTCGTACTGGCCGTCGACATTCTCGATAGTTCGCCGTTCGAGGAAGAACAGGATCCCCTGGTGGACCGGATGTGGGCGCTGCAGCGCTCGGCGATGTATCGGGACATGGCCACCATCGGCGTGGACATCGTGTCGTGGCGGGGCGATAGCGCTCTGGAACAGTCCATGGGTGTGCTACCGGATCGCCGCCGGCGGGTGCGGGGGAGGCTTCGTGGATGACGCCGGCTCGGGCGCGCTGGCGCGGCTCCGGGCGCCCGCGTTCGCGACGTGCTTCGGTCTGCTCATGGTGGGGCTGGCCGCCGATGGTTGGCACGGCTCCGCGGTGGTCGCCTGGGTGGCGGCGCTGATCGCGGTCGCGGTGGGCATCGTAATCCGGCGTGCCGCAACGGTTGCCGTACTGCTCGCCGCGGTTACCGTCATCCTGTCCGACCCGCCGGTGATATTCGTCGCGCTGTCCGGCTTGTGCGCCGCCGCCTACCTGGTGTGCCGTCACACGGTCGGCGCGTCGGCCGCGGTGGTGCCGGACAGTTGGCCGACGGCGGCCGGCGCCGTGGGGTTCACGTTCGCCGGGTGGGTCGCGACGTCATTTCCCTTGCAGTTGCCGTGGTTGCCGTTGGTGGCCCCGCTGGGGGCACTGGTGATCTACCTCCTGGCCATCCGGCCGTTCATGAGCTGACCGGCCATGCCGCGGGCCGCGTCAGTGCAGCAGGACGGCGGCCTGGTCGGCCAGGTCGAGCAGCGGCTGCGGGAAGATGCCCAGCACCACGGTGACCGCGGCGCACACCGCGATCGCGGCCTTGCTCAAAAACCCCGGCGCCAACACGTGCGGGGTGTCCTCCGTCGCCTCCGTGAAGAACATCGACACGATGACCCGCACGTAGAAGTACGCGGCGACGCCGCTGGCGACCACACCGACGATCACCAGGGGTACGGCACCGCCCTGGGCGGCTGCCTTGAAGACGGCGAGCTTGCTGACGAATCCACTGGTCAGCGGGATACCGGCGAACGCCAACAAGAACATCGAAAACATCACGCCCACAATGGGCGAGCGCTGACCCAGGCCTGCCCAGTGCGAGAGTGTCGCGTCCTCGACTCCGTCGGCGTCGCGGATCAGACCGACGATCGCGAACGCGCCGACGGTGCTGAAGCTGTAGGCCAGCAGATAGAACAACGTGGCGGAGAGGCCCGTATGGTTATCGGCGATGACGCCGGTGAGGATGAATCCGACGTGGGCGACCGACGAGTAGGCCAGCATGCGTTTGACGTCGGTCTGGTTCACCGCCGTGATGGTGCCGACCGCCATGGTCAGGATGGAGATGGCCCACAGCACCGGACGCCACTGATCGTGCAGCGGCGGCAGCGCCACATAGATAACCCGAAGCAGCGCACCGAAAGCCGCGACTTTGGTGGCCGCCGCCATGAACCCGGTGATGGGGGTGGGCGCGCCCTGGTAGACGTCGGGAATCCAGGAGTGGAACGGAACGGCACCGACCTTGAATAGCAGGCCGACCGACAGCAGGGCGACGCCGACCAGCGCCATCGAGGTCTCGCCGCGCGCGGCCAGCGCATCGCGGATACCCGTCAGCAGCAGCGTGCCGGTGGCGCCGTAGAGCAGCGCGACACCGTACAGGAAGAACGCCGACGAAAACGCGCCCAGCAGAAAGTACTTCATCGCCGCTTCCTGCGAGAGCAGCCGACGGTGACGGGCCAGGCCGCACATCAGGTATAGCGGCAAGGACAACACTTCCAGCGCGACGAACATGGTCAACAAGTCGTTGGATGCGGGGAAGACCATCATGCCGCCGACCGACAGCAGCGCCAGCGGGAACAGCTCCGTCTGGGCGGCCCCGGCCCGTTCGGCCTCGCGCTCGGCGTCGCTGTCGGGCACCGCCGAAGCCTGCGGCGTAAAGGAGTCCAGGCCGCCCGAGCCCGCGGTGCCGACTCCCACGGACACCGTGCTGTCCGCCTTGGCTTGGGCGCGTTCGGCGATGAAGATGACCGCCATCACCGCGACCAGCAGCACGGTGCCCTGCAGATACAGCGTCGGGCGGTCAACGGCCATCGCGCCCAACAACGCCACGCGCCCCGAGCCTGGGATCGAGCGGCTCACGGCGATGACGGCGACGAACGCCGCGATCAAACCGGCGAGCGAGAGTGTCACCTGCCCGGCGTAGCGAATTCGCCTGGGCAGGAACGCCTCTGCGAGCACACCCAGCACGGCGACGCCGAACACGATGAGTGTCGGGCAGAGCAGGAAGTACTGGATGCTCGGGGTAGGGAGGGTCATCGCGGTCCTTCGGCGGTCCGGTGTAGTTCGGCCGGTCTGGGTGTCCCCACCGGGACGGTCGGCTTCGGGTCATGCTGGCCCATGGTGGTCATGGTGTTCTCGACGGCGGGATTGATGATGTCGAGCACCGGCTTGGGATAGATGCCGAGCATCAGCAGCAGCGCGATCAACGGTGCGACGACGACCAATTCACGTCCGCGCAGATCGCCGATCTTCTCGTTGCCGCTGGCGACCGGCCCGGTCATCACGCGCTGGTACAGCCACAGCATGTAGACCGCCGAGAGCACGAGCGCGGTAACCCCGAATCCGGCGGCCAGCCAGTACCGGCTGAAAGTGCCCAGCAGGACCAGGAATTCGCTGATGAACGGCGCCAGGCCCGGCAATGACAGGGTTGCCATCGCCGAGACCAGGAAGGTGCCCGCCAGTATCGGCGCCACCTTCTGCACGCCGCCGTAGTCGGCGATCGCCCGGCTGCCGTGCCGCGATATCAGGAATCCGGCGATCAGGAAGACCGCGGCCGTAGACAGGCCGTGGTTGAGCATGTACAGCGTCGACCCGCTCTGCCCCTGGCTGGTCATCACGAAGATGCCCAGGATGATGAATCCGAAGTGTGAGATCGAGGTGTAGGCGATCAGCCGCATGATGTCGGTCTGACCGATGGCGACGATCGCGCCGTAGACCACCCCGATGACCGCCAGCACGACGATCAGCGGGCGGAAATACGTTGAGGCGCCGGGGAACAGCTGCAGACAATAGCGCAGCATGCCGAAGGTGCCGACCTTGTCCATCACCGCCATCATCAGCACCGCGGTGGCCGGGGTGGCCTCGACGGCTGCGTCGGGCAGCCAACGGTGGAACGGCCACAGTGGTGCCTTGATCGCGAACGCGAACATGAAACCCAGGAACAGCGCCTTGAACACCGCGGAGTCCGCGCCGTAACGACCCGACGCGACGCCGGCCACGATCTCGCGGAAGTCAAAGGTGCCCGCATTATGCTGCGAGGTCACCACGTACACTCCGATGACCGCGGCCAGCATGATCAGCCCGCCGAACAGGTTGTACAACAAGAACTTCACGGCCGCGCGCGACCTGCCGGGGCCGCCGCCGAAACCTCCGATCAAAAAGTACATCGGGACGAGCATGGCCTCGAAGAAGACGTAGAACAGCAGCACGTCCAGGGCGACGACCGAAATGAGCACCATCGACTCGATGGCCAGCGTCAAGGCGATGTAGGCCTGCACCCCGCGGCTGCGCTCGCCGCTTCGTGACCATCGCGCGCTCGGCGAAGCCGGGCGCAGCTGGTCGTCACCATCGCCGTCGTTCCAGCCGGCAACCTGCAGCACTGGAATCAGCACCGCCGTCAGCAGCACCAGCACCACCGCGATGCCGTCGACACCCAGGGTGTAGCCGGCGCCGAACGCCGGGATCCACGGATGCTTTTCGACGAATTGGTACGGCGCGCCACCGGTTTTGAACCCGACCGTGACCACGACGGCCACCGCCAGGGTCAGTACGCCGAAGACCAGACCCGTCCACTTGGCGAGCTGCCGCAGTCCGGGCGGCATCAGGATGATCAGCACGGAGCCGGCCAGCGGCACCAGCCACAGCACGCTCAGCCAGGGAACGCTATTCATGAGCGCCGCTCCTTGTCATCGCTTCGTCTCCGCAATCGGGAGGTACTGCCACATCGGTTCGCTCGCCGACACCGATCACCACAGTCGCACCGCCAGGATCAGCGCGATCACCAGCACGGCGCCCGTCAGCATCGACAATGCGTAGTTGCGGGCGAAGCCGGTTTGCAACCCGCGCAGCCGATTTGACGTCGAACTCACCAGGGCAGCCAGGGCGTTGACGGAGCCGTCGACACCAGTGTTGTCGATGTCGACAAGCGCGTGAGTCAGTTGCGCACCGGGGCGCATGAAGACCTCCTCGTTGAAGGCATCGCCGTAGAAGTCGCGGCGCACCGCCGTCGTCAACGGCGACACGGACAGCGGAGCCACCCGGGGGATCGGTGCCTTCGCGTACAACCGGTAGGCCACCGCGATGCCGATGACCACGACACCTAGCGCGAGCGCCGAACTGACCCAGACCGGGTACGCATGGGTGACTTCCTCGTGCTTTCCGACGACCGGTTCGAGCCAACTCTGCAGGGTGCCGCCCAGCGCCAGCAGGCCACCGGAGAACACCGACCCGACCGCGAGCAGGATCATCGGCCACGTCATCAGGGCCGGTGCCTCGTGCGGGTGCGCGCCTGGACCCCAGCGCTTCTTGCCGAAGAAGGTCATCAGCATTACGCGTGTCATGTAGAACGCGGTGACGCCGGCGCCCAAGAGCGCGGCGCCGCCGAGCAGATAACCCTCGATGCCGCCCGAGGCCAACGCGGCCTCGATGATGGCGTCCTTGGAGAAGTAGCCGGCGAAGGGCGGCACACCGATGATCGCGAGGTAACCCAGGCCGAAGGTGACGAATGTGATGGGCAGCGCCGCACGCAAACCGCCGTAACGGCGCATGTCCTGTTCTTCGTCCATCGCGTGAATCACCGCGCCGGAGCCGAGGAACAATCCGGCCTTGAAGAATCCGTGGGTGAGCAGGTGCATGATCGCGAAGGCGTAGCCGGCCGGGCCCAGGCCCGCCGCCAGCACCATGTAGCCGATCTGGCTCATCGTCGACGCTGCCAGCGCCCGCTTGATGTCGTCCTTGGCGCAGCCGATGAAGGCTCCGAGCAGCAGCGTGACCGCACCCACGATGACCACGGCCAGTCGCGCGTCGGGGGACAGGTTGTACAGCGGGTTGGACCGCACGATCAGATAAACACCGGCGGTCACCATGGTGGCGGCGTGGATCAGCGCGGACACCGGGGTGGGGCCCTCCATGGCGTCACCAAGCCAGGCCTGCAGCGGGACCTGGGCGGACTTGGCGCACGCACCCAGCAGCAACAGCAGTCCCATCGCGGTCAGCGCGCCGCGATCAGCCGCCGGTGCGCCGGCGAACACGCCGGCATACGACAAGGTGCCGAAAGTGCTGAACATCAAGAACATTCCCAGGGCCAGCCCGGCATCGCCGACCCGGTTCATCACGAACGCCTTCTTCGCCGCGGTGGCCGCCGTCGGCTTGTGGTACCAGAATCCGATCAACAGGTAGGACGCCAGGCCGACGCCTTCCCAGCCGACGTAGAGCACCACGTAGTTGTCGGCGACGACCAGCAGCAGCATCGACGCCAGGAACAGGTTGAGGTAGCCGAAAAACCGTCGGCGGTCGGAGTCTTCGGCCATGTAGGCCACCGAATAGATGTGGATCAGTGACCCGACCCCGGAGATCAGCAGCACGAAACACACCGACAGCTGGTCGATTTGCAGACCGAAGTCGACCTGAAGCCCACCGACGGGGATCCAGCTGAACACCTTCTGGTGGATGACGCGGTTGTCGGCGGTGCGGCCGAGCAGCTCGCTGAGCAGGGTCAGGCCCACTCCGAATGCGGCGAGGGCGGTAGCACAGCCCAACCAATGCCCCCACCGGTCGGTGCGTCGGCCGCCGAACAGCAGGATTGCGGCGCCCGCCAATGGCAGCGCCACCAGCACCCAGGTGTATTGAGTCATGTTGGCGTCTTCAGCCTTTGAGTAGATTCGCGTCGTCGACGGACGCCGATTTGCGGGTACGGAAGATGGTCATGATGATGGCCAGGCCGATGACCACCTCGCAGGCGGCGACCACCATGGTGAAGAACGCGATCATCTGCCCGTCCAGGTGGCCGTGCATCCGCGCGAACGTGACGAAGGCGAGGTTGACGGCGTTGAGCATCAGCTCGACGCACATGAACATCACGATGGCGTTGCGGCGCAACAACACACCGGAGGCCCCGATGGTGAACAGCAGTGCCGAGAGGTATAGGTAATTGGCCGGATTCACGACGTACCACCTTGTGAGAGAGTCGGGCTCGGCTCGGGGGACGGGGTGGTCTTCTTGCCGTCGGCGCCGCGGCTTTGCAGCATCGGCGACACCGAAAGTTTCGAGTACGAGCCGTCCGGCAGCAACGCGGCCACGTCGACGGCGTTGTGGCGTGCGTAGACACCGGGGCTGGGCATAGGAGTCGGATGCCCGCCGGCCTGGAATCGTTCCTGGGAGAGCTCGCGCTGTGTCTTGCGGCGCGCGAAGCGCTCGCGGTGCGCCAGCACCATCGCACCGACGGCCGCGGTGATGAGCAGTGCGCTGGTCAGCTCGAACGCCCACAGGTACCGCGAAAAGATCAGCGCCGCCAGCCCTTCCACGTTGCCGTTGGCGTTGGCGGTGGTGAGCCCGGCGAAACCGCCGGTGGTCAGGTTGCCGATGGCGGCGATGAGCAGAATGCCGAACGCCATACCGGCCGCCACCGAGGCGATGCGCTGTCCGCGCAGCGTCTCCTTCAATGATTCCGCGGAGTCCACACCGATGAGCATCAGCACGAACAAGAACAGCATCATCACCGCGCCGGTGTAGACCACCACTTGAACCACACCCAAAAACAGCGCGTCCTGAATCATGTAGAAGACCGCCAGGATGATCATGGTCATCGCCAAGAACATTGCCGAGTAGACGGCGTTGACGGCGGTGACCACCCCGACCGCGCCGAGCACTGCCAAAACACCCAGCACCCAGAAGGTGACCGCTTCGCCGGTGGAGGTGCGGACGATCGTGTCTTGCGTAAAGCTCGACGCCACTTCGACGGCGTGGCCGGTCAAACCGGTCACCGGGATTCTCCGGCCTGCTGGGCCTGGCGCAACCCGTGCGCGGTCACATTGCCTTCGTAGTAGTCCTTGTCGGTGGCCCCTTCGGCCCTGGGGTGCGGCGGCGCGAGCATGTCTGGCAGCAGCGGTGCCAGCAGCCGATCCTTCTCATAGATCAAGTCCGCGCGATTGTCGTCGGCCATCTCGTAGTCATTGGTCATGGTCAGCGCGCGAGTGGGGCAGGCCTCGATGCACAGCCCGCAACCGATGCACCGCAGATAGTTGATCTGGTAGACCCGACCGTAGCGTTCCCCGGGCGAATACCGCAGTTCCTCAGTGTTGTCGGCGCCCTCGACATAGATCGCGTCGGCCGGGCACGCCCAGGCGCACAACTCGCACCCGATGCATTTTTCTAAGCCGTCCGGATAGCGGTTCAACTGATGACGGCCATGGTAGCGCGGCATGACGGGGCCCGGCTTCTCCGGATACTCCTCGGTGACACGCTTTTTGAACATCGATCCGAACGTCACGCCGAATCCGGCCACGGCGTCCAAGAATTTAGCCACGTGCTTTCTCCTTGCTCGCAGCCGCCAGGGACTGCAGGGCTTTCGCTGGCAGCGGCGGTGTCGGGAATACCGGTGTCGGGCGTTGTGCAGCCGGCAACTTCTTCGCCTCGCGGCGCAACTGTTTCTCCAGCGCACGAATACCCGGCGCGCTGAAGGGTTTTCGCAGCAACAGCACGAGCGCAACGGCGAACACGAGGCTGCTCGCCACCAGGATCGGGGTCCAGTGCTGATAGCCCTGGTTGCGCAGTGTGCGAATGACCGCGGCGATCAGCACCCAGACCAGCGAGGCCGGGATCAGCAGCTTCCAGCCCAGACCCATGAACTGGTCGTAGCGCAGCCGGGGCAGCGAGGCCCGCAGCCAGAAGTAGATGAACAGGAACGTCCACATCTTCGCGGTGAACCACAGCACCGGCCACCAACCGGTGTTGGCGCCCGCCCACATGTTCAGTGGCCACGGCGCGTGCCAGCCACCGAAGAACAGGGCGGTGGCCAGCGACGAGACCGTCATCATGTTGACGTACTCCGCCAGCATGAACATCGCGAACTTCAGCGATGAGTACTCGGTGTGGAACCCCGCAACCAGTTCACCCTCGGCTTCCGGCAAATCGAAAGGCGCCCGGTTGGTTTCACCGACCATCGAGATCAGGTAGATCACGAACGAAGGCAGCAGCAGGAACACGTACCACACCCGGTCCTGCGCCGCGACGATCTGCGACGTCGACATGGAGCCGGCGTAGAGGAAGACCGCCGCGAACGAAAGTCCCATCGCCACCTCGTAGGAGATGACCTGGGCGGTGGAGCGCACCCCGCCCAGCAGCGGGTAGGTGGACCCGGAAGCCCACCCGCCCAGCACGATTCCGTACACACCGATCGCCGACAGCCCCAGAATGAACAGCACCGCGACCGGCAGGTCGGTCAGCTGCAGCGGCGTGCGGTGTCCGAACACCGACACCACCGGACCGAACGGGATGAACGCGAAGGCGGTGAAGGCCGGGATCGTGGAGATGACCGGCGCCGCGAAATACACGAACTTGTCGACGCCGCCCGGGGTAATGGTTTCCTTGAGCGCCAACTTGATTCCGTCGGCCAGGCTCTGCAGGGCACCCCACGGCCCGACGCGGTTGGGCCCGGGCCGCAGCTGCATCCAGCCGAGGATCTTGCGTTCGAGCAGAATCGCCACCAGCACGTTCAGCATGAGGAAAGCGAAAATCGCCAGCGCCTTGCCGATCACCAACCACCAGGCGTCGTGTCCGAACGCGGTCAACGTCGTCATGAGCGCCGCTCCTTCCGCCCGTGTTGGATCGCTTCGCTGCGTTCATCGTCGCCGGCGATCATGATCCAGCTCCGATCTTGACTGTGCTGCCGACGGATACGCCGAGTTGGCGATGCACCGCCGAGCCGGGCGAGTTCACCGGAAGCCACACCACCCGGTCGGGCATGTCGGTGATCACCAGCGGCAGGTTGATGGATCCGCGCGAGGTGCTGACCGTGACCGCGTCGCCGTCGGCGGCGCCGATCTCGGCGGCCGTATCGGCGGACAGCCGGGCGACCGGTTCGCGCGCCGTTCCCGCGAGATGTGGCTCGCCGTCTTGCATTCGGCCGTTGTCCAGCAGCATCCGCCAGCCGGCCAGTACCGCCTCGCCCGCTGCGGGCCGGGCCGGCTCGGCGGCCGCGACGTCCGGGTCCGCGGCGCGCTTGCCGTCCCAGTGCCGCAGCGCCGCGAGTTCTTCGCGTGCGGTGGTGATGGTGGACATGCCCAGATACACGCCCATTTCGTCGGCAAGCGTGTCGAGCACCTGGTGGTCGGATTGGCCGGCCTGCTGGGCGCTGCCGCGCAGCGCCGCTTCGAACGGCCGAAAGCGGCCCTCCCAGTCGACGAATGAACCGGCCTTCTGCGTCGTCGGTGCGACCGGGAACACGACGTCGGCGCGTTCGGTCACCGCGCTGTGCCGCAACTCCAAGCTGACCACGAAGCCGACGCTGTCCAGCGCCGCCAGTACCGCTTGGGGGTCGCTGAAGTCGTCGGGCTCGACACCGCCCACGAGCAGGGCACCCAGCGTGCCGTCGGTCGCGGCGCCCAGGATTGCGTGGGCGTCACGTCCACCGCCAGAGGGCAATTCGGAAACGTTCCACGCGTGGGCGACCTGCGCCCGCGCGGTCTCGTCGTCGACCGGTCGGCCACCGGGCAGCAGCCCCGGCAGCGCACCGGCTTCCAGTGCGCCCCGCTCGCCGGCACGGCGGGGCACCCAGGCCAGGCGGGCGCCGGTAGTGTCGGCGAGCCGGGCCGCGGCGGACAATCCGCCCGGCACCGTGGCCAGCCGTTCGCCGACCATGATGACCGCCCCCGGGGTGGAGAGCAGGTCGCCCACCTCGCCGCCGGCCAATTCGTCGAGTACCGAAGCTTCGGCGCCGGGAACGGTTTTGATCAGCCGCCCGGACATCTTGGTCAGCGCGCGGGTGGCGAAAGGCGCGACGGCGTACACCGGCAATCCGTGTTTGCGGGCCGCCTTGCGCAGCCGCAGGAAGACGATGGGCGACTCGTCCTCGGGCTCGAAACCGACCAAGACGACGACCGGCGCCGATTCCAGATCCGCGTAGCTGACGGTGATCGGATGGCCGGCGATCCGGGCGGCCAGAAAGTCGGCCTCCTCCGCCGAGCTCGGGCGTGCCCGAAAGTCGATGTCGTTGCTGTCCAGGACGATTCGCGCGAACTTGGAATAGGCGTAGGCGTCCTCCAAGGTCGCCCGGCCGCCGACCAGCACACCCGTGCGGCCGCGCGCGGCTTCGAGGCCCTTTGTCGCGACGGCGATCGCGTGCGACCACGCCGCCGGTTGCAGCGCGCCATCGGCGTCGCGGATCAGCGGAGTGGTGATCACATCGGCCTGGGTGACGTAGGTGAACGCCCACCGGCCCTTGTCGCAGTTCCACTCCTCGTTGACTTCAGGGTCGTCGCCGGCCAGCCGGCGCAGCACCTTGCCGCGGCGGTGGTCGGTGCGCTGCGCGCACCCGGAAGCGCAGTGCTCGCAGACACTGGGGCTGGAGACCAAGTCGAACGGGCGGGCCCGGAACCGGTATGCGGATCCGGTCAGTGCGCCCACCGGGCAGATCTGCACGGTGTTGCCCGAGAAGTAGGAGTCGAACGGTTCGTTGGCGTAGATGCCGACCTGCTGCAGGGCGCCTCGTTCCTGCATGTCGATGAAGGTGTCGCCGGCGATCTGCTCGGAGAACCGGGTGCAGCGCGCGCACAGGATGCAGCGCTCCCGGTCCAGCAGCACCTGCGACGAGATGTTGATGGGCTTGGCGAAGGTGCGCTTGACGTCGGTGAAGCGGGAATCGGCGCGGCCGTTGGACATTGCCTGGTTCTGCAGCGGGCATTCACCGCCCTTGTCGCACATCGGGCAGTCCAGCGGGTGGTTGATGAGCAGCAGCTCCATCACACCGTGCTGGGCCTTGTCGGCGGCCTGGGAGGTGAGCTGGGTACGCACCACCATGTCATCGGTGGCGACTGTGGTGCACGAGGCCATCGGCTTGCGCTGGCCTTCGACCTCGACCAGGCACTGCCGGCACGCGCCGACCGGCTCCAGCAGCGGGTGGTCGCAAAACCGCGGGATCTGGATACCCATCAGTTCGGCGGCCCGGATCACCAAAGTTCCCTTGGGAACGCTGATTTCGTTGCCGTCGATGGTCAGCGTCACCATCTCCGGCGGACGCACCTCGTCGCCGGTTTCGGTTTTGGCCGCGCTAGTCATGGGCGCCGCTCCTCCTAACCTTTCGCGCCTTCGCGCTCAGCCGTCAGCATCGAGTCGCGTGGATCGAAGGGGCATCCGCCGCCCTCGACGTGCGCGACGTATTCGTCGCGGAAGTACTGGATCGACGACATCACCGGGCTGGCGGCACCATCGCCCAACGCGCAGAACGACTTCCCCAGGATGGTGTCGGAGATGTCCAGCAGCTTCTGGATGTCCTCGTCGGTGCCCTTGCCGGTTTCCAGCCGCTCGTAGATCTGATCCAGCCAGAAGGTGCCCTCACGGCACGGCGTGCATTTTCCGCACGACTCGTGCTTGTAGAAGTAGGTCCAGCGCCGCACGGCACGCACCACGCAGGTGGTCTCGTCGAAGATCTCCAGCGCCTTGGTGCCCAGCATCGAGCCGACGCCGCTGACACCCTCGTAGTCCAGCGGCACGTCGAGGTGCTCATCGGTCAGCAGCGGGGTCGACGACCCGCCGGGTGTCCAGAACTTGAGCCGATGCCCGGCCCGCACGCCACCGGCGTAGGCGAGCAACTCCCGCAGGGTGATTCCCAGCGGGGCCTCGTACTGACCGGGCCGGGCGACGTGGCCGGACAGCGAATACAGCGTGAAGCCCGGGGATTTCTCGCTGCCCATCGACCGGAACCAGTCCACGCCGTTGCCGATGATCGACGGCACGCTCGCGATGGTCTCGACATTGTTGATCACCGTGGGGCAGCCGTAGAGTCCGGCCACGGCCGGGAAGGGCGGGCGCAGCCGTGGCTGGCCGCGCCGGCCTTCCAGCGAGTCCAGCAGCGCGGTCTCCTCGCCGCATATGTAGGCGCCGGCCCCCGCGTGCACCACCAGCTCCAGGTCGAAGCCCGAGCCGTTGATGTCGCGGCCCAGGTAGCCGGCGGCGTAGGCCTCGGCCACCGCGTTCTGGACGCGGCGCAGGACCGGCAGCACCTCCCCGCGCACATAGATGAACGCATGGCTGGCCCGGATCGCGTACGCGGCGATGATGACACCCTCGACGAGGACATGCGGCGTCGCCAGCATCAGCGGGATGTCTTTACACGTACCGGGTTCCGACTCGTCGGCGTTGACCACCAGGTAATGCGGTTTGGCGGCCGCGCCGGTGTCGCCCTGCGGGATGAACGACCACTTCGTCCCCGTCGAGAACCCCGCGCCGCCGCGACCTCGCAGCCCAGAATCCTTCACCATCCCGATCACCGCGTCGGGCTCCATCGCCAGCGCCTTCTTCATCGCTTCGTAGCCGCCGTGGCGGTGGTAGGTCTCGAGCGTCCAGGACTCGGGATCGTCCCAGAATCGGCTGATGACCGGGGTCAGCGGCGTCGCCTGATTGTCGGAAGTCGTTGTCATCACTGACCTTCCGGCGCGCTGGGCGCCTCCATGCCGTGTTCCTTGGCTACCTTCAGGCCCGCCAGGGTGGCCGCGCCGGCGCCGCCCTGGCCCTGGTCGGGGCGCTCGTCGGGCAGGCCGGCGAGGATGCGCGACGTCTCGCGAAAGACGCACAGCGGAGCACCACGGGTCGGCGGCAAGGGCTCACCGGAACGCAGCGAGTCGACGAGTTCGCGCGCCGATTCCGGTGTTTGGTTGTCGAAGAACTCCCAGTTCACCATCACCACCGGTGCGTAATCGCAGGCGGCGTTGCATTCGATGTGCTGCAGCGTGACCGCCCCGTCGGCGGTGGTCTCGTCGTTGCCGACGCCCAGATGTTCCTTCAGGGCGTCGAAGATCGCATCGCCACCCATGATGGCGCACAACGTGTTTGTGCAGACACCCACCAGGTAATCGCCGGTGGGGCCGCGCCGATACATGGTGTAGAAGCTGGCCACGGCGGACACCTCGGCCCCGGTGAGCCCCAGCTGCTCACCGCAGAACTCCAGGCCCGCCGGTGTCAGGTAGGAATCCTGGGATTGCACCAGGTGCAGCAAGGGCAACAGCGCCGAACGCTTGTCGGGGTAGCGGCCGATGATCTCCTTGGCGTCGACCTCCAGCCGGGCCCGCACCTCGGGTGGATACATCTTGGGGGCACCCTCGACGACGAACGCGTTGGGCTCGTCGGGCGGTGGTCCGAGCCGGATGAAGACCGGCTGTCCCTGCGGCCCGGTCACCGGTCCACCCCGCCCATGACCGGGTCGATGCTGGCGACCGCGGTGATCAGGTCGGCCACCAACCCGCCTTCGCACATCGCGGCGACCGACTGCAGATTGGTGAACGAGGGGTCTCGGTAGTGCACCCGGTAGGGCCGGGTGCCGCCGTCGCTGACCATGTGCACGCCCAGCTCTCCGCGCGGCGATTCGACGGCCGTGTAGACCTGGCCCGCCGGAACCCTGATGCCCTCGGTGACCAGTTTGAAGTGGTGGATCAACGCCTCCATCGAGCCGCCCATGATCTTGGCGATGTGTTCCGGTGAATTGCCCAAGCCGTCGGGGCCCACCTTCAAGTCGGCCGGCCAGGCGATCTTGCGGTCCTCGACCATGATCGGACCGGGCTTCAGCTTGTCCAGGCACTGCTCGACGATCTTGATCGACTCCCACATCTCGTTGACGCGAATCATGTAGCGCCCGTAAGCATCACACGTATCTTCGGTGATCACGTCGAATTCGTAGTTTTCGTATCCGCAGTACGGTTCGCTCTTGCGCAGATCGTGGGGCAGCCCGGTCGCACGCAGGATGGGACCGGTGATCCCCAGCGCCATGCAACCGGTCAGATCCAGATATCCGACGCCTTGGGTGCGGGCCTTCCAGATGGCGTTCTCGTTGAGCAGACCGCTCATGTCGCGCAGCACCTGCTTGAGTTCCTTGAGGCCGTCGACGATCTCGGTCTCCGCGTTGGGCGGCAAATCCTGCGCAACGCCGCCGGGTCGGACATAGGCGCTGTTCATCCGCAGGCCGGTGATCGATTCGAACAGGGTCAACACGATTTCGCGCCCGCGGAATCCGACGAACATCGGGGTCATGGCGCCCAGCTCCATGCCGCCGGTGGCCAATGCCACCAGATGCGACGAGATCCGGTTGAGCTCCATCATCATCACCCTGATGACGTTGACCCGCTCCGGAATCTGATCGGTGATGCCGAGCAGCTTTTCCACACCCAGGCAGTAGGCCGTCTCGTTGAAAAACGGCGCGAGGTAATCCATTCGGGTCACGAACGTGACACCCTGGGTCCAGTAGCGGTATTCGAGGTTCTTTTCGATGCCGGTGTGCAAATACCCGATGCCGCACCGGGCGTCGGTGATCGTCTCGCCCTCGATCTCGAGGATCAGCCGCAACACGCCGTGCGTCGACGGGTGCTGGGGCCCCATGTTGACGATGATGCGCTCGCCGGGATCGACACCGCGGGCGGCTTCGACGACCTTGTCCCAGTCCTGGCCGCCGGCGACCACGAACGTCTCGCCGGCGCCGTCATGCGTCGATTCAGTGGTAGTGCTCATCAGTTGTACGCTCTCCGCTCGTCGGGCGGGGGTATCTGTGCGCCTTTGTATTCGACCGGAATTCCCCCGAGGGGGTAGTCCTTGCGCTGGGGGTGCCCGTGCCAGTCGTCGGGCATCTCGATTCGGGTGAGCGACGGGTGCCCGTCGAAGATGATGCCGAAGAAGTCGTAGGTCTCCCGCTCGTGCCAGTCGGTGGTCGGATAAATCCCGAACAGCGATGGAATGTGCGGATCACCGTCGGGCACAGACACTTCCAGGCGCACACGGCGATTGTGTGTGATCGACTGCAACGGATACACCGCGTGCAGTTCGCGTCCCGTCTCGTGCGGGTAGTGCACCCCGCTGACGCCCAGGCACATCTCGAAGCGCAGTTGCGGGTCGTCGCGCAACCGGTGAGCAACCCGCTCCAGCGCGTCGCGGCGCACGTGCAAGGTCAGTTCGTCGCGGTACACCACGACTTTTTCGATGGCGTCATTGAATTCGATGTTGTCCTTGTTCAAGGCCGCGGCCAGTCCGTCGACCACCTCGTCGAAGTAACCGCCGTAGGGTCGTGGACTGCTGCCCGGCAGCAGGACTTCGCGCACCAGCCGCCCGTAACCGGACGTGTCACCCGAGCCCTCGACGCCGAACATGCCGCGGCGCACGTCGATGACCTCTTCGTCGGCGCGGCTGATCGCTTCCTTGGGATCCTGGCGCGGTGAGCTCATCGCAGCAGTCCGCGCATCTCGATCGTGGGCCGGGCCGACAGTGCCGCCTGCTCGGCTTCGGCGATTGCGGTTTCCCGGTTGACGCCCAGCGGCATCTCCTGAATCTTCTCGTGCAACTTCAGGATTGAGTACAGCAGCATCTCGGGGCGGGGCGGGCAGCCGGGCAGATAAATGTCCACCGGAACCACGTGATCGACGCCCTGCACGACCGCGTAGTTGTTGAACATCCCGCCGGACGACGCGCACACGCCCATGGCGAGCACCCATTTCGGCTCGGCCATCTGGTCGTAGATCTGTCGCAACACCGGAGCCATCTTCTGGCTGACCCGCCCGGCGACGATCATCAGATCGGCCTGCCGGGGGGTCGCCGAGAATCGCTCCATGCCGAACCGGGCGATGTCGAATCTTGGTCCAGCCGTTGCCATCATCTCGATGGCGCAGCAGGCCAACCCGAACGTAGCAGGCCACAGTGAGTTCTTGCGGACGTAGCCCGCGACCTTCTCGACTGTAGACAGCAGAATCCCGCCGGGCAGCTGTTCCTCCAGACCCACGTCCTACCTCAATCCCACGTCAGGCCGCCGCGGCGCCACACATATGCGTAGGCCACGAAAACCGTCAGCATGAAGATCACCATTTCGACCAGAGCGAATGTGCCCAGCGCGTCATAGCTGACGGCCCAGGGATACAGAAACACGATTTCGATGTCGAAGACGATGAACAGCATCGCGGTGAGGTAGTACTTCACCGGAAAGCGCTGCCCGGCCGTCGCATGCGGACCGCTCACCGATGTCTCTGTGGGTTCGATCCCACACTCGTACGCCGACATCTTCGATTTGTTGAATCGTGACGGGCCGGCCAGGCTCGCGATCGCCACCGAGCCCACGGCAAAGGCAGTGGCAATGGCGCCTAGCACCAAGATGGGTATGTAGACGTTCAACTCGCTCCATGATCCGTCGTACGAGCCGCCTGCAGCGGCCAGGCGGTAACCGGGCTGCTGTGACGAACCGGGCCGCGGCCCGCCACAGTGATTTACAACATAGCGTCGCGGCGCGCGGCGCGCTTGCCCGGGGTGGGCATTCTGCAGCATCGGCGGCGCCATGTTGCGCTGCGCTGCGCAAACTCGATAGGCGGTGAACAAAGGCTCGCCGCCGTTTGCGATCGGCCGTACCTGCCGATGCGGGAGCACCAGCAAAGGCGCGGCTACGCCGATCGCTGCGGCGTTGAAGATCAACGGCGTCGCCAGGGCGGACCGGACCTCTCCAGCAACGTCGCGATCAGCTGTGGTCGCCTTCCCGGCGGAGGCGAAGTTGTCAGGACTGCCGCATTCGGCGGCTGGGGCGAAACAGCCCCGGCTAAGGCTGGGTTGGATCAGCGAACCGGGGCCCGTAGCAAGCTGAGCACCGTGCGGCCCAGCAGGATGGGGTCGATGGGATGCGGCACCACGCCCTCGGCACGCGACCAGGAGGCCAACCACGCATCGTCACGGCGCCCGGTCAGCACGATCAGGGGTGGGCAGGTCTCGAGTTCGTCTTTGAGCTGCTTTGCGATTCCCATGCCCCCAGTCGGGGTCGCCTCGCCGTCCAGGATGGCCAAGTCGATGCCGCCCTTGTCCATCGTCGCCACCACCATGGGTCCGGTCGCCACCTCGACGTAGCTCAGCTCGGGCAGGTCGGGATGCAACTGCGTGCCCAGCGCTCGCATCACCCGTTCGCGGGTCTGGACATTGCTGCTGTAGACGAGGATCCGCAGGGCGACGTTGGATTGCGGGGTGGAGTCGGACACGGTGCAGATGCTACTGGTGTCACAGCCGGTTCAGCCCGGTGCCCGCCGAAATCCTCATTGCGTTACCCGCACGAAGATGGTGTCCGCGCCGACCGTTGCCGTCGAGCTCACCATGCCGCCCCGGTTCCAGCCCAGATCGAACCGGTCCCGATCGAGCTTGGTTTCCCCAGTGATTCGCACCGAGCCGTCCTCGAGCTCGGAGATGGTGACGGGGAACGGCACGTCCGCGGTGACCCCCTTGATGGTGAAGCTGGTCCGAAGGTCGGCGGCCTTGCCTTTCTTCGGGTGCACCGCGGTGACGACGACACTGATCTCCCCGAAGCGGTCGACGTCGAAGAAGTCGGCCGAGCGCAGGTGTTTGTCGCGACGGCCGATGCCGGTGTCCAGCGAGGCGGCGCGGATGTCCATGCGGCCGAAAACCGCTCCCTTGCTGGTCAGTTGGCCGTCGCCGCTGAAATCGGTGAAGCGGCCCTTGACGTTGAGCAGGCCCCACATGTTCTTGATTTTGAAAGTGATGGCCGAGCGATCCGGGGCCAGGTTCCACACACCGGCCATGTCGGGATCGTGAAGCAGCGTCTCCAATGTCGTCATCGTCACCCCCAATGTGTCGTGGCGAATGTAGCGCTAGTTCATCAGCGGCGCGATCCCGGCGGGATCGAAGTATTCGTCGATCCGCTCGATCAGGCCGTTCGTGCCCACCCTGATCACGATGCAGACCCGCAGCGAGATCGACTGCCCGGCACGCCCGGTTGCGTGCAGGATGTGCTGCTGGACGAAGCCGCGGGCGGATCCATCATCGAAGAGCTGCCGGTCCAGGATTTCGTAGCGACGCTGCGTGGTGGCGCCGATGAACCAAGCGATCACCCGCAGCGCGCGCGTCTTGTCGTCGTCGCGCCGCGAGCCGACGCGCCACACCGCGATGTCGTTGCTCCACATCGCGTCAACCGCGGCGACATCGCTTCGCTCGATCGCCGTGAACAGGCGATTGGCCGCATCGAGGACCGTTTCGGTGCTGGAAGCGGGCATGTCTGGCTCCTATCCGATCGTCGAGCTATTCGCTGTCGTATCCGGGGTGGGCGACGGCCAATCGGCGTCGCACCAGGACGCGCAGGCAGGCGGTGACCCGTTCTGCTTGCCCGTCCATGTCGCCGGCCCGTATCGCGGCGGCCAGCTGTGCCTCATCGGCGAAGCCCAAGCCGGCCAGCGCCGAGCGGGACTCCGCGCCGCTCTCGTCGAGCAGTTCGCGCTCGACGATGCGCAGTGCGTTGGCCGCGACCCGGGAGTGAAAGTTGACCTGTCCTTCGGTGGCCGCGCGCACGTCGGTTTCCAGGAACTCGGCGACCGCGGCCACGAGTTCGGCGGCCAGCGGGCGACCGTATGCGGCGTTCATCGGCCCGGACCCGCTCGCCCGCTGCTTCCCCTCGCCGCTGCGCGGCGCGCATCGTCCCCGGGCACCTCGAGCAGGTTGAGAAGGTCCCATTCCGTCTCGCAGACGCGACGACCGATCGTCGCCAGCTCGACCGAACGGTTTTGCCCGCTCAGGTGCCGTTCCGCTTGGAAGCGGCAGATGACACCCCAGCGCAAGGTGGCGAGCACCAGCCACCAGTGAAACGCCACGCGGTCGACCGTAGTCGCGCTGGCTTGTTCGTAGGCTCGCAGGAAGCTTTCGATGCTGCCCAGGCCGCCGGCCCCCAGGCTGGCCGGTGCGCCGAATCGCCAGGCCCGGATGCAGAACCATGCCAGGTCTTCGTACGCCTCCCCGACGTGTACCAGCTCCCAGTCCAGCACCGCGGCAAGGTTCGACCCGTCGACAATAAGGTTGCCCATCCGAAAGTCGCCGTGTACCAACACCGCCGGCGACGGCTCGGGCCGGTGAGCGGCCAGCCAGCGAAATCCCCATTCGAAAGTTGCGGTGGTGTCGCCCATGTCGTCGAGGCGTTGACGCCATTCGGCAAGTTGGTCTTCGTGGGTCAGGCCTAAGACGTCCGTGTCGGCGCGGTGAATGGCGGCCACCGCCTGCGCGCACTGCTGCAGCAACCGGGTGCGCGATCCGTCGGCGCCCTCGAGCTGGCGCTGGATGCGCCGCACGATGGTCTCGCCCTCGATCTCGTCACAGATCAGGAAGGGATTACCCAGTGCGGCGGGCGAATTGTCGGCGATCAACACGTGCGGGACCGGCGCGCCCGCTGCCGCCGCGGCGGCCTGCGTCCTGGCCTCGAGTTCCATGCCGGCATGCACATCATCGGGAGGGCCGGTGCGCAGGATCAGCGCACGACGCCGCGCGTCGGTGACCGCCTCGAACGCCCAGGTGGTCCTGCTGGCGCCACCGGTCAACGCCCGTAGGTTCTCCACCGCGGTGTCGGCGCCGATGGCACCCGTGAGCACCTTGGCCAGCTTGGTGCCCAGTTTCGCAGACTCGACGCTGTCCATCACTTCTTGCCGAATTTGAACAGGCGTTGGGCCACCCGGCGAATTTGAATTTCCTCCGCGCCCTCGGTGATCCGGTAGCGACGATGATGGCGGTAGATGTGTTCGAACTGCTCGTGGCGGCTGTAGCCGAGGCCGCCGTAAACCTGCATCGCGCGGTCGGCGGCGTCGCAGACCAGCCGGTTGGCGCGGTAGTTCGCCATCGAAACCTTGTCGGAGACCTCCATATGGTGGTCGCGGTCCAGATGCCACGCGGCGTACTGCACCAGCAGCCGCACCATCTGCGCTTCGGTCTGCAGCTCGGCCAGCGGCCACTGCACGGCCTGGTTGACCGACAGGGGCTTGCCGAACACCTTTCGGCCGGCGGCGTATTGGGCGGCGCGGTCGATGCAATACTGCGCCGCGCCCAGGCTGCTCGCAGCCTGCCGAATCCGGTTCTCGTGCAAGAAGGTTTGCGCTACCTCCAGCCCGCTGTCCACCTCGCCGAGGACCGCGTCGGCGGGGATCCGAACATCGGTCAGCTCGACTTCGCCGTGGTCCGTGGGCATGTTGAAGGTCCACCAATAGTAGGGAACGTCGAATCCGGGCGAATCGGTCGGCACCAGGAACGCGGTGATGCCCCGGGCGGCCCCCGGCTCGCCGGAGGTGCGTGCGAAGACCAGGTCGTGGGTGGCGCGGTGCACGCCGGTGTTGAACCGCTTGGAGCCGTTGATCACCCAGCCGTCACCGTCGCGTTCCGCGTGCGTCTCCAGCCACGTCGCATCCGATCCGTGTTGCGGCTCGGTCAGGCCGAACGCCATGGACCGTTCCCCGGTGATCAACGCCTCTGACCACTCTTTGCGTTGCTCCTCGGTGCCGAAGCGCTCCATCATGATCACCTGCGGGAAGTTTCCGACGATCGACGATTCGTTCTGCAGGTCGTTGTGTAAGCCAAGGCCCTTGTGCGCCAGGTGTTCCCGGATTACTGCCATGTCGACGTTGGTGCCGTCGCGGCCGCCCAGTGAGGCCGGCAACCCGTAGCGCAGCCAGCCGGCCTCATCGGCTCGCCTACGCATCTCGGAAAGCAGGTCTTCCCACTCGCGCGTCGGGATCCCGTCGTTGTCCCAATCGGTGCGCGCATGCTCGCGACGCTGATCGAAGTACTGCATGTTCTCGCGTTCCAGCGGCTTGATCTCGACCTCGATGAATTCATCAATCTCGGCGAGCACGCCGGGAAGGTGCTCTGGCAGAGTGAAATCCACGTCTTCTCCTAAGGTCTCGTGAGGCCGCCGTACAGGGTTTTCTTCCAGACCGTCGATAAGGTTGCAATGGCGTCTTCATCGCTGATGTTCAGGCCGAGGCCCGTGGGGCCGGACGGTCCGACGAACACGGTAGTGAAGTTCTCGAACAGCAACGCGATGGCCGCCGCGATGTGCTCGGGGTGCAGCTCGGCGCCGTAACCCTGCTCCTGTGCCCGGCGCACCGAAGCCGCCACGAGATCCATTCCGAACCGCCGGAATTCATTCTGCACCGCCGCGAAGCGCTGTTGGGTGGCGGCCAGCTGGGCCACGGCGATCATGATGCCGATGTTCTGCTTGAACAGGTTCCAGTAGCCGGTGACCACCGAGGTGAAGAACGCGTCGTCATCGGGGGAGTCCGGCAGGTGAACGCTCAATCCGGACGGCGCCACCACCTCGTGCAGGAACGACTCCGCGAGGGCGGCCAGCAAGTCTTCCTTGTCCGTGAAGTACCGGTAGAACACCGCCGGCGATTTTCCCGCCGCCGACGTGATGTCGGCCAGCGTCGTGCCGTGAAAGCCCCGTTCGGCGAACAGTTTCCGGGCGGCCTGCTCGATGGCCTGCCTGGTCTGGCGGCCTTTGGCGGTCAGCTCGCGGTTCGCCTCCGGGGCGGACATCAGTTCCGCATCCGGTCACCGGCGCGCAACAGGGCGCTCGGCAGATCGTGCCCCACCAGTGACTTCGCCACCTTGGCCGCGGCGATGGTGGCCTGCAGGTCGACGTCCACGTCGAAGCCGCTGTCGGCGAGGAGGTAGACGAGATCCTCGGTGGCGATGTTGCCGGTGGCCCCGGGGGCAAAGGGGCAGCCGCCGAGGCCGCCGACCGACGCGTCCAGCCGGCTCACGCCGGAGCTGACCGCGGCGTAGGCGCTGGCCAGCCCGGAGCCCCGGGTGTTGTGGAAATGCCCGCCCAGCGGCAGGTCGCCGAGCACCGGACGCAGTTGTGCGATCAGCGAACTCACCCGTCCCGGCGTGGTGGTGCCGATGGTGTCGGCGATCGACAAGCGGTCGGCGCCCCGGTCGCGGGCGGCCGCGGCGATCTCGAGCACCCGCTGCGGCGGGGTGGGGCCTTCGAACGGTGAGTCCCAGGCGGTGGCGATGATGACCTCCACGGCGACGTTGCTGTCGTGTGCGATCGCAACGACCTCGTCGATCTGGTTGGTGGCCTCGGCACTGGTGCGCCCGACGTTGGCCTTGCTGAAGGTGTCGTCGGCGGCCACCACGTACTCGATGGAGCGCAACCCCGCGGCGACGGCCCGCTTGGCTCCATTGGGACTTGCCACCAAGGCCGAGAATTCGATGTCAGGGTAGTCATGCAGATGGGCGGCGAGCTCGGCGGCATCTGCCATCGACGGCACCTTCGTCGGGGAGACGAATGCGGTGACCTCGACCTCGCGCACCCCGGTGGCCGCCACCGCGGCCAGCAGTTCGAGCTTGGCGGACAACGGGATCGGCGTTTCGATCTGCAGACCGTCGCGCAGTGCCACTTCTCGAATCTCAACGTGTGTCATTGGAGCCGCTCCTGTCCGCTGCGCTCTGCATCGTCGTCGCCGCGTGTCATAGCACTTCCTCGGCGCGCAGCTGCTCGAGCTCCTCGGCGGTCTTGCCCAGCAGCCCGATGTAGACGTCGTCGTTGTGCTGTCCCGGGCGCGCCGGGCCCGCGTTGCGGACTCGTCCCGGCGATTCCGAAAGCACCGGCACGATGCCCGGCCCCAACACGTTGCGCTGCACCCGCTCGTCGTAATGCTCCACCAGCATGCCGCGGGCCCGCAGCTGCGGGTCGGTGACCACCTCGGCAACCGTGTTGATCGGTCCGGCGATCACCCCTGCGGCGGAGAGGGTTTCGATGATCTCACCGGGCCGGCGTTGCGCGGCCCACGCCCCGATGATGTTGTCGAGTTCGTCTTGGTTGCGGCCCCGGGCGACGTGTGTGGCGAACCGGTCGTCGGTGGCGAGCTCCGGGCGGCCCATCGCCTTGCACAGCCGGGCGAAGACGGTGTCCTGGTTTGCGGCGATCACCACCCACGAGCCGTCGGCGCTGCGGTAGATGTTGGACGGGGCGATGCCCTCCAGGCGGGTGCCCGAGGGTCCGCGGACCACCCCGCCGACGTCGTAGTCAGGAATCGTGGATTCCTGTACGGCCAAACAAGATTCGGTCAGCGCGACGTCGACCACCTGACCGCGCCCCGTGACGCCGCGTCGGTACAGCGCGGCCAGCGCACCCTGCGCGCCGAACATCCCGGCCAGGCTGTCACCGAGCGAGAGCGCCAGCCGGGGCGGCGGGCCACCGGGAAAACCGTTGAGGTGCCGCAGCCCGCTGGCCGCTTCGGCGACCGAGGCGTAACCGGCCTTGGTGGCGTCGGGCCCGGTCTGCCCGTAACCGGACACCCGGACCAGAATGATGCCCGGATTGCGTTCGCTGAGCACGTCGTAGCCCAGGTGCCACTTTTCCAGGGTGCCCGGTCGGAAGTTCTCCACCACGATGTCGGATCTCTCGACGAGGTCGCAGAACAGTTCGCGGCCGCGGGGGTGGCGCAGGTCCAGGGTGATCGCCTTCTTGTTGCGCGCGTGCACCGTCCAGAAGACGTGCTGGCCGTCGAGTTCGGCTTGACCCCAGGTGCGTAGGGGGTCCGGCGCTCTGGGAAGTTCCACCTTGATGACGTCGGCGCCCATGTCGCCGAGCAGACGGCCCGCGAAGGGCCCGGCGATCAGGGTGCCCAGTTCGAGCACCCGAACGCCGTCCAGCGGGCCGGCTGGTGTCATGCGCTCATCCTTGACTCGCGAAATCGTGTCGCACCAGCCAGTCGGTGACGATGGTGACGGCGGTCCGCAGCGCGTCGCGCTGGTCGGGTCCTGCGTAATAGTGTGTGGCGCCCGGGATTTCGTGCATCTCCTTGTCCTCGTGTCCGATCGCCTGAAACAGCCGCCGGGTGTGGCTGGGCGTGCAGGCGTCATCCGCCAGGTTACCGATCACCAGCGCGGGAATCGCGATGTCGGGCCCGCAGGTCAACGCGTCGCCTCTGGCGTCGTCGTAGCTCCATTGCGAAAGCCAGCCGCGCAGGGTGGAGAACCGGGCCAGCCCGACGGGGCCCATGTTCACCACCCGAGGATCCCCCAGGTAGCAGGTGCCGGGCGCCCGCTCGTTGGGATCGACGGTCGGGTCCAGCCAGCGCGGGTCGGCCATGGTGCCGTGCACGACGAAGCCGAACTCGTCATCGGGGCGGCCGGCGGCTGCCAACTCGGCCAGCTTGTCCTTGACCCATGCGGTGATGCGCCGGTTACGGTCGATCTGCGCCTGCCGGTAACGGTCCAGGAATTCTTGGCTATAAGGCGGCTGATTGGGGTTGTCGGGGTTGTAGAGGTCCAGCTCGGGATCGCGTTTGGTGGGGTCGGCTTCGTCGAGGATCGATGCGTCCAGCCATTCGGTCAGCGTGCCGTGCCGGCTGATGTGCGCGGCAAGCAGCATGATGCCGTCGGCGGCGGGCAGGTCGAGTTTGGTCAGGTCGGGGCCGTCGCCGGTCGGGCTGGATGTGATGGTCGGGTTCTGCGCCTGCTGCTGGTAGAACACCGACAGCGAACCGCCGCCACTCCATCCGGCCAGCACCACCTTCTGGTAGCCGAGCCGCTTCTTGGCGTCCTTGATGCACTCGCCGAGATCTTCGACGACCTTCTCCATCAGCAGCGCCGAATCCGTGCCACGGAACCGGCTGTTGCAGTAGATGACGTGGTGGCCGGCCCGCGCCAGCGCGTTGATCATCGGCAGGTAGGCACCGCCGCCGATGGGATGCATGAACACCAGCACGGTGTCCGACGGCCTGTCCTTGGGCTTGAGCAGGTAGCTTTCCAGGACGGTGATCTCGGCCAGGCCGCCGTAGACGTCTCGTACTCCGGAGTTGTTCTGAAAGGCAACGAGATAGGGGATCCGGTCGTACTCGAACTTCCTGGGTTTCACGGCGGTGGTCATCGACGCCACTCCTTTTCATCGCTGCGTTTCGCATCGTTGCCGGCGTGTGTCATCAATGTTGTCCTAGGTCGTGGGCCAATACCTCGGCCGACGGAATCAGCCGCCGGCGTGTGTCGATGGCGATTACCTGCCAGTCGACGCGGGAGTAGTCACCGAATTTGCGGCGCGCCCGTTCACGGGCCTTCTCCGGTGCGCCGTGATGAACCCCTTGCGGCGCATGGGAAATCAGGCCAGGTGGCATCGGGATGCCGTACAGCGAACCGCCGTGGAAGAAGGCGATCTCGTCGTAGTCGACGTTGCGGTGATACCACGGTGTGCGTTCGGTGCCGGGAATTCCTTCGGCGGGCTTGGGCAGGAAGTTCATCACGTAGACACCGGTGGCCTGCATGAACAGGTGCACCGTCGGCGGCAGGTGGACACTGTCGGACGTGACCACGTTGTAGTCGGCGATGTTGAAGGTGAACGCGAAGTTGTCCCCGCGCCAGCCTTCGACGTCGAGCGGATTGTGTTGATAGAGCAGCGTTGTCGGGCCGCCTTCGTGGACGAGCCGGACCTCGAATTCGCCGTCGGACTCGTCGGCCGGCGCCGGCTCGGGGATGACGGCCTGCGACGGGTCGAAGGGGAAGTGGCGGCCCAGGGCACCGGGCGGTGGCACCCTAAACTCGTCGGTGGCCTCGATCATCAGCATCGTCGTCGCGCTGTCGGGCAGCTGGCGCCAGGTGCATGCCTTCGGGATGTACAGCCAGTCGCCCTCCCGGTAGCGCAGGGGCCCGAATTCCGTCTCGGCCAGACCGCTGCCCTGGTGGACGAAGCACAGCAGGTCGCCGTCGACATGACGGATGAAGAACGGCATCGGCTCGTGACGACGGCTCAACAGAATTCGACAGTCATCGTTGCTGAACATCAGCAACGGACCACCGTCAGCGTCGGTGGCATCGCTGGGCTTGAGCTCGCTGGACAGCACGTCGATGGGGCGCAGCGGGCCGATCGCCCGATACGCGGTGGGGTCGTGACGCCGGTACAGGTTGGCGGTGCGGCCGGTGAACCCGCCGCGGCCCAGCTCGTCGTCCTTGAGGCCGTCGAGGTCGGCGTGCAGGCGGCGCGGTGTTCGTCCTTTTCGCAGGTGCACAAAGGATTCCATTGGACGGCTCCTCCGAGGGGGACCAGTAGCATTGCAAAACTGAAAGTGACATTACTTTCTCTTTTTGGCTCGCACAAGGGTGGCCACTTTGCGCCACCGGCACACGCCGTCACAATCGCCACAGGCGCCTCAGGCGGAGACGATATGTTTTGCGCCCACCTCACAGCGACAACGCCAGCGGGGGCGAAACCGGCGGACGGTGTCGCTATGAGGTCGGCAAACATTCGATTGCCCCACGACGAAACTGCTGTGGCGGATGGTGCCAAACGCGGCGGCTAAACGCGGATGCGCAGCACGACCTTTCCCTTGGCGCTGCGGTTCTCCAGGGAGGCGACTGCGGTCGCGACTTGCTCCAGCGGGTAGGTGATCGGCTCGGGCGGGGCCAGCTCCCCGGAGGTCAGCAAGCGCTCGAGTCCGGCCCACTGCTCGTCCAGCGCGCCCGGGTGCGTCGCTGCCCAGGCGCCCCAACCCACGCCGACCACATCAATGTTGTTGAGCAACAACCGGTTTACCTTGACAGTGGGGATCTCGCCGCCGGTGAATCCGATGACCAGCAGCCGCCCGCCGGGGGTGAGGGAGCGCAGGGAATCGGTGAACCGGTCGCCGCCGACCGGGTCGACGACGATGTCGACGCCACGGCCGTGCGTCAACTCCTTCACCGCCTCTTTGAAACCGTCGGCCAGCACTACGTCCGTCGCGCCGGCCGCGGTGGCGATGTCGGCCTTGTCCTGCGTGCTGACCACGGCGATGCTGCGCGACGCGCCCAGCGCGGGCGCCAGCCGCAGCGCCGAGGTCCCGATGCCTCCGGCCGCGCCGTGCACCAGGACCGTCTCGCCGCGCTGCAGCCGGCCGCGGACGGTCAGCGCGAAGTACACCGTCAGGTCGTTGAACAGCAGGCCGGCGCCCGCCTCGAAGCTCACGTTGTCGGGCAGCTTGAACACCCGGTCGGGGGCCAACACCGCGACCTCGGCCATGCCGCCGGACAGCATCGTGAGGCCGACGACCCGGTCGCCCGCGCGCACGTTCGCGCCCTCGGGCGCCGACCGCACCACGCCGGCGATCTCGGCGCCGAGCACGAAGGGCAACTCCGGGCGGTACTGATAGAGGCCCCGGGTGAGCAGGGCGTCCGGAAAGGCCACCCCGGCGGCGTGCACGTCGACGACGACCCCGTCACCCGACGGCTCATCGATGTCGGTCAACTCGACCGCGTCCGGACCATCGAGCCGAGTCACCTGTACCGCGCGCATGCCAGCAGAGCCTACTGCCGGCTCAAAATCCGCCCGCGACCCGCACCACGGCCCGGCCGGAGAATGTGCCGGCGCGCAGCTGATCGACCACGCCGACGACGTCCTTCACGTCGACATCGCTGACCAGCGAGTCCAGGTGGCGTGGCCGCAGCGAATCGCCGAGCCGGGACCACAATTCGCGGCGGGGCCCGATGGGCATCAGCACCGAGTCCATGCCCAGCAGCGCGATGCCGCGCAGGATGAAGGGCAGCACCGTGGTGTGCAGCGCCGGGCCGCCGGTAAGGCCGCTGGCGGCCACCGCGCCGCCGTAGTCGACGGTGCTGAGCACGTCGGCCAGCGTCGCGCCGCCCACGCAGTCCACGCCTCCCGCCCAGCGTGCTTTGCCCAGTGGCCGTGGCTTGACGTCGGGGTCGGCGGGTAACCGGCCGATAACCTCCGCGGCGCCAAGGGCTTTGAGCCGGTCGGCGGCGTGGGGCTTGCCGCTCGAGGCGACCACCTGGTAGCCGGCGGCCGCGAGCAGGTCCACACTGATCGAGCCGACGCCGCCGGTGGCCCCGGTGACGACGACGGGACCGGCGTCCGGCGCGATGCCCCAGTCGATCAGCGCCTGCACGCTCATCGCGGCGGTGAAACCCGCCGTGCCGATCGCGGCGCCCTCGTGTGGGCTCAATGCGCCGAGCGCCACCACCTGGTCGGCCGGCAGGCGTGCGTATTCCGCGTAGCCACCGTGGTGGCCGGTGCCGATCGCATACCCATGGGCCAGCACCTGATCGCCGACGGCGAAGTCGGCCGACGCGGACTCCACGACCTCACCGGTCAGGTCGATGCCCGGCACCACCGGGTAGTCGCGCACCACGCCGCCACCCGGCGTCAATGCCAGCGCGTCCTTGTAGTTGACACTCGAATAGAGGACCCGGATGGTCACCTCGCCGGGCGGTAGGTCGGAGTGGTTCAGCGTCTGGACCGACGTGGTTATCCGGTCACCATCTTGTCGCGCGACGAGCGCGTGAAACGCGTCCATGATTCGACGCTAACCTCACCGTATGGATCCCTTTCCACTAGGTGGGTTTTCGGTCAACCGCGTCGGCTTCGGTGCCATGCAATTGCCCGGGCCCAACGCGTTCGGACCGCCGCGCGACCGTGACGAAGCGCTGGCCGTGCTGCGCCGCGCGGTCGAACTGGGCGTCAACCACATCGACACCGCGCAGTTCTATGGCCCCGACGTCGCCAACGAGCTGATCCGCGACGCGCTGCATCCCTATCCGCAGAACCTGGCGCTGGTCAGCAAGGTCGGCGGGCGCCGGGACGACAGTGGCGCCTGGTTGCCGGCGGGCGCGCCGGGCGAGTTGCGCCACGACATCGAGACCAACCTGCGCAGCCTCGGCGTCGAGCAGTTGGCCGTGGTCAACCTGCGGGTGTTCGAAAGCGACGGCCCGGATCCTGAGTTCGACGAGCAACTCTCGGCCATGATCGAGGCTCGCGACCAGGGACTGATCGGCGGAATCGGGCTGAGCAACGTCAACCGCGAGCACCTGCTGCATGCGTGCGGGCGCACCGAAATCGCCTGCGTGCAAAACGCATTCAATCTGGTGCATCGGGAGTCAACCGCGGTTCTGCAGGAATGCGCGGCGCGGGGGATCGCCTTCGTCCCGTTCTTCCCGCTGGGTGCCGCCTTCATGCAGCCCAACCCCGTGCTCAGCCATCAGGTGGTTCAGGAGACCGCGCGGCGACTGGGCCACACACCGGCTCAGGTCGCATTGGCGTGGACGCTGCACGTGGCGCCCAATGTGCTGCTGATCCCCGGCACCTCGTCGGTGAGCCACCTACAGGAGAACCTGGACGTCGCGTCCATCGAACTCGATGACGACGCCCGCGAGCGCCTGGACGCGATCGCTACTTGAGTTCGGCGGAGGACAGGCCCAGCAGGCGGCGCGCGACGACCAGCTGCTGGATCTGCTGCGTGCCCTCAAAGATATCCAGGATCTTCGAATCGCGCGCCCATTTCTCCAGCAGTGACTGCTCGGAATAGCCGGTGGTGCCTGCCAATTCGACGCTCTTGAGCGTGACGTCAGTGGCCATGCGGCCGGCCTTGGCCTTGCTCATCGACGCCTCCTTGGAGTTCGGGATCTTGTTGTCGGCCTGCCACGCCGCCCGCAGCGAGAGCAGGTAGGCGGCCTCCCAGTCGGCTTCCATCCGGATGAACTCCGCCGCCGCAGCGCTCTGGGCGTGCGAGGGCTTGTCGTAGGAGATCTCCACACCGGCCTCGGTGAGGATCTTGCGAATCTCTTCCAGCGCGGCACGCGCGACACCGACGGCCATGGCCGCGACGATGGGCCGCGTGTTGTCGAAGGTCTCCATCACTCCGGAAAAGCCCTTGCCCACCTCGATTTCGGGGTTGCCGAGCAGGTTTTCCTTCGGAATGCGGGCATTGTCGAACCGGATCACCGCGGTGTCGGAACCCTTGATGCCGAGCTTGTGCTCGAGCCGTTCGACCGTGACACCGGGATGCTCGCGGGGCACGACGAACGACTTGATCGCCGCGCGGCCCTTTGACTTGTCGAGCGTCGCCCACACCACGATATGGGTGGCGCGGGAGCCGGCCGTCACGAAGATCTTCTCGCCGTTGATCACATACTCGTCGCCGTCCAGGGTGGCCGTCGTCGACACCGCCGCCGAGTCCGACCCAAAGCCGGGTTCGGTGATCGCCATTGCCGCCCATACCTTGCCCAGGCGCTCCAACTGCTCCTCGTTGGCCACGGCCGAGATGGCCGCGTTGCCCAACCCCTGGTAGGGGACCGACAACATCATCGCCAGATCGCCCCAGCTGGCTTCCAGCGTCTGCAGCAGCGCGGCCATGTTCGCGCCGTTGTGGTTTTTGTCGCGTTCTTCGTCCTCGCCGCCCAGCGCGTTCGCCCCCGCGAATTCGATTGACTCCGAGGCCCCTTCGAAGAGGCTGAACAAAGTGTCGAGCTCGACCGGGTACGCGTGTTCCTTGAGGTCGTACTTGCGGGCGATCGGGCGCATCAACTCGGCGGCGCCCTGGTGCGTCTTGGTCGCGACCGCCTGCATCTTGCGGGGAAGTTCCAAATTTATTGCCATGATTGAACTTTCAGCTTGAGTTGATTAACGACTTAGATGACGACGACGCCCTCGGCAACGCCGATGGCCCGCAGGTCGCGGTACCAGCGTTCGACCGGGTGCTCTTTCGTGTAGCCGTGGCCGCCGAGCAGCTGAACGCCGTCCAGGCCGATCTGCATGCCCTTGTCGGCGCCGAGCCGCTTGGCCAGCGCCGCCTCGCGGATGAAGGGCAGGCCCTGCTCGGCACGCGCGGCACCGCGCCAGGTGATCAATCGCAGCCCGTCCAGTTCGATGGCGATGTTGGCGCACATGAAGGCCACCGCCTGGCGGTGGGCGATCGGCTCACCGAAGGCCTCGCGTTCCTTCACGTACGGGACGACGTAGTCGAGCACCGCGTGCGAGGTGCCGACGGTGAGCGCGGCCCAGCCCAGCCGCGCCAGCGCGACGGCCTCGGAGTAGTCCGCCTCGGTCGCTTCGTCCTCACCCAGCCGCGCGTTCGGCGGCACCGTCACCCCGGAGAGTTCAACGTGGCCCAGGGCCGCCGCGCGGATACCCATGCTCGGATCCGCTTTCACGGTAAGGCCTTTCGCCGAAGACTCGACGATGAACAGGGCCGGCTTGCCATCCAGTTGGGCGCCGATAACGAAAAGCTCGGCATCGGCAGCAGCCGGGACCAATGACTTCACCCCGTCCAGCCGGTAGCCGCTTGGCGTGCGTACCGCGGTGGTCTTCAGCCGGGTGGGGTCGAAGAGCGGTTGCGGCTCGGCGATGGCCACACATGCTTGGGGCACGTTCTCACCGGCGAACTCGGGAAGGTAGGTGGCCTGCTGGTCGGCGCTGCCCCAATGGGTCAGCGCGGAGGCCACGCCCGCCGGGGCGAGCAGCGGCAACGCCAGACCCATGTCGCCGTAGGCCAGCGCCTCGGCCACCAGCACGTTGGTCACGCTGGACCGGTGTGCGGCGATGCCGTCGAAATCCTCGGGGATGTTGATCGCGGTGATGCCCAGCTCGGCGGCCTTGGCGATCAGCTCGTGCGGATACGTCGCCGCTTCGTCGGCGTCGTGCGCGGCGGGCCGCAGCACTTCCTCGGCGAAATCGTCGAGAGTCTCGACGATCATCTTCTGCTCGTCGTCGGGCGTCAGGTCGAAGTAGTCCTTGCCGCTGGACTTGAGCCGGGTCGGCCCGCCGCGCAGGTTCTTGATCCGTTTGAACTCTCGAGAAGAGGCGGCGGCGGTGGAGAAGACCGTCTTGGTGCCGTAGCGCAGCGCGCGGTTGAGCGGGTCCCGCAGCCGGTATTTATCCAGGAACTCCTGCCCGACGAGCGGGGTGATCAGCGCGATCGCGATGTCGACTCCGCTGCGTTTGTGGGTCTGGAGCCCGACGGCGGACTTGTGGTCGCGCCGTTTGGTGCGAGAGCGGGTGGATGTCTGTTTGGAACCGGAACCGGTCATTTTCAGCAGCCTCAGGTCGTTGGGCAATGCGGATATGCCCGATCTTACTCCGGAGTAAGATCAGAGAGAACACTTGTTAACTAATTCACAGCGGGGTGGGGGCGAGGCCCCCGAGGACCTGCTGCTGCAACAGGCCGTTGGTGGCTACGGCGCTGCCATGGTGCGGTCCCGCGCTGCCGTCCAGCGCCGTCAGCACCCCGCCCGCTTCGCGCACCAAGACGTCGAGCGCCGCGAGGTCCCACACCGACACTTCCGGTTCGGCGGCGATATCGACCGCACCTTCGGCGAGTAGGCAATAGGACAAAAAGTCGCCGAAGGCGCGCACCCGCCACACCGCGTCGGTCAAAGCGATGAATTGGTCGCGCAGGCCGAGCTGCGCCCAGCCGGACAGGCTGGAGAACGAAAGGCTGGCCGAACTCAGTTGTGCCACTGAGGAAACCGAGATTTGGCGCGCAGGCGCACCGTCGACGGCTACGAAAGCACCCCGGCCGCGCGCGGCCCACCACCGGCGCTGCAACGCCGGGGCGCTCACGGCGCCGACGACGGGGACAGCGTCTTGCAACAACGCGATCAGCGTCGCCCACACCGGCACTCCGCGGACAAAGTTCTTAGTGCCGTCGATCGGGTCGATGATCCACTGACGTCCGGTGAAGACGGTGTCGCCACCGAACTCTTCGCCGACAATGCTGTCGTCGGGCCGTTCGCGCGCGAGCGCCTCGCGCAACTCCGTTTCGACCGCGCGGTCGGCGTCGGTCACCGGCGTCAGGTCGGGTTTGGTGTCGACACGCAGGTCGAGCGCGCCGAATCGCGCGGAAGTCAACATGTCTGCGCGGTCGGCCAGCGTCAATGCCAGCGCCAGATCATCCTGACTCATGACGCAGTCTTATCACGGTCCTACCATGGCCTCGTGTGGGAATTCGGGCTGCTGCTCCTGCTGATGGCCGTATTGGCGGTGTTCCTCGTCCAGCGGTTCGTTCCGCGCGGCCCCCGCGGTGAGCTGCTGAGCGGCACATTGCTGGTGACCGGGATAAGTCCGCGCCCGGACGCCGCCGGCGAGCAGTTCGTGACCATCGCCGGCGTGATCAACGGCCCCACCGTCAACGAACACGCGGTGTATCAGCGCATGGCCGTGGACGTGAATCAGTGGCCGACCATCGGCCAGCTGTTCCCGGTGGTCTATTCGCCGAAGAATCCGGACAACTGGCGGTTCGCTCCCGCGGAACCACCCGCCCCGCCCGGGCCGCCCGCGCCACCCGAATCGCCGCAGCCGCCCGCGGACTGAGCGCCGGTCGACCCGCCGCCGACGGGCGCGCCCCTGGTCAGGCGCGGTGGTTGAGGTTATCGACCACGCCCTGCAGCATCTCGGGATGCCGCAGAAACGGCGTGATGATGTCGACGGGCAACGGGAACACGACGGTCGAGTTCTGATCCGCCCCCAACTCCAGCAGCGTCTGTAGGTAGCGCAACTGCAGCGACGCCGGACTCTTCGACAGGGTCTCCGCGGCTTCGCGCAGTTCCTCGGATGCCTGGAGCTCCCCACGGGCGTTGATGACCTTGGCGCGGCGTTCGCGCTCTGCTTCGGCCTCGCGGGCCATCGCACGCTGCATCGACTCGGGGATTTCGACGTCCTTGATCTCCACGACGCGCACTTGCACGCCCCAGGGCTCGGTCTGCTTCTCGATGATCGTGCGCAGATCGCTGTTGAGGTCCTCGCGGTGTGCCAGCAGCGTGTCCAGGTCCGCGCGGCCCAGCAACGAACGCAGTGTCGTCTGAGCGATCTGCGACGTCGCCACCGCGTAGTTCTCCACCGCCAGAATCGCTTTCAGCGGTTCCATCACCTGGAACATCACGACGGCGTTGACCCGCGCCGGCACGTTGTCCCGGGTGATCACCTCCTGCGGCGGAATGGTCAACGTCACCAGTCGCTGGTCGACCCGAATCATCCTGTCCACCAGGGGAATCAAGAACCGTAACCCCGGGCCGTACAGTGGCCGTGCGTGGCCCATCCGGAACACGACTCCGCGTTCATACTCGCGTAGCACGGCCAGTGACCACGTCGCGAGCACGGCAAGCAGGACCATCCCCGCGCCGATCAGGCCGACCACAAGAGCAGTCATGTTGCGTTGTCCTCCTTGCTTGTCCAGCCGCCCCACCGAGTGGAGTACCGGTCGATTGCGGCGGCCACCTGGTCCTCGATCGCGGTGCGGTGCGGCAGGTGTTCGGGCGCGTTGGACGGCGTGTACCACAGGTGGCGGACCAGCGGCAGCCCCAACACCGCGACGATCAGCACAGTAGCCGTCAGGACCATCGCATCTGCGGCCGAATGGTCGGCCACTAGCGTCGCCAGCGGCAGCACGATCCCGAGTCCGGCGACGCAGCAGGCGATTCCACGGTGAAACCGCCCGGCGTCCGAATGCGGCCACGGGTCGACCTCGCGGCTTATCTCACGGCCGTGCTCAGAGCTCGTGCAATCGGATTTGACGGGACAGCTATTGCAGACCACCGGCAGCGCGCGATACCGCATGACCCGATGTGTGGGGTCGAAGGAAGTGGGCCACAGCCAATGATTTTGCGGACATACCCATGCATCATGGTCGGGCCGGTAGGTGAATCGGCCCGTGCGCCAGCGTGCTGCGTGCGCCGACGCCCGTCGGGCCATCACATCGAAACTCCAGCCGACGGCCAGCAAGGCCAGGGAATACCCGGCGATCATCCACACCGAGGTGGTCGGCGCGGCCACCGGTCAATCCTCTGCCGGCACCGCGGCACCGGTCTGCGGCTCGGTCTCGGTGTACAGCGGGTTTTCCGGCAATTCGTCGACGGGCGTACCCGACCGGAAATTGCGCAGCGCGGTCCAGGCGATCCAGACGAACGGCACCACACCGCCGACGATGAGGATGGCGTCACCCGGTAGCCGGAGCCACTCCAGCACCGCGTTACCGGGCTTGGTGATGTAGCCCAGTGACCGCGCCTCGAAGTAGCCGTCGTTGACCGAGTGGTAGAGCTGCAGCACGCCCAGCGGCAGCAAGGTGGCGAATACCATCCACGCGAGACCGATGTTCATGCACCAGAACGAGATTCGCGCGAGTTTCTCAGGCCACTTGTCGGGCGGGATCACGTAGCGGAAGGCGAACATGGCCAGGCCTACGGCGAGCATGCCGTACACGCCCATCATCGCCGCGTGCGCGTGGTTGGCCGTCAGTGCGGTGCCGATCTGGTAGTAGGACACCACCGGCAGATTGATCAGGAAACCAAAGATGCCCGCCCCCAGGAAGTTCCAGAATCCCACCGCGACCAGGAACATGACGGCCCAGCGGTGCGGGAACGGGTTGGCGTCACCGGATTGTTGACGCGCACCGAGTTGCAGGAACGCCCACGCCTCGACGGTCAGGAAGGTGAGCGGGATGACTTCGGCGGCCGAGAAGAAGGCGCCCAGCGCCATATGCTCCACCGGAGTGCCGGAGAAGTACAGGTGGTGCATGGTGCCGATGACGCCGCCGGCCGAGTACAAGATGACGTCGAGGAAGATCACGCCCAGCGCGATCCGCTCGCGCACCACGCCGAGCAGTACGAACATGTAGGCCACCATCACGGTGGTGAACAGCTCGAGGAAGTCTTCCACCCACAGGTGCACGACCCAGAACCGCCAGAAGTCCGCGACGGTGTAGTGGGCGTCGCTGCCGGCCAGCAGGCCCACCGCGTAGAAGCCCGGGATCGCCAGCCCCGAGAAGAAGAACAGCCAGGGCATGTTCATCTTCGACTCGCCCTTGAGCCTGCCGCGAATCCCGCGCCAGATGATGGCAATCCACACGAACATGCCGATGATCAACAGGATCTGCCAAAGGCGTGGCAGGTCAAGGTACTCCCATTGCTGAGAGAACAGTCCGCCAGCCGGGATCACGCCGTAGATGGACAGCGCCTCACAAATCAGCGACCCGAACACCACCAGGGCGACCGCACCCAGCAGCACGTACGCCAGCAACGCCTGGCGCCTGGGCTCGCGCCGGGCGATGAACGGCACCAGGAAGATGCCGCCGGCCAGGAAGGCGGCCGCGGTCCAGAACAGCGACAACTGCAGATGCCAGGTGCGGGCCAGGTTGTAGGGCAATACGCGGGCCAGATCCAATCCGAAGAAGTTGGACAGGTCGGCGCGGTAATGCTCGGCCGCGGCACCCAGCAGTGTCTGGGCCAGGAACAACACCGACACGATCGCAAAGAACCAGATGCAGGCGCGCTGCGCCGGCGTGAGGCTCACCTCACCGGGCTGGCGGAAGGACAGGGTGGAGGATTCGGCGCTGTGCCAGCCGACCTTCTGGCTCCAGCGGCCGTAGACCGCGAACATGATCCCGATGCCGCCCAGCAATGCGATGAGCGACAGCGCCGACCAGACGATGACCGCCGCGGTGGGGCCGTTGTCGACGCGCGGTTCGGCCGGCCAGTTGTTGGTGTAGGTGTACTTGTGGCCGGGACGTTCGGCTGCCGCGGCCCAGGCCGTCCAGGCGAAGAATGCCGTGAGGTCGCGGATCTGCGCCTTGTCGGTGATCATCCGGGGCAGCAGCCCGTATTTCGTCGAGTTCTCACCGAAGTAGGCGGCGTACTGGCTTTGGATGTGGTCGAAGGCCACGGCTTGGTGATCGGTGAACACCAACGTCTTGGTGGCGGGGTTATACCGGTTGGTGCGGAATTCGGTGACGACCCGCTCGTGCGAATCGGCGATGCCCTGCGCGCGAAGTTGACCGGCGACGTCCTGGGTGGCGGTCCGCAGATAGTCGGCGGTGTAGTCGGGGCCCAGGTAGGCGCCGTGGCCGAGCACCGAGCCGTATTCCATCAGCCCGCGGGCCTGGTAGAGCTCTTGGCCCCGGGTGATGTCCTGGCCGGTGAACAGGACCTGGCCCGATTCGTTGACGACTTTGTCCGGCATCGGCATCGAAGCCGAATACGTTCGGTAGGCCAGGATGCCCATCACCAGGAAGCCGAAGATCATTACCAGGGCGACGCCTTGAACCCAGCCCCTTCCGACCAGGGGCGCAGACGATGACTGTTGAGCGGAGGTCTGCTGAGCGGTCATGCGCGAGGTCTCCCGTCTGGGCGGTGGGTGGTGGTGCCCGCTGACTCAGATGTCAAACACAACTGCTTTTTGTCCGCATCTAATACTCGATCTCTGTCGCCACGATGACAACAGTCAATTCGGCGGGTTGACCGGACCATAGGGTCCAATGGCACCTATTTCGGGACCAATGCCTCTGGGGGAGGCGGGTTTACGGGCGATAACGTCAGAGTTGAACGGTGTAGTTGAACACCTTTCGACCGCTCGACGAAGGAGTCGTGATGAGCAACATGTATTCAGGCCCCGCGATTCTGGTAGGTGTCGACGGATCCAGGGCGGCGATACATGCGGCCGTCTGGGCAATCGATGAGGCGACAAGCCGTGATATCCCGCTGCGACTGGTGTATGTCATCGATCCGCATGGCGCGTGGGGCACGCGCGACGGCGCCACTCGCCTCGCCGTCGCCCGCGCCGCGTTGGCCGATGCCCATCGGGCAGTCGACACCACCGACCAATCGGTCAAGGTCGAGACCGACATTCTGTGGGGCAGAACGGTTTCCAAGCTGCTCGAAGCCTCGAGGCCGGCCGCCATGGCCTGCATCGGACACATCGGGCTCAACCATGCCTGCCATGGCGGACCCTCCGTTGCGACCTCCTTGATCCGCTGGGCGTCGTGTCCGGTCGCCGTGATCCAACAGCCGACGAGCCGTCCGGCGGTGCCCCAGGTCAGCAGTGTGATAGCCGAAGTGGACAACGGCACGGTGCTGCGGCACGCGTTCGACGAAGCGAGGCTGCGCGGGGCCACACTGCGGGCCGTGACGGTATCCAAAGAATCGGACACTCGCGATGCGACACCTGGAAAACGCTCAGCGCAACGGCATTTGGACCGCCGACTGGCGCGGTGGATGCGGTTGTATCCCGACGTGCGGGCCGAGGCGGCGATCGTGACCGACGTGCTGGACCTGTGCGCTTGCCACGACGCGGGCCGGCTGCTGGTCACTGACTCCTACCGGGCCGAGGCCCTGTGCCACGCGGGTCATTCCGTGCTTTCGATACGTTGCGGCAACCTGTAGCTCGGCAGGCTGTACTGCGCCGACTTTACCGGCGGGCATTGGACGACGAGGGATGGCCGGGAGATCCACCGGCGTATCCCCGCTGGCTCATCCTATGGCACAGCACAGTTGACGAGATGTACCGGGGACCGGCGGCCCATCGGGCGAACGTTCAGCCGCGCCGGATCGCGTGGCTATGCACCGGCGGCCGACCGGTGCCCACCTGAGCTCGTCGTCACGCAACCGGCTCGTGACGGTCGGGCTCGCGACCGAAGCGGAAATGGCGGCCGGTGACTTCGGTCGGCGTGATGCGCACATAGTGAGGTTTAGGCGTTGCCGTCCACGGCAACAGGTGCGCGCGTTCGGCTTGCTGAATGTCAGCATCAGCCTTCAGCAGTCGCGCGCGACCGCGCACGATCACGCTCCATCCTTCGATGACGTCGTGGTCGTCGACCTCGAAGACCACCGCGTGATTCGCCACGGCCGAAAACAATTTGGTGCCCTCGGCGGTGCGGAACAACACGGTGCGGTCTTGCACGACGAAGTTCACCGGAAAGATCTCGGGCTCACCGGCGAAGTTGGTGACCAGCCGGCCCAGCGACACGCTGCCCAGCAAGCTCCAGTTCTCATCGTCGGAAAGCACGGTCACCGGTTGGTCGCTAGCCACGCCCTCAACGCTACGGAGGATCGACGTGGCTGAGTAGAGCCCTTCGTACTCTGGGCCCGGTTCAGCCGTGGCTGACCCGTAGCAGTTTGGCCAAACTCGGCAACTTGACGCGGGGACGTCCGTGCGGTTCGCCGGCCGCGCGCTCGTGGGCGTCGATGAGGTCCCAGTGCGCCGAGGTGACCAGTTCGGGCTGGCGTGACGCCAGCCAGTCGACCAGCTGGTCGGCGTGGTCGTCGGGAAAATCCGCGAGCCCCTCGGCGGCGGACAGATCGGCGAGCAGCGTGTCCACGGTGTCCTGCGAGTCCTTCTTATTGGTACCGATCACACCGGTCGGCCCGCGCTTGATCCACCCGACCACGTATTCGTTGCGGCTGGCCTCGATCCGGCCGCCGCTGTTGGGGATCGTCGCGGTCTTCTCGTCGAAGGGCAGTCCCGGGGTGGGCACGCCGCGGTATCCGACCGAGCGCACCACCAGCTGGACCGGTAGCTCTTCCCGCCCGCCGGTGTCATTGGCGGACACCCGCCCGCTTTCGTCGGTGACCAGCTCGTTGCGGCCGAGCACAATCGCCTCGACCCTCTCGCGGCCCTTGATCTCGATCGGGGAGGTCATGAAGCGAAGCACGATGCGGCGGTGTCCGGGGCGTGGGTCGCGCTTCGCGTAATCGCGCAGCACGTTGATGTTCTGTTTCGCTGTCTTGCCGACCGCGGCCGCATCCTCGTCGCTGATGCCCTCCAGCTGGGCAGGATCGACGATCACGTCGACGTTTTCCAGGTCTCCCAACTCGCGGAGCTCGAGGGTGGTGAACGCGGTTTGCAGCGGCCCGCGTCGGCCGATGACGACCACCTCGTCGACGCCGCACGGGCGCAGTGACTCCAAGGCGTGGTCGGCGATGTCGGTCTGACCCAGCACGTCGGGGTCGGTGACCAGAATGCGTGCGACGTCGAGCGCGACGTTGCCGTTACCGATGACCGCCGCCCGTGCCCCGGAGAGATCGGGCGTGGCCGTCTCGAAATGCGGGTGTGCGTTGTACCAGCCCACGAAATCGACTGCGGCGATGCTCCCCGGCAGGTCCTCGCCGGGGATGTTCAACGTGCGGTCGGATTGGGCCCCGACGGCATAGATGACGGCGTCGTAGCGCTCGGCGAGTTCGCGGGCCTGCACGTGCTCGCCGACCGAGATGTTGCCGAAGAAGCGGAAGCGCGGATCCTGGGCGGTCTTCTCGAATTGCTTGCTGATCGACTTGATCTTCGGGTGATCGGGCGCGACGCCGGAGCGAACCAGCCCCCAGGGGGTGGGCAACATCTCGAGCATGTCGACGGCGACATCGATGTCCTCGGACGCATCGGCTGCCTTCAGTAAGGAGGACGCGGCGAAGAAGCCCGACGGTCCGGAGCCAACGATTGCAACGTGGTAAGGGCGCATCCTCGACCTTCTACTCGTGCCCGGATGCGCGCGGGGCTGTCGCGCGCAAAGCGGGGGCGCACATGATCGTGACTCGATGCTAAACGCATGACCGCTGGTCGTGGCCTGGACACTCGCCGCGAGCTGAGCTGCACCGGGACCCCCAGGTAACGTGGTCGGCTGTGGAACCCGACCGTCAAGCCGATATCGCCGCCCTCGACGCCACCCTGACCACGGTGGAGCGGGTGCTCGATGTGGACGGTCTGCGCACGCGCATCGAGAAGCTTGAACACGAGGCATCCGATCCCCAGTTATGGGACGACCAAACCCGCGCCCAGCGGGTGACCAGCGAGCTTTCTCATGCCCAGGGCGAGCTGCGCCGGGTCGAGGAGTTGCGTGGACGCCTGGACGATCTGCCGGTGCTCTACGAGCTGGCGGCCGAGGAGGGTGAAGGTGCCGGCGATGCGCTGGTCGAGGCAGACGCCGAGCTGAAGGCGCTGCGCGCGGACATCGAAGCCACCGAGGTGCGCACCCTGCTGTCGGGCGAGTACGACGAACGTGAGGCGCTGGTCACCATTCGCTCCGGCGCGGGCGGAGTGGACGCAGCCGACTGGGCCGAAATGTTGATGCGGATGTACATCCGGTGGGCTGAGCAGCACAAGTATCCCGTAGAGGTGTTCGACACGTCCTACGCCGAAGAGGCCGGCATCAAGAGCACGACGTTCGCCGTGCATGCCCCGTTCGCCTACGGCACACTCTCGGTGGAGCAGGGCACCCACCGGCTGGTGCGAATCAGCCCGTTTGACAACCAGAGCAGGCGTCAGACATCGTTCGCTGAAGTCGAGGTGCTTCCGGTGGTGGAGACCACCGACCACATCGACATACCGGAAGGTGATGTGCGCGTTGATGTTTACCGTTCGAGTGGCCCCGGAGGCCAGTCGGTGAACACCACCGACTCGGCGGTGCGTTTAACCCATATCCCAACGGGTATCGTCGTGACTTGCCAGAATGAAAAATCGCAGTTGCAGAACAAGATCTCGGCGATGCGGGTGCTTCAGGCAAAGTTGTTGGAGCGCAAGCGTTCCGAAGAACGTGCTGAGTTAGACGCGTTAAAAGGCGAAGGTGGCAGCTCGTGGGGCAACCAGATGCGCTCTTACGTGCTGCAGCCATATCAGATGGTGAAGGATCTGCGAACCGAGTACGAGGTTGGCAATCCTGCCGCCGTCCTGGATGGAGACATCGACGGATTCCTGGAAGCGGGAATCCGTTGGCGCAACCGAAAAGATGACGAATAACTCGAGCTTTCTCGCCGCATCGATGACGCACCGCTGGCACGATTTCTGGCGGGGCGAACTCGGTGAGTGGATCATCACCCGGGGTCTGCGGATCGTCATGGTCCTGATCGCCGCGGTGCTGGCTGCCCGATTCGTCAACTGGGTGGCACAGCAGGTGACCCATCAGCTCAACCTGGGCTTTGCCGAGAGCGACGCGCTGGTGCGCTCGGAGGCGTCCAAGCACCGGCAGGCCCTGGCCTCGGTGATCTCCTGGGTGTCGATCGTCATCATCGGCATCTGGGTGATCCTGCAGATCTCTTCCGTGCTGCAGTTCTCCGTGGGTGGATTGGTCGCGCCGGCCACCGTGGTGGGCGCCGCGCTGGGTTTCGGTGCACAACAATTGGTGCGAGATCTATTGGCGGGTTTCTTCATCCTGGTGGAACGCCAATATGGCTTTGGAGACCTGGTCACCATTACCGTCGTTTCCGCGACGGAGGCCAGCGGCACGGTCGAGAACGTGACCTTGCGGGTGACCCGCCTGCGATCCGCGGATGGCGAAGTGTTGACCATTCCGAACGGGCAGATCGTCAAGGTGGTCAACCTGTCGAAGGACTGGGCACGCGCGGTGGTGGACATCCCGGTGTCGACAAACGCCGACCTGAACCGGGTCAACGAGGTGTTGCATCAGGAATGCGACCGGGCAATGGACAATCCCGTGCTCGGGGAATTGCTGTTGGATGCGCCCACGGTGATGGGGGTAGAAAGCATCGCGGTCGACACCGTGACCCTGCGTCTGGTGGCCCGGACGCTGCCCGGCAAGCAGTTCGAGGTCGGCCGGCAGCTGCGTGTGCTGGTCATCCGGGCGCTGGCCCGCGTCGGCATCGTGACCGCGGCGGACGCGAAGGTGGGCCTGGTGGAAGACCCGTCGGTTCCGGCCGCCCAGGCCGCCGAACAGCAAAGCGATGACGAAGCCCGAGGTGCGGTGCAGAAGCGTTGAAGTTCACCCTGAACATCCTCGAGAAGCGCGGCGACGGCGACGACACGGATGCGCAGCATCGCTGGCCGAAGCACATATTCGGCGGGCGGATGCGCACGTCCACCTTCGTGTTGATCATCGCGTTCTTCGGGGTGTGGTGGGTCTACGACACCTACCGCCCTGAACCGGCCCCCAAGCCCCCGGCCCAGCAAGTGGTGCCGCCCGGTTTTGTGCCGGACCCCAACTACACCTGGGTGCCGCGGACCCGGGTGCAGCCACCGCCGGGGACCCTCACCCCTACGCCGACCCCGACGAGCACGCCGCCGCCCCCGCCACCGCCACCGGTGACGACGACCACGACCACGACACCGCCGTTCCAGCTGCCGCAGCTGCCGTGCGTCTTGCCGGCGCCGTTCTGCCCGCCCAGCTCGAGCCCAACCCCCACGCCGTCGCTGCCGCAGCAACCGCAGCCGGGGCCCGGCCCGGCGCCCTCTTCGCCGTCACCGGCCAGTTGACGTCGCCTGCCAGCGAAATTCACCGCTACACTGGCGTGCCGTGATGATCACCCTGGACCATGTCAGTAAGAAGTACAAAGCGTCGGCCCGCCCGGCGCTGGAAGACGTCAACGTCAAGATCGACAAGGGTGAATTCGTCTTCCTGATCGGCCCGTCGGGGTCTGGCAAGTCCACGTTCATGCGGTTGCTGCTCGGCGCGGAGAACCCGACCAGCGGTGACGTCCGGGTCTCAAAATTCCACGTCAACAAGTTGCGCGGTCGTCACGTCCCGAAGCTGCGCCAGGTCATCGGCTGCGTTTTCCAGGACTTCCGCCTGTTGCAGCAAAAGACGGTTTACGAGAACGTCGCGTTCGCGCTTGAAGTGATCGGCAAACGAAGCGACGCGATCAACCGGGTGGTGCCGGAGGTGCTCGACACCGTGGGGCTGTCCGGCAAGGCCAATCGGTTGCCCCACGAGTTGTCCGGTGGCGAGCAGCAGCGGGTGGCGATCGCTCGCGCGTTCGTCAACCGGCCCCTTGTCCTGCTGGCGGACGAGCCGACGGGCAACCTCGACCCAGATACCAGTAAGGACATCATGGATTTGTTGGAGCGGATCAACCGCACGGGGACGACGGTGTTGATGGCAACGCACGATCACCACATCGTCGACTCGATGCGCCAGCGCGTCGTCGAGTTGTCGCTGGGCAGGTTGGTTCGCGATGAGCAGCGCGGCATCTACGGGATGGACCGCTAAGTGCGCTTCGGTTTCCTACTCAACGAGGTCCTGACCGGGTTTCGTCGCAACGTCACGATGACGGCCGCGATGATCCTGACGACCGCGATCTCCATCGCCCTGTTCGGCGGCGGTCTGCTGGTGGTCCGGCTGGCCGACAACTCGCGCGAGATCTACCTCGACCGCGTCGAGACGCAGGTGTTCTTGACCGACGACATTTCGGCCAACGACACGACGTGTGCGTCCGCGCCGTGCAAGGGACTGCGCGACAAGATCGACGCACGCCAAGACGTCAAATCGGTGCGTTTCGTCAACCGGCAGGACGCCTACAACGACGCCATCAAGAAGTTCCCGGAGTTCAAGGACGTGGCGGGGAAGGACTCGTTTCCCGCGTCATTCATCGTCAAACTCAACAATCCCGAACAGCACGCGGAGTTCGACGCCGCGATGCAGGGCCAGCCGGGGGTGCGCAGCATCCTCAACGAGAAGGACCTCATCGACCGGCTGTTCGCCGTGTTGGACGGGCTGCGGGATGCCGCGTTCGCCGTTGCCCTGGTGCAGGCGGTGGGAGCAATCCTGTTGATTGCCAACATGGTGCAGGTCGCTGCGTACACCCGTCGCACCGAGATCGGGATCATGCGGCTAGTGGGTGCCAGCCGCTGGTACACCCAGCTGCCGTTCCTGGTGGAGGCGATGCTGGCCGCGTCCGTCGGTGTGGCCATCGCCGTCGTCGGACTCATGTTGGTTCGGGCCTTGTTCCTGGACAACGCGCTGAGCCAGTTCTATCAAGCACATCTAATTGCCAAGGTCGACTACGCCGACATCCTCTATATCTCGCCGTGGCTGTTTCTGCTCGGCGTGTCGATGGCGGCGGTGACGGGGTACGCGACCTTGCGCCTCTATATACGGCGGTAGCTGTGGCCAAGGGTTCCGGCCGCGCCAAGGCGGCGGGCGGCAAAGGTGGCAGCAAACAAGTTATCGCCACCAATCGCAAAGCGCGGCACAACTATTCGATCATCGAGTTGTTCGAGGCCGGAGTGTCTTTGCAGGGCACCGAGGTGAAAAGCCTTCGCTTGGGCCAGGCATCGCTGGCTGATGCCTTCGCAACGATCGACGACGGCGAAGTTTGGTTGCGTAACTTATACATTCCGGAGTATCAGCACGGTAGCTGGACCAACCACGAGCCGCGTCGCAACCGAAAGTTGTTGTTACATAGGCAACAAATCGACAGGCTGGTCGGCAAGATACGAGATGGTAACCTCGCCTTGATGCCGTTGTCTCTGTATTTCTCCGAGGGCAAGGTCAAGGTCGAACTTGCCCTTGCGCGCGGTAAACGGGCTTACGACAAGCGCCAGGACATGGCGCAGCGAGACGCACAGCGTGAAGTGGTCCGGGAATTGGGACGTCGAGCAAAGGGCATGGCCTGATCGGGGCGGCTTACGCCCAGCTGTCTGCCGTTACGTACGGTGTCAGCGATTTCGTGGGCGGCGTAGCAGCACGGCGAGTGGCCGCGCTGCGCGTGATGCTGGTCGCCTACCCGATCGAGACCCTGTTGCTGGGCGTGATGGCCGTTTTCGTCGGCGGGCCCATCCACGTCGGCGCCGTTGTGTGGGGTTGCCTGTACGGCGTCGGCATGGCCTTCGGCATGTGGGCGTTCTTCGCCGCACTCGGTTCGGGGCCGATTTCGGTCGTCTCACCATTGGCGGCCGTGCTGAACGCCGCGGTACCCGTGGCGGTCGGTATGGCGCTGGGGGAGCGGCCCGGTCAGGCCGCCCTGGTGGGCGTGGTCCTGGCGCTGGCTGCGGTGATGCTTGTCAGCCGGGAGGCCCCGGTGGAGGGGACGCCGTATCGCTTCACCCCAAAAGTGGCCTGGCTCACAGTAGTTGCCGGCTCCGCGATGGGCTTGAACCTGGTTTTCCTGCACCAGGCGCCGCACGTGTGCAAACTCTGGCCGCTGGTCTTCGCTCGGGTGGCCGCCAGCCTGGTGGTTGTCGCGATGGCCAAGACCAGCCAGAATTTGGTGATGCCGCGCGGACGGCCGCTCAAACTCGCCGTGGCCGTTGCCGTCCTGGACATCTTCGCCAACCTCACCATGCTGGCGGCGCTGCACACCTGGCTGCTCTCGTTGGCCAGCATCCTGATCTCGCTGTATCCGGCCGCGACGGTGGTGCTGGCGATGGTGGTGCTGCGCGAGCGGGTCACCCGCTTGCAGGGGATCGGCATGGTGCTGGCCATGGGTTCCGTGGCGATGATCGCCTCGGCCTGACCACCCCGGGCTCCTGCTGCCCATTGATCGGCCTACGATCCTGACCATGCCCGATCGTCCCGTCACCAAACTCGACAAGTCCGCCGTGCTCTCCGGCCTTTTCGCGGTGTGGGACGACATCGACGCCCTGCTGGCCGGGCTGTCCGCAGCGCAATGGCGGGCGGCGAGTCCGCTGCCTGGATGGGACGTCAAAGCACTGGTGGCCCACATGATCGGTACCGAGTCGTTCCTTGCCGGCATCGCCGCACCCCAGCCCGATATCGACGTCTCGACGCTAGAGCACGTCCGCAATGACGTCGGGGTGATGAACGAGTGCTGGGTTCGCCATCTGAGTGCGCACGCCGATGCCGACGTTCTGGAGAGCTTCAGGGCGATCACCACCGATCGGCGTGAAGCGCTGACGAGCCTGCCGGGCGCGGAGTGGGACGCGGTGACGATGACTCCCACCGGCCCGGACTCCTATGGCCGGTTCATGCGGATCCGGGTGTTCGACTGCTGGATGCACGAACAAGACATCCGCGTTGCGTTGGAGCGGCCGCCGTCCGATGACGAGCTGGCCGGCCCCGCAGCGTCGCTCGCCCTCGACGAGATCGCCGCCACCATGGGCTACGTCGTCGGCAAGCTGGCCAAGGCGCCCGAGGGTTCACGCATCCAGTTCGACCTCAGCGGCCCGCTGGCACGCACCATCCGGGTCAGCGTCGACGGGCGGGCCGCGGTGGTCGACGACTTCGGCGGCCGGGAACCGACCGCGACCATCCGCCTGGACGGGCTGCAGTTCACCAGGCTCACCGGTGGCCGCCCGATGTGTCCGACCCGCACCCAGGACATTCAGCGCGACGGCGACCGAAACCTTGCGACGCAAATCGTCGAGCACCTCAATTTCGTTATCTAAGTAGGGGTTTGGCGCCGGGTCAATTCGGTGCGAGCGAGAACTCGTCAAAGCGACATATGTCACACCTCCGCATCGGAGGTGTCCTGGCCCCCGGTGAATGGGTAGCCGAACGAGAAGAGCGCACCGTGCGCACACACCAAATCGTCTACGCCAGGAGGCCATACGAATGACTGCACCCGATACCTCGAGATTGCTCGCGCAACTGCGAACGCTGCTCGACCTGACCAATACCGAAATCCAGATCGCGGAGACCCGCGTCGCCCAGGCGCGCACCGAGGCGGTGCGCCGGGAGCTCTCCCAGAACGCCGGAAAAGGCCGTGACCGCGGACAAGCCATCGAGTCCGCGATCCGGGACCTGGGGGGCTACCCGGACGTGATCGGTCCGTTCCTGGGTCGCGCCGCCGCGGCGGTCAAGGCTCTGACCGAGCAGGCCGAGCCCTTCGATGAGGCGCTCCTGGGGGACCTCGCGCTCGAGGACCAGCTACTGGACCGCGCGCGTTACACCAAAGCGCTGGCCGTCGCCGCGGACCGCCAGGACATCGTCGCTCTCGCCGACCGCTTGATCACCGCCCACGCGGCAACCGTGGACTGGCTGACCACCGTGCTTGCCGAGGATGCGCTCGGCGGCCCGGCGGCGCTGCGTCGGACCCCGATCCAGATGGCCGCAGGCACGGCGGTGAAGCTGGTCAACCTGCCGGTCGCTTGGTCCGCCCGTGGGGTGGATCGCGCCGTTGACGCGCTGCGTTCCACCGGCCCGGCGATCAACGACCTCGTCAAGCGCGGGGGCAACGCCAGTGAGATCGCCGCGAAGGCGCTGTCCGCGTCGCAGAGCGCCGCGTTGCGGGCCGCGGAAAGGGTCACCCGCTCCGAAGGTGCGGACCGGGCGGCAGACGCACTGCACTCCAGCCGTGCCACGGTCGGCGTCCTGGACGAGTCCGAGTTGCCCATCCGGAACTACGACGACCTCAACGTCACCGACGCCGTGGCCGCGATCAAGGAGCTCACCACCGCCGACGACGTGCGCGTCATCATCGCTTATGAAGAGGCGCACAAGAACCGGCAGCGCATCGTCTCCGCCGCGCAGACCCGTGTCGCAGCCATCGCCCAAGAGGTGGTCGGAATCAGCTAGCGGATCGCCAACGCAGACGAGTACCCCCGGCGCCGTGACGTCGGGGGTACTCGGCTTTCCGGGGCGGAAGATATTTGCGTTGCCGCTGGTTGATAGTTGGGTACCATTGATATTCCTGCCGAAAGTCGGCGGGGTGCGAGGGGCTGAAAGGTTTCGACTTCGCGCATCGAATCAAGGGAAGCGTGCCGGTGCAGGCAACTGACCACCGTAAGCGTCGTTGCAAACAGATAAGCGCCGATTCACATCAGCGCGACTACGCTCTCGCTGCCTAAGCGACAGCTAGTCCGTCAGCCCGGGAAAGCCCTCGACCCGGACCCTGGCGTCAGCTAGAGGGATCCACCGATGAGTCCGGTCGCGGGACTCATCGGGACACCAACAGCGACTGGGATCGTCATCCTGGCTTGTTCGCGTGACCAGGAGATCCGAGTAGAGGCATAGCGAACTGCGCACGGAGAAGTCTTGAGGGAATGCCGTAGGACCCGGGTTCGATTCCCGGCAGCTCCACAAAAGAACATGCAGTTCGGGGGATGTTTTCATTCCAGGATTCGGCCCCCCGCGCGCTGACCACGGCGGCCGCCAACGGATGGGCTCAGCACGGCACGGCATCCGGTTGAACGCGGTGTGCCCCTTCGGGCCGACCGACGTCCAGCGCGAAATGATCGGAACGGAGTGGGACAACTACACCAGGACCGCCGAAGCGTCAACGATGAAACGGGGCGCCGATCCCGACTCCGAGATCGCGCCAGCAGTGGCATTCCTCGCCAGCGACAATGCGGCGTTCGTCACGGGCACCGTGCCGCACATCGACGCTGGCGTGACCGAACTCTCAACCGTCGACTACTTGAAGTCGCCGGGCGACTTCAAGTAGTCACCGTCAGCGCCGGGCGCCTGGCAGGACCACGGTCGCATGTCCCGGCGTAGTGCTGGTGCCGTTCTGGTCGACGACGTCGATGGTGAGATGGACGAGCGCGTCACCGTCGACAATCTCCTTAGCGGCGACCTCGCCGACGGCGCGCAGCCGATCTCCCTTCTGGTTGATCCCCTTGTACTTCACTGTCAGCGAACGGATCTCACCGTCATCGCCAATCCACGCGCGCAGCATGTTGGTCAGGTACGCCAACCTCAGGTTTCCCATACCGAACGCGCCGCTCTCGTTGCCCGCGGCCCGGCCGGCCTCGTCGTCCATGTGGATGGGGATGAACTCGTCGTTGACCGCGGCGTACCGATTCCACTCTCCGAAGCCCGTGGTGCGGACGAACTCCGGCAGCTGATCGCCGACTTGGATGGCGTCGATATCAACGGTCATGACAGCTCCTACAGTGCAATTCCGAGGACTTTGGTGTCCAGATACTCAGAGATGCCGGCCCTGGCGCCCTCGCGCCCCAGACCGCTCTCCTTGATCCCCCCGAACGGCACCGCCGCCGACGTCGGGTTGATGTCGTTGACGCCGATCATTCCGAAGTCCAGGGCTTCGGCAACCCGGATGGCCCGGCTGATATCGCGTGTGTAGATGTAACCGGCGAGTCCATAGGTGGTGGAGTTGGCCAACCTCACGGCTTCCTCTTCGTCGTCGAAGACCAGAACAGGCGCGATCGGCCCGAATGTCTCCTCCTCGCAGATCAGCATGTTCGGTGTTACGCCCGAGAGTATCGTCGGTGTGAAGAAGCAACCGTTGTCGAAGCCAGGACCGGTGAGACGTTCACCGCCCGAAATGATTTGGGCCCCCTTATCCTTGGCATCAGCGACTTGGCGCTCCATCTTGCCGATGGCGGCTTCATCGATGAGTGGACCAAGGGTCGTGCCCTTGGCCAGTCCGTCTCCCGGCACGAGCTTTTCGACTCGTGCGCGCAGCGTCCCGACAAACGCTTCGGCAATCGAGCGGTGCACGATGAAACGGTTCGGGCAGATGCAGGCCTGACCGGTGTTGAGGAACTTCACCAGAGCCGCGCCCTTGGCGGCGTGCTCGGGGTCGGCGTCGTCGAACACCAGGAACGGCGCGTGGCCGCCCAACTCCATCGAAACCCGTTTCATCGTCGATCCGGCACGGGACGCGATCATCTTGCCGATCTCGGTTGACCCCGTGAAGCTGATCTTGCGAACCGCGGGGTCCGAGAGGATCTGGTCGGCCACGGGCACGGGGTCTGAACACGTGACGAGGTTGGCGACGCCAGGCGGCACGCCCGCGTCGGCGAGCACCCGGAACGTCTCGATCGCGCACAGCGGGGTTTGTTCGGCGGGTTTCAGGACCGATGTACAACCGGCCGCCAGGGCCGGGGCGACCTTGCGGGTGATCATCGAGATTGGGTAGTTCCACGGGGTGATCGCCGCGCACACTCCGACCGGCTGCTGCAGCACTATGAAGCGCTGTCCTGCGCGAGCCGACGGGATGACTTCTCCATAAACCCTTTTCGCCTCCTCGGCGAACCACAGCAGGAAGTCCGCGGCGTAACCGACCTCCGTGCGCGCCATCCGCAACGGTTTGCCCTGCTCCTTGGTCATCAGCGTCGCCAACTCGTCCTGCCGTTCGAGCATGATCCGGTGAGCGTTGACGAGGACGTCAGCCCGCTCGTATGCGGTGCGACTGCGCCATGCGGGTAGCGCCGCCACCGCGGCGTCGATGGCCTGACGAGCGTCGGCGCGACTGCCGTCGGGCACACTGCCGAGCACCGTGCCCGTGGCCGGGTTGGTGCTGTCGAACTGGTTGCCCGACAACGCGGATCGCCATCCACCGTCGATGTACACGAGCGGTCTCCTTTGAGTTCAGTATCGAATCACGGTATCGATGCGAGTGCGCACGAGATCTCCGTGTTGGTTGTGCAGCTCGCGTTCAAGCTTCAGATAGAGCATCCGTCCCAGCCGGCCGTCACGTTCGGTGGCGTCCTGGACCCGCCACCGGCTGGAGATGACGTCGCCCGGACGCATGGGTCGTCCGAACACGAATTCGACCCCGCCGTTGAGCATCCGCTGCCCCGGCTCGCCGGGTTGGGGCAGCGCGTACCGGGCTGGGCCCACGTCGAGCGGTTCGATCGGCCAGGCGAACGGGTTGAAGTCATCGGGAGCGATGATGCCGCCCCAGCGGGTCGTACGGGCATACTCCTCGTCCCAGAAGAGGCGAGGCGGCTGCTCCGGCCAGTAGGTCGCGATCGCCCACCTACGGATGTCGGACCGGTCGATGGGGAACGACGGGGCGCCCTGGTCATGCCAGACTCCGATGACCGAGCGGAGACGGTCGGTGATCATCGTCGACACATCATCTCCTTGACGTGGTCGATGGGACGCAGGCCGTGCGCCGACGGCAGGAACAGTCAATAGCATCAGTCGACATCGCGGCCTTTCCGTTGCTCGGCTATGGTCAATCAAACATTATCTGTCATATTGTTCTGGCGACAGTTTGCGGCCACCCGCCGTGACGAGCCGAGAGGACCCACGATGCCGCTCGCCGCACAGGACGTTATCGACATCGAGCATCTGATCTGCAGATACAACTTCGCATTCGACAGCGGTGACGCGACCGCGTTCGCAGATTGCTTCATCGAAGACTGCAGGTTCACCGTCGCCGGTGAGCAGGTCGCGAGCGGATCCGACAGTTTAGCGGCGTACGTCGAGTCGACGAAGACACCGGGCCAGCTTCGCCACGTGGTGACTTCGATCTTGCTAGACCGGGACACGACGCAGGCTTCAAACAGGTGCTATTGCACGGTCTTCTCGTCGAATCCCGTTGCGGGCAGCCATGTTCTGGCGCAGGGCGGTTATCAGGATCTGCTAACCAAGCACGCAGACGGCTGGCGGTTCACCCGAGCGTCGCTTCGCGCCGGTCCCGACGTGACAACAGAGGTGTCGCGATGATCGAGGTCGGTAAGCAGTGGCATGTGAATCATGTGGTTGACGACTACCGCGGTGTCACCGATTGGTACCGCAATGTGTTCGGCGCGGAAGATGTCTTTGCCGACGAGTGGCTCGACGCCGAGAAGCGGTGGGCCTCGATGGTCGCGATCGGCGATCTGGCGGTCGACGTCATGGAACCGACGCCCGAGGGTGCCGGGCTTCCGCTCGGCAAGTTCCTGGCCAGATTCGGGTCGCATCTGCACGCCTCCGCGTATTTCGTGGACAGTCCGCCCGCGGACATCTACGATGCGCTCAGTGAAATCGGGGTGCGTTGTTTCGGACTTGCGGGTTCGGGTCGCGAAGCGCTGGTCGCCCGGCCTATGAGTCCGGTGTTCACCCACCCGAAAGACACGGCCGGCCAGCTCGAGTTCATGCCGTTCAGCGACGCCAGGCCGGGTCCGCTCGGCGTCCCGGGGAGATGGGACGACCCGCGGTTTCACCCGGGCTGGACGAACGAAAGGTGGCGGTGTCATCCGTTGGCGATCACCGGGTGGCGGGTCGGCGTCGTGGTGGACGACCTCGAGCGGGCCACTGCGGTTTACCGCGCTCTCGGGGCGAGCATCGGCGGCGACGACGACGTCGCCGGTACGCGCCGGCGGCGACTTCGCCTCGGCGCCAACACCACCATCGAACTCGTCAAACCGATCGCGGCAGACACTGTGGCGGCACGGGACTTGGCGGCCAATGGCGAGATCATCCATTCGTGCATCTTTGAAAGCAGCGACCTCGCCTCGGCGGAGTCACATCTGACCGACTGCGGAGTCGTCATCGCTGAGCGCGCGGCGGGTCGGCTCATCGCCGATCCGCAATCGTGTCACGGTGCGGTGATCGAGATTGCCGCGGCCGCCTGACTTCGCCAACGGAGAGGAAGACACTGTGTCCGCGCCCGGATTGCGTCCGCTCTGTCATGTCGATTACGAACTCGCCGAGCCGATTGCAGTCTCGGCTGGGCCTTCGGGTAGCCGAACGATCGGGGAGGTGGTCGGCGCACGTTTCGAGGGCGAGCGCTTGAAGGCCTCGCTGAAAGGACGCGCCGCCGCTGACTGGGCTTTCGTCGAGCCGTCCGGCAGAGTGCTCGTCGACGCTCGGCTAACACTTGAGACTGATGACGGTGCAACGATATTCGTCAGTTATCTGGGTCGTATGGACGCGCGTACGGGAGTGGTGTTCTCGTCGATGTACTTCGAGACCGGCGACGATCGGTATGCGTGGCTGACGAGGGTGCTCGGTGTCGCGAAAGGGGCATTCCGCGGCGACAGCCTCCAATACGAGGTTTACGAAGCCGTATGACTGACAGACATCAGGCCTGGCGCGGCGAATCGGTTCGGGCCGTTTGAGCTTCATCGCGAATCTGATTGCGGAGGATGAACTTCTGCACCTTCTGGGTTGCGGTCCGGGTGTTGTGACGGCGGACACGAGTGTGATGGGAATAGCCGGCAGAACGACACATTCGGCAAAGATAAACTTGATGACTTGTTAGCACGAGAGCGACGTTCTACGCTGGCCACTGTCGACACGTCACCTGAGGAGCGTCGTGACCGGAATCCGCGTCCGAAACGTCCCGTCAGGGTTGGCGCGACGCTACGAGGACGAAGGATGGTGGACGCCCGACACCCTGGGGGATCTCCTGGCGCGAGGGCTCAAAGACAACCCACAGGTCACCTTCCGGGTCCACTCCACGCAGCGGCCGTACTCCGGCACCTTCGGCGACGTGGAAGCGCTGGCCCGCAGGCTGGCTTCGGGGCTTCGGGCGCGGGGCGTCGGGCCGGGCGACGTTGTGGCTTTTCAACTGCCGAACTGGGTGGAGGCGGCCGCGACTTTCTGGGCATCGGCATTCCTGGGTGCGGTGGTCGTCCCAATCGTCCACTTCTACGGCCCAAAGGAACTGCGGTACATCCTGTCGAACGTCAAGCCACGGGTTTTCATCGGCGCCGGGCGTTTCGGGCGCATGGCCTACGACCCGGACATCTGTGCCGGGGTGCCGACCGTCGGGGTGGTGGGCACTAGCTTCGATGCGCTTCTGGATGCCCAGCCGATGGTCGGCACGATGGCGGTCGATCCAGGAAGTCCTGCATTGATCGCATTCACCTCGGGAACCACCGGCGACCCCAAAGGCGTGATCCACAGCCATCAGACGCTGGGTTTCGAGACCCGCCAACTATTGGCGAACTACGTGCCCAACCGCGGCCGCCAACTCACGGCCGCGCCCGTCGGGCACTTCATCGGCATGCTCAGCGCGTTCCTGACGCCGGTCATCGAAGGCGCACCAATCGATCTCTCCGATGTCTGGGACGCCGACCGGGCGATCGACCTGATGGAATCCGACGGCGTGGCACTCGGTGGTGGACCTCCGTACTTCGTCACCAGCCTGCTCGACCACCCCCGGTTCAGCGCCGAACACCTCCGGCACATCAAGCGCATCGGCTTGGGCGGATCCACTGTCCCGGCTGCCGTCACCCGGCGCCTCGCCCGCCTCGGCATCCTCATCACCCGCTACTACGGCAGCAGCGAACATCCGTCGATAACCGGTTCGCATTTCACCGCGCCGGAGGACAAGCGGCTTCTCACCGACGGCAATCCGCTTTTGGGAGTGGAACTTCGGTTGGCGGAGGACGGCGAAATACTGAGCCGCGGACCGGATTTGTTTGTCGGCTACACCGACCCGGCGCTCAACGCCCGGGCTTTCGACGACGACGGGTGGTATCACACCGGTGATATCGGCATCCTCGACGACGACGGCTACCTGACCATCACCGACCGCAAGTCCGACATCATCATCCGCGGCGGCGAGAACGTCAGCGCGCTGGAGGTCGAGGAGGTATTGCTTGGCCTGCCGGCGGTCGCGGAGGCGGTCGTCGTGGCCGCGCCCGATGCGCGACTCGGCGAGCACACCGCGGCAATGTTGCGTATTCGGCCCGGACATTCCATGCCGACGCTGAGCGCGGTCCGCGACCACTTCGAGCGCGCCGGGGTGGCCAAGCAGAAATGGCCCGAGGAGCTGCGCGAGGTGGGCGACTATCCGCGCACCGCGAGCGGGAAGGTGCAGAAATATCTTGTACGCCAGGCGCTTTGGGAGGGACGTGACGAATCGGGGGACGAACGCCCGGACATGACAGGCCGTTCTACTTCGACCACGGGAGTCATCGGTGACCATTCTCGCTGAGCGGCGAACATATGTCGCCGGCCGGTGGATCACGGGCGACGACGTGGTCAGCGTCGAAAATCCCGCCGACGAGAGCCACGTCGCGGACGTCACTGTCACACCGCTGGACGAGGTGCGGCGCGCCGTCGTCGAGGCACGCCGCAGTTTCGACGCTGGTGTGTGGAGCGAGACGCCCGTTGGTGAACGGGCCCGAGTGCTGCGCGCCTTCATCGACCATGTCGAGGCCGCCCGCGACATTTTGGTCCCGACCCTCGTGGCCGAGGCCGGCCAGCCGACCTTCTTCGCCGAGATGACGCAGTTGCGTGCCGGAGCCGCGATCGGCCGCCAGACCATCGACCTGTTCCTGTCGATGTCACACGAGGAAGCCAGCCCTGTGCCCGTCGACGACTTGGTGCGCGGCAGAGTCGCGCTGAGCATTCGGCGCCACGAACCGGTCGGGGTCGTGGCCGCGATCACGCCTTATAACGCCGCGCTGATCATGGGCTTTCAGAAGCTCATTCCCGCGCTGATTGCGGGCAACTCGGTGATCCTGCGGCCCAGCCCGCTCACCCCGATCTCGTCGTTGATCTTCGGTGCGGCCGCCGATGCGACGGGCCTGCCGCCGGGTGTGCTCAGCGTGGTTGTCGAGTCGGGCATCGCCGGCGCGGAGTTGCTGACGAGCGATCCGGCGGTCGACATGGTGTCGTTTACCGGTTCGACCCTGGCGGGCCGCAAGATTCTTGCCCAGGCGGCACCGACCATCAAACGTGTGTCACTGGAACTCGGCGGCAAGTCAGCACAGATTTACCTGCCGGACGCCGTGCATCGCGCCGCCGCCGGCGCGGCGACCGTCGTCATGGGCACGGCCGGACAAGCCTGTGTGGCAGCCACCAGAATGCTTGTGCCGCAAGATCGCAAGGCGGAGGTCCTCGACGCGGTGAGCGCGGCCTACCAGGCCATCAAGGTGGGCGCGCCCACCGACCAGTCGACCACTATGGGCCCGGTCATCAGCGCCGCCCAGCGCGAGAAATGCGAGCGGTACGTCAAGCTGGCAGAAGAGCACGGCGGCAAAGTGTTCAGTGGCGGCGGGCGCCCCGCCGGTCTGGATCGCGGCTACTACTTCGAGCCCACAGTGCTGGACCTGCCGAACAACGCCAACCCTGCTGCCCAGGAAGAGATCTTCGGCCCGATCATCGGCGTGCTCGGCTATCGCGATGTCGACGACGCGGTGGCCATCGCCAACGACAGCGTCTATGGGCTGTCCGGTCAGGTGTACGGGGTCGATGCCGCGGCGGCGGTGGATGTGGCGCGCCGGTTGCGCACCGGGGCGGTCAATGTCAACACCAGCGTGTTCTCCGCGTACGCACCGAGCGGGGGCTACAAGCAAAGCGGTTTGGGCCGCGAACGCGGCCCGGACGGGATTCGCGAATTCCAGGAGGTCAAGCACATGTCGATCGGAGAATTGAAGTGAGCGAATACGATCTGAACTGGTTGATCTCAGTCGACGACCACATCCTCGAGCCGCCGAACCTGTGGATCGACCGCGTGGCCTCGAAGGACCGAGACCGCGCGCCGCACATGGAGATCGATGACACCGGCATGGACTTCTGGGTTTATGACGGCAAGCGGATGCCAAGCTCGGGTTTGAGCGCCGTCGTCGGCAAGTCCAAGGAGGAGTTCAGCCCCGAACCGCTGGCGTACTCGGACATGAGGCCAGGGTGTTACGACGCCAAGGCGCGCATCGAAGACATGGACCGCTCGGGTGTGCTTGCTTCGCTGTGCTTTCCGACGATCACGCGTTTCTGCGGGCAGCTGTTCATGGAGGCCAGTGACCGCGAGTTCGGCTTCGAATGCCTGCAGCACTACAACGACTGGCTCGTCGAGGAGTGGTGCGGGGCCGCCCCCGGGCGTTACATCCCGCTGATGCTGATCCCGATGTGGGACCCGAAGCTGGCCGTCAAGGAGATGGAGCGCATGGCGGCCAAGGGCGTGACGACGTTCGCCTTCTCCGAGAATCCGGAACCGCTGGGGTTGCCCACGATTCACGATCCCAACGGCTACTGGGAGCCGGTGATGGCAGCGGCCAACGAGCTCGACTTAGTCGCGAGCATGCATGTGGGGTCGTCGTCCACGCTGCCCAAGATCTGCAATGACGCACCGTTCATGGCCAACCTCACCTGGGGCGCCTCGCGCACGTCGGGAACCATGCTGTCCTGGCTCTTCAGCGGACTGTTCCAGCGTTACCCGAATTTGAAGATCGCGCTGTCGGAGGGCGAGGTCGGCTGGATGCCCTACTTCCTCGAACGCGCCGAGCAGGTGCTCGACAAGCAGCGGTACTGGGTGAAGCGCGGGCAGACGTTCATGGGCCACGCAGGAAATGGGGCCGACCTCGACACCCTCGACATCCGACAGTCCTTCCGCGATCACGTCTTCGGCTGCATCATCGAGGACCACCACGCGGTCAAGAGCTTGGACGAGATCGGCGAGGACAACATCATGTGTGAGACCGACTACCCGCACTCGGACTCCACCTGGCCCGACTGCATCGATGTCGCCCGCAACACCATGAAGGATCTCCCTGAGAAGCTGCAATACAAGCTGTTGCGCGGCAACGCCGAACGGCTGTACCGGTTTACGCCGGCCGAGCCACCCGTCTTGGCGAGCGCCTGATGGCTGGCGTGCTGGACGGCAAGAGCGCCATCGTCACCGGCGCGGGTTCCGGCGTGGGTAGGGCGTCGGCATTGCGATTCGCCGAGGAAGGCGCTTTGGTGGTCGCAGCCGACATCGACGCCGGGCATGCGAAAGACACTGTGCGCGAGATCGAGTCGGCCGGCGGGACCGCCACCGCCGTCGGGACCGACGTGTCGGATGAGCAGCAGGTCCAGGCGATGATCGCGGCGGCGGTTGACCAGTACGGTCGGCTCGACATCCTGTTCAACAACGTCGGTATACCGACGCCACGACTCGGCATGGCGTTCGAGGACCACTCGCTCGAAGACTTCAACCACCTGGTCGCGGTCAACCTCGGTGGGGTGTTCCTCGGGTGCAAGTACGCAGTGCTGCGCTTCAAGGAACAAGGTGACGGCGGCGTCATCCTCAACACCGCTTCGGTGGCAGGGCTGGTGGGGTGGGGCGGAACGGTCTATGGCGCCACCAAAGGTGGGGTCATCCAACTCACCCGGGGAGTCGCGATTGAGGTGGCTCCCTTCGGAATTCGCGCCAACGCCATCTGCCCGGCTGCCATGCCGATGACCGGTTTCATGGCCGCCGGCGGCCTGCAGGTCGACGCCGAGCAGCAGGCTGAGATCGCCAAAGCCGTCGGCGGGCAGCACCCGCTCGGGCGCGCCATCACGGCCGAGGATTGCGCCGAGGCAGCGTTGTATTTGGTCTCGGACGCCGCACGCAACGTCACCGGAGTGGCGCTGCCGGTCGACGGTGGGTTCGTGGCCCGATGACCGCGCCCGCGCTGGACCGCGACCGACTGCGCGAGCTGTTCGACCTACGCAGCTCCTACAACGCTTGGGCCGGTGGCGCTTACGAGCAGGATCCGTATCCGATCTGGCACCGACTGCGCGAAGAGGGTCCGGTGCTGCCCGGCGTCTTGCACGAACTCACCGGCAGCACCGACACGATGTTCTTCCACGGGCTGCCCTATCCGGACAGCCCGCATTTCACCGTGTTCGACTACGAATCGTGCATGACCGTCTACCGCAATCCGAAGGTCTTCGCCTCGTCTCCGGAGCCCGTCGACCTAGAGAGCGGTCCGCTGGGCCTGCTCAACAGCATGCTCTCGATGAACGGGGAGCAGCACAAGCGCTATCGCGCCCTGGTCCAACCGTCGTTCCTGCCGGCGAACGGGAAGTGGTGGATCGACAATTGGATCACCGAGACGGTGGACCTGCTTATCGACGGGTTCGTGCGCGACGGGCACGCCGAACTCAACGTCGACTTTTGCGCGGCCATCCCGGTGCTCACCATCACCGGTAGTTTCGGAGTGCCCGTCGAGCGAGCGCTCGACATCCGAGAGGCGCTTGCGCGGGATCCGCAGAAGGTAGTCGAAATACTCACGCCGGTCGTCGCGGCCCGCCGAGAGGAGCCCCGCGACGACCTGATCAGCATCCTCGTCCACGCCGAGCTGACCGACGAGAACGGTGCCACCGACCGACTCACCGATCGTGAGATCGATTCGTTCGTACTGCTGCTGCTAGGCGCGGGCTCGGGCACCACATGGAAACAAATGGGCATCACAATCACAACGCTGTTGCAGCGGCCCGAAGTCTTGGAGGCGGTGCGGACCGACCGGCAACTGCTCCGTCCTGCCATCGAGGAGTCAGTCCGGTGGATGCCTACCGATCCGATGTTCTCTCGCTGGGTCATGGCCGACACCGAGCTTGGTGGCGTCGAAATCCCGTCGGGGTCCGTAGTGCATCTCGCGCTCGGTGCCGCCAACAGGGATCCGGCCCGATGGGACCGCCCCGATGAATACGACATCACCCGAAAGTTCAGGCCGTCGTTGGGATTCGGGCAGGGCGCACACATCTGTCTCGGCATGCACGTGGCGCGCGCCGAGATGAACATTGCGATCTCGGCGCTATTGGACCGGCTGCCGAACCTGCGTTTGGATCCCGACGCCGAGCCGCCCCGCTTCGTCGGTATGTACGAGCGCGGTGCGACCGCGATACCCGTCCTCTTCGATACACCGTGAGGTCAACGATGTCGGAGTCCGATTACGTGCCGCCAGATCTGTCCCTGATCGGCGAAGACCGCATCCGCGCCTGTCGGGAATCCAGTGGCGAGGTCGCCTACATCTGGAACGGCGTTCCCACATTGCTTCTCACCGCGACCGGTCGTCGCACCGGCCGGCAACGCACCTCGGCACTGATTTTCGGCCGCGACGGTGACGACTATGTGCTGGTGGCGTCCAAAGGAGGTCGGCCCAACCATGCGGCGTGGTACCTGAATGAATCTGCAAGCCAACGCGGCGGCCAGGATTCAGGTCAAGGGCGACGAGCTGGCGGTGTGGCGCGTACCGCGTCGGCCCAGGAAAAGCCGCGCCTCTGGAAGATCATGACCGACATGTGGCCGAACTACGACGTCTACCAAGCACGGACCGACCGCGACATTCCCGTCGTCGTACTCACACCGACATGACAGGCCCCGCTAGCATTTCTCCGGTGTCACGGGCTGAGGAACGGGCCGCCGAGCGGTCAGCGGCCGTGCAACGGTCGCGCGCTCGCATCGCCAACCAGGTGCGGCTGATGCTCGACGCCGCCCTGCGCCTCATTCGGGAGAAGGGCGACGACGGTTTCACCACTCAAGATTTGGTCAAAGAGGCCGGCGTGGCGCTGCAGACGTTCTACCGCTACTTCGCCAGCAAGGACGAACTGCTGCTGGCGGTGATGGCCCACGCGATGACCGCCGCGTGCACAGGTTGGGCCGAGGCGGCCCAACAGCTTCCCGATCCCGTTGCGCGGCTGCGCTTCTACGTCACCAACATCATCGACCTGCTCGACAGCGAGGGTGGCGGCGGTGGCACCGCCCGGTTCATCGTGTCCACGCATTGGCGGCTGCACCGCGTGTTCCCCGAAGAACTCGCCGAGGCGGAACAGCCGTTCGTCGACCTGCTCCTCGACGAAATCAATGCAGGGGTGGAGGCCGGGCAGCTCGCACCCGCCAACCCGAAATGGGCGGCCTGGTTCACCACTGAACTGGTTCGGTCCGTGTACCACTACTACGCCTACGCGCCGCGAGAAGCCGACGTCCGAGAACAGCTGTGGCAGTTCTGCCTTAACGCCCTCGGCGGGGTCCGGTAGTCATGCCGCACGCGAAACCTGACGAGCCGCCCAGCGGCGGAGGCGGGCGGTGGCCTACGGCAGGCGATATCTTCCGCTCCGTGCAGTGGGGAGACATGGAGGTCGGCTACCCGACCGCCGGTCCGGTGGATTGCACGCAGCTATACCAACTGGGCGGACTTCCCGGCGGTGTCTGCACCTGCCCGCACTACGGCTACATCTGCGAGGGGTCGATCCGTGCGACCTATCCGAACACCGACTGGGCCGACGAGGTGGCAATGGCCGGCGAGATGTATTTCTTTCCGGCCGGACACATTCTGATCTATCCCGAACCAACCAGGGCGCTCGAACTGAATCCGGCCTTCACGCTACAGCCGCGCATGGACGCGATGCAGCGGGCGGGCCAGAGGATGGCCGAATAGTGTTGCGCGCAATTCCGGTCGGCACGGGCGTACCCGAGACCAGTGCAACGCGCCCGCCGTCCGAGTTCGACGAAGCGCTGCCAGAGTTTTCGGACGAATACGCCGAGACCGAATACCTACTCGAGGGCACGGCAAGCAGTTACCAAGGGCCCGCTTTCGGGCCGCCCCGGGTGGTCGGCAGCGGGCATCGCTACGTCACCCGGGTCCTGGCCCGCTATCCAAAAGAGTTGGCCCGCTTCAGCGGTCGGGTCATCATCGAGCCGTTCAACACGACCTACGGGATCGACCGGGATGCCCTGTGGCTGCACGTCAGCGACCTGCTGCAAGCACAGGGCGATGCTTGGATCGGAATCAGCGAACGCGCTTGGTCGGCCAAAGAACTCCGGCGCCGCAACCCGCAGCGCTACGCCGACCTCGACATCCCGAGCAACGACGTTGCGTGGGAACTGCTGAGCGTGATCGGCACGGCTGTCAAGCAGGGCGGCGAGCACAGCCCGTTACGCCACTTGCCGGTCCGGCACGTCTATCTCGGCGGTTACTCGCAAAGTGGTGCCGACGTCGCTACTTTCGCTGCGGCGTTCGGTGTGCTGACCCGAACCGCCGACGGACGCCCCACCTACGACGGCTATTTCCCCGCCTCCCACGCGGCAAGTTTCACACCGCTGGCTATCGGGGAAGGTCTGCCCTGTTTCGAATACGCCCCGATGCCACCGGTAGGGGTACCTGTCATCGAGGTCCAACCGCAAAGCGACGTGGAGGGATTCACCTCCGAGGAGTTCGTCAACCCCGGAAGCGCCTCGGTGCGGCGTGCGGACAGCGATGCCGCCGAGGACCGGTTCCGGCTGTACGAAATCGCGGGGGCACCGCACGCGGCCAAGATCGTCGGCTGTGACGGGGACGGCTCGAGCTTTCCGTCGTCTCCTTTTGTTCGTGCCGCATTGCGCAGCTTATTCCGTTGGGCCGAGAATGATGTCACGCCGCCGAAGGCACCGCGGATCGTCCTGGACATCGATGACACGGTGGCCAAGGCCGCCATCGACTCCTTCGGTAACGCGCTCGGGGGCGTGCCCTCACCGTTCCTCGAGGTGCCGATCGCGTGCTACGAAGCCCACTCGACGCCGGGCCCGGTGTGCATGCTGGCCGGCCGGGAGGCGCCGTTGCCGTACGAGGTGTTGGTCACCCGGTACGGAGACTTGCAGACGTATCTCGCCGAGTTCGCCCTCAGCCTCGACGCGACCATCCGGGCGGGCTTTCTCCTCGAGGACGACCGCGTCGCCATCCTGGAAGCCCAGACCGCCAAAGCGAGAGCGGCATTCGCCGCGGTCGCGGCCGGGAGGCACTAGATGGACCTGACCGCGTCTTCCCCTTTCCAAGGGCTGCGCGTTGTCGAGTTGGCGCAGTGGGTGTTCGTCCCGGCAGCCGGTGCGCTCCTGGCCGACTGGGGCGCCGACGTCATCCGCATCGAAGGCCTGGAAGGCGACCCGTACCGAGGACTGGCGACGCAGGGCATCGGCACCGACCGCGACGGCGTGAATTTGTCGATGGCGCTGGCGAATCGCGGCAAGCGTTCGATCGCGCTGAACCTACGCGACGAGGCCGGGTTGGCGGTGCTGCATGAACTGCTTGCGTCCGCGGATGTGTTCCTCACCAGCTTGCGCCCCGGCGCGCTGAGCCGGCTGGGACTCGGTGCGGAAACGCTGCGCGAGCGGTATCCCGGCCTGATCTACGCACGGGGCCATGGCTTTGGCGTGCGCGGACCGGACGCCAATAAGCCCGGTTACGACAGCTCGGCGTTTTGGTCGCGTGGGGGAGTGGGCCACATCCTAACCCCGCCTGAACGGGACTACCCCATCAGCCAACGGGGCGCGATGGGCGACCGAAACGGCGCCATGGCACTGGCTTTCGGCATCGCGGCCGCCCTGCTCAAGCGAGCCAAGACGGGCGCCGGGTCGATCGTCGACGTGTCGCTGCTGGCTACCGCGATGTGGACACTGTCGTCCGACCTGCTCGCGGTGCTCAACGGCGGAGCGGCCGTTCCGATGGATGGCCGCGGTCCACAGGTCAATCCGTTGGTTGGCAACTACCGGACAAAGGACGGCCGCCACGTCCAACTGATGTTCCTGCAGGGTGACCGGTATTGGCCGGAATTCTGCCGGGTGATCGGGCGCGATGACCTCATTGATGACCCGCGGTTCGCCGACCTGGCCGCGCGCCGGTCGAACAGCGACGCCTGTGTGGCCGAACTCGATTCGGTGTTCGCCCGCCACACTCTTGCCGAATGGAAGGAGCTGCTTGCCAAGCTGGATGCGCCGTGGGCGCCTGTGCAGTCCATCCAGGAGGTAGTCGCGGACCCGCAGGTGGCCGCCAACGGATACGTGGGTGAGGTCAGGCTCGATGACGGCCAGGCCTACCGGTTGCCTGCGGTTCCGGTGCAGTTGGACGAGCAGGCGCCGCCGTTGCGACGCGCTCCCGAGCACGGCGAGCACACCGAGGCGGTTCTGTTGGAACTCGGCTACGACTGGGACCGGATCTCGGAACTGGCGGCCGCGGGGGTGATCCTGTGACGCAGCGACCGGTGCCGGTCCCTGACGAGTCGTCGGCGCCCTTCTGGTCGGCTGCGGCCGAGCATGTGCTCACGGTTGCCCGTTGCGCACAGTGCGGTAAGTTCGCCGTGCCCCCCGACGTGGTGTGTCCGCATTGCGGCACAACCGATCCCGGATTCGTATTCGCACCGGTCAGCGGCCGCGGCACCGTCCGGTCGTGGACCGTGGTGCGCCAAGCGTTCCTGGCGGGCTTTGAGGACGACCTGCCATTTGTGCTCGTCGACGTGGAACTCGTTGAGCAGCAAGAGCTCCGACTGATCGGCCGGTTGCTCGACGGCGTCGGCGCGGAGCTGCACGCGGGTGACCCAGTGATGGTCGGCTTCGAAGACCTCGCACCTGGCGTTGCCGTCCCCGCATTCGAGCTAACGTGAGCGGCCGCTTCGCGGCGAGCAACAGGGTCGCCATCGTCGGCTACGCGCACAGCCAGGTGTGGCGCCGCGCCGATCGGCCGCTGGGCGCGTTAGCCGTCGAGACCGCCCGGGCCGCGATCGCCGACGCGGGGTTGCGCGTGGAGCAGCTCGACGGGTTCGTCAGCTCGAGCTTGCTGCCGAGCGCGGGGGGTCAGGGCGCCGACGACGGCGTCAGCATCGTCTCGTCGGCCTGGCTCGCCCGGCACCTCGGCGTAGATCCGTGCTTCGTCGCGGGATTCGACGGCATCGGCCAGGTCACCGGTTCGGTTGCGATGGCGGTCAATGCGGTGGCCAGCGGCGCCGCGGATTACGTGCTGTTGCACCGCGCGCTGCATAACCCCGCGGGCAAGTACCACGCGAACCCCATGCTGCAGGCCCGCGGGCCGCAGCAATGGACAGCGCCGCAAGGTTTTTTCGGGCCGCTGGCCATGATCGCCCTGCCTTACACCGAGTACCTGCAGCGCTTCGGCGCGCGCCGGGAGTCGATGGCGGCCGTGGTGGTGGAGGCGCGCAAGAACGGCGCGCGGATTCCATGGTCCTGTTGGCATGACCGGCCGCTGAGTACGGACGAATATCTCGCGGCACCAATGCTTTTCGATCCCGTCTGCCGCTACGATTGTGACATGCCGGTCGACGGTGTGGCCGCATTCGTGTTCACCTCCGCCGAACGCGCGCAAGACCTGCCCCACCCGCCCGTGTATGTCGCCGGCTACGCCGCCGGCACTCCGGTCCGCCACCGGCTCCCGTTGCACTGGCCGCTGGACGACATCGTCGACGGCGGTGCGCAGATGGCTCGGCGGCTATGGGCACACGCGGGCATCACCGCGGCCGATGTCGACCTGCCCCAGGTTTACGACGGCTTCTCGCTGTTCGTCTGGTTATGGCTGGAGATTCTCGGCCTCTGCCCGCCCGGCGAGGCGCATCGCTTCGTCGCGGACGGCGGCATCGACAGCGATCGCCCCCAGGCCATCCCCGCGCTCTCGGGTGGCGGCGCGCTCGGCAACGGACGTATGCACGGGATACCGCAGATGCTCGAGTGTTACTTGCAGCTGGCGGGGCGAGCCGGTAACCGGCAGCGCGGCCGCGCGAGAATCGGGCTGGCTTGCCATTCCTCGCCGCATTTGGGCGGCGCGGTCACCTATAGCGCGGAGCCATTTTGAGAGTCATCCCGGTCGAATGCACCCGGGATGTGACGCGGACGTGAGCCTTCAGGGCAGCGAATACGTCGTCAAGCGGGACATTGCCAATTGGGAGCTATGCCCGAGCGGGGCGGCCCGTCCCTGACATCAGATCTACCGGTTCTGTCCACTCGACAAAGATGGTTTGGTGTCATGGGCGGAGAACTCATGCCTGTGAAATCGCGGTCATCGGCACGGTTCTAGGCTGAATCGCAGGCGAGCACAAATCGCCAGCAATTCCAATCGCAGCGACCGAGTCCGGTTATAGCAGGGTTAGTACGGCGAGAACGGTGTTGCGATCTTGCGGCCTGCCGAGACGCCGACGTACTACTCGCCGCGTCGTTTTGTGCCCAGCTAAGCCGGCCGCCCCTTGCCCGGTAAGTCTAGATCAACTTTACATGTCATGTATTATTGTTCCGCCATGACCCCGGTAGCGATGTGCGGTTTTGGTCTGTGCGTCACAAAGAGAACGCGAGCGGTGCTCAGACATGATGACTTTCGGGGCAGGCACCGCCGGCAGAGAGGGCACCATGGGGAACTGGACTTTGGCGGTCGCACATCGTAGTTACGGGGCACGCGTCAGCCAGCCGTAGTCTTATGAATGGACGCCAGCACGCGGATATCGCACCCAAGAACGACGTTGAGGCCGTCGCGCTGCGGTTCGCCGCCGCGATGGGGACTGACTCGAAAGCGATGTACGACCTGCTAGCCGATGACTTTGTCCGGCACGGCGAGGAGACCCTGTGGCAGCCGCTGGGCAAAGCGAACTATGTTGCCATGTCGGACAACTTCCTCAGCGCATTCCCCGACGTGTCCTGGCGGGTCGTCGAGGTACTCTCCGACGCGGACCGAGTCGCGTTACAGATCGTGGAATCCGGCAGATTCTCGCGACCCTGGGTGATCGGGAAAGTGGAGATTCCTCCGAACGGCCGACCGTACAGCATTCGGGGCGTAGTGCTTATGACTATCACGGGCGGGCAGATTCACGCCTACACCTACATACACGACGCATCGTTCACGAGCACCTACGCCGACGTACTCACCGACGACTTCGCCCTCGCCTACTACGAGTTCTTGATCGCACCCTATGCGCCGCCGGGCTGATCAAGCGCAGCACCTTTGGTTGGCCAACGGGGATGCCGATGTCCTGTCCGCCTCGACTGGCCCAGCATTGCTGAGGCGGGTTGTCAGCTTTGGGGCGGCTTCCAGCAGTGCACATTCCTTGCTCCGTTGATCATCGTCGTCACCGTGGAGGCGCATAGAACGGTGCCCCTGAGAGTGGCGGCGACATCATCGGGTTCGAAGTGATTGTGCCCAAAAGTTCGTCAGTATCGGGTCATGTTGGCACCGGCTATACCGGGTCAATCGGCTTGCGGCAGATCCTCCGGTCGCCACGGCTGACGCTGGTCGGTCAGCTCGTTCACAACCGCGACAAGCTCGGCAGGGATTTCGGTGAACTGGTTGGCGAACCCTCGGCCGGTGTGATCGCTACAGATAACCTCGGTGACCTACTGGGACTCGATGCCGACTGCATCAGCTATTTCGCAGCAGTGTCTGGTCGTGAAGCAACGAAGTTATCGCCCAGATATGCGTGATGCTGGCGAGCGGAAAGAACGTCGTGACACCGTCGTATCATGCGTTGTTTCACCCACCCACGCTCGATGACGCTTCACGGAACGGGCTGGAAGATCCGTGCCGCCAAGGGAACAGCTCTTTACTGGCCACAGGTATCGCCCCGGGCGTTGCCACCGACATCCTCGCGGCCCACGCGGCGAGTATGACCGAACTGCCGACAACGGTCTCTGTTGAGGAACCTATCGCGTGCGGCGCTCATCGCGTACCGGGGTTCTTCACGATGCTCGGGCTTCGGCCGGACGGCTGAGCAGGATGCCGATATGTATCGGCCTAGATCGATGGTCCCTATTGTCACCCCGCCCTTGCGGCTGTTGGCGCAAGGCTTAGGCCTACATCTGGACGAGGTTCACGAGCACCGAGACTTCGCGATAGCGGATCGTCACTACGGCTTCGACGCCGGTGAAATTCCCGCCGGAACAGTGGCCAGCGTACGGATGCGGTTCGACGGCACGTCGGCGGCGAACAGCGCCTGCACTACTCGTCAATCTGGTCAGTGCCCGATGAAGCTGTCGAAGACTGGCAACCACAGATCGCGGCCGGCAGCCCGACTCGGCGACTCACCCGAATTACGGTCGAGGGCGATCCGCCGGTTCAACTCGACTTCGCCTCAACGGCGGCGACCTACCAGGCTCAACCGCTACCGCCGCCCGAGTAATGAATGCCATCCCAGCAGTCTGCGAGGCGACGCCCGGTGTCCTCAGCGCGCTCGACCTTGTCGTCGTCGCCCAAGCGGCGTCGTACTAGGTCCGTTGTTTCGGGCGATGGTGTGGACATACTGGGATTAATTGACGACTGCCGAGACGATATGGGGACCACCGCCCACAGTGCGTACGGAGGGTGTTGCTGCGCAGACTTGAGGAACGCACTGCCTCTTCGTGCGCGAAGTTACGGATCTTCGATCGTTATTGACACGCAGCTGCAACGCATCGTCGCGGCTGGTTGCTTCTTCGTCCGCTGCGTCCTGCAATGCCTCGCGTAGGACTCGTAGGATATGCCGGATCGAACCGGCCGATAGGACTGCGCGGCAGCAGTGCGGGTTTGCCGTTGCGCAGCACCGAGCCACGTTCCTCGCGCATCCTTACCCTGAGCACAGCGCTGGCACATGGTTCGCAGCTCGTTCAGCCACGCCCGAATATGCTTCGGCCTGAGAGACTTAAGTTTGCGCTTGCCGATGCCGGGGATGATGTGGAGGCGGTGCCCGGTAGCCGGGCTGACGGTTCCATACGCGATATACCTTGCCGAGGTGGCGTGAACCTCTTTACACTTCGCCCTCGAAGTGAGGCACTTAGACAGATTTTGATCGATGGTTTAGGAGCGGCGTTGACTCACATCGGTCCGCTGGAAAGTTTCGGACTGCGTGGATGACATGACGCCCGATGAGGCTGTCCACAACTGGCTGGAAAGTCACATCGGGCCCGTGCGAACCTTTGAACGCCAACCACGTTGGCGTCCGGCCTGGTTCGCCGACGTCGAACGCGACGGCGCCATCGTGCCGCTGTACGTGCGTGGCGACCGCGAGGGCATGGAGTTCTCACTGTCCACCTATCGTGAAGCGGACGTCCTCGAAGCCTTAGAGAACCTGGAAATCCCGGTTCCACACATCTACGGTCGGATCGAGGCACCACCGGCCATCGTGATGGATCGCCTGCCCGGCGCCACCAATCTGTCGAACTCGCGGACTGCACCGGAACGCAACTTGGTCATCGACGAATATATGGAAATTCTTGCGCGGATCCACCGGCTGGATCCCAGTGAATTCGTCAACATCGGACTCAAAATGCCGACAGACCCTCAGCGACATGCGTTGTCAAGCTTCGAGCAGGCCGTGTCGAGGTACCGGTCTAGTAAACAACGCCCTGAGCCGTTTCTGGAATTCGGCATCGGCTGGGTCCGCCGGCACGTTCCCGCGCATCGCTTCGACCCCCGCTTCGTCCTGGGCGATCCCGGACAATTCATGTTCGCCGATGGTCGTGTGACCGGACTGCTCGACGTCGAACTTGCCTACCTCGGCGACACCGCGCACGACCTGGCAGCACTGCGTCTACGCGACATCTCCGAGCCGTTCGGTGACCTAGAGCGAGCTTTTCGACGCTATGAGGAGGTCTCCGGCGTGCAACTGGACCTTCCGGTGGTCGAGTTCCACACCGCTCAGTTTTCGCTCACGACGCCTCTGTCGCTGGTGATGGTCTTGCACAACCCTTTCCCAATGAGCGACTTGCTGCAGTACGTGGAGTGGTTTCACCAATGCTCGCTCAATGCAGTGGAAGCAATGGCCGCGGTCGAGGGCGTCGCCCTCGACGATTACCGACTTCCGCAAGTGGCGGATGTCCGTCAGGGCGGCCTTATCCACGCGCTGGCGCCTATCATCGAACAGTTTCCCGCCGAAACCGAGATTGAGCGCTTCCGCCGGCATCAAACCGCGCAGACCGCGCGCTACGTTGCCGACCTCTGCCGGCACGGTCCGGCGATCGAATCCGAAAACCTCGACGATACCGAGCGTCTCCTCGGCTCCCGGTGCGCCGACTGGCGTGCGGGCGACGAGGCCTTGGAGGCATTCGTGTTGCACGCACCCGCGAACATGGACGCTGAACTTATTCGGCTGTTCCATCGCCGAATAATGAGGCAAATGCGTTTACTGGAACCGGTTCTCAATCGCGCTGGCGGCGTGCAGCCGCTGACACCCTTAACGCAACTACTCGGCCGCTGACACCGGGTGGATCACCGGCCGCGGCAGATGCCGCCCACGATCGGCGGCGAACTGAACGGCGGTGCATAGGTGGCTGGGTTCGACACCGCCGCTTTAACCCGCAATTTCTTGCGTCGCGCAACCAAACCGAAGTACCTCCCACAAGCGACGCCAACAGAATCTAGCTAAGTGGATTGATATTGGAGGGACAAACAGCCTCTTGAGGGACTGCTTGTCCGCGGCCTGGCACCGCTTGACGCCGCGCCGAACCAATGCGACGTCGTCGGGGCCGCAGCGCTGCCCATCTGCGCGGCACCACAACAGCTCATCGGAGGATTTGCCGACCATTGCCGGGTCCAAAAGCTTGAGTACCGACGCTGACGCCGCCACCGATCGCGATGCGTGCGCCTCGCCCGTCGTCAGGACGGGCGCGCCACGATCTACAGGGATCTTGGCCCTGTTGACTGCCATTGCCCCGACCGATCCCAGCAAATTGCCACGGAACCGGCCGCAGCCGTGGCTGCCGACCACAAGCAGTTGCGCCCGTTCGGACGCCTCGATCAGCCAATGTGCCGGATCACCAATTTCGATTCTGCGACGGATCCCCACGTCGGGATAGCGTTCGTGCCAACCCGCCAGTCGTTCAGCGAGGATCTCCTCCTCCTCGGATAGCTGAGCGTCCCATTTGGAGTCTTGGAACGGCGCCCGAGAGCCGGAAACCCAGGGATCAGTCCAAGCGTGCAAGGCCATTAAGCCGACACCTCGTCGGGAGGCTTCCTCGAATGCAATAGCAGTCGCCGCTTCCGATGCCGGCGAGCCGTCGATGCCCACCAGCACCGGTGCCCGTGCGACATTGTCGGTGATGGTTTCCTCGTCGCGGATCACGGCGACTGGGCAATGCGCGTGGTAGACCAAAGCCGAACTCACCGAGCCAAGGAAGTTGCGGACCACCGTGCCGCCATGCCCCCGATAGCCCACCACGACCATCTCCACCTCTCTGGAAAGGTCGACGAGCCCCGGTACTACGGCCGAGTGAAAGACCTTGCTGTCGATTCGCAGCGGACTGGCGCCATCGGTGCTCGCTTCGACAACCTTGATCGCCGCGTTGATGAATTCTTGTGCCCGCTCCTCCCGCCATCGCCTCAAGCCGGCCGGCGCGGGAACCTGGGACCACTCCTTTACGGGGTCGTTGACGACATGGACCAGGGTTAGCGGCAGATTCCGCACCGCGGCATCATGGGCCGCCCACCGAACGGCACCCAGGGCCGCTGTTGAGCCGTCAACGCCTACCAAGATCGGAAGGCGTGGTTGCAACATTTCAGTTCGTTTCTGATCGTCTGATCGACTATTTACAGCAGAATCACTCACGGCGGCCCTGATCGTCAGGGCCGAAACGATGCAAGCCGAAGGCACTCGAAGTTGCCGCTGCGGGCCGATGGGATGCGTCGCTCGTCATTGGGCCGGTACGAGCTGTTTCTCCACTTGAAGGACCTGACGGGTGGTCTTGATGACCGTGTCGGGGTTAAGGCTCATCGACTCGATGCCGATCCGGACCAAGAACTCGGCCATGTCCGGGTAGTCCGAAGGCGCTTGTCCACACAGTCCCGAGTGGATTCCGTTGCGGCGGCAGCCCTCAACGGCCATGCGAATCATCTCCTTGACGCCCTCGTCGCGTTCGTCGTAGTCGAAAGCCACAATGTCGCTGTCACGATCGACGCCGAGAGTGAGCTGAGTCAGGTCGTTGGAGCCGATGGAGAAGCCGTCGAAGCGCTTGGCGAATTCGTTGATCAGGATCACGTTGTTGGGGATCTCGCACATCGCGTACACCTTGAGTCCGTTCTCGCCGCGGCGCAGACCGAGGTCGGCCATCGTCTGTAGGACGAGGTCCGCCTCGGCGATTCGGCGCACGAACGGGATCATGAGAATGACGTTTGTCAGACCCATCTGTTCGCGCACGCGTCGCATCGCGCGGCACTCCAGCTCGAAGCCCTCGGCGTAGGCGGGGTGCGCATAGCGCGAGGCGCCTCGAAAGCCGAGCATCGGGTTGCTTTCGGATGGTTCGAAGGCCGCTCCGCCGATCAGGCTCGCGTACTCGTTGGTCTTGAAGTCCGACATCCGCACCACAACTGGCTTGGGCCAGAAGGCGGCGGCGATAGTGCCGATTCCTTCGGAAAGGCGTTCCACGAAAAAGGTGCTCCCGTCGGGATAGTCGTGCGTGAGCCGATCGACCGTCCTGCGTGCATCGGCGTCGTCGACCTGCTCGGGGTGGAGCAGAGCCAGCGGGTGGACCCGGATGTCCTCGCTGATGATGAACTCCATCCGGGCGAGCCCCACACCGTCGTTCGGCAGGAACGACGTCTTGAAGGCGAGCGCGGGGTTCCCGAGGTTGAGCATGATCTGGGTTCGAGGCCGCTCCAAGCCCGCCACCTCGCTGCGGTTCACGTGAAAACCAAGTTCGCCCCGGTACACGCGGCCCGACTCGCCGTCGGCACACGACACCGTCACGGTTTCGCCATCGGGCACGCACGTGGTTCCGTCGCCGGTGCCAACCACAGCGGGGATGCCGAGTTCGCGAGCGATGATCGACGCGTGGCAGGTGCGACCGCCGCGGTTGGTGATGATCGCCGCGGCGGTCTTCATGATCGGCTCCCAGTCGGGCGTGGTGGTGTCGGCGACCAGCACCTCGCCAGGCTTGAACTCGGACAGGTGCTCGGGGTTATGGATCGTTCGGGCTACGCCCGAGGCGATCCGGTCGCCGACCGCGCGGCCCTCGGCGATGATCTCGCCTTGGCCCTCGAGGACATAGGTTTCCAGCGCCGTTGCGCTGTGCTGAGAGGCCACCGTCTCGGGGCGGGCCTGGACGATGTAGAGCTTTCCATCCAGACCGTCCTTGGCCCACTCCATGTCCATCGGCCGCCCGTAGTGCGCCTCGATCGTGCACGCGTAGCCGGCCAGCTCCAGGACGTCCTCATCGGTGATGCAGAACCGGGCACGGTCGGACTTTGGTGTCGGGATGTTTCGCACCGTGCTCTTCGTCTCGCCCTCGACGAGGATCATCTTCACCGCCTTGTCGCCGACGCGGCGGCGCAACACGGCGCGGTGGCCGGTCAGATAGGTCGGCTTGTGGACGTAGAACTCGTCGGGGTCGACGGCGCCCTGCACCACATTTTCGCCAAGCCCGTAGTCGCCCGTCACCAAGACGGCGTCGCGAAACCCGGACTCGGTGTCGATGGAAAACATCACACCGGACGAGGCGATATCGGAGCGCACCATCTTCATCACGCCGATCGACAGGGACACCTTGAAGTGGTCGAAGCCCTGGTCGAGTCGGTAGTGAATGGCGCGATCGGTGAACAAGCTGGCGAAGCAACGCCGGCACGTGTCGAGCAGACTCTGTTCGCCTTTGATGTTCAGATACGAATCCTGTTGGCCGGCGAAGCTTGCCGTCGGCAGGTCCTCGGCGGTCGCCGAGCTCCGCACAGCGAGGCTGACCTCCTCGCCGTACTCTTGCTGAAGCTTGTGGTAGGCATCCAGGATCTCGGCGGCCAGATCGTCGGGGAGGCCTGCGCCGTAGACGATGTCACGGGCGCGCTTGCCTTTTCGCGCCAGCTCGGTGACGTCAGCGGGGTCCAGATCGTCGAGCTCGGCATGCAGGCGGTCCCAGGCGCGGGCCTCGTCCAACATGTAGCGATAGGCCTGGGCGGTGATCGCGAATCCGTGCGGGACGCGGACGCCCTGCCCGGACAGCTTCTGGAACATCTCGCCCAGGGACGCGTTCTTTCCGCCGACGAGCGGCACATCGTCGATGCCGAACTCCTCGAAAAAGCGGACGTATCCGGATGTTGTCATGACTTGTCCTCTCGTAGCGCATCAGGTCGGCGGCGAACTCGACGCGCACGTCATGCGGTGCCGAGTTCGCTCGGTTCATTGCCCGACAACGCCATTCGTGGTGGCGGTACAAGAACGATCGGTGCGTTCGGTGTGTTGCGGTTCGTTGCCGTACGGCCGATAACGCCACAAATGCCAACCTCCCACGGCGGCACACACCGTGCCAGGGCCGAAGGTCACTGGACTGGGTAACGTTTGGCCGCACCAGCGTTGAGTACGAAACTCCAGATAATGCACCCCAGCGCCGGGATTCAGAATCCGGTTAGCCGGGAAATCGGACAGTGGTTCCGGGCATCAATCGAACGACTCGACCACGGCACTCCACTTCGACGCCGTTAGCATCGCGCGGCTGCACGCTGATAATCACGCCCTTTCCGCTGACCCGCAGGTGCAAGTGCAGGCCGCGGTAGTGGATCGGGAACGCCAGCACGCCAAGCGTTTCCGGCCAATGTGGGGAGAGGATGATGCGGTCGGACCGGGTCTCCAGGCCAGTGAAGCATCGCTGCATGAGGTCGACGCTGCCGGCCATGGCCGCGAGATGTACGCCTTCGGACGTCGTGCCGCCCTGGATGTCGGAGACGTCGGAGGTGAGTGCTTGTTGAAAAAATTCCATGGCCCGATCACGGTTCGCTCGGGCAAGTACCCAGGTATGCACCACACCGCTGAGCGTCGATCCGTGCGACGTGCGAGCCAGATAGTAGTCCACCATTTCGGGGATCTTGTCGGCTCTGAAGTGATAGCCAAGCCGGTCCAGTAGCTCACACAATTCCGTTGCCGACATCAGGTAGAGCAGCATCAGCACGTCGGCCTGCTTGGAGGCCTTGTATCGGTTCACGTCGTCGTTCTCCGCCTCGAGGATGCGGTCGAGGCGTTGGATGTTGCCGTACTGCCGCCGGTAACCGTCCCAATCTAGTTCCTCCAAGTCGCCGTATCCCTCGAACTGACTGATGATCCCGTCATGGAACGGGACGCACATCCGTCGACTCACCTCTTCCCAATGCGCTAATTCGGCAGTGCGCAGTCCCAGCGTTTCCTGCAAGTCGAGTCGGTTCGGCAGCGGCAACAATTTCAATGCATCGAGGGCGCGCAAAATCACCCAGACCGCCATCACGTTGGTGTACGCGTTGTTGTCGATGCCGTCGTAAGGCGCGTCCGGGTAGCCCGAGTGAAATTCGTCGGGCCCGATGACCCCCCGGATGCTGTAGCGTTTGCCTTCCTCGTCGTAGCTGGTCCGACTTACCCAGAAGCGCGCGATCTCGGCCAGCACCTCTGCGCCGTAGTCGATCAGGTAGGCGAGATCTCCGGTGACCTGATAGAACTTCCACGAGCTATAGGCGACGGCGATGCCGATGTGATGTGCCCGTGCGCTGGAGTCGGGGTTCCACCGGCCGCTGCGCGGATTCAGATGCAGACGTTGGCTTTCCTCGCGTCCATCGCTGCCGGATTGCCACGGGAACATCGCACCGGAGTACCCCGCCGCCTTGGCGGCATGACGCGCCTCGGGTAGGCGACGGTATCGGTATCCCAGTAGCGACCGGGTGACCATAGGGAGCCGGAGATTGAGCACCGGGAAGATGAACAGCTCGTCCCAGAAAATGTGCCCGCGATAAGCCTCACCATGCAGTCCGCGAGCCGGCACCCCGACATCGAGGTCGGAGCTGTTGGGTGAAACCGTCTGCAGCAGATGCAGGAGATGCAGTCGCAGTATGCGCGATTCCTCGGTGAAGTCTGCGAACTCGATAGACAGGCGCTCCCACAGATGCGCCCATTCGGTGACATGCCCGGCGCGTAACTCGGCAAAGTGTCCCAGCCGGCTCAGCCAGCGCTGCGCATCGACAGCGGGTTCTGATGTCGCGACGTCGCGCCCGGTGAACAGGGTCACAACCTTCTCCACCGTCAACGCGTCGCCCGTCGACAGTTCGACCGCGATATCGTGCCCGATCTCTGCGCCGTCGTCGACGGGCCGGTAGCTTGCCGGCACGGGACTCGCGTTACGCCACACGATGCTTCGCGCCGCCATGGCGATGGGAATACGCGATTGGTTTGTTTGAACGGCCAACAGCACAGAGTTGTCCGAGACCTGTCGCTTTTCGATCAACTCGAGATGATCGTTGGCCAAATCCCGATACCGCTCGACGAGCGAGTTCGTGACGCCGCCGTCCAGTGTCGAGCGAATCTCTAGCATCCCGGACCAGTCCTCGGCGACGATCGTCGTCTGCAATGCGGCGACGTGGGGCATGTGCATCGCGACGAATCGTTGCTGCTTCAGCGAACTGGTGCGCCCGGCACCGTCGCGGAAGCGCACCTCCCGCGTCAGCACCGCGCCACGCAGGTCGAGTGTCTGTCGGTAGGACAGCACACTGACCGCGTCGATGTCGAACCAGCTACCGCCGTCGACCCGGAAGGTCAGGGCAAGCCAATTAGGCAGGTTGACCAGACTCTCGTTGTCGATAGTCGTACCCGATACGTCGTCGACGAGACGGTTATACACCCCCGCGGCATAGCTGCCGGGATAATGCACCTGGCCGGCTTTCGATTCGGGTGCGGCCCCCCTGGTGGCGAAGTAGCCATTTCCTAACGTGCACAACGACTCACGAAGCTTCTCGCTTTGCGGATCGTATCCCTCGTAGGTGAAATCCCATGCCTTGGCGGATGTCTGATGTTTATTCGCCAGCCAATTCGACCCGCGCTGGACGAACTCGTGCACTTGATGGGGACTCTGCAGAGCAAAACGGGCCGCCGTCTTGCGGTCGCTGTCTTCGTCGTGGCGTACGACGATCCCGATGCCGTCGAATTCGACTGCGTCGAAGGCGTCTTCGTCGGTGAAATCGTCTCCGATGTAAATCGGCAGCAGGGAGCCCTCGGCGTCGATGCGATCACGAATCCAGGCCAGCGTGGTCCCTTTGTTCCAGTCGATATCCGGCCGCAGCTCGACGAGCATGCGCCCGTTCGTCACACGCAGGCCATCGCGCTGCCCGAGTTTGTGTGTGGCAGAGAGAATCTCGCCGATGTGTTGCGTCGCGACCTGGCGATAGTGAACGGCGACGGCAAAGCGCTTGTGTTCTACCCTTACTCCCGGAATCTCCGTCAGGATCTCACGTAACTCCGCCGCCGCACCTTCGAGAACACCGACGGCGGCAGCGGCCGCTTCATTTCGGTGATACGTGCCGTCCGGTTCGGTCAGCTCAAAACCGTGGCTGCCCGCGTACCAAATACCCGGTATCGCTACCCGGCTGCGGATATCGGCGAGGTCACGATCGCTCAGTATGGCGACAGGACATTGCGATGCAAGACTTTCCAACGCTTTGCGAGCTTCGACGACAAGGGCAGCGGAGCCGGGATCGTCAACGATGGGGGCTAACGTTCCGTCAAAGTCGAGGAATAACACCGGTTCTCGGGCGCCGAGGACCCCGACGATCTGACCGTATGACTCCACGGCATCGGGGAGCTGCGAGATTCGCCTGCCGCCCACGCGAACTGCGACTTCGTCCGGGTGCGTGACCACCACGTCGGCGCCACACGCCAGTAGTCGGTCGGCACTCACGGCATCGACACCGACGACGAACGCGAAACCGCCGTCACGAGCTGCCGCTATGCCGGCACCGGCGCCGTCGACCACAACCGACCGTTGCGGACGCACACCGAGTTGGCGAACAATTTCTGGGAGGGAGGCGGCAGGGTCTCCATCGACACAGACGCCGAAGAGGTCGTCGATCCCGGCGGATTTCAAGAGCTGTCGACCGCCCGGGAACATGGAGTAGACCGCGGTGGCCAGCCCGACCTCGCGCAGCTTTCGCACCAGACCGATTGTCGACTCCGACGCCTGAACAGCATCGGTGGCGGTCACCACAGCGTCGAGGTTGAAGATCACGGCGTCGTGGTAGCGCGGGTCCACGGTGACCGGCAGCGTCATGGCGATGTCTCTGGTCGAGCAGGAAACCATGGCCCGTCGATATCTATGGGGTCGGCGACCACGTCGAAAAAGCGCTCGACATCTTCCCGGATGCAGGGCGCGGTGCCGGGAGTAAGCAACATGGCCGAACCGGCAGCGATGCCCAGTCGCATCGCCTTGTCGAGTTGCCAGCCGCGCTTGAGGCCGACAGTAATGCCCGCGGTCATGGCGTCCCCAGCGCCCACACCGCTGCCGGACGACACCTCGACAGCAGAATAGCGTTGGCTGCCATGCGGTGTGGCAAGCAGAGCACCGTCGGCACCAAGTGACACGACGACAAATTGAGCGCAGCCGCGGTCGATGAGTTCGTGCGCAGCGGCTAGCTGTTCCGGCTCTGTGATGAGCTCCCGTCCGACGCATTCGCGTAGTTCTCGCACGCTCGCCTTGAGCAGATGGACCCCAGAAGAGATATGCCGTAATCCACCCCCAGACGTGTCGAGAATCAGCGGCACACCACGCTCGCGACAGATGTCGGCGACCCGCTGATAGAAGTCGGTAGGCACGCCGGGCGGCAAGCTGCCGCTCGCCACCACGAAGTCTGCGGATCCTGCCGCGGCGCTGAGCTTCTCGAGACACGCAAGCTGCTCGGCTTCAGTGAGCCGCGGGCCCGGAAGCACGAAACGGTACTGCTTCCCGGTGCTGCGCTCGTCGACGGTGAAGCTTTCTCTGGTGGAGTGCGCCACGGGGATCCGCAGTACCGGAACTCCTGACTCAGCGATCAGATCCGTTACCTTGTCGCCGGCGTGGCCGCCCGCGGGGAAGAGCGCCAATACCGATTCGCCGAGCACATGGGCGATTCGCGCGACGTTGATACCGCCGCCGCCGGGATCGTAGCGGGGTGGCCCACACCGCAATTTGTCGGTGGGAATGACCCGATCAGTGTCCGTAGTGATGTCGACCGCCGGATTCATCGTCAGGGTCACAATCGTGGATTTCGATTTCGTCGGTGAATTCATCTCGCTACACCGGATTCAGCGCTTGGCGGTAGAGAGCGGCACTCGCGGTGACGCCCGGCCGCGGCCAGCCGGGCGCGAAACGGCGCCGCGGGTCCATCACCCTCCATCACCAACCAGCCTTTTGCCATCGTTGCTCTCCTTCGCTTTCACAGGATGGGTCGCGACGGCATTGGGCAACAGAGCATTGAGACCCTATTGCGGAGCCCATTGAACTCAGCCGCTTGATGACATCCGGCAGGTAGATCGGTGACTTACGGCCCTCCGGACCGGCGAGTCGATGGTGGACGCTTGCGCAGTGGCCAACCCGCGAGCGCGCCCGTCAGCGCCAATGCGGTGACTCGTTTGCGCGACATCCAGTCAGCGCAGCCGGACGACCATTTGGCTGCAGCGGTAAGTTAGGTACGCGCCGCAACCACGTCAAGAGTCGTCGTACGGCCGCGATGTCAAGTTGCGCGCCCGACACCGTTCGACGCGAACCTGTATTAGATGAGCGCTCTTGTCGAGGAGGCAGAATCTCGTTTGTTTGGGTAATCCCCAGTGAACTCCAGTGATGGACTTCGCAGCTAGATGAGGAGCTCTCATGACCTATCGCCGTCTTGCTTGGGCGCTCTGCGCGATGGTGGCGGCGGCCATCATTCCCGTCGAGGCCCATAGCGAGCCTCCGACGAAATGTCTGACCAACACTCCCAAGGGCAAGCAGGTCTACGTGCCCTGCGATCTGCTCAACGCCGGCGCCAATTTCCCGCCGGGGCAGCGGTGTCCCCCACCGCTCGAGCAGTATCCGAAAGATGTGGCGGACTGGTGCGGCGAAGGACCAGGCCTTGCGAGTCCTACGCCCTCGACTCCTCCGACTCCCGCGAGCCCTACGACCCCAACGAGTCCGACGAGTCCTACGACCCCAACGAGTCCGACGAGTCCGACGACCTCAACGAACCCGGCGAGTCCTACGAGCCCGGCGAGTCCTACGAGCCCGACGACCTCAACGAGTCCTACGAGCCCGACGACCTCAACGAGTCCTGCGAGCTCCGCGTCCCCGGGCAATTCGCGGTGAACCGCTGAAGAAATTCGCCGCCGAGGAGGACTTCGTGCCGTGCGACGGGTCTTGACGCCATCAAACCCGGAAAAGCCAAACCGCAGGTAATCAGCGGAAGCGGACGTTCAGCGTCGCCAAACCGAAGATCTTTCGGCCACTGGACTTCGCCCCAACAAGCACGACACCGGTGCGCGTCGCCGGGTCCAGTGACTTGACCTTGCCGCTGAACTCGATGTCGCAGCCTTCCTTGGCCGACACGATCGCCGGCGCCGAGAGCCGTACCGCATAGCGGGTAACCGCACCGGGGTCGCCTGTCCATGTGGAGGCGAAACCGGCTCCTAGCCCCATGGTGAGCATTCCGTGGGCGATCACGTCGGGCAGGCCGGCCAGCTTGGCGATCTCCTCGTCCCAGTGGATCGGATTGGCGTCGCCGGCCACGCCGGCATAGTTCACCAGGTCCCCGCGAGACAGTCGGGTGTGACGCACCGGTAGCTCGTCGCCAACCTTCAGGTCATCGAAGGACGGCGTCCCCGGCGTGCGAGTGCTGCCCTGCTCGGCGATCCGAATCTCGCCCTCGCGGCGCACCGTCTTCTCATACGCGTCATCGGCTTCACCGACTGCGGTGAGGTCCACGTCATGCATCATGATGTTCGGCACGGCCAACTTGATCGCCGGATCGACATCCTCGGCGGTGACTCCCACAACGGTGGTGTGCAGGGTGTGCACTCGCTCGCCGGCTGCGTCGGTGAAAGTGTTGGTCACCGTGATCAGGTCCCTGCCGGCGATCCTGCGCACCGACGTCAGTTCGACGTCAATGTGCAGTTCGTCGCCGGCCACGATCGGGCGGTGCTGCTCGAAAAGCTCTTCGGTCTGCATGTAGGTGTCGTAGCCGACGACAACCTGTTCGAACATGCGGCGATTGCAGGTCATGCCAGGCGTCGACGTGAACGTCAGCGGCGCCACCAGGTCCGAATAGCCCAGCTCGGCGGCGGCGGCGACGTCCCAATGCGCTGGGTGATAGTCCTGGACCGCGCGGGCGTACTCGCGTAACTTCTCGCGGCCGACCAGGTAGGTGCCGTCCATCTGGTAGTAGTGGCCGACCCGCGATTCGAGCGCCGACACTTCTGCTGTGGTCATGAATTGCTCAACTTTTCTATCGGCCAGTTCGGTGGGGCCGACCAAAGCACAGTAACGCGCGTTGCGCCGACGATGACGTCCGCAGATTCCTGACGAGGCTGTCGTGTCGAAACCTATGCTGCCCGCATGACCGAGTTCCGTGCCTCGTCCCCGCCGGATCTTCCCGGCATCCCCTCGGCCGAGGGTCGGTTGCCCGGACCGGATCAGTTGGTCGGCCGACCGCGCGCGTTGGCCGTGGATTTACTCGGCGAATTACACGGTCCGCTGTTCTACGCCGACTTCAACGGCGGCTTCAGGAAGCTCTACGCGTGTTCGCTGGAGCTCGTTACCGAGCTTTGCGACGAAAGCCGGTTCGCCAAGAACCTGACGGCAACCCTTGCCCGAGTCAGGCCGTTGGCCGGTGACGGCCTGTTCACGGCCTACCACGGCGAACCGAACTGGCAGCGCGCCCACGATGTCCTGTTACCGGGCTTCAGTTACGCCGGTCTGCGCGCCTACCACGCGGCGATGCTGGACATCAATTGCAAAATGATCGACCGGTGGGACGCCAAAGTAGGAGTCGGACCGGTAGATGTGTCGGCTGACCTGCAGAAGCTGGCCATGGACACCGTGGCGCTCGCCGGATTCGGTTCGCGCTTCGACTCTTTCGACCGCCCCGGCCTGGCTCCGATCCCACAGAGCTTCACAACCGCACTGGGGGAATTGTCATCTGATGCGCCGACGTCGGTGTTCAAGGAAGAGTTGACCACCCTGCACACGTTCATCGACGGGTTGATAGCCGAGCATCGATCCGGTGACCGCGAGTTTGAGGACCTGTTGGCGTTGATGCTGCAACAGGATCCGAACGGCAAACCCGTGCTGGAAACCGAGAACATCCGCAATCAGATCATGACCTTCCTGATCGCGGGGCAGCTCACCACATCGGAGCTGATGCCCAACACGCTGTACAACATCGTCAGCGATCCGACGGTGCTGCACCGGGTGCAGGCCGAGGTGGACACCGTGTTCGGAGCCGAAGACGACTACGTGCCCAGCTACGACGACATCGGCAAGCTGACCTATCTGCGGCAGGTCATCGATGAAACCCTACGACTGTCCCCACCTGTGCTGCATTTCGATCGAATGGCCCTGGAAGACACTGTGATCGGTGGCAAGTATCCGATCAAGCGCGGCGAGGCGGTCACGGTGCTCACCGGCGCATTGCACCGCCAGCCGGGCTGGGGCGACAATGTCGAACTCTTCGACCCCGGCCGCTTCGCTCCCGAACGCTCGGCTTGCCGGCCGACCGCGCTGTTCAAACCTTTCGGGACGGGCGCACGATCATGTATCGGGCGGCAGTTCGCGCTGCATGAGGCGGCCATGACAGTGGCGCGGCTGGTGCATCGCTACCGCCTCATCGACTCCTATCACTATGTGCCGCAGTGGGAAACGCCCACCAGTCGTCGGCCGGTTGGATTCCGGCTCGACCTGCTGCGGCGCACACCGCAGGACCGCGAGACTAGCACCCCTGGCGTTGAGGCCGCGGCCAGACAGAACGCAGAGCAGCACCCGACAGCGATCAGGGCCGGCACCCGGCTGGCCATCTTTCATGGCTCGAACCTCGGTACCTGTCGCGCACTGGCCCGTCAATTCGCCGACGACGCCACGGCTTTGGGCTGCACGGCGACGGTGGCCCCCCTCGACCATGCCGTTGGTGGCTTCCCCGAAGCCGAGGCCGCCGTGATCATCGCGTCCTCTTACAACGGACAGCCGACCGACGACGCGCGCGCCTTCCTCACCTGGCTGCTCGACGCGAATACCACACTGAACCCGGCACCCAATGTCGCGGTTCTCGGCGTGGGTGACCACAACTGGGCGGACACCTACCAGGCGATCCCGCAGCGCATCGACGAGCGCCTCGGCGAGCTGAAGGCCAACCGATTGGTTCCGCGGGCGGCGGCGGACACGTCGGGGGATATGGTCGGCGCGATCGAGGAGTTCGCGGCCGCGCTGTGGTCGTCGCTGGCCGAACGTTTCGGAGACCCAGACGCCGCGCCGGTCACGGACGCGGCCGAACCGCTTTATGAGTTGCGCCGAATCGTCGGGCCCGTGACGGCGGCGATGGACGCACGGTCGTCGGTGATCCCGATGACCATCGTCGAGAACACCCAACTGGTCAGCCCCGGGCTGGGTCAAGCCAAAATGAATGTCCGCGTGGAGCTGCCAGACGGCGTCGACTACCAAACGGGCGACCACCTCACGGTGATGGCCGACAACCCACCCGAGGTGGTCGACGCGGTTTTGGCACAGCTCGGCATCGACCCTGGACTGCGATTAGCGATCAATCCCCGGCGCAGCTCTCGGCGGCTCATCGCGCTCGACCGCGAGGTCAGCGCACGAGAACTGCTCACGCACTTCGTAGAATTGCGGAAACCGGTGACCAGCAGTCAATTACGCAGTCTTGCCGCGGCAAACAGCAATCCTGCAGAGCGCCAACGGCTCACCGAACTGGCCGAGAATCCAAACGGCTGCCCGCTGAGCGTGCTGGAGTGCCTCGACGAATACCCTGCTTGCGTTCTCACCGGTGCTGAACTTCTTGAGCTGCTGGATCCCATGGTGCCCAGGCACTATTCGATCGCATCGTCGTCAATGCTGTCACCACGCACCGTGGGTCTGATCGTCAGTGTGCTAGATGCGCCGGCCCGTTCCGGGCATGGTCTGTTCAAAGGTGTCGCGTCCAATTACCTCGCGACAGTCCAACCCGGACAAGTGATTCGGGCGCGCGTGGACCCGGCCCGCCAGGCGTTCCGGGCCGGTGCCGATCCGGCCAAGAACGTGATCCTGGTCAGCGCCGGTACCGGGGTCGCACCGTTCCTCGGTTTTCTCGGTGACCGACTGGCCGCACAAGGCGCGGGTGCGCCGGTGGAGCCTGCGCTGTGCTTCTTCGGGGTGCGTGACCCAGAGGTCGATTACATCTTCCGAGACCGGTTCGAACAGGCCGAAGCCATCGGTATCGTGCGGATGCGACCGGCATTTTCCCGCGCGCCGCAGGATGGGGTCCGCTATGTGCAGGACCGGATCGCCGCAGACGCCGACGAGGTGTGGAACCTATTAGGTGACCCGGACAAGGACACTCACGTATACGTGTGCGGCGACGGCGCGCGGATGGCGCCTGCGGTGCGCGGGTCCTTTCTCGACATCTATCGGACCCGGACGGGCGCTGACGACGACTCGGCCCGTGACTGGTTGAACGGTCAAATCCAATCCGACCACTACGTCGAGGACGTCTGGGCAGGGTGAACCTCGTCATGGTTATGCCCGAGCGGTTGCGATTGGCAATGGCCTCGATCAGGAAGCGTCGCGCAGGCGGGTCTCGACATCCTTGATTCCCTGGCGCAGGTGCTCAGCCAGGTGCCATTCCTCGCCGCTATGGGCATCGCGTAACGCCATGTCGACCGCCGTTTTGGCGTTCGAGAGGTGTCCTCGCCGTTCCTCCCCGTGAGTGGAGATGGCATGAAGGACGGCCCCCACGGCTTCCTGACAGGCATTGGCGAAACCGCTGAGATGTGTGACCGACATGCTGACCCCTTCTTCTACCCGTGCTCAGCGAAGTGCCCGCTGTTACAGGACTACAAACATTTCTTCGTCGTCTACGCTCCTGGCGTTTCGAGTCCCGGCGGGGCTCCGCCGACGAGCGCCTGCCAGGAGCGCAGGTCAGTTGCCGGACTCGATTGCTGCGACCCTTGCGGCCGCGTCGGGTCCGCAGAAGCGCTGAAGGTCCACTCCGCCGGCGCCGAGGAGGTCATCAATGCGGTGCTTGAGGTCACCCGAGGAAAGGTGGGCGTACAGGTTCCGGCCTGGGCAGGAGGTCTGGGCGAGGTCACGATGGCCCGCCAGCGTGTCGCTCGAAACGTGGAAAGTCTGGGCGGCCCACGCGAAGGCGCGGGCTGCTCCCTGCAGCTGGGCCTCCGGCACGCCCTCTTGATCGAAGTCTCCTTCGCAGAGGACCAGGAAATGGCCCGTCGTGTCGTAGTCGGTCGCGGTGTCGCCCGCGATCTCGGTGCTCCGCAGCTCGTAGATGTTGCCATTGCGGTCGACGCCGACGTGATAGGCGATGTCGATCCATCCGTGCTGGTCTTGGTGGTATCGCTGATCCTGTCTGAGATGGTTTGGGGCATTGCGGTTGTCGCCGAGGACGACCGCCTCGTGGTGCAGGGTCATCCGGGTGATGGTGTGGCGCTTCCCTCCGGAGCGGGCCGGTCGCGCCCCCCAGGCGTCCCGGCACAGCAATACCGCCGAAGTCGAAGCGGTCAGGGTTGCACTGATCGTTGAGGTCGGGGGAGGAGACGGTGGATTCGGGCCGGTCCCAGAAGCGGCACTCGAGCAGCTGCTGACCAGGGACGCCGCCCCGGCACCGCCGGCCAGCGCTAGCAGCTGACGGCGGCTGACCAGAGCTGGCCGGCGGCGCGCTGGCTCACACACGGTCCTCACCATACGGGCGTGACACCGGACCGCGGGACGTCTTCATTCTGGTAACACCCAGTGCGTCGCGCACGCGTCCGCGTGCCCGGTCGAGCCGGGTGGCGGCCTCGGTCGCGTCGAGGCCAGCGAGCAGGGCGACGATCGCGGTCTTGGCGTGGCCACCCGCGGCGGCGAGCGCGGCGGTCGCGGTCTCCTCGTCGACGCCGGCCGCGTCGCGGACGATCCGCACCGCGCGGCGGCGCAGCTTCGCATTCGTCGCGCGCACGTCGACCATCCGCTGTCCATAGGCCTTGCCGAGCGCGATCATCACGCTCGTCGACAGCGCATTGAGCACGACCTTCTGGGCCGTGCCCGCGGTGAGCCGCGTTGACCCGGCGAGCACCTCGGGACCGGTGAGCAGCTCGATCACCAGGTCGGCGGCCGCCTCACTTCTCGGGTTGTTGACGATCGCGACGGTGAGCGCACCCGCCGCGCGCGCGTGCTCTAGCGCCCCGACGACGTACGGAGTGCGGCCCGAGGCGGTGATCCCGACGAGTGTGTCGGCGGCGGTCAGGCCGGCGAGATCGGTTGGGGCAAAGGCGTCTTCGGCCCCCTCGATGGCCTCGGTCAGCGCCGCCGGCCCGCCGGCGATCACGCCGCGCACCAGATCGGTGCCGAACGTCGGCACGCACTCGGCCGCGTCGAGCACGCCGAGTCGCCCGGAAGTTCCGGCGCCGGCGTAGATCAGGCGCCCGCCGCGCTCCAGCCGCGCGGCGATCGCCTCGGCCGCCGCCGCAATCCACGGAATCGCCGCTGCCACCGCAGCATGAGCCTCGCCTTCGGCGGCGACGAGCAGCGCAACGACCTCGTCGATGGGCCGCGCGTCGAGGTCGTCCAGGTCTGGCCGCACGGCTTCGGTGGCCAGCGCATCGAGCCCGTCCGTCGTTGCGGCCGCCTGCCGGCGGATCACGTGCGGCTCGTGGATCGCCGCTAATCCCAACGCGCCGTCCAGCGCATCGCCGGCGGCGGGGATGACGTCGAGTTGCTCGCGCAGCGCCCGGACTCCCGCCAGTCCGCCGACCATCGCCACCGGGCCGTCCCCGGCCGCGCGGGCGGTCGCCGCGAGCGCCTCGGCGGCAGAGCGGATGATCGCCAGCGCCGCGGCGTCACCAGCTGCGGCGAGGACGTCGGGCGCGAAGGACGCCAGCGCTCCGGCACCGGTGAGTTGCGCGGGCCAGGTCTCCGGCGCGCCGAAGCGGGCGCGGGCGGCGTCAAGCAGTGCGGTGGACGGTCCACGGCCGTCGTGGGCGCGCAGCGCCGCGCGCAGCCCGGCGGCGCCGATCCACGCGCCACCGCCCTCGTCGCCCAGCCAGGGTCCCCATCCATCGGCGCTGCGCAGCGAGCCGTTTGCATCGATCGCGAGCGCCACGACGCCGGTGCCCACGATCAGCACGACGCCCGGCTCCCCGCCCAGTGCGCCCGCGTGCGCGATAACAGCGTCACTGGTCACCGTGACGCGCTCCGTCCGCAGCGAGGTCAGTAGCGAATCGCCCAGGGCTCGCGCCGCGTCCGGCGCCGTCAGCGCGCCGGCGGCGCCCACGACCACTTCATCAACCGGGCCGAAATCTCGCACCAGCTTGCTGGCTAAGGTCACAATCGCGGCCTCGGCCGCCCGCGCGCCGCCCGGCGCCCCGAGCCCGGGCGCGCCCACCCCCTCGGCCCTCCGGCCGCCTGCGGCGGCTCGGCAGGACGTCTTGCCGAGGTCGACGGCGAGGATCATCGCAGCTTCTGCGCGAATTCAATGATGTTGCCGTCCGGGTCGGCGATGTGCAGCGTCCTTTCACGCCAAGGTCGATCCACCGGTCCGGTGAGGATTTCGACACCGAGTCCGCTCAGCCTTTCCGCTTCCACATTTACGTCCTCGATCAGGAAGCCGATCTCACCACACGGCGGGCTGCCGCCATCGCGACCGATGAGCTCCGGCAGTTTCGAGCGTTCGAAAAGCGAGAATTTTGTGTTCTCCATTTCGAACTCCACATAGCCGTCGCCCTCGATTCGCACCCGGAGCCCGATCACGTCGCGGTAAAACGCCACGGACCGGTCGAGCGATTCGACATATTGGATGACGTAGTCCACACGACGCATGCAATGCACCGTATCGGTTTGCGCCGTGAGCTCGGCAAGGTTCAGCGACCGGTGAATATCGGAGCGCGGCGCTGGGCCGCTGCCGCCACGCCCTCACGGAAGTCAGCGGTCGCTGCAAGGCGCGTTTGTTCCTCGAGCTCGTGGGCGGTGGCGGCCGCGACGGCCTCGGCAAGTCCGGCGCGCATGGTGGTGCGGATGCTCGTGAGCGCCAGGGGAGCCGAAGCGGCGATGCGCTCAGCGAACCGAACCGCCGCCGGGCGAACATCGCCGTCAGCGGCGAGCTCATCGAAAAGTCCTGAGGCATAGCCGATTTCACCACCGAAACGCTCACCGGTGAGCATCCACTCGAGTGCTTTTTGCTGGCCGACGACACGGGGCAGCGTGGCGGTGATACCGAAGCCGGGATGAAACCCGAGCCGGCTGAAATTGGCCGCGAATTTCGAGGAGGGTGCCGCCACCCGGAAGTCTGCGCTGAGGGCAAGCCCGAGCCCGCCGCCGATCGCGGCGCCGTGCACCGCCGCGACAACCGGCTTGCGGGCGCGGAACAACCGGATGGCCTGGGGATAAAGCTCGCCCGGTGACGAACGATTCTCGGCGGGCTGGGAGAAGTCGGCGCCGGCGCAGAAGTGTTTTCCCTCGGCGCACAACACGATCGCGCGGCACTCGATGTCGTCGTCGAGTTGCTCGTAGGCGTCGGCGATGCGCGCGATCAAGCCGGTGTCGAAGTAGTTGTTCGGGGGCCGATGGATCTCCACCATGGCCACGTGGCCGAGGAGTTCGATGGTCACATCGACAGTGGTCATAGCTGTTCCAACAGTTCGCGCACGGCGGCATTGAATATCTCGGGCTGATCCATGTTCGCCGCATGCCCGGCGTTGTCGATGACAAGCTTGCGGGAATTGGAGATCTTGCGGTGCATGTAGTCGGCCGGGGCCAGGAAGTCGGAGTCTTGGGCGCCGACAACCACCAATGTGGGCACCGTGATGCGGTCGAGCGACGTGATCACGCGAGCGTCCTTTTGAGCCATCACACCGCGGGCGGCGCGAGGCAGTCCTTCGGGATGCGCATGGACCGCCTGAGCGAGTTCCGCCGAGGCGTCGCCGCGCCCTTCGCCGCGCTCGAGCTCTCCAGCGCGGCGTTCCACCCACGCGTTCCACTTGTCGCGTGCTTCGTCATTGCGATAGCCCGGTCCGGTGTCGACCAGCACCAGCCCGGCCACGCGCTGCGGATGGACGAGGTGGAAGGCCAGGGATAGGTAGCCGCCCAAGGACATTCCGCCGAGTACGGCGCGATCGGCACCCGCGGCGTCGAGAATGGCCGCCATGTCGGCGACGCAAAGCTGCTCGGTGTAGCGCTCCATGTCGTCGGGAGCGTCACTGCTGCCATGGCCGCGCTGGTCCCAGACGATCACCGGGCGGTCGACGCTCAAGGCATCGATATTGGGATTCCACATGCCCGCGGTGGCGCCGAAACCATGGGTGAGCAAAAGGGGCAGGCCCGTCGAGTCCTGGTTGTGCACCTGGTAGGCCAGCATGACCCCGTCTGGGCGCCGCAGCCGGTTCACGACACCACCTCCGACCCTGACTGGATGGCTGGGTACAGGGCATCGGGCCCACCGGTGACCAGGGCAGCCCCGAGCCGGTCCGCCCAGCGGTGATGCCCTCCGCCTTCGTCTCGCCACGCCCAGAGCCGACGGGTCAGGTAATGCAACGGATACTCCTTCGTCATACCGATAGCGCCATGCGTCTGGTGGGCGGCCGCGGTCACCAGCCGCGCGGCCCGGTCGGCAAGCATTTTGGCGCAAGCGATCTCGAAGCCGCCCCGGCCGAGTTCAACCGCTTCGACGGCACCGTCGATGGCCGATGCGACCACGGTGGCCTGCTGGTGGATGGTCACCAGATGTGCCTGCACGGCCTGGAAGCGACCGATGGGGCGTCCGAATTGCTCACGTTCGCCGCTGTAGCGCAGTGTCATTGCCGCGACGGCACTTACCGCGCCGGCCATCAGCGCGGCTCGCCCCAGCGCGGTGCGCTCCCACAGCGTCTGCTCGGAAACCGCGCCGGGTGCGTCGGCGCGCGCGGATACCGGTTCACCGTCGAAAATTATTGTGTCCCTTGGCTCGTCCGCGAGATTTAGCCCGCGGCGGACGGCCGGACCACCTTGCGCCGCGGGGCCCGGCGCGACCACGACGACGCCGCCGAGGAGTGCGATGACATGCTCGGCGCGGTGCCCCCACGCGACGGCCGGTGCCGCGCCAAAAAGCCGGTCGCCCTCGAGACGGAGGGCTGGGGCGGGAGGCAGCACCGTGCGAACACCGTTGGGCAGTGTCAAACCGGCAGACGCCAACAGCCACCCACCGACCAGGCCGGCTTCGGCCAGGGGGACCGGTGCCGCGTGTGCTCCCGCGGCCCGCAGCAGTTGGACCGCATCGCCAACGCTGCCCCCGGCTCCGCCCAGCCCCTCCGGGACGGGGACGTCACTGAATCCACTCTGCCGCAAAGCGTTCCACAATCCTGACACCCAACCGGCGGCTTCGGCTTCGCCGACATCCTCCCACCCGCTATGCGCGGCAAACAGTTTGGCTGCCGCGCTGTACAGTTCGTTGTCGCTCATGCCAAACCTTTGGCCGCGACCGAGCGCAGTATCTCGGTGGTGCCGCCCCGGATGGTGAACGATGGCGCGTCCAACGTTGCGCGGCGTAGCAACCGTTCGAACAGCGACGTGGTCTCGACGTCGCAGACCAGCTCGCCGTCCAGCAAGTCCCGCAGTGCGCTGACGACATCCTGTTCGAACCGGGTGCCCATTTCCTTGATGAGCGCGGCATCGGCAGCCGGCGTGCCGCCGGCGTCAATCGCCCTGGCCACGCTCACCGATAGCCGCCGCAGCACCCAGTATTGAGCCGCGAGTTCGCCGATCAGCCGACTCCCGCAGCGAGTGGCGGAGAGCTTCGGGCACTCGCGCATGAATTCCTGGACGAGGAGGAAGGTCGAGATCCACCGGTCTGGCCCGCTGCGCTCGAAGGCCAACTCGCTGGCGTTCTGTGCCCAACCTTGTCCGATTTCGCCGATCACCATCTCGTCGGGCACCAGCACGCCGTCGAGGACCACCTCGGCGAAGTGGTCGGTGCTCCCGTTCAAGTAGGGGATCGGCGTAACCGTGACGCCGGGACTGCGCATATCGATCAGGAACCGGCTCAGTCCCGTATGACGTTCGCCCTCGCCGGTTCGACACAGCGCGATCATGTAGTCGGCGTGCATCGCGTTGCTCGTCCAAACCTTCACGCCCGACACTCGCCAGCCATCCCCGTCGCGCACACCGCGCGTACGCACCGAAGCGAGGTCGCTTCCGGCGTCGGGTTCGCTCATGCCGATACAAAAACACAACTCGCCCCGGCAGATTCGCGGCAACAGCCACCGCTTTTGGTGCTCGGTGCCGTAACGAAGAAGCACCGGGGCGATTTGCCGGTCGGCCACCCAGTGATGCCCAACCGGGGCGCCCCAACGCAGCAGTTCCTCGATGACGACAAAGCGGTCGACGGCGGTGGCGTCGCGGCCGCCGTAGCGCACCGGGACCGCCATGCCGATCCAGCCACGCTGGGCCAACGCGGCGGAAAACGACCGATCGACCCCGGCGCCCATCCCGAGGCCAGGCTCGAACGTTCCCCAGGGCAGCGTCTCGGTCAGAAATTCCCGAACCCGTTCCCGCAATGCCAGCTCTGCGGCGGTGTGCGCGGCAGGCGACGGGACCATACCTCGCAGGCTAACCGCCTACTCCAAAGCGACGAAAGCTGCCGCCTCGCTCGGGTACACGACAGGAGTTCGCCGAACGGATGCAAGCGCGTCTAGCGGGGGAGTTGAAGGTATCGATGTACGAGGGCGACCGCTATGCCGCCTTCACCGACGGATGCCGCGACGCGCTTTACCGATCCGGAGCGAACGTCGCCGACTGCGAAAATCCCGGGCGCGCTCGTTTCAAGTGTGAACGGCTCGCGTTCGACGTTCCAGTGACCGGCTTTCATCGCGTCGATCCCCGTCAGCACGAAGCCATGCTCGTCGCGCGCGATCTCCGAGGGGAGCCAGTCCGTCGTCGCTTCGGCACCGATGAGCACGAAGAGCACCCTCGCGTCCCGTCGAGATGTGGTGCCAGCACTTCGATCGATCACGTCGATCGCCTCGAGTTCTTCGCCCCCGAGCGCCGCGACGACCTCCGATCGCGTCTCCACCCGAATGTTCGTTTTCGTCGCGATCTGCTCGATGAGGTAGTGGGACATGCTCTCGGCGAGCGACTCGCCCCGCACGAGGAGCGTGACGGATCGCGCGTGGTTGCTGAGGAAAACGGCGGCCTGGCCGGCCGAATTGCCCGCACCGATCAAATACACATCGTTGCCCTGCGCCAGACCCGCGTCGCTGCGCGCCGCGCCGTAATAGACACCGGAGCCGACGAAGCGGTCGATCGAATCGACTCGGAGTCGTCGCCACTCCACTCCCATCGCAAGCACGATCGACCTGGTGCGCAGGACGTCGCCCCCATCCAGCGTGACGGTCAGGTGGTCGGGGTCGATGTCTTCGACATGACGGGTCACGACGATCTCGGCACCCAACCTTTTCGCCTGCTGCAGCGTCCGCGCCGCGAGGTCGTCGCCAGAGACGCCGAACGGGAAACCCGTGTAATTCTCGATCCGGGTCGAGGTGCCGGCTTGCCCTCCGGGGGCGAAGGATTCGATCAGTCCCGTCTGAAGACCCTCGGAGGCGCCGTTGACCGCCGCCGTCAGGCCCGCCGGGCCGCCACCCACGATCACCAAGTCGTAACGCGCCCGGCTTGGCTCGACGGTCAGCCCAGCGGCCCGCGCAACCGCGCGCATTGTCGGGGTAGTCAGCCGCGTGCCGTCGCGCAGCACCACCGTCGGATAGGCGGTGGGATCGTCTGCGGCGCCTTCCGGTGTCGCGGGATCGTCCGGGTCCAGGCGTTCGAAAGGAATCTGGTTGCGATGCAGGAAGACGTCGCAATGATGCACTCCCGGGTCGACACGCGGGCCGATCACGAACATTGCAGGCTCGCGCGGTTGGGCGGTGGCGTTTCTGAGCATCTCCATGCGCTCCAGTGCGGCGGCACCGACCATTTCGGAAATCTGGGGCGCCATCGCGGCGAGCGTGTGGAACACCTCGACCGTCATTTTCAATACCCGTGACGGCCCAACGGCTCGCATGCTGGCGGGCAACGGAGTACCGAGCGTCATCGGGATCTCGCCTCCAACTTCGCCCGGAAGTCGCACGCCGATTACCTGCTCGACTCCGTTCACCAGCTTCGTCAGCTCGGCCTTGCCGTCGACCACGATCGCAAGGGACCGGCCTTCGCCCTCGTGGCCTACGTACTCCCCGCCGATGAGGTGGATGTCCTCCACGGCGCCCGCAAGATATTCGAGTTCTTTGTCCCTGAGCGTCGAGAAGAGCGGAATCGTGGCCAGCTCTTCTGTGGTGAACATGTTTGCCTCCCAATTTGTTTCGCGCGACGCCACTGGTTCACGAGGCGCTTTCGCGGGTGGTGCCGACATTTTCAATGCAGGTATCGTCCATCGCACACCGTGGGCGGCACATGAGGCATCCGCCTCAGAATCGCGGGCCCATACGGGCGCCGCAGTCGTTGGATGGCTCAGTGCGACTTAATGTGGCCGATGCAGGCGTAAGGTTCGACCATGCACGTCGCGGGCAGCCCGCCGGATATCCGCTATGCCCAGAGCGGCGGCCTGAACATCGCATACTCGGTGACAGGACAGGGACCCGACCTCGTCGTCGCACCCGGTTTCATCTCGCACCTCGACATCATGTGGGAGGAACCGTCGGTCGTCCACTTCTACTCGCGACTCGCGTCCTTTCGTCGCGTCGTCACCTTTGACAAGCGGGGCACTGGCCTCTCGGATCCGGTAATGCACGCACCGACGTTGGAAGAGTCCGTCGACGACCTGTGCGCCGTCATGGACGCGGCCGGATGTGAACGCGCCGACCTCGTGGGCGTTTCCGAGGGTGGCACGATGGCGATGCTGACGGCAGCAGGCCACCCCGATCGGGTGAATGCGCTTGCCCTATATGGAACTTTCTCTCGCCTGCTCCGAGCGACTGACTACCCGCTCGGCGTCACCGAGGAGCAGCTGTCGGCGTTGGTCGAGGTGAGTGCCAAGCGTTGGGGGGAGGGCGTCGGACTGGGTGCATGGGCTCCGAGCCGGCGGGGCGACGCCGATCTGCGGCGGTGGTGGGCGCGGCTGCAGCGTGTCGCCGCCAGTCCGGGCATGGTCCGTAACATCTTCGCGCTCTATCCGCAGCTGGACATCCGCGACGTGCTGCCCGCGATCCAGGTGCCCACGCTCGTGCTCCACCGGCGTAACGACCGGATGGTGACGCTCGAGATGGGTCGTTACCTCGCCGACCGCATCCGGGGGGCCAAGTTCGTCGAGATCGACGGCGAGGACCACCTGTTCTTTACGGGCGATGCCGATGCCCTGCTCGATGAGATCGAGGAGTTCCTTACCGGCGTGCGGCCGCAGCCCCCGGTCGAGCGCGTCCTGGCCACGGTGCTGTTTACCGACATCGTCGACTCCACGAAGCGAGCAGTCGAGCTTGGCGACCAGCGATGGAAGGAGTTGCTCGGAAGGCACGACGCCCAGGTACGGCGCCAACTCGAGCGCTTCGGTGGCCGTGAGGTCAACACGACGGGTGACGGCTTCCTCGCCCGGTTCGATGGACCCGCCCGCGCGATCCGGTGTGCCATGGCGATCCGCGACGTGCTGCGGAGCCTGGGTCTCGAGGTGCGGGCGGGCGTACACACGGGGGAGGTGGAGTTGCGCGACGACGACATCAGCGGCATCTCCGTTAACATCGCCGCGCGTGTCGCAGCGGCGGCCGGGGCGGGCGAGGTGCTCGTCTCGCGCATCGTCGTAGATCTGGTCGCCGGGTCGGGTCTTGGCTTTGCCGCTGGCGGCGCGCACACCCTCAAGGGTGTGGCGGGCGAGTGGCCGTTGTTCGCCGTCGAAGGTTGACCGAAAGGGCGTACTCGCGACAGCTACGGCAGCTCAGGTGTCCTGGGCTCCGCGGTGCTCTAGTCCGGTGCGGGCCGATCTATCCGTGCATCCCAAATCGATTGGGTCTCAGCGCCGATCGAGGGATGGTGGATTTCCTGGAAGTTCCGTCCGCCCCGGCCGAAGGTGGCGACGACGGCGGCCGGCACGTCGTGTTCCAGGATCGGCATGGACAGCCACTCGCAGGGTCGTATGTGCACCAAATCCGCCGCCGCAGCGGCTTTGCCGGTGTCGTGGACGTACGGCCCCGAGATACGGCCCAACCAGAACCACCCATGGGGGTCGCGGGTCCACACGAACGAGCCGTCGTCGAGCTCGGCGAACCGAATGACCCGACGGGCGAGCCGCTCGCGTTCGGCCGACCGGCTCACGAATTGCCCGAACCCGCACACGCCGAGCCGCCGAGCGCGATCGATGGTGGCTTGGGGCTCGATTGCATCGTTGCGGGATCGCATCGGCGCGCGGTAAACGGCGACCACGAGAGACATCATGCCGCGACGCGGCCGCCCGATAGGAGCCGTTTTCCGGACTGTATTAGCCCTTCGGGGCGAGAACCACCACGGGAATCGGGCGCGACGTCTTCTTCTGGTATTCGTTGTAGCGGTTTTGATTGTTCTTGTTGACGATCTGCCATAGCCGCTGGTAGTCGGGATCGCCGGACAGCACCGGTCGTGCGGTGACGGCGAAACGTCTTGGGCCGACGTTGATCTCGACGTCGGGATTGGCCTTCAGGTTGTGGTACCAGTCGGGAGACTTGGGCGCACCGCCCTTCGAGGCGACGATCAGATAGTTGTCACCGTCGCGGGCGTAGGTCAGCGACGTCGTGCGTTGTTTACCGGTCTTCGCGCCGACGGTGTGCAGCAGCAGGCTCGGTATCCACAATGTGCGATGACCGATCCAGCCGTTCGTCTTCTGATAGACCGTGTCGTGCACCCGCAGCACCTGCGAGAAGACCCTTTCCACGAGATTCATGGCTACCAGTCTCACTCAGCGGCATCGCACTTCGCCAGTGCTGTCTTCACAGCGCCCCCGGCGTTAGTGGTGGTGCGGCGGTTGCTCGTCGCGCAGCCGGCGCTCGTCTGACGCCTCGCGCACCTGCTCCTCGTCGCCGAACCTCTCCACGTCCTCGGGCGTGAGGTGCACCCGCTTCGGTTGTGGCGTGGCCTTCGGTGGATGGTCGGGTTCACTGGGCATAAGGTGTCCTTCAATTCGGCCGCACTCTTAGGTCTCTGCTCGGGCGATGTTCTCGGCGATGATCTGACACGCCGTGTCATAGAAGGCGCTGATCAGGGTGGTGCAGAATGTACTTTTTGCACACCTGAAAGTTGTTGACCCGCGCGCGCACTCGTGGCGACAACTCATGTCGTCTGTCGAGTTTGGTCGTTCGCGGCTTTCGGGGCCCGCAGAATCCGAAGTCGATGAACGGCAGAGCGTTCAGCTGCGCGGGCGCGGTGATCTGCCCCTTCGTTTGGGCTACGAAATCGCTTGAGGCGCACAGGAACAGGTTCAGGTCGAAGGCTTTTAGCGCGATCAGCGTTGAATCCTGTAGCGGTCCGGGACCGAACACGACGTCGTAACCGTCCTTGATCGGGTCGACCATGTTGTCGACTGCTTGTGCCGGCGCGAATCCCTTACCCACCACTATCAGGGCGCGACCGACGAGTTACGCCGCGTTTTCGGTAATCCACATGGTGGTGAAGCGCAGTATCTCAGGGATGCCGTTGGCCAAATCGGATCCGATGGATTTCTCGAGTTTGCCACCGAGCAAGGGGATCTTCACTTCCACGCGCACGGCCGAGCGCAGTTGGCAACCGCCGTCATCCGTCGGTGCCAGCCAGGTCTCCATGTGACCAGATCCCAATCCACCGGACGCCGAGACGCTGGCTTGCCCGCGCACCCGCCGGTCACCGTCTGGCCGCCATATCTCGGTATGCATCAGCTTGAGGTCACCTTTGACGAGTTTGGTGACCAGCCCGGGTAACAGTTGACGACCGAAATGCTGGGTTGTGCTCACTGTCACCGTGCCGTCGGCGTCGACCACCAGCGAATCCAAGGTGATGTTGGTGGCATCGGCGATGCGGGCTACCCAATAGTCTTCGCGACCGAATGCGGCATGGATTTGTTGAACACTGGCGGGTGACTCGGTCGAGACGTCGAATGAGCGCGACATATCCATGCATTCTTGCAGAGTCGCGGTTCAGGATCGCTCGAAATGCTGATAATCGATGGGCGCCGTCCAGTGACCACCCCACCGCCACCCGCGGTCGGTGAAGACGCGCACCGCGGGGTCCCCGTCGTGGAGGAGTCCTGGCTCCCTTCGGCCGCGGTCCAGGTAGTTCGCGGCGTTTTGCGGCTGGAAGGTGCCGGTGGCGTCGACGCACGGGTTGAGACGTGGATTGACGTCGATCGCCCGACCATAGGCGTGTTGAGACCAGTGGCCGCTTCCCGGGATGCCTCGGCAGTTGAACGCCGACGTGTTGTCGTCCGCCATGGAGAGCTCGTCGTCGGCCGCCGCATAGTGGTCGGCTGTGCGGATCTTGTCGATCGGAAACCCAAGTCGGTACAGCTGCGCGAAGACCGTGATGACCTCCGGCACCACGTCCTGGTGCACGATCAGTTCACCGCGGTGCGTCTGTCCATCGAAACCGATGTGGTCGACCTCGACTCGTCGTAGCTGTGCGGGCCCCACCGGGCAGCCCGGTCGCCAGGTCGCGCCAAGCTCCGCGGCGCTGACCGGCCGAACGTTGCTATCGGCAGGCGGCGGCGGGGCGGCTGTCGGCGGCGGGCCGGCCGCCGACGACGCGGCGGACGATGACCTGGCGGCGGGGGGCGCCGGCGCGGCGGTGCATTGGGTCAACGTGACCCCGGCCGCCATCGCGCCCGCCAGCACGACAACCCATCGCCTGCCGGGCGTCAATGGGAATTCGTCCTCACCGCTCGCTCCAGACCGACTAGACCGCCGCGACCGGGCGTCGCGACACGTCCGCGGCCAACGCTACTGCACTCCGCCCCTAACCGGCTGCGCGACAGCCGGTTTGCTCCGAAACCGAAGACGTAGTGGATGCCATCAGGCCGTCGACTTACCCTTGCCGTATGCCGGTGGTCATTGGTAGGTGGAAGTTCCGGCCAACCTCGCTGCGCAAGACGGTCGTGGTCGCGATTGTGCTGCTCGGCCTCATCGCGGCGTCACCCTGGGCGTTTACGGCACACACACCAGTGGCCGAGCGCCCACAACAGCCCGCATACCCGCCTCCGCCGGCGCCTGCGCCGGCGGAGGTTCCGGCTGCGGTTCCCGGGCCCGACTTCGCGACCGTCTCCAAGCTGATGAACGACGCGATCGCGGCGGACGGGCTGCCGGGTGGCGTGGTGGTGGTCGGCCACGGCGGCCACGTCGCCTTCCACCAGGCGTACGGGTTGCGCAAACTGGCAGGCGAACCTGGGTTGGACGGGTCGCCCGCACCCGCGGAGCCGATGACCGAGGACACGATCTTCGACCTGGCGTCGTTGACGAAGTGCCTCGCAACTGCGGTCGCCATCATGCAGCTCTACGAACAGGGCAAGGTGGCGTTCGACGATCCGGTGCAGAAATATCTGCCGGACTTCAACACAACCAACGATCCACGGCGGGCCAAGGTCACCGTGCGTATGTTGCTCACCAACTTTTCCGGCGAAGGCATCGACGTCAGTCTCAAAGATCCTTGGGGGCTGGGCGCACCCGACAAAGCGGAAGGCATTCATCGTGCGCTCACGACGCCGCTGCAGTCGGGCCCGGGTGAGCTTTTCCGATACTCCGACATCAACTACATCCTGCTGGGCGCGCTGCTCGAAAAGACCACGGGCGAGGCGCAAGACACGTATGTCCAACGCAATGTCTTTGCGCCGCTTGGCCTGCAAGACACCCGCTACCTTCCCGCCGGTAAAGCATGCGGTCCCCACGTGGTGAAAGGCGCTGCCGTTGCCTGGTCTTCAGGGCCTACGGGAGGCGAGCCGGCGACTTGTCCCGCGGGGACTTGGAACACCAGCCTCCTGCCGCGGATCGCGCCAACGGCGCGCGACGAGGAAAGTAGAGACGACCCCGGCAAGAACCCGGATTTTTTTGCCCTGCTTCGGGGTACGGTGCATGACCCGACGGCGCGCCGCATGGGGGGAGTGGCCGGCAACGCCGGCGTGTTCTCGACGGCGCACGATGTCAGCATCTTTGCGCAGGCGCTGCTTGATCGGCTGGCCCGCCGCCCGAGCGAGTTCCCTTTGCGACCAGAAACTCTCGAGCTGATGACGACTCCCCAGCAGCCCGGCCATACCGCCGAACAAGTCGAAGCGGCAAACCGTGCCGCTCACGAAGCTCACGCTCCGAAGTATCCGGCGATCGAGGGGCAAAGCCTGTTTGGATTCGGCTGGGACATCGATACGGCCTTTTCCAGGCCACGCGGAAAGGTGTTTCCCGTCGGCAGCTTTGGCAACACCGGGTTCACCGGGACCACGCTGTGGATGGACCCCGGTTCAGACACCTACGTCATTCTGCTCTCGAACTCGATCCACCTACGGGGGAGCCCGCCGATTTCGAATCTCAGAGGCGCCGTGGCTACGGCGGCGGCTCAAGCCTTGCACCTCTACGGCGCCGGGCCATAGACCACGGCCTCGACACCTGCACCCCGGAAAACACCTTAGCTCTAGTCATTTCACGCAGGGAATGCCGTCGGCGGTCATCCGCGAGAGGTTGGTGACGGCAGGTTCCTGCGTGCCGGCGCCGGTGGCCGGCACCGTGGTGACGGGGGCCGTGGACGTTGCGGTCGGCGATTCCGACGTGTAGTTGCGGTGGCGGTCGAACCGGGAGAAATCGGTTCCGACGGTCAACCGCACCGTGTCGCGGGCGATGTCCTCGGATGCGGTCGCCGTCATGTCGAACTGGTCGGCGAGCTCGGTGGCCGCTGTCTTCGCACCGGGTCCGTAGGCGATGGCGCTCGTCTCGGTGGTGGAGTCGGCGGTGCTGACGGTCCCTTCAGTGAACCTTCCAGTCGCCAAGAGCATTTGGACATTCGCCGCCTCGCCTGCTCGGCCCGAGGCGTTGACGACGTCGAGCGCGACGCTGCCGACGGTGCCCTGCGCGCCGCTGTCCGGTTGCGCTGCCATGGTGGGGCTGGCGGTCGACGGCGTTGTCGACGAATCGGCGCCCACCAGGTTGCGCACGATGGAGCGGATGGTGGGTACGTCGATGAAGTTCACGTAGGCGCCGTTCGGGATTTCGCCGAAGCCGGTGACCGGCAAGGTGTACAGCACTATCGGGCTGTTGGCGAATGCCAAGGCGTTACGCACGAGATCGTCGAAGTCGAAACCGGCGTCGACGGCGACGTTTTGCCTGGCGACGTCCAGCAGGGCGTGCAGCTTGGTGGGGTCCGACAACGTCCCCCCGCGGCGCATCGCGGTGACGACGGCGACGATGAATGCCTGTTGGCGCCGGTTTCGATCGAGGTCGGTGAATGCCGCGTCGTCAGGGTCGCGGCGTTGCCGAACGAACGCCAGCGCCTGAGTTGCGTTTAGCTGTTGCATGCCTCGGTGAAAGTCTGCGCCGGAGTAGTAACGATCCGAAGTGTCCGCGCTGAGGCACACCGTGATTGGTTCCACCACCCGCGCGATTTGGAAGAATCCGGCCAGGGTGACTTCGACGAAGTGATCGATCGGGATTTGCAGAAGGTTTTTGACGGTGCTGATTTCGGCTTTGCGGCCCGCCTCCCGTGCGGTTTGTTCCCGTGAGGCGGAGTCCTGCCCTTGAAGCGGGGTCGAATTCGGATGCGCGCCGGCGGAGCCGTGGCCGGACATCACGCGCTGATACGCGAAGCTGTAGGCCTCCTTGATCTTCCCGCGACAATCCGTGGTCGGGCATCCGGCCAGCTCGACATAGTCATCGCGCGGGATCGAGATCGCTGTGACCGGACCGTCGCCGGCGGGCAGGTGCACCACGATGAGCGCGTCGGAATCGCCGTCAGCGGAATCCTCGTTGCCCGCGTGCAGGGCGTCATAAATGTCGTGTGGCAACGGCTGTCCGTGCTGATCGCGGCGGCTATCTAGGCCCATGATCAAGATGTTCTGGTCGCTACCGGTCGACGCGGGTTCATCGGCCAATGCCTCGGATTTGGTGATGCTCGCCGTCGCGCTGCGGTAGGCGTGCCAGGCAATGCCTATGGCGGCCACCAGCACCAGCGATATCAGCGCGGCCAGCACCTTGGCACCGGCCACAATCCTGTGGTTGCGGTGCAAGCGATTCTGGGGCCCGGGCGCCGGCGAATCCGCTTCTTGCTCGTCGGACGGGCCCGCTCGACGCGTCATGACAGAACTGAGAATAGCCAGGTAGCGGTGCTTCAAACCGGTGAACGCTCAAGCGCCCTGTTTCCTGATCAGGCGCAAGCTAGGGCTGCGGCCCGGCGTCCAACAGCCGCAACGGATGAAGACCGTCGACGTTGCCGACGAACGGCGGGTGGATGCTATAGCCGAGCATCCGGCGAATGTCATCGGAGACGGCTCGGGCGATGTCGCGCGATATCGACAGCGTGTAGGCCTCCATCGGCCGCAGCCACGGTTGGCAGTACTGGGCGGTGACGGCGAGGCGGTCGCGGCCGCTGTTGTTGGCGCCCCCACCGTGCCACAGTGTGCCCACGAAGAAGACGCACGACCCTGCGGGCATGACGACGGGCATGGCCTGATCGATCGGACCGGGCCGGCGTTTTCCCCAGCGGTGGCTGCCCGGATAGATGACGGTGGCGCCGTTGTCGGCGGTGAAGTCGTCGATCGCCCAGATCGTCGCGGCCGCCAGCGGCGCCCGGGGCCGCGGAATCGGGTAGAAGCCGTCGTCGTGGTGTGCCAGCTGTGCGACCTCCCCGGGCTGAATGTTGATGGCCTGCAACGCCGAAAGCAGGTAGTTAGGCATAAGCAGCCGATCGAGCACTGCCAGCACCCGCGGCTCATCGACGAGTCGATCGCACACCCGGGTCCTGCTCAGCACGCTGTAGATGCGCTGGGTGCGTAGGCCCTCAAAGGAGTTGCGTCCGGTGTGCCCCAGCCAAGGGCGCACGACCTCACGAATCTGCGAGCACTGCTCGGAGGTGAGCAGGTTTTCCCAGATGACGTACCCGTCGCGACTCAGCGCCGCCATGTCGGCCTCGACGATCGCGCTGTCCACCGAACCTCCACCGGTCGGTGTCCGTTTGTAGCGCTGCGCCAGATCGCCCCGCAGGTCCTCCAGCGTGGTCACGGAGTCGTCGTCGATGCTCATGGGTTGCTCGTCCTTAATCCACTGGCGCTCCTGCCCACACTAGGCCGAGTGCAGGCCCACCCAGACTTAAATCGCCGGCCGGTCAGCCCCGAAGGCCGGTGATGAATCGCTGTACGCTGCGGGTCAGCGACCGCGGGACGTGGTCGGGATCCATCAGGTCGTTCTCGGCCAGCGGGCCCGCCTCGTTGGCGATGCTGCGCTCCGTGAAGGGCCGCAGCGTCTTGCCGTCTCCCCGAAGTGCCTCGATGGCCTTCAAGACCGACCGATGTTCATCGATCGCCTGCTCCAGTTCGCCGACCGAAACACCGAGGTGTTCTGCCATCAATTTGTTTCGCACCGAAGCGATTTCGCGGCGCAGGTGGTCGTGTTCGGAATTACCCGGCTGCGCCTCGATGGCCACGTCGCACTCGCTGTCGAACCCCATGGACCGGTTGTTGAAATTCGAGGAGCCGATGCGGAGCAGCCGATCATCGACCACCAGCACCTTCGAATGGACGTAGATCGGCGCGCCGCCGTCGGTCTCCGGCCAATACACGCCCAACCGTTTATGTTCGTCGGCTTTCCACAACAGTTGGATGAGGCGATGGCGTGCGCTGTCCATGGTTCCCCGCTCGAGCGGGTTGTTGCCTCTGCGGGCCAGCACGATGACGATCTCTGGACCCTCGTCTTCGCGCAGCCGCGCGGCCAGCGCTTCGGCAATGGTTCTGGACGCCAGGTACTGGTTTTCCACATAGAACGTGTCGCGTGCCCCCGCGATGGCGGCCAGGTTGAGCGCTTCGACCTCCCGCACCTCGGCGGAATCCTCGAGCTTGGGCACGGTGCGTGCGATTCCGACGTCGACGTGGCGCAGGCTCGGTTCCAGTTTGCTCGGCCACGCGCTGTGCTTGGCCTGCACCGGCGACAGCGATTGTTTGGTCGCGGTCTGCCACCTGGTCAGGGCTTGCTCAGCCAGGGCTCGCGCCGCCGCACCGTCGACGGCCAGGCCGACATCGTGTCGCGGACCGTAGCCGCGTCCCACCGTCCGGCGGTGCTGGTTGCGATGCGCGTGGTCACGGGTGTCCCATCGTTCGAGCGTCAAGTCGATGCCGCCGCAGAACGCCACCGCATCGTCGACCACCACGATCTTCTGATGATGCACTGAGCCGATGGGGTGGGCGCCGTCGATAGCGAGATGCATTCGCCTGCTGCTGATCTGGTTCAGCAGCGACACCGGGGTGAGGCCGAACCAGATGCCGTCGAAGGCCGGTAGCAGGCGCAGATTGGACTTCAGGAGGTAGACATTCAGCCCCGGCCGTTTCCACAGTATCCAGTAAAGGAACGCACCCAGTTGGTTTGGCCCCGGAAGTGTCTTGGCGCCCCGCTCGAACGTCACTCTGGAATCGAAATCCCAGCCGATCAGCATGATTCGATGGCGGGCGCGCAGCATCGCGGCCTTGACGTGTTTGAAGTAATCGGCGGCGTCGATGACGGGGACGAACCGGTCGGCCGGCGCGGTGCGCCAGCAGGTCTGGCCGGGAGTCAGAAGTCGATCGTCGTGCACGCCGGGGCTCTCAACGATGTTGATGGGACAGCGCGGACATAGCCACTGTGTACCACATCGACGGCGGGTGCCAGGATTCGTGAGGAATTGCCCAGCCGGGCGCTCGATGTGCCGTGTTGCCGCGGTTATGCGCAGGCGGCGGGGCCCGGCGGGACACCGGCGCCGATCTGTATGACGATGAAGCGATGCGAATGCTGGTCGTGATCGCGGGCTGCGCGGTGCTCAGCGGTATGGCCGCGCCCGCCTACGCCGATCCCGCCGGCGATGCGGCAGCTGATGCCGGGTTCATCGCCGCGCTCAACCAAGCGGGCATCACCTATCAGGACCCGGCTGCCGCCGTCGGCGTGGGTAAAAGGGCCTGCGAACTGATGGACCAGGGCAACTCCCAGGTCGACGTCATCAAGAGCGTGTCGGCGAGTAATCCGGGATTCACGGTCGACGGCGCCGCCCAATTCACCATGATCGCGGCGAGCGCCTACTGCCCCCAGCACTTAGGACGACAAGTCACCCCGCCGCCGCCGCCCGCGCCGACGCCGCAGCCACCCCCGATCATCGACCTTCCCATCATCACTCCGGGCGCCGCGTAGTCTGTCGTATCAAGTTGTGCTGCAACAGATTTCGTCCGAATCGGCCTATGCGGCCTCGAGTGTGAGCAGGGTGCGTTTGGCCGCCGCCCCCCCGAGGTAGCCGCCCATCGCGCCGTCGCTGCGGACCACACGGTGGCAGGGCACCACGATCGGTAGCGGATTGGTGGCACAGGCACTGCCGACGGCGCGGACCGCGGTGGGATTGCCGGCCAGCTTGGCAACCGCGGCGTAGCTCGCGGTGTGGCCGTAGCCGATCTCGGGCAGCTGACGAAGTACCGTGTTGCGGAATCCGGCCGAGAGCCGCCAGTCCAGCGGGACGCTGAATTCGCGCCGCTCGCCGGCGAAGTACTCGTCGAGCTGCCTTGCGGCCATGTCGAGACGGCCGGGTGCGAGCAGGATGCGTGGACTGATTCGGTCGGCGAGGCTTTGCAGGACGCTGTCGTGGCCCTCGTTGGCATAGGCGACGCGGACCAGGCCAAGCTCGGTGGCGGCGATGAGCAACGCCCCGACCGGGCCGTCGATGACGCGGTAGGCGATGTCCAGGATGCCTTCGGATTGCGCGGCGGAGGCGAGCCGTGCGTGCAGTGCGTCGAAGTCGTCGGTGGTGCCGTCGGTGCGCCGCACCAGGTCGCGGGTCAACTCGCGTTCGTTGTTCATCGGTGTTCTCCTGTCCCGGTCGTGCCGGCGGCGATGCCGGGGTATGTGCGCCTGAGGGTGGCGATGCCGTCGGCGGCGGCGCGCCGGGCGGCCTCGGGGCTGCCGCCCAGGATGGCGGCGATCTCGGAATAGGGCAGCCCGGCCAGATAGTGGTAGGCCACGGCTTGCTTCTGCTTGGCGGGCAGCCGGGCGAGGGCGTCGGCGAGGTCGTCGTCCCTGCCGGGATCGGCCGGGCGGGCGGCTTCCGGGATCTCGTCGGTCGGCACCGCGCGTCGGGTCCTGGCCCGGGTCAGGTCAATGGCTTTGCGGTGCGCGATGGTGACCAGCCAGGCCTCGACGTTGGCGTCGTGGGGCAGTTCCGGGTAGCCGCGCAGCGCGGCCAAAAAGGTCTCCGACCAGGCATCGTCGGCGTCGACCGGCCCGATGATGGCGCGGCATACCCGCAATACGGCGCGGCCGTGGTCGACGACCACCGCCTCAAACGGTCGTTTGGCTGTCACGCTGTGTAGACGTTTCGCCGGGGAACTTCGTGAGATGTCCCCAGTGTCGTTGTGCGGTGACCGCAGCGCGCAACTCCCGTTGAGCTCGCGATCACCACGGGTCGAGCACCGGAGGCGGCGGAGCGACTACACCGACTGGAAGCTGCGCTCCACCTCGGAGCGGGTGCGGACCTCATCGCTGCCGAGCACGTAGGTCGGCAGGGTGTGCGGGACCGTGGTGCCCCCCTTGACTCTGGCCTGGGCCTGCTTGAATTCCGGCGGGGGGCCGGCTGCGGCGTTGATCCCGTTGATGATCGACCACACCGCGGTGCGACGGGCGGTGCGTTCGACGATGTTGCAGTCGCGGTGCTGCAGCATCTGCTTGGCCCACTTCGGCATGGTGTCGCGGATGGCCCAGTCGACCGCCGCCTGCGGCATGGAGACGTTGGGGCCGGTGCCCATCGCTTTGCCGTAGGTGACAGCCAGTTTCGGTAGGTAGGACTCCAGGCATTCGAGCGTCTCGGCCTTCGTGGTCGGCAGGTCGGTGCCTCCCAGCGCGTGCCCGACCCGGACGAACTCTCCGTAGTAGCGGTCGAGTTTCTTACCGCGCAACGGCATTGGGTGATAAAGCTCGTGTGCCGTGGCCAGGCCCCAGACGACCGTCGCGTAGTTCCACCGCAGCCACTCGGGGTCATCGGCGTCGTAGCGGGCGCCGTCGGGACGAGTGCCCTTGATGGTGTGGTGCATCGCGCGCACGGACTTGGCCAGGCGCTCAGCGGTTTCCGTCGACCCGTATGCCGTGCCGATGAAGAACGCCACCGAGTGGCCCAGTCGTGTCGCGGCGCCTTGGGGATCGATGTGGGGCACCTGCGATATCGGGTTTCCGTCGCTGTCGCGCTTGATGAGTCGCGAGTGGTGCATGCCCATCCAATAGATCGATGGGTCCAGGGTCTCCATGAAGGCGGCGCACTGCAGTCCGAAGATCAGCGCGGGCAAATGCGAGTGCACCCGCCACACGGCGCTTTCCGGACCGAACCAGCCCGGATCGCCGACGGGCGCGGCGAACTCCATGCCGCGGAAGAAGAACCGTCGCATGTTGTCGTCCAACCGTTTGTTGATCAGCTGCCCGACGATCTGGTGCGGCAGGAACACGGCATACTCCCTCGAAATTCTGGTCACGACTGTGACCAGAATAAGTTTTGGCTACAGGTGTGACAAGACCGCAGCCTTCTCGACCTACGCTGTAGGGATGTCGAGTCCCACCCGGTGGGCCGGTATACCACTGAAGGACCGCCGCGCCGAACGTCGTGCGCTGCTGGTGGAGGCCGCCTATCGGCTGTTCGGCGGCGGTGAGGCGGCCGTCTCGGTGCGGTCGGTGTGCCGGGAATGCGGGCTGAACACGCGGTATTTCTACGAAAGTTTCGCAGACACCGACGATCTACTCGGCGCCGTCTACGACCAGGTGAGCGAGCAGCTCGGCGAAGTGATCGAGGCCGCCATCGGGCAGGCGGGCGATTCGCTGGCCGCGCGGACCCGGGCCGGCATCGCGGCGGTGCTCGGCTTCTCCTCGGCCGACCCGCGCCGGGGCCGGGTGTTGTTCACCGACGCGCGCACCAACCCGGTACTGGCCGTCCGGCGCCGCGCCACGCAGGACAGGCTGCGCGAGGGTGTGCTGACCGAGGGTTGGCGTCTCAACCCCGATTCCGATCCGGTGGCCGCGGAGGTCGCCGCGGCCCTGTACACGGGCGCCATGGCCGAGCTCGCGCAGCAGTGGCTCGCCGGGCAGCTGGGCACCGATCTCGAGGTCGTGGTCGACTACGCTCTGAAACTGGTGCTGCGGTAGCCGGGAGTGCGGTTATGGGCGGAATCGAACACGCGATGGATTCCCTCCGGCGCATCCTCGGGCACAGGGTCAGCGTCGGCGCTCTGATCGAACTGGCGGTGTGGCTGGCCATCCCGTATCTGTGTATTGGGTTCGCGTGGACCGTTTTTCACTCCGAGCAGACCCAGCGAATTCAGGCCCGCATAGAAGTGGTGGCGCCCACGGGTGCCGACGCCGCGGCCTTCGGGCTTGCCACCGTGCTGTGGCCGGCGGCGCTGCAGCTCGCCGATTCCTGCCCCGCGCCATGAGTGACTTGCGGGACGGAATGCGTGCGCGGTCGGACGGTTTGCTCCTAGGCTCTCAGAGCATGTCCATCGATCGGTTCGGCCTTGTTGCGGGCACTATCCGACTTGCCTCTGGCGTGTCCTTCCTCGTCGACCCTCTGCGGGCGAACAAATTGTGGGGGGACCCGGACGAACCGACGCCGACCACGCAACTGCTGTTGCGATCGATGGGCTATCGCGACGCGCTGATCGGTATCCTGCTCGCGGGCGCGGCACTGCGCGGTAAGAACACCCGCGGCTGGTTCCTGGCCTCTGCCGGTGCCGACGTGGCCGACCTGGTCGGCGGGATGAGCGTGTACGGCGAAATGAAGCCGTCGCAGCGGATCATCGGCCTGGGCGGCGCCGCGGTCGGCGTCGCCACCGGCCTCTGGGGCGCGGTCCGTCCGACCCCCCGCCGGAACAAAAGGGTGGTGGCCGAAGAACCAGCCACCGTGGACTGAGCTCTCGAGCGAATCAGCAGGTATTTGCTGTTCTAGACCGCGATGCAGTCGGTACGCTCAGTGCGTGCCGGAGACGGCGTATGCAAACTGCGGTGATCTCAGCCTGGCGTACCAAGTGTTCGGACACGGGCCGATCGATCTCGTCTTCGCTGGTTCGTTCGCGAGCCATGTCGAGCTGTACTGGTCCATGCCTGAGTTCAAGGCCTTCATGGAGCGGCTCGCGACGTTTTGCCGCGTCATCCTCTTCGACAAGGCCGGCGTCGGCTTGTCGGACCCCGTTCCACGGGTCCGCACTCTTGACGATCGGGCGGCCGAGATCGAGGCCGTCATGGACGCCGCCGGCTTCGAAAGAGCTGCGCTGCTCGGGGTGAGCGAGGGCGGTCCGGCGGCCATTCTGTTCGCCGCGACGCGACCGCAGCGAACGCGGGCGTTGATCCTCACGGGGACGGCGGCATATCTTCCCAGCGCAGGTTGGGACGACCTCGATCTTGATCCGGCCGAGCTCCGGGCACGCTCCATACGCGAGATCGGCGAGGAGTACACACCGTCTGAAGACCAGATCATCGGCTTCCAGAAGTTCGGCCGGGCTGTCTTGTCGGCGTGGGGAAGTGGTGAGGCGCTCAAGTGTCTGCTGCCGTCCGTCCGGTCATCACGCCAGCTGGGAATGCTCGAGCGCTCGTGCGCGAGCCCCGGAATGGCGCGGGTCACGCTTGAAGCCGCTTTCCAGATCGACGTCCGGCCGATCCTGCCGACACTCACCATGCCCGCCCTGGTCGTGCACGCCGCCCGGGATCCCGGGGTCCCGGTGCAGGCGGGCAGGTATCTGGCCGACCACATACCCGGCGCGCGCATGGTCGAGCTCGACGGCACCGACCATGCGCCGTGGTTCACCGACCCCGAAAAGATCGCCACCGAGATCGAGGAGCTTCTCACTGGCAGCCACGCGACCCCGGCACCGTTGAATCGTGCCCTGCGCACGGTGCTGTTCACCGACATCGTCGCGTCGACCGAACGCGTCGCGGCGACCGGCGACGAGCGGTGGCGCGCGGTCTTGCAGCGCTTTGCTGAGATCACCATTGAGGCCACCGAACGATACGGCGGCACCGTGGTGAAGAGCACCGGCGACGGGTACCTCATCACGTTCGACGGCCCGACCCAGAGCATCCGGTGCGCCGAGAACCTGCGCGACGATGCCGAGAAACTGGGCATCGAAATCCGGATCGGGATCCACACGGGTGAATGCGAACTCATGGATGCCGACATCGGGGGAATCGCCGTCCACATTGCGGCGCGGATCCTCGGTCACGCCGGAGCCGGGGAAATCGTGGTGTCACGGACGGTTCGTGACTTGGTCGTCGGCTCCGGGATCGGATTCCAAGAGCGAGGCGTCGTCGAGTTGCGTGGTGTTCCCGGCGCCTGGGAGCTGGTCGCCGTCGACCGTCATGGCGCCAGCGGTGCATCGCGTGAGGTGCAGCTGGCCGCGGCGCCCACGCCCGGCCCGCGAACGTCGATGCGGAGGTCGGACCGTGCCGTGGCGGTGATAGCGAAACGCACGCCGTGGCTGCTGCGCGGAATGGCGCGATTGGTGCCGGTTACCGACGGTGGCCCGGTGGCCGCCGGGACAAGCTCGCGCTGACAGGCGGGCGGCGATGCTGTTGACTGAGCGTCATGGGTTTCGGTGTGCTGACATTTGTTACCGACGACGGCATTGGTCCCGCGGAGTTGGGGGAGGCGCTCGAGCAGCGCGGTTTTGAATCGCTGTTTCTCGCCGAGCACTCACACATCCCGGTCGACGCGAAGACCCCGTATCCGAGCGGCGGCCCGATTCCGCCGAAGTACTACCGCACGCTGGATCCGTTCGTGGCGCTGACCGCCGCGGCGGTCGCCACCGAGCGGCTCGTCCTGGGCACCGGGATCGCTCTGGTGCCCCAGCGCGACCCGATCCACACTGCCAAGGAGGTGGCTTCGCTGGACCTGGTGTCGCAGGGGCGTTTTCGATTCGGCGTGGGCATCGGCTGGCTGCGCGAGGAGATCGCCAACCACGGCGTGAATCCCTCGGTCCGCGGACGCGTCGTCGACGAGCGGCTCGATGCGATGGTCGAGATCTGGACGCACGAAAAGGCGGAATATCACGGCGAATTCGTGAACTTCGACCCGATCTACAGCTGGCCCAAGCCGGTCCAGAAGCCTTATCCGCCGCTTTACCTCGGCGGCGGACCGGCGGGCTTCAAGCGCATCGCGCGGCTGAACGCGGGCTGGCTGTCGATGACGGCGTCGGCAGAGGAGTTGTCTTCGCCGCTCGAGCAATTGCGGGACGTGGCCGGCAAGGACGTGCCGGTGATCCACTTCCACGGCGGCAAGCCGGCGGCGCAAGAACTCGAGGCCTATCGCGACCTGGGTGTGGAGCACCTGTTGCTGGACCTGCCGACGGAGCCTCGCGATCAGACGCTACAACGCCTCGACGGGTTGCAGGCCGAGCTCGCCAAGCTGTCGTAAGGTCAAGTGCCGCAGAAGGTTTGATATTTGCCAAAGTCCTCGGGGGCGGGCGTGGCGTAGCGCTCGAGACCCGGGCGTTCCGTGTAGGGGTCGGCCACCGCGGCGAGCAGGTGTTCCAGCGGGCCGAGCTCACCGGCCGTCGCGGCGGTCAGGGCCTCCTCGACCAGATGATTGCGCGGAATGTAGATCGGATTGGTGCGATCCATCGTGTCGGCGTCGGGACCCAATGCCCGCCAACGCGTCAGCCACGCATCGAAGCCGGCGAGGTCGCAGAACAATCCGCGAACGGGTTCGGCATCGGCTTGGGCATCCCCTCGCGCCGCGTGGCTGAGTTGCCGGAAGAACGAGGTGTAGTCGATGTGGTTCTGCTTGAGCAACAAAAGCAGTTCCTCGACGAGCACCGTGGCGAATTCGGCGTCGACGCCGTCGGGTAGGCCGAGTTTGGCGCGCATCCCGGAGCCCCACACGGCGTCGTAGCGGGTCTGGAATATCGTGAACGACTGCTCCGCGAGCGCGATGGCCTCGTCGGTGTTCTCCGAGATCAACGGCAGTAGTGTCTCGGCGAAGCGCGCGAGGTTCCATCCGGCGACCACCGGTTGGTTTCCGTAGGCATAGCGTCCCCAGAAGTCGATCGAACTGAAGACGGTGTCGGGGTCGTAGGCCTCCATGAAGGCGCACGGTCCGTAGTCGATCGTTTCGCCCGAGATGGTCATGTTGTCGGTGTTCATCACGCCGTGGACGAATCCGATCAGCATCCATTGGGCGATCAACGACGCCTGGACGGCAACCACCGCTTTGAACAAGGCGAGATACGGGTTCTCCGCGTCGGCGGCAGCGGGGTGATGGCGGGTGATCGCGTGGTCGGCGAGGCGGCGCAGCAGCTCCTCGTTGCCGGTGGACGCCGCGAACTGGAAGCTGCCCACCCGCAGATGACTGCTGGCCACGCGGGTGAGCACCGCACCCGGCAGCGTTTCTTCGCGATGGACCGGACGCCCGGTGCCGACGACGGCCAACGACCGCGTCGTGGGCACGCCCAAGGAGTGCATCGCCTCGCTGACGATGTATTCGCGCAGCATCGGCCCCACTGCGGCCAGCCCGTCGCCGCCGCGCGCGAATGGCGTGGCGCCGCAGCCCTTGAGGTGTATGTCGCGCAACTGCCCGTCACCGTCGACCAATTCGCCGAGCAGCAGGGCCCGGCCGTCGCCCAACCGGGGAACGAGGCCGCCGAACTGATGCCCGGCGTAGGCCTGGGCCACCGGGGTGGCGCCGCTGGGCACGGAGTTGCCGACCAGGAAGCGCAATCCGTCGGGGTCGCGCAGCCAGCCGGCGTCGAGCCCCAGCGCCTCGGCCAGGGGCTCGTTGAGGGCCAGCAGCTGCAATTCGGGGAACGTCTCCGCCTGCCAACGGACCGCCATTTCCGGCAGCTCGCGGTAAAACCGGTTTTGGAGAGCAACGGTGGTGTCCGGGGCAACGCTCATCTCATCGAGCGTACGGAAACTCGAGGACGCACCGGGGGCGCTATCCGAGGGCTTTGCCGATCAGATCGCGGGCGCGGTCGAGCATGGACGCGAACGGGCCGAGCGCGAAGTTCAGCTTCGCTGATTCCACGCCGGGATGCGGGCGCGTCGGAGCGATGGCCTCGGCGGCCCGTACCGCGGCCCCCATTCGCTTGAGGTCGTCGGTGTCTACCTTGCGCTTCAAGACGGGGAACTCCTCGTCCTCCTCGTGCCGTGCGTGGTCGAGCACCGCTTCGCGCAATTTGGAGAGCTCTGCAATGAACTCGTCCGAGGTGATGTCGAGCTTTTCGATCGCCGACAGCAGTTCCTTGGCCTCATGCTCTTCTTCGAGGCGGGCGTCGACGATGGCGTCGCCGGCGTCGCCGTCCTCCCGCCGCACGCGCGGATGTACCACCATTTCCTCGGCCGTCTCGTGGACGGCAAGCAGCTGGCGCAGCGTTGCGAACGGCTCTTCGCGCGCTTTGGGGTCCGTAGCGTGCAGCACCTGGTCAAACATGTCCTCGATGAGGTTGTGCTGCGCTTTCAGGAACGCGACGACTTCGTCGGGTGATTCGATAATGAGGTCTGTCATCGCCGATACCTCTCGTGATGGGGAAGGTGGGAGACGCACATTGGGCTGTGTGCGGCTTGGAGCGGGCATACCCGCTGTACACGTGGCCAAAACGGACGCTGCGCTCCGCGTGACGCTCTCCCGCTCGGGTCACGATCAGAATCCCCTGCGGCACAAGGTGTTTGCGTGGGCCGCGTCGAACACCCAGCCAGATCCCCGTCAGCTGCGCGAAGTTGACGGGGATCTGGGGGCGCAGCGGCGGGGTTTAGACGCCGCGCTCCCGAGTGGTGGCGGGTCCGACGCCGGTGCCGGCGGCGGTGTCCTTCCGGCGCATCAGCCCGGCAAGTCCGCCCAGGCCCAGCAGGCCGACGAGGCCCCACAGCCCGGAGTTGTCGCTGTTTTGGTCATTGTTGGTGTTGTTGTCCGCCAACGTCGTTGTAGTGGTGGACGACGGTGCGGGAGCACTCGGACCGGCGGCATTTGCGACGCCTGCCCCTCCGAACAACAGTGCTCCGCTGGCTGAAACGATCGCTATGGCCCTACGCATATCTACTCCTCGTAAGTTTTCTCGGTCGAGCCCCAGAACCGGGTGATCGAGACGTATTTCGGGACCAGGTTGCTCTAGCCTCCGCGGGACCGACGCTCGACCGACAGTCGTAACGTCGCGAGGGGTGTTCTACCCCGGTCCACCGCGGTGAAAACCCGTCGACGGGGCCCGTTTCGTTTGCTGGATGCCCCGGAAGGTGGCGGTGCCCGGGCGGAAACGGGAGGTGATACGACCGTCCGGGTGAGTTCTCGCCCGGTCGGGCTACGGTTAGGGGGACCAGGAACGCAACGACGAGAAGACGACGAATCCCATATGTACGAGCAGGTCAACAACAGCGCGCCAGAAGCCGACGACCTCATCGGCTTCCGCATCGACCCCGTTCTGGCCCGAAGTTGGCTGTTGGTGAACGGTGCACACGACGACCGGTTTGAGTCCGCGGCGCACTCGCGCGCTGACATCGTCGTCCTCGACATCGAGGACGCCGTCGCTCCTAAAGACAAGCACGCCGCCCGCGACAACGTGGTGCGCTGGTTGAACGCCGGGAATGCGGACTGGGTTCGCATCAACGGCTTCGGCACCCCGTGGTGGGCGGACGACCTGGCCGCCCTGGCCACCACCCCGGTCGGCGGGGTGATGCTGGCGATGGTCGAATCGGTCGACCACGTGACCGAGACGGCGAAGCGACTGCCCGATGTGCCGATCGTGGCTCTGGTCGAAACCGCCCGGGGCCTGGAGCGCATCACCGAGATCGCCGCGACGAAGGGAACCTTCCGGTTGGCCTTCGGCATCGGCGATTTCCGCCGCGACACCGGTTTCGGGGAAGACCCGGGCACGCTGGCCTATGCCCGGTCACGCTTCACGATCGCCGCGAAAGCGGCCAACCTGCCGAGCGCCATCGACGGGCCGACGATCGGCTCGAACGCGTTGAAGCTGATCGAGGCCACGCACGTTTCCGTGGAATTCGGCATGACGGGCAAGATCTGTCTGACCCCGGATCAATGCGGTGTCGTGAACGAGGGCCTGTCGCCCTCGCACGACGAAATATCTTGGGCTAAGGAGTTTTTCGTCGAGTTCGAGCGCGACGGGGGAGAGATCCGCAACGGCTCCGACCTACCGCGCATCGCCCGGGCCACAAAGATCCTCGAGCTGGCCCGGGCATACGGCATCGAACCGCCCGAGTTCGACGACGAAGAACGTGATCACTCGCCCGCACCCTCGGATACCTATCACTACTGAGGCGCTGGACGCCTCCGGATACGCGGCTACCCTGGGCATGTGAGCGCCAAAGGGCGGGTCCGGGTGGCGCGGGTCTACGACGAGGTCGGTCCCGACGAGGGACAGCGCGTCCTGGTTGATCGGGTTTGGCCGCGAGGAGTGCGCAAAGACGATCCGCGGGTGGGTATCTGGTGCAAGGACGTCGCGCCGTCGAAGGATCTTCGCGAGTGGTATCAGCACGATCCGGCCCGGTTCGAGGAATTCGCGTCACGCTACAGGACCGAACTGCGGGATAGTGCCGCGCTGGAAGACCTGCGCAAGCTCGCCAAGCGGAAAGCCGTGACGCTGGTGACCGCCACCCGCGAGCTGGACATCAGCCAGGCGGCGGTCCTGGCCAAGCTGCTCGAACCCCGGTGAAACGGCCGAGACCGACAGCGTCGTAGGCTCGCCGGTTGACATGACGAACGCCGAGCCGATCCTGCCGCGGGAACTGACCGACCTTCCCGAGGCGGTCCGTAGTGTCCCGCCCCCGCCCATTCCCGAGCTGCCCGAGCCGTACGGTCTGCGCGTCGCCAATCCGAATGCAGATGCAGAGATGGTTTCGGAGTGGATGGGTCGGCCGCATCTGGTCGAGGCGTGGGAATCCAACTGGCCGGTGGCGCGGTGGCATCGCTACCTCGAGGCACAACTGGACGGGGGCTTCTCTCGCCCGCTCATCGCCACCCTGGACGGGGTAGACCGTGGATACATCGAATTATACAGAGCGGCAAAGGATTCCATCGCTCGACGATATGAGCATGACCCCTACGATTTGGGATTGCATGTCGCGGTCGCCGATTTGGATTACATCGAACGCGGGCACGTCAGTTACCTGCTGCCGTACCTGGTGATCAGCATCTTCACCCTCGATCCGCGGTGTCGCCGCATCATGTTCGATCCCGATCATCGCAACACCTTGGCGCGCAAGTTCTGTGAGCGAGGCGGCTGCGCATTCCTGGGCGAGCATGACATGTCGAACCGGCGGATGGCGCTGTATGTGCTACCCCGAACGCCCGACGATATCCCGTGTCAACGCGACACCTGATGGCGCCACGGGTTCAAAGCTGCGCGATCTGCTGTCCGATGAATGCCGCCGCCACACCAAGCAACACGCTGACAACGATATTGGTCAGCGCTGCGCGCAGCCGGCGTTCCTCGCCGAGCCGCTGAGTCTCGAGCATCCAGGTGGAAAACGTCGTGTAGGCGCCGACGAAAGCGGTGCCGGCCAACAGCGCGGCCTCCCTATTAAGCGCCAGGCCGCTGAGTAAGCCCAAAAGCGCTGCGCCGCTGATGTTCACGGCAAGCGTGCCGAAGGGAAAGGGCCGGAACACCCGGCGCGCCACCGCGCGGTCGATGACGAAACGCAGCACCGACCCGATGCCGCCGATGAAAGCGACGCCCACCCAGACCGCAGCCGTCGTCACGGCGGTCACCGGCGCACTCGGACCCGGCGCACCAACTTGGTGGCAATGTGCACCGCCAGCAATCCCAATCCGATGCTGGCGACCGTGTAGCCGACGGCGAGCCGCCAGCAGCCGTGTTCGATCATCTTCAGCGTCTCGACCTGCATCGTGGAGAAAGTTGTCAAACCACCGCACAATCCGGTGCCGAGCAGGGGCCGCCGGTAGCTCGACGTCGGCAACCGCTCCAGCAACCGGGTGGTGAAGTAACCCACCAGAAACGCCCCGACGATGTTGACCGTGAACGTAGGCCATGGCCAGCCCGCCGGGTCACCGCCGAACTGGTCGCTCAGCGCGGCACGGGCCAGGGAACCCAGCGCCCCACCGGCAAACACCGCGGCCAATTCGCGATAGTCCCGTTGAGCCACTGAGTGGATTCCCTTCGTTTGCCGCTGCGCTACGCAGCGTATGGCCGAAGTCCAGACCGGCGCAGCCCGGGGGGAGGCGGACACGGGCAGAATTGGTAACCATGGTTGCCAATCCACGCGCCGGTCAGCCGGCTCAACCCGAAGACCTCGTCGACCTGTCGCACTTGGTGACGGCCTATTACTCGATCCACCCCGACCCGGGCGACGTGGCTCAACAGGTCGCATTCGGGACGTCGGGGCACCGTGGGTCGGCATTGGATGGCGCGTTCAACGAGGCTCACATCCTGGCGATCACCCAGGCCATCGTCGAGTACCGGGCCGCGCACGGCACCACGGGGCCGTTGTTCATCGGACGAGACACGCACGGTCTGTCCGAGCCGGCCTGGGTGTCTGCGCTGGAGGTGCTGGCCGCCAACGACGTCGTCGCCATGATCGACTCCCGCGACCGGTACACGCCGACACCCGCGGTCAGCCACGCCATCCTCTCCTACAACCGCGGCCGCACCGGGGCGCCGGCCGACGGGATCGTCGTGACGCCTTCACACAACCCGCCCGCCGACGGCGGCTTCAAATACAACCCGCCCCATGGCGGCCCTGCCGACACCGACGCAACCAACGCAATTGTCAAGCGCGCCAACGAGATCCTGCGCGACGGGGCGGGGGTCAAGCGGGTGCCGCTGGCTCGCGCGCTGCCGACGGCGCAGCGCCACGACTACCTGGGCAACTACGTCGACGACCTGCCCAACGTGGTCGACATCGATGCCATCCGCGCGGCCGGGGTGCGGATCGGCGCCGACCCGCTCGGCGGGGCAAGCGTGGACTATTGGGGCGAGATCGCCCAGCGGCATCGCCTGGATCTGACCGTGGTGAATCCGCTGGTGGATGCCACGTGGCGGTTCATGACGCTCGATCACGATGGCAAGATCCGCATGGATTGCAGCTCGCCGGACGCGATGGCGGGACTTATCGCCAACCGCGACCGCTATCAGATCGCCACCGGTAACGACGCCGACTCCGACCGGCATGGCATCGTCACGCCCGACGAGGGGCTGCTCAATCCGAACCACTACCTCGCGGTGGCCATCGAATACCTTTACACCCAACGGCCGTCGTGGCCCGGCGGCATCGCCGTTGGCAAGACCGCCGTCAGCTCGTCAATGATCGATCGAGTGGTCGCCGGCATCGGCCGCAAGCTGATCGAGGTGCCGGTCGGATTCAAGTGGTTCGTCGACGGCCTGATCGGCGGGACCATTGGCTTCGGCGGCGAGGAGTCGGCCGGGGCGTCTTTCCTGCGGCGGGACGGCTCGGTGTGGACCACCGACAAGGACGGCATCATCCTGGCGCTGCTGGCTTCGGAGATTCTCGCGGTCACCGGATCGAGCCCGTCCCAGCGCTATCAGCGGCTGACCGCCGAGTACGGCACTCCCTTTTATGCGCGGGTCGACGCGCCTGCCGACCGCGACCAAAAGGCCCGGCTGTCGAAGCTCTCCGCCGGCCAGGTGACCGCCACGGAATTGGCGGGGGAGCCGATCACGGCGAAGCTGACCGCGGCGCCCGGCAATGGCGCCCCGCTGGGCGGATTGAAGGTGACGACGGCCAACGCGTGGTTTGCCGCGCGTCCGTCGGGAACCGAGGACGTGTACAAGATCTACGCAGAATCCTTCAACGGGCCCGAGCATTTGGCGGAGGTGCAAGAGACTGCGCGCGAGGTGGTTAATAAAGTCATTGGGTGACCATTTCCCTCCGCTTTGCCCGCACGGAGGGGCGCGCGTCCCGTTCTAGCCGGCTGCCGCGCGAAGTCTGGATCCTGAGCTGGGCAAACATCATGGTCGCGCTGGGCTACGGGGTCATTTCGCCGGCGCTGCCGTCCTTCGCCCGTAGCTTCGGGGTCAGCATCAAGGCGGTGACGTTTTTGGTCACCGTCTTTTCGTTGAGCCGGCTGTGTTTTGCGCCGATAAGCGGCCAGCTGGTCCAGCGCCTGGGAGAGCGGCGGATCTACATCGGCGGCATGCTGATCGTCGCGGTCTCCACCGCCGCGTGTGCGTTTTCCCAGGCCTACTGGCAACTGGTGGTGTTCCGCGTGATCAGCGGGATCGGGTCGACGATGTTCTACGTCTCGGCGCTGGGACTGATGATCCATATCAGCCCACCCGACGCGCGCGGACGGGTCGCGGGTCTGTTCATCACGTCGTTCATGGTGGGCGCGGTGGGCGGGCCGGCCGTCGGCGCCGTGGCGGCCGGGTGGGGCTTGACCGCTCCGTTCATCGTGTACGGCGTCGCCCTGCTGGGCGTGGCGGTGGTGTTGTTTTACAGCTTGCGGGATTCGCCCCTGGCCGCGCCGGGGCCGCCGACACGATCGACGGTGACGATGCGCGAGGCGCTGCGGTTCCGCGCCTATTGGTCGTCGCTGGGAGCCAACTTCGCCACCGGCTGGTCGGCCTTCGGGCTTCGCGTCGCCCTGGTCCCGCTGTTCATCACCGACGTCATGGGCCGCGGCATCGGCATCATCGGCATCGCGCTTGCGGCGTTCGCCGGAGGCAACGCGCTGGCCATGATCCCCAGTGGCTACCTGTCTGACCGAATGGGACGGCGCACATTGATGATCGTGGGCCTGACGTTGTCCGGCATAGCGACGGTTTTCCTGGGAGTTGCGTCGTCGTTGCCCGCGTTTCTGGCCGCCGCGATTGTGGTCGGCGCGGTGACCGGGATCTACATGTCGCCGATGCAGGCCGCAGTCGCCGACATTCTCGGCAGCGAGGCACGTGCGGGCAGCCCGGTGGCGGCGGTGCAGATGATGTCCGATCTGGGCGCCATCGTCGGCTCGATGACGCTCGGTTGGGTCGCCGAGCGGCTGAGCTACGGCTGGGGCTTCACCATCAGCGGGATAGTTCTGCTGATCGCCGCCGTCGGCTGGTTGGCGGCGCCGGAAACCCGGCCCGTGCCCACCCCCGAACCGGGCCTGTTGCCGTCTCCGCACACGGCGAACCTGCCTGAGCAGCAACTTTGAAGGACGGTTAACGGTGGTGTAGCTTCGATGGGCACGACTTCTCGGGGCTATGGCGCAGCTGGTAGCGCACCACACTGGCAGTGTGGGGGTCAGGGGTTCGAGTCCCCTTAGCTCCACCAGTGTGATGAGTCGAGTCATGGGTTACACCTGAGTCGCGTCATCGGTTACAGATTGCCCCGGCCATCGGCCGGGGTGTTTTTGTTGGTTGCGCCAGTAGTTGCGGTCGGGGTCGACGGTGTGGCTGGCGATGAGTTGGCCGTTGGGTGTGGTTAGGACGCTGATGGTTGCTGTGGTGACGAGGATGAGGACTTGGTGCCGGCATGGGCGGTGCCGATGCCGAGGTGATGTGCAGCTGGCATAGGTAGGGTTAATTCATGGGTCGCGAGTTTGTCGAGATCCGAATAGACCCCCGGCAATTTATCCAGACGACGCCCGAAGCCGTCCGGCCGCGGCTGCTGGACTGGCAGGTTGACGCCAAGGGTAGGCACACCGCCTGGCGTTACCGCATAACGCCCTACGAGCAGGACGGCCAACCGAGGTGGTGGTTGGACGGGACCGGCCAGCACCCGTGGACCAGCGACGACGTCGAGTATCTCAAGGACGTGGCCGAGCACCACGCCGGTCGACTGTTGCGCAGACAGCGATGGCGGCCCAAAAGCATGTTCAACGGCCAGGAGCCGCCGTTGTGGATGGGTGGTCGAGGGTGGTCCTGATGAGAACTGGGAATTATCGCCACCCCCATGCGCGTCGAAATTCCGCAGTGACGATGCTGTTCGCCGACCTGGTGGATTCGACGGCACCGTTTTCCAGCATCGCGCCGAAGATCTACTGCACTGTGGTCGGAAGGTACCCGGAATAGGTGCGTCAGCCGAGCTCGCCTTTCATGGTCGAGAGGCAACGAGACTTAACGGCGACCATGAGCGGCTAACGAGCAGTGAAATCGGTTGATTGCCAAACAAATACGGGATATATCGGCAATCACCGCGTCCGAATCGATGGGCGAGCGCCCGATCGGGATATTCCGGACCGATGCTGGGCCGTCGCGGTCCCCGGCTGCCTCGTCACAGACGCGCGTGGCTTTGTTTGTGCTGGACCGTTGTTGGCAGAATTGCGAACCCGCCGCGTTCAACCGTATTCGGTTGCGGCGGGTCGCGTTATGAATAATGCTACCGCGGGTTACCGTGTTGCCGTGCCTGATTGGTGCGGGTGTTCAGCGTCACCCCATTTTTCGCGCCGCGATGTCCTCAAATACGTTGCGGCTGCACCAATTATGCTGGGTTTGGGCGCCGCCGCATCAGGTCAGGTCCAACCCCCGAGCGCGGGGGCCGATCCGGCGTTGGTCGCGGCGGTCGAAGCGCCCGGGCAGGCGGTCAATATCGTCAGCCGCGCCCAGTGGGGCGCCGACGAGTCGATTCGCAGCCGAGCACCGATGTACGACAACGGAATCAAGGCAGGAGTCGTGCACCATACCGCTGGCGTAAATGATTACGCGCCGCAGGATTCGGCGGTAATTGTGCGGTCGATCTACGATTACCACACCCGCAACCTGCGCTGGTCGGACATCGCCTACAACGCTCTGGTCGACAAGTACGGTCAAGTATTCGAGGGCCGATTCGGCGGGATGACGAGAGCGGTTCGGGGCACCCACACTGGCGGGTTCAACCGCAACACATGGGCGGTATGCATGATCGGGGAGTTCGGCGCGGTGGGCCCCACGCCGGTTCAGGTGCGCACCGTCGGGCGCCTACTCGGGTGGCGGCTGGCCATGGATGGCATCGACCCGCAGGGCAGCGTCGCGTTGACATCGGACGGGGGCCCCTACACCCGTTTCCCCCAAGGCGCCGCCTTGAGCCTGCCGTGCATTTTCGCCCACCGCGACGTCAGCGATACCGATTGCCCCGGGAACCTCGGATATGCCTTGATGAACCAGATCCGCGACATTGCCGCGCGATTCAACAAACGCCCCAGCGCCCAGGATCTGGCGCAGTCGCTACAAGGTAGTGCGATCTATGACCGGTGGCAGGCGATGGGCGGCATAAACAGCGCACTGGGCGCACCGACGTCGCCGGAATCGCAAGGAGCGGGTGCCACACGATACGTCATCTTCGAGAAAGGAGCCATGTACTGGTCACCGGCCAGCGGGGCCCAGCCCGTCACCGGCGCCATCTACGCCGCGTGGGGCACCCTAGGCTACGAACACAGCGCGCTGGGGCTGCCGACCAGCGCTGAAATTCAGGAGCCCGAGTGGGCCGTCCAGAATTTTCAACACGGCACCCTGAACTTTGATCGTGGGAGTCGGGAAGTCATTAGCGTGATCGACGGTGTTGCCGGACTGGTTCCGCCGCCGTCAGCAGGCGAGCCGCCCGTGCAGCTTGAACGGTTTTCGCCGGCGCGCAACCGAGTTTGACCGTGGCGCCTGTTCCCCGACGCGGTAGTCATGTGTGGACTGAGATTTATTGACCCGATTGGCCTCCTGGGCGTGCATCGCGCGCTTGCGCTCGGTCCTATTGTGCGGCTGGATCCCCCGCAGGAGAGCGCTCTTGACGCCGTCAAGACCGAAAGCAAGCCGCAGGTATTGAACGGGATGAATTGCAACGAGATGTACCGAACCTGCAGTTAAAGCGGCGTTTTCGTGGTCAAGGCAGAGGTTCGAGTCCCCTTAGCTCCACCATTGTCATGAGTCGAGTCATCGGTTACACGTGAGTCGCATGATCGGTGATAGATTGCCCCGGCCATCTTCCGGAGGCGATTTGTTGGTTGCGCAATAGTTGTAGTCGGGGTCCCAGGACACTCGAATGTCGGACTGGGAGGTGTGCCCCAGACGATATGCAGAGCGAATAGCCGCAATTGACAGGCGGCCTATTATTGGGTGGCATGCCCCAGTGTATGTATCGTGAACCCCAGGAGGCGACATGGTTGAGCATCGACACGTCGAATGGGACATTGAGACGCGATGCATCTCGACCGCCCGCCTGAACTTGCGCCCGTGGCAACTCGACGACGACCAGGCCGCCTATGAGATATACGGGGCGCCGGAAGTTTCCCGTTGGCTGTCGCCCGCGCTGCCGTTGATCACCGACCTCGAGCGCATGCGGCAAGTGTTGAAGGAATGGATCGCCGAAAGCGACGCGGCGGGCCTACCCCAGGGCCGATGGGCTATCACCGATAGAGACTCTGGCGAACTGTTCGGGGGAGTGGCACTGCTTCCACTTCCGCCGGGTCGCACCGATCTCGAGATCGGATGGCAGGTTGCACCCAAGCAGTGGGGTCACGGCTACGGCGCGGAAGCCGGTCATGCGGTGGCCCACCAGGCATTCACGAACGTTGGTGTCAGTGAGGTCTTCGCCGTCGTGCGGCCAGGCAATCATCGTGGGGTGGCTACCGCGCGGCGAGTGGGCATGGACTGGGTCGGTGAGACCGACAAGTATTACAACCTGACGCTCGAGGTCTACCGGCTGAGCAAAGCGGATTTGGATCTGCCAGAGCCGGCCTGCGCACCACCACGGGATCGCAACTAGCCTTCAACCCGTAGGCTCTTGGCTGAACGGACCTCCCTCAGACATCTAGTGGGGTATAAATCCCATACTGGCCGGCGGCGCGGTAATCTGACGGCATGTCCGAAGAGGATGCCGACCAGATGCCAATGACAAGTCGTGGGCGAGCAACGCGCGACCGCATCATCAGCTGCGCCGCGGAGCTGCTTGTGACCGAAGGAGTTTCCGCGGTAACTCAGGATCGGGTACGGCAAGCCGCCTTGGTCAGTGGCTCACAGCTGGCGCATTACTTCGCCGACAAGGATGCGCTGATACGAGCCGTCATCGCTCGGCAAACCGAGGTGCTGCTGGACTTTCATCGGCAGCCGGCACTGAACAATCTGGACACCTTCGAGGATTTCGAGAAGTGGGTTGAGCTCACGTTGGTGTTGAGTCGGCGGCAACATCGCCATCCCGCGTTGCCGACGTATGGGATGCTGGCCGGCCAACTGGGCAAGCACAACGAGCAGACGCGCGAACTGCTCGCCGAGGGGTACCGGCAGTGGACCGCGCTGTTGCGCCGTGGTCTGGCGCGCATGAAGAAAAGCGGGTTGCTTATCGAGTCCGCTGATCCCGCGGCTCTGGCCAACGTTCTGGTGACGGCGCATGAAGGCGGAGGCTTGATGGCCGGCGCGTACGGCAAGACCTGGCCGGATCGCGACGCGCTGACTTTCGCATTGAGTTACCTGCGCCAGTTCGCCGCTCGGCCGCGTCACCGGCGAGCAGCGACTCCGCGGGCGGCTGGGACCTCCACCCGTGCGGAGCGGCCGATGAAATCCCGCGCGTCATGACCTCACGCACTCGAATCGATGAGCAGGGTAAGGGGGCCTGATCGGCGGTGAACGGCGTTGTTGGACTTCAACATCGGTTGCCCAGTAAGGCGATGCGCGCCGGCTAGCGCCTGCGACTCGAGGCCGCCTTACGTTCAACAGCCGCATGCGGTTGGGTCGCAAACGAACGGACGTAATCGACGGCGGCATTCAGTGCGTCGCGCAATGGTGCGATAGTGCGAGTCGTATGGGTGAGCAGCGACCCGCCCTGGTGGGCGGCGACGAGCACTCGAGCGAGATGCAACGGATCGGCATCGGCACGCAGGTCTCCGCGTTTACGCATCGAGCTCAATGCGGTGCGAAACAGCGCAATCCACTCCTCGTAGACCGCGCTGAGGTCATTTCGGACATCATCGTGCGGTGGGACCAATTCACCGACTAACGAACCGAATGTGCAACCGCCCACACAGTTCATGTCGCTCTGCTTTTGTGTGTTGAGATCAGCCCACTTCTGCAGCGCCTCGAGACTGTCCAGCCTGGACAGTTCACCCGAAGTGTGAAACGCGACCAATTCATCACGGCGCCAGCCGATGACGCCGCGCACCATGGCGGGCTTGTCATCGAAATAGTGGGTCATCTGCGATCCACTCACCGAGGCCGCCTTGCGCACAGCGTTGGCCGTGGTGTTGTGCAGCCCATTCTTATGTACCAGGTCGGCGGCCGCGCCGACGATGCGTGCATAGGTCGCCCGACCCCGTGGGGTCAGGCCCGCAGCGGTGTCATCAATCATGTCCGAGTTTCACAGAGGGTCCGAAGTGGTAGCTCAACGACGTAATTGACAATCCTACCGGCACCCATGTCCAGCAGCGTCATAACGCTCCGCAGTTCCGACCCCCCGAGAACTGTACGGTTCGACAGGATCACGGCTGCCGGCATCAGTACTTTTCACCTGGGTGAGGTCGTGTGCTGGGCGATGGCCACTCACCCCGCCGCGATCGACACTGACTAAGCACAGATTGAGCGGAGGTCAAAGTGAAGCCAACGGCGTATCAGATCTGCGTTCGCGGTCAGCTCAGCGAACGGTTTGGGTCGGCTCTCGAAGGCATGCGCCTGCAGACTGGTTCGGCAATGACGACATTCACCGGTGAGGTGCGCGACCAGTCGCAGCTCTACGGTCTTCTCAACCGGGTCAGCGATCTCGGCCTTGAGCTTGTGAGCGTGCAACCGTCTCTCGAGACTGATGGGATGGCCGTCGCATCGCGCGTACTCGGCATATGAGCGATGGGGATTTTCGTCCACCGCCGAAACCGTCAAGCGGCCCGACCGGCCACATCAGCTTGTGCTTGGCTGGCTCGCGAACCATCTGCGCCTGGCTCCGAATCCGCCGACACTGGTGACCCTCCGTTCGAGTCATCCAAACGTCCTGTCCAGGTCAGAGGGCTTAGCGACTCAACACCCTGTAGAAGGTGACCTGGGACTCGCCGCCTTCGGCGAACTGGGCCAGGGCTGCCACGCTGAGCGCGTAGTGATCGGTTTGGACGTGAAGGTCGACACTGTGCTGGTCGCGGAACCGTTGGTAAAGCGTGAAATGTCCAGGCAGAGAGCGGTCTTCGTGAAGCCGGAAAGTGCAGACACCTCCTTCGGCCAGCGACTGGGGGATTAACTCGACAAACGCGCGGCGCAGGTCATCGCCTCTACCTGGCAGAGCCGTGGCCTCGGTGATCAGCACCACTTCTTCATCTGAGCCGTACATTGTTGACGCTCCTTCCCCTCAAAGCTGTGTGCAGCCGCCGTACCGAGGAAGCGCCCTGCGGGCGTAGTACTCAGTTCAGGTGGCTGATTGAGATGATGTGGCGCGCCTGTCGCTGTGCATAATGGCCGCTTAAAACAATTCGCAACCGATCTTCCCTATCGCGCTCTGGGTATTATAACCCACTTTTGGCTAGAACACACGAGCAGTGACCTAACGGTCAGGTGTCATCGGAACCCGAAAGCGAATTCCACACTGCGAGTGCGCCATTCAGTGGGACACCGAGCTTCTATCTGCAGCGGCGCCCGAACCCGGTTTGATGTCACGAAGCCGCGCGCCGCATGACGACAACACACATCGACGGGGCTTCAGGTGTCATAGTTGGCCCCGGCACTACGCCCGGACTCACCCGGGTGAAACAGCGTCTGGGTGATGACAGCTCACCCCGCCGGGCAGAAGACTAAGGCCAGTTCAACGTCGGCATACATCACGCTCTGTGTCGTCGGCAGGGCTAACAACGTTTCTTGCTGGGCAACGGGCCCAGTAGGAGTCGCCGAGAATGATCAGCAGAAGGGTCTCACCATGCACTTCGATTCCAAGAAGGTCATCGTCGTCGGAGGCAGCGCCGGCATGGGCCGGCAGGTCGCCGTTGATATCATGCGCCACGGTGGCAGCGCCGTGATCGTCGGCCGGTCAAAAGACCGGGTCGATGACACCGTGACCGAACTGACCGGCGCGGGTGGCCAAGCGTGGGGCATCACTGCCGAGCTGACGGATCGCGAGGCCGTCGCCGACGTTCGGCGCGCGCTTTCCGAGCAGCACAGCGACGCGACGCTACTCGTCAACGCGGCCGGATACTTCATCCCCAAGCCATTTCTCGAGTACGACCAGCAGGTCTACGACTCATACATGGAGCTCAACTACGCCCTGTTCTTCCTGACCCAGACCGTCGTTAAGGGCATGATCGCCCGCGGGGAGGGCGGCTCCATCGTCAACATCGGCAGCATGTGGGCACACCAGGCCATCGGCGCGACCCCATCGTCGGTTTACTCGATGCAAAAGGCCGGTCTGCATGCGCTCACCCACAACCTGGCCATCGAGCTTGCCGAGCACAAGATTCGGGTCAACGCGGTTGCGCCGGCCGTCGTCAAGACCCCGCTGTACGAGAAGTTCATCCCCAAGGACGAGATCGACGCCACCTTGACCACTTTCGCGCCGCTTCATCCCTTGGGGCGGGTAGGTACCCCCGCTGACGTGGCCAACGCTGTGACATACCTGCTGTCCGAGGAGGCCAGTTGGGTCACCGGCGCGATCCTCAACGTCGACGGCGGCATCATGGCCGGCCGCAACTGACCCAACAACGACGCGAATGCACCCTAATGCAAAGTGCGTCACCACAAAGCCTGTGCAAACGAAGGAGATTAGGTGTCACACCAATACAGCAAGGACCCTGCCGCGGTCGAGGCGTTAAGCCCTGAGCAGTACCACGTCACGCAGGAGAGCGGCACGGAGCCTCCGTTCACCGGCGAGTACTGCGATAACCATGAGCCCGGCATCTACGTTGACATCGTTTCTGGCGAACCGCTTTTCGCCTCGGTGAACAAATTCGACAGCGGAAGTGGCTGGCCCAGCTTCACCCAGCCCATCGATGCGGACAGCCTGGTGGAGAGGCGCGATCGCAGCCACTTCATGGAGCGGGTCGAGGTGCGGTCAGCGCACGCCGATAGCCATCTGGGTCACGTGTTTCCAGACGGTCCCACGGAAGCCGGCGGGTTGCGCTACTGCATCAACTCGGCCTCGCTGCGATTCATACATCGCGATGACCTGGAAGCCCAAGGTTATGGGCAATATCTGCAGCTGTTCACGGACGATGTGTCGGTGCAACACCAAAGCACCGGCGAGGAGAAATGATGACCAACCACAAGATCGCCATTCTCGCCGGCGGGTGCTTTTGGGGCATGGAGGACTTGTTCCGCGAGCAGCCCGGTGTGGTGTCCACCCGTGTCGGCTACACCGGCGGCAGCAACAGGAATCCCACCTACCGCAATCATCCCGGTCACGCCGAGGCACTCGAAATCACCTACGACCCAGACGAGACCGACTACCGGGCACTATTGGAATTCTTCTTCCAGATACACGACCCGACCACGAAAAACCGTCAGGGCAACGACGTCGGAACCAGCTACCGATCTGCAATCTTCTATCTGGACGACGAGCAGAAGCAGATCGCCTTGCGCACGATCGCCGACGTCGAGGATTCAGGCCGATGGCCCGGCGCAGTCGTCACCGAGGTCAACGCGTCCGACGAGTTTTGGGAAGCCGAACCCGAGCACCAGAACTACCTACAGCGCTACCCATCCGGCTACACCTGCCACTACATCCGCCCCGACTGGGCACTGCCCGACCGCGGTAACGGCACAGGTCCGGGGGCAGCGACGGCGGAACATGCCAAGCCCGCTCCATAAGGGCATGTGCCCGGGGCCACGAGACAGGGACTCGACAACACCGCCTGATTGGCGCGTGCTGTTGAGCGCGTATGCGCCGCTTGTGCTCTGCGGCGCCGCGTGTGCCGCAGGACGGGTTACACCGCGACCTCGCAACCGGCAAGTGGCGGTGACGGGATGACTCAGAACTCGAATCTGGCTGCGCTGTCGGCGGCGGGGGTGTCGGTCTGGCTGGATGACCTGTCTCGCAACTTGCTGCAATCCGGCAAGCTGCGGCAACTGATCGACACGAGAAGCGTTGTAGGCGTGACCACTAACCCGTCCACGTTTGAGCGCGCGCTTGCACACGGCCGCGCCTACGACGGCCAGATCGCCGAGCTGACGGCCCGCGGTACCGACATCGACACCGCAGTGCGCACGGCGATCACCGACGACGTCCGGGCGGCCTGCGATGTGCTGCGTCCGCAGTGGGAGACGTCCGACGGCGTCGACGGAAGAGTGTCCATCGAAGTCGACCCGACGCTGGCACACGATACCGATGCGACAGTCACGCAGGCCATCGAATTGGCCAAGATCGTCGACCGGCCCAACGTGTTCATCAAAATACCGGCCACCGACGCGGGGCTGCCCGCGATCACCGCGGCGCTGGGCAAGGGAATCTGTGTCAATGTGACGCTGATCTTTTCGGTCCAACGGCACCGAGCGGTGATGAACGCTTATCTGGACGGCATCGAAGCCGCCCAACAGGCGGGCGTCGACCTGTCTCAAATCCATTCGGTGGCATCACTGTTCGTGTCGCGGGTCGACGCCGAAGTCGACAAGCGACTCGAAACGATCGGCACGGATGAGGCACTCAAACTGCGAGGACAGGCGGGCATCGCCAACGCGCGATTGGCCTACGCGGCCTACCAGCAAGTTTTTGAAGCCGCGCCACGTTACGCCGCGCTGCGCGCCGCGGGTGCTCGCGTGCAGCGCCCGCTATGGGCCTCCACTGGAGTGAAAAGCACTGCTTACCCCGACACGATGTACGTCACCGAACTGGTGGCGCCGAACACGGTCAGCACTATTCCTGAGCCGACACTGGAGGCGGTGGCCGACCATGGCTTCGTCGCCGGTGACACCGTGACTGGCAGGGCGACGCAAGCGCGGGAAGTGTTCGACCGGCTGACCGCGGTCGGTGTCGATCTGCCTGACGTGTTCGCTGTGCTCGAACATGACGGAGTGTCCAGGTTCGCGGCGTCCTGGTCGCGGACGCGTCAGCGCTAAACATTGGGCGCCGCTTCACCTTCTACGCATCTAGGAGACGGATCTAATGTCCACCTCGGCGCCGCCGTTAGGAGGGCTTCGGGCCGGCCGGCCATTTCCCGAGCGTACCGGCCCCACGGGTAGCCTGCTCTACCGGCTGATCACAACGACGGATCACAAAGTGATCGGGATCATGTATGTCGTCGCTTGCTTTACATTCTTTTTCGTCGGCGGGCTCATGGCGCTGCTGATCCGTGCCGAGCTGGCCGCACCGGGTCTGCAGTTCCTGTCCAACGAGCAATACAACCAATTGTTCACTATGCACGGCACTGTCATGCTGCTGTTCTATGCGACCCCGGTCGTGTTCGGGTTCGCCAACTTGGTGCTGCCCCTGCAGATCGGCGCCCCCGATGTCGCCTTCCCGCGGCTCAACGCATTGTCGTTTTGGCTCTTTGTGTTCGGTGCGTTCATCGCCCTGGCGGGCTTCATCGCCCCCGGTGGGCCAGCGGCATTCGGCTGGACCGCTTACACCCCGCTATCGGACGCCGTCCATTCGCCGGGCCCTGGTGGTGACTTATGGATCCTCGGGCTCATCGTCGGTGGGTTGGGCACCATCCTCGGCGGGGTCAACATGATCACGACGGTCGTGTGCCTACGCGCGCCGGGCATGACGATGTTTCGGATGCCGGTGTTCACCTGGAACATCCTGGTCACCAGCATTATGGTGCTGGTGGCGTTCCCGCTTTTGACGGCCGCGTTGTTCGGGTTGGCCGCCGACCGTCATCTTGGCGCACACGTATTCGACGCAGCCAACGGCGGAGTCCTGCTGTGGCAGCACATGTTCTGGTTCTTCGGTCATCCGGAGGTCTACATCATCGCGCTGCCCTTCTTCGGCATCATCACCGAAGTCATTCCTGTGTTTTCCCGCAAACCGTTGTTCGGCTACACGACCATGGTCTACGCGACCATCGCCATCGGGGCGCTGTCGATCGCGGTGTGGGCGCATCATCTCTATGCGACCGGTGCGGTGTTGCTCCCCTTCTTCTCCTTCGCCACCTACCTCATTGCGGTTCCGACCGGGATTAAATTCGTCAATTGGATCGGCACAATGTGGAAGGGGCAGTTGACCTTCGAGACCCCGATGTTGTTCGCGGCGGGCTTTTTGCTGACTTTTCTGCTCGGCGGCCTGTCGGGTGTGCTGCTGGCCAGCCCGCCAATCGACTTCCACGTCACCGATACGTATTTCGTCGTCGCCCACTTCCACTACGTGCTGTTCGGGACCATCGTGTTCGCCACTTATGCCGGGGTGTATTTCTGGTTTCCGAAGATGACCGGGCGGCTACTCGACGAACGGCTGGGCAAGTTGCACTTCTGGCTGACGCTGATCGGTTTCCACACAACATTTTTGGTCCAACACTGGCTAGGTAATAAGGGAATGCCGCGCCGCTACGCTGATTACCTGCCCACTGATGGGTTTACGACACTCAACATCGTGTCGACGATCGGAGCACTCATCCTTGGGGCTTCGGTGCTGCCGTTCGTATGGAACGTGTTCCGTAGCTGGCGTTACGGCGAACCGGTCACCGTCGACGACCCATGGGGCTATGGCAACTCCTTGGAGTGGGCCACCAGCAGCCCACCCCCTCGGCATAACTTCACCGAACTTCCCCGCATCCGCTCTGAGCGGCCGGCTTTCGAACTGCACTATCCGCACATGATCGAACGGATGCGCAGTGAGGCGCATTTCCTGCGCGCACGAGCGAACATGCGCTAGCTGGAACCGGATGTTTGTGATGGGGGCGGAGATTCGATTCAACAAGGAGGAACTGTGAGCGGCTACGTTGCTGGGGCCATTGGTGGCATTGTCGGCGGTCTCGCCATAGCCGTGCTAGGCATGGCCTACGGCGCCGCGAGCGGGCGGGGTTTGTGGGCGCTGCCCAACAGCATCGGCGGAATTATATTGGGCCCCAGACGCGCTGACGTAAGGCGATTTGGAGTGGCCACCCTCGTTGGCGCGGCCCTACACCTCCTGCTCTCGGCCGTATTCGGCATTGTCATCGTCCTTCTCGCGCAGGACTTCACGCACGCGTACCTCATAACTGGCCTGGTGGGTGGGGCGGCGCTCTGGCTCATAAACTATCTCGGCATCGGCGCGATCCATCTGGGTGCACGTCAGGTCGCGAAGCTGAATCCTGTCCCGATCGCGCTAGCGCTTCACCTACTATTCGGGTTCATTGCCAGCGGTGTGGCCGTCCTAATTCAGCGGCCGTGAGATTTAAAAAACCGGCTCGTTATCTGCTGCAACTAGGCTTCTTCCAATGCCTCACCAAGTGATTGCAGAACCTTGTTGTGCTGCGCGTTGACAAGCGTGTGACCCACCAGCAACGTGGCGACGACAGGCCATTCCATGATCCCAAACACGGCCAACGCACCGACACCGGCATAGAACACGAGATGTTCCGGTGCCGATAACGTTACGCCGACACTCCAGGGCGACGACGGGGTAGCCGTGCACTTGCGGTGTGCTCTTGCTTTGTTCATCATGTTCATCATGTTCATCATGCCTCCTCCTGATCTCCCGACCGATTCGCATGGAGCACCGATGGGGGCACCATCTACTTGGCATGCGGCGTTGGCCTCTTTCTTCGCCGTCGGCGTGGCCAAGGACGATCAGTGATCAACGGCTGGTGGATGACCGCAACTGAGCTTGGCGCCGCTGACGATTGCACGCTCTTGGGTTGCCTTGTCCGTGGTCTTGTTGACCGTCCTGCCGGCTGGCGAGTCGAATAGCAATTCGCGCAATTGTTTTCGTCCCCGGTTGAGCCGCGAACTCACGGTTCCTTGCCGGGTGTTTGTCATGGCGGCGATCTCTTTGTAGGAGTATCCCGCAATGTCGGCAAAATAGACGGCGATGCGAAAGCGCTCGGGCAACACCATCATTGCCGCCTTGAGGTGGGGATCTGGCAGCACTTCGAGGGCCTGGTCTTCGGCCGACCGTAGGCCCCCAGGCGTCCGTGGCCCGCTGGCCGCGAGTTGTCGATCAGTGATTTCACCAATCGGGTGTTGTGCGGGACGGCGCGTTTGCTTCCGGTAGCCGTTGATATAGGTGTTGGTCATGATCCGCCGCAGCCATGCCTTGAGGTTCGTTCCTGGTTCGAACGCCCTGAGACCGGCATAAGCGTTGAGCATCGTTTCTTGCACCAGATCCTCCGCATCCACCCGATTGGAGGTCATCCGAAGAGCTTGCCGATACAGCGGCTCAAGGAGCGGGGTGACGGCGGTTTCAAATTGAGAGGTCAACGCGGCGTCCGGCGCCGTGGTACATCCCGCGCGCACGCGACCCACGTTAGATCCCTGCCATGGCGGAAAGCATTGGCACGCCTTGAGTCCGGCCACCGCTTGCCGGAGGCAGGCAAAACCCGTCCGCAGGGAACCGGTCCGGGAGAGGAGTTCTGGTCAGCTCGGTGGACCAGCCCGTGGAGGAACGCCAGGACCGAATGCGCGAGCGTCTAGATGTGGCGGCGCCGGTCATTGCATCGTCTTCTTTCTGGCGCGGTACGTGCGGCCGATTGATCCTGATAAATCCCGATCTGGGCTCAACGCCCCGGCCGAGAAACCGGTGAAGTAGCCGGCAGTGTTTCCTCGTCCCCAGAACCTCCGCTGGTCACTCTGGTGCCAGCATCCACCGTCGGCGGGTGAGTGGTCATCACCCGCCGACGCGATTCATCCGGGTGAACGCCCGCGCGACCCACGACATCGGGGGGCCGTCAAGGCTATGGCTCCTTGGTTTAGTGGTGCGGTAGCGACTGCACCTCCCGCCCCCGTCAATCGGCGGTCGTCGAGGGCGTGACAACGCTTACCAGTTGCGTGGCGCGTCGATGACGAACCCGTTGGGGTTCCTGGGCGCAGATTGCTGCGCTCTGACCGGGTCGGGCGTCGATCTGTGCGATCAGCGAACTGGTCCACCGGTCTGACGATCGGTCAGTCGTCTATCACCCGGGTGAGTCATGGCGGTGGGCGACGACAGTTCACCCGTCTGCACGCCATGATCAGAACGTCCACAGCTGCGCGGTTGTATGCCCTTGTTCAACCCAACGACGGACCTCGCAGCGCTAATAGGACCTCGCAGATACGGATGGAGACGGCGCCGATGGGGATGTCTGAATTCGATGATGTGCAGGCTCATCTGCTCGAACCAGAAGAAAGCCTGGACTCAGAGCAAACTGGCATCGACTTCGACGAAGGCTATTCACCCCCGGAACGGCCACGTGAATTGAGGGCGTGGGGGCTCACGGCGAGGGAAGCGCGGACCCACGAAAGTCTGGCGCGCCGACTGGCCCGTGAGGTGCCCGACGTGACCGATCAGTGGGATGGCGACGGAATCGGTGATAGCGCCGACAGTGATGGTGAGCCGATCGACGATCAGGTTGGCGACGTGCGCGCAGGGCGGTTGGTCGCCTTCGACGTCGACCCTACGGATCCTGCTACGGATTACCTTGCCCACGACGTCGGCATTGACGGCGGTGCCGCCTCGGCTGAGGAAGCCGCCATCCATATCGTCGTCGACGAAGACGCCAGCGCCGGTGGGGGATGGCGGCTCTGATGAACCTGCCATCCGGCCAGTTGGTGAAATTTGAGCTGTGGTGACCCGCATTGTGATCCTCGGCGGCGGCCCCGCCGGCTACGAAGCGGCATTGGTTGCAGCTGCGCGAGATTTCGCAGTGTCCAGCGTCACCGTCGTCGATTCCGGCGGAGTCGGTGGCGCTGCTGTGCTGTGCGACTGCGTGCCATCGAAAACCTTTATCGCCTCCACGGGGCTGCGCACCGAACTGCGACGGGCAACCAGCCTGGGTTTCGACATCCACACCCACGACGCCAATATCTGTTTGGTGGAAATCCACCAGCGGATCAAGACGATCGCTACCGAACAATCCGTGGATATCACCACGCAGCTACTGAGCATGGGTGTCGAATTGATCGCGGGCCGCGGCGAACTGGTTGATGCGGCTCCCGGTCTGGCGCGTCACCGCGTCAAGGTGACAACCCGCGACGGCAGCACGACGACCCGAGATGCCGATGTTGTGTTGATCGCCACCGGTGCCAGCCCCCGGATCCTGCCGTCGGCGCGCCCCGACGGCGAGCGCATCCTGACCTGGCGCCAGCTCTACGACCTGGACTCGTTACCAGAGCACCTCATCGTGGTGGGATGCGGGGTGACCGGCACCGAATTCGCCAACGCCTACACCGAACTCGGTGTGGCCGTGACGCTGGTAGCCAGCCGTGACCGGGTGCTGCCCTACGAGGACGCCGACGCCGCACGGGTGCTCGAGGAATCGTTCGCCCAACGCGGGGTCAACCTGTTCAAAAGGGCCCGGGCACAATCCGTGCGGCGCACCGACGACGGGGTGTTGGTGGCAATGACTGACGGCCGCACCGTCGAGGGCAGCCACGCATTGATGACACTCGGGTCAGTGCCCAACACCAGCGGGCTAGGTTTACAGCGCGTGGGCATGGACCCAGGACCCGGCAATTACATTGCCGTCGACCGGGTGTCGCGGACATCGGCCGCGGGCATTTACGCTGCGGGGGACTGCACAGGCGTTCTGCCGTTAGCCTCGGTCGCCGCGATGCAGGGCCGGATCGCGATGTATCACGCGCTCGGCGAAGCCGTTAATCCGCTCCGGTTGCGCACCGTCGCGGCGACGGTGTTCACCCACCCCGAGGTCGCGACGGTGGGCGTCTCGCAGGCCGCGATCGACGACGGGTCGATTCAGGCGCGTGTCGTCACGCTGCCGTTGAAAACCAATGCGCGGGCCAAAATGTCGGAGCTGCGTCAGGGCTTCGTCAAACTATTTTGCCGGCAGGACAGCGGCGTGGTAATCGGCGGCGTCGTGGTCGCGTCGATCGCTTCCGAACTGATACTACCGATCGCGCTTGCCGTTCAAAACCGCATCACCGTGGACGATCTGGCGCAGACGCTTGCGATCTATCCGTCGCTGTCCGGCTCGATCACCGAGGCGGCGCGTCGGCTCATCGCACACAACGATCTGAACTGATGCACGAACTGAATAGGCGAATGAGGGACAGCCAGTCGAACTCAGGGATCCCAGATTGAGCACTATCACCCGGGTGATTCGTGCGCAGGGGTGATGACAGATGGGCCAGGGGCAGGCGACGCTCACCACCGGAATGTTAAACAGGGGAGCACATATGAACACGGTCCCACTTCACCGGCAATCGGCGAAGACCGAGCCGGCCACCTCGGTTGTGATCGTCGGCAGCGGATTCGCCGCCTTCGAGTGCGCGCGACGACTGGCCCGACGGTTAGGTAGGGCCCGCGCCTCGGACGTGCAGGTGACCATTATTTCGCCCGTCGATTACCTGCAGTACTCACCATTGCTGGCTGACGTGGCCGGTGGGTTGGTCGACCCGCGGTTTGTCTGTGTACCGCTGGCCGGAACGCTCAAGGGCGTGCAGGCGGTGCGGGGCCGCGTCGACAGCGTTGACCTCGATCGGCAGATGCTCACGTTCACCGATCCGGAGGGCCGGGTCAGAACGCGATCGTGGGATCGGCTGGTCTTAACACCAGGCTCGGTAACCCGGCTGTTCGATACGCCCGGCTTGGCCACCCACGCGCACGGGCTGAAGTCGACGGCCGAGGCGCTGTATCTGCGTGACCGCGCCATCGAGCAGTTGGAACTGGCTTGCGCCGACGAAAACGAGGCTCGCGCGGCCGCACGACGCACGATTGTCGTTGTGGGTGCGTCGTATTCCGGGTCCGAATTGACTGCGCAGCTGCGCGCGCTCGCGGATGCGGCGGCGAAGCAGATGAACTTCGATCGGGCATCGGTTCGGTTTGTCCTGCTGGACTTGGCTGACCACGTCATGCCCGAGGTGGGGGAAAAACTCGGCAATGCGGCGATGCGTGTGCTGCGCTCTCGCGGAATCGATGTGCGGTTGGGCACGACGCTCAAGGAGATTCACGCCGATCATGTTCTGCTCAGCGATGATTCCCGCATCGATACTTACACGGTAGCCTGGGTGGCCGGCGTGACTCCGTCACCGCTGATCGCCACGCTGGGCTTGGAAACCGAGCGGGGCCGACTGAAGGTACGGGCCGATTTGCAGGTACCAGGCCACCCGGAGGTATTTGCCGCCGGCGACGCCGCCGCCGTCCCGGATCTAACTCGGCCGGGCAAGATCGCCCCACCCACTGCCCAGCACGCGACACGCCAAGGTAAAACGTTGGCCCGCAACGTCGCCGCGAGTCTCGGCTATGGCGCGCGGAAAGACTACCGGCACAGCGATAAGGGTTTGGTGGTCGACTTGGGTCCGCGCTATGCCGTCGCCAACCCGCTTGGCGTGCACCTATCGGGCTATCCCGCGAAGTTTGTCACCCGGGCCTACCATCTCTACGCGCTTCCCCGGTTCGTCAACCGCTGGGCGGTCGCACTCGCCTACCTCACCGACGTCTTCTTCGCGCGCACGGTGCTGTCAATGGGATTCGTTTCCGGTGTCGACGCCCAATTCACCAGTGAAGCCTTCGAGCTACCAACCGCGGCAGGGGCAGAATGATGCTCAACTTTGCTTGCTCCCACGCCGGCCGGGCGGCGCGCAAGACAACGGCATCCGATGTGATCCGCCGTCCTATCCCGATCGCTGACCCAACGCCCGCTTTGTCGGAATGATCACCACCACGAACGGAGCGCCAATGGCTGTCGTCAACAGAGGCTTTCACGGACGTCGCGTTGAATCGGCCGCAGCGCTGCCGCCCGGCCAGCATCTGACCGCGGACTTCCCCGTCCTGCAAGCAGGACCGACTCCACGAATCAATCTCGATGACTGGCGGTTCACCATTCGCGACGAACTCGGCGCCGAGCAGTCCTGGACTTGGGCCCAGCTCAAACTCCTGCCCAGCGAGCGGCTCAACGTGGACATCCACTGCGTCACCACGTGGTCCAAGCTGAACACGAAATGGAAAGGCGTTTCCCTGGATACACTTTTCGAATCGACCACCACCGCAGCCAGATTCGCGCTGGTCGGTTCCTACGGCGGTTACACCACCAACCTTCCATTGGGCGATCTGCTCGGTGGCAAGGCGTGGATCGTTTACGCGTACGAGGGCGCACCGCTTAGCGCGGTGCACGGTGGTCCGGCGCGGCTATTGGTGCCGCATCTGTATTTCTGGAAGTCCGCGAAGTGGGTGAAATTCATTGAGCTGCGCGACAACGATGCGCCAGGATTCTGGGAGCGGTTGGGCTACCACAGCTACGGCGACCCGTGGCAAGAGCAACGCTACGCCGGGGATTGACGACGTTCATGGACGTCCACGCTTGGCCGAGGCTGCGCTGGCGAGTCGCGCGTGTGGTGGACTCTGAACCCGAGACCGAGTCGGCGCAAACGATCGGGCTGACCGTGCCAGGCTGGAGCGGCCACTTGGCGGGCCAGCACGTTGATCTCAAGCTGACGGCAGAGGACGGGTACACCGCGCAGCGCAGCTACTCACTGAGCAGGCCGGTCAACGGTGAGCGCATCGAACTCACCGTGCAGCGGATCGACGACGGAGAGGTTTCGCCCTATCTTGTCGGGCTTTCCGCCGGCGACGAGATCGAACTTCGCGGACCCATCGGCGGCTGGTTCGTCTGGCGGCCCGACGAGCAGTGTCGGGTTCTGCTCGTCGGTGGCGGATCGGGAATCGTGCCGTTGATGGCTATGCTGCGAGAGCGGGTAGTGGCCGGCACCGCCGAAACTCGGCTGGTTTATTCGGTGCGCAGCCCCGCCGACGTGTACTACGCCCAAGAGCTGGACCGGCTCGAGCGCGAATGTGGTTGGCTGCAGACCGCGCTGGTCTACACCCGCACGGCCGCGCCAGAGACCGCTCGGCCGCCCGGCCGGGTCCGCTCCGGCGACCTCGCACCGACCGGGTGGACCCCCGATGGCGGCACGCGCGTTTATGTCTGCGGACCAACGGGATTCGTCGAGTCGGCAACCGCGAAGCTCATCGCGCAGGGGCATCGGCCGTCAGCCATCCGGACCGAGCGCTTCGGGCCGAGCCACTAGTCCAGGAACGAGGAATGATGACCGAGCCAACGCACGTCGACGGTAATGCGGCCGCGGGCGCCTTCGCGGAAGTGTTGGGATTCGATGTCACCACCGCGACATTGACCTGCGGGACATGTTGTCGCGTCGGGGCCTTCGCCGAGAGTCATGTCTATCAGCGCGGGCCCGGCATCGTGGTGCGCTGCCCGGGCTGCGGGGACGTCCTGGCCCGGCTGGTGCAGACGCCCACCGACGTGTGGCTCGACTTCGGCGGCGCCCAGTCCTGGCGTGTCGCGATCCCAGCACGCTGATGGAGTCCCTGGCCGCACTCGCCAGCCGCGTGCGAACCGCCGACATCGTGGACGCCATGGGGCGGCGGCACCGGCATCGGTGCCATCTGCTCGATTTGGTGAGTCCGACGCCCGGTCGCCGGCTCTTCGGTCCCGCCGTGACCATGTCCTACTTCCCGGCCTGCCGGGCCGCTCTCCCGCCCGAGCGCTACAACTTCAAGAGCCTGTTCTACCACGCCATCGAAGGCGGCGCCGTCGGACGGGTCCTCGTCCTGGCCAGCAACGGCTACACCGATGCATCACTGGGCGGTGCGACAAAGCTGTCGCGTGTTCAAAACCATCGGCTCGCGGGCATTCTCGCCGACGGGCGATTGCGCGACTTCGCCGAGCTCGGACTCTACGACCTCGCCATCTATTGCCGGGGCGAAACAACCCGATGGGGCGGCGACGTCGTCACGCCGTACGAGGTGAACCGGCCGGTCGTGGTCGCCGGGGTGGCTGTCCGGCCCGGGGATTACGTCTTCGCCGACGCCTCCGGCGCCGCGGTCATACCCGCCGGCGACGTGCGCGTTGTATTACGCGCCGCCAATCAGGTCATGGTGGAGGACGCGGCGGCCACCGCAGCCATCCGGGACGAAAGCCCAACCACATCCGGAGGCGACGAGAACTGACGAGTCGGGACGAAAAGGATTGCTGCATCTCGGGGAGTCGACCACGCATGCCGGCTCGCCACGCGCGTACGGTCGAGAATCTGCACCGCAGATCCGTCTTCTCGTTCGTCTCTCACCCGGGTGAATTGCACGTCCGGATGACGACATCTCACCCCTTGCGCGCCGATAGTGGTCGTTGATCTGAGTCGGCGACCTGCACCCGGACCGATCGCGCTGCACGGACAGCGCATCAGTCGCAACAACCATCGCTCCAACAATCAATGACGAGAGGAAAACCGATGGCCAAGCCCGAATTCTTCGACACACCGGGATACGGCGAGATCGCCCGCACTCGTAACCAGTACAGGCAAGCTCTGCGCATCGGAGATCGCATCGAGATCTCTGGGCAAGGCGGTTGGGATGCGGACTTCACCTTGTCGGCCACGTCCTTGGAGGAGGAGATCGTCAAGGCGTGCGACAACGTCGAGAAGACCCTGGCTGAGGCGGGCGCCAGCTGGAGCGACGTCGTCAACATCCACTCCTACCACGTGCCGACGGCCGGCGATTCCATTGGTGATGAACACATGGCGGTCATGGTGGACCAGTTTCGCAAGCGGTTCGACGAAAGTCTGCCGCTGTGGACCGCGGTGGGCGTCAAGGCCTTAGCACTGCCCGACCAACGCGTCGAGATCGAGGTCGTGGCCGTCGTCGGATCCAGCTAGACACTGATATTAGGTCGCGAAGCCGGCAATGCCGCCGACCGGCCCGGCGGCCAAAGGCCGAAAAAGGTGGATGACTCACACCTCAAACGGAGGCAGACGTGGACCGAATATTGCATGCCCTGATCGGTGATGCACCCGGTGCCATCGATGCCGGCATCAAAACTTCGGCGCTGTTCCTCACGGCAGCGATCCTGTTTCGCTTCATGGAGCGCCGCACACTCGCCGAATTCGCTCCTTTCGACTGGATCGCTGCCGTCGCCGCCGGAGCAATCGTCGGTCGGGCTGCTACCGCCAGCGATACCTCGTGGCTCAGCGCAACGGTGGGGCTCATCTGCCTTCTTGCCGCCCACGCCGTACTAGCGAGATTGCGCTTCATTCCGGGGATTCGACGTTTCATAGATCCGCCGCTGAAAGTGCTGATCCGCAACGGAACGGTCGACGGGCGAAACTTGCGTCGATGCGGACTTACCATTGCCGACCTCGAGGCCGTGCTGCGGCAGCACGGACACGAAGGCGCTGATCGTATTCACCTGGCGATCTTCGAAGCCAAAGGCGCGATCTCGATCCTGCAAACGGATGGGAGAACGTGATCGGGGTCGTTCTCGAATTAGTTTTATAGCGTAGTGATTTCGCGTTGAGCGTGTAATGCGGTGTTAGCGCTGGTTCGCACAAGCGAGTTGACATGTTTGAAGACAACATCCCAGATGTGTTGGTGCGACAGTCACCCGGGAGTACTGGGTTGAGTGTCCCAGTCAACGCTGTTGATCTACGCCACAGATATTGTCGGTTTCAGCCAGATTGGGGCAGGGTTTTATGGGCACCGTGACCAGCATGCTGGAGACCTACCCCGCGGGGCTTGGTCGCATTGACAGGGCGAAGCTGATCCGATGTATCGAAACCTGCATCGAGTGCGCCCAAGCCTGCACGGCGTGCTCGGACGCCGACCTTGCCGAAGAACGGGTCGCACACCTCACGAAATGCATTCGCACAAACCTCGACTGTGCTGACGTGTGCGTGACCACCAGCCGTGTACTGTCTCGTCGTACCGAATACGATCTAAACGTCACCCGTGGGGTGCTGGAGGCATGCGCGGTTACTTGCAAGGCATGCGCTGACGAGTGCGATCTGCATTCAACGAATCATGAGCACTGCCGCATTTGCGCCGGCGTGTGCCGCCGCTGCGAGAAGGCATGTCGCGAGCTTCTTAGTTCGTTGAGCTGAATAGATTTGGTGCGCAAGCAGTTCGACGGGGCAAGTGCATCAGGGTCGAGATTGGTGATGGCTAAGCTGTCCGGATGCGTGGCAGCTGGCATGACGCTGTGCAGACCCCTGATTTTACTGCGGTGTGGTGCGAGGTTGTGACTCACTGATCCAGCGCTGGACGTCGAGTGCGGCCGCGCAGCCGGTGGCCGCGGCGGTGATCGCTTGGCGGTAGCGTCGGTCGATCAGGTCCCCGGCGGCGAATACGCCGTCCACCGAGGTGTGGTTGGTACCGTCGCGGATTCGCACATAGCCGCGGGTGTCGAGTTCGACGTCTCCCTTCAATAGGCCAGAGCGGGGGATTTGTCCGACGGCGACGAACACCGCGGCGATGTCGATGTCGTAGTCGACGGCGCGCTGCGTGTTGCGCAACCGCAGCCCGGTGACATGGTGTTTGCCGTGCACGGCAAGCACTTCAGTGGACGTCAGGATCGTGACATTCAGATGAGCGCGAAGCCGCGCGACGGCGATGGCCGACGCCCGTAACCGGGGGCGGTGATGGACGAGGGTCACGCGGTGGGCGCGCGATGCAACATAGAGCGCCTCTTCGACAGCGGCGTCGCCGCCACCGATGACGGCGACCTCGGAGCCGGTGAACTGCGCACCGTCGAGTTTTGCGCTGCTGCTAAGGCCGCGGCCGAAGAACTCACGCTCGCCGGGCACATTGAGCGGCCGGCCGGCCGAGCCCATCGCGAGCACCAGGGCGCGAGCATGGTGCAGGTCGTCGCGTATGGCGATGGTCTTGAATTCGCCGTGGAGATCGAATCGGTCTACTTCGCCTGGGTGAAGCTCGGCTCCGAAGCGCTGTGCCTGGTCGCGCATCGCAGCCGCCAGCGCGGGTCCGCACACGCACGGGCCGACACCGGGGTAGTTGTTCACCGGTCCGGCGGCCATCAGCGCACCGCCGGGCACCTCGCCCTCCACGACCAGGGTGTCCAGTCCGGCTCGCGCGGTGTAAATCGCCGCGGTGTAGCCGGCGGGGCCTGACCCGACGACGATGACATCACGCACCCGGCCCGCGGACCCCATCAACGCTTTGCCGACTCAACCGGCCAAGGCCGACACAAAGTGCTCGATGACCATAACGTTGTGAGCGACTTCAGCGCCGACGTCGCGTGTGGGACTGGGGATATGGGTCGAGCCGGGGATGCCGGCACCCCCGAGCACGACCACGTTCGATCCCGCTGCCATCAGATCATCGGCCAGCGCGTGCAAGGCCGCGTTGGGGTGGCTGTGGCAACCGAAAAGGACAGCCGTCAGCTGTTCATTTGCCCGCCGCACGAGGTCGCGTCGATGTTGTCCGGTGATGTGGGCTTCGGCGGCGATCTCAGTCGCCTCGGTTGTGAGCAACGCTGCGTATAGAGCAGCGGCGGCGTGCCCGTCGCACCCGGCGTAAGCCAACCGTGACTCGTGCTGGGCCGCGACATCAGCGGCCACTTCGCGAAGTTCGGCGGGCAACGTCGCGGTAGCGACAACGCGGGCGGTACCAGAGACATCGTCATTGTCTTGGTTGAGAATCATCGAGGCGACATATTCATGGACTATCAGCGCGTTCAGAAATCCTGTCGGGCTGCGCGATGCCTCGCTACGCAGCAGAACTTCACAGTCGGCAACCGCGGCGAGGGGACTGGCCGGGTCGTCGGTGATCGCGACCATCGCTGCCGGTTTCATGGTCCGGCCGAGCCGACTGGTCAACGCGAGTGCATGCCTGCCCGAGCCCGACCGTGACGTGGCGATCAGCAACGAGTCGGAGGTGACGAGTTGCGGATTATCCAGAAGAGTCTCCGTATCGACCCACCACGCGGATTTGCCGGCGGCAACGAGCCGTCGCCAGCTGGGCAGGGCGGCAAAATGCGAGGCGCCCATACCAGTGAGGACGATGCGGCGATGGCGGTCGCGGATCAACGGGTACAAGCCGAGCGAGATCGGTGCCTGATCGAATTTGAGTAATGATCGAGCTTGGGCCTCGGCGTCGACGTGCACGGAGACCCGACTGCTGAAACGATGCCGCGCCGACTGTCTATTGCAAAGTAGCAGTGCTGTTCTGGGGTTCACCGGTTAGTGCCTCTTCTTTGTCCGACGCGGTCGTGGTTTGGCCATGGTGTCCCGCGAACCCATCGGCGAGACACGGCAGCTTTGATGGGGACCCGTGCACGAAAGGAACCGCAACGCTGATCGACTATGAGCGTGCTGCCGGGCCGGGTGACATGGCATCACCCTCGAGACCGATTCACCCGGGTGAAAACAACGAGGGGTGTGGCCGAGGCGAATGGCCGCCCATGTACCAGCAACCCATGTCTGCGGGCGACCCGCGTTTCAGCTGCGGCACAACTGAAATGGGTCGTTTCCGACCGTTGCCAAAACCGCGGACCTTACGATCGTCGCGCCGGCAGCCGGTGGCTCGGGGCCGGTGAGACATTGTCAGTGTCGGAGCGGGGTGGCCAAGGCGGCTCGCCGCATACCGCCAGCAGCGCATTCTCAATGAGCTCAGATAGAGACGGGTGGATCCAGTATTGACCGCGTGCCATGTCTTGGGCGGTTAGGCCGAAGCGCATCCCTTGGATCAGGGGCTGGATCAGTAGCGCGGCTTGGTGGCCCATGATATGGGCACCGAGGATCTGCCCGGTGTCATCGTCGACGACGATTTTGGCGAAGCCGATCGTGTCTTCCAACGCCCATCCATAGGCGACGTCTGCGTAATCTTGCACCTTCGACCTGACGTTGTAACCGCCCGCGCGGGCGGCCTTTTCAGTGAGCCCAACCATCGCGATCTGCGGGTCGGTGAACACCGCCGACGGCACGTGACGGTGATCGGCCCGCATGAGCGTAGCGGTGTCGTCCCAGTCGGCCAGCAGGTTGTGCTTGACCACGCGGGCCTCATGGTTGGCTACGTGCTTTAGCTGGTATCGCGAACTCACATCGCCCAGTGCGTATATGCCACGGGCCGTAGTGCGTTGATATTCATCCACCATCACCCGCCCGTCGATGACCTTCACCCCGGCCACTTCGGCATTGAGCAAGTCGCCGTTGGGGATCCGCCCGGTCGATACCAGCAAGGCGTCAGCCTGAAGCCGCGAACCATCGTCAAGATCCAGGGTCATCCCGAAGTCGTCTTGGGTGCCGCCGACCACGTTGCGGCGGCTCCGGATACTCCAATTCTTGCCGGCGATATCGGTAAAGCGCGCGCACAGGGCGTCGTCGCACTGGCTGAGTAGCGTGCCACCACGAATGACCAGCGTGACTCGCGACCCCAGTTCCGAGAAGATGTGCGCGAACTCAGTCGCGATGAAACCGCCGCCAACGATCACTAGGTGTTCGGGCAGGTTCGCGACGCGCATGATCGTGTTGCTGGTGTGATACTGCAACCCGGACCTGGCGATGGCGTCCGGAACGGTGGCGCGGGCGCCCGCGGCGATCACAACCTGGTCGGCGGAAAATTCGTCTCCGTCATCGGTGCGGAGCTTGTGGCGACCGTTGTCCATGGTCGGGGCAAACCGAGTGTGGCTCGTGAACATCTTTACGTTGGGCGAACAACGCCGGTATTGCTCGCCACTCATCACCAGTGGGTCGATGCGGCCGAATACTCGCGAGACGATCTCACTCCAGCGGACACCGTCGACGCGCGCATCAACACCGAATCGTGGTGAATCTCTGGCGGATTGCGCCACATCAGCGGCATAGGCGAACATCTTCGTCGGGATGCAGCCGACGTTGATGCAGGTGCCGCCGAACACGCCCTGCTCGCATATCGCGATGCGTTTGTCAGCATAGCGCTCGTCGAGGATGGTGTTGCCAGACCCGGTGCCGATGATGGCGATGTCGAAATGGTCCACAGTCAAAATCTCGGGCCGTGTCCGAGCATACGTCTCCTATTGTGCGCCGACATTTTCCAAAACCACTGCTACTGCCTGGCCGGAGCCGATGCAGATCCCAATAACCCCATATTGGGCGTCCCTTTCACGCAGCTCGGTCGCCAGCGTCAACAAATAACGAGTTCCTGTGGCTCCGAAGGGATGTCCGATCGCGACCGCGCCACCATTGGGTGTCAACTTGTCATCGGGCACCACGAAACCGTCCAGCTGGTTTGGCAGTTCCCGCAGCACGCCCAGCGCCTGGGCGCTGAAGGCCTCGTGGACTTCCCACACGTCGATCTGCTCGGGGTTAAGTCCTGCCCGGCGGATCGCAGCAGGGATCGCCCATGCAGGGGCTACGCCCATAATCAGGGGGTCGATGCCATAGACCGCGCTCGACACCACTCGGGCCAACGGTTTGACGCCGAGTTCGCTGGCTCGTTCACCGGAAGCGATGACCACGGCACTGGCACCATCGCTCAAAGGCGAGGAGTTGGCCGCCGTCATCTGGGTAGTCCCGGGCTGGGCGGGCAACGCCGCCAGCGCCGCGGCGGTGGTGTCATCGCGGATGAACTCATCATGTTCTGCCCGCCGGGCAGGTGTCTTTTTCGTCGCCGGGATCGTCACGGGGATAATCTCTTTGGCTAGCCGTCCTCGATCGCGGGCGGCCTTAGCCCGCTGCTGGGATCGCAATGCGAAGGCGTCAATCTCCTCGCGGCTCAGTGAGTAGCGGTCGGCGACATTTTGCGCGGTCTCGATCATGCTGATGTAAGCGTTGCGGGCCAGCAACACCGGGTTGGGCGGCCCGCCGGCCCCGCTCCACATGGTGTCGAGCATGAGGACCGGGCCCCGCGGACTGAACGCGGCGTCGCCTTTCATCAACGCCCACCCCGAGCGAGACATCGACTCGACTCCACAGGCAATGCCCAGGCCAAGGTCTCCGGCCTTGATCGCGTGGCTGATGGTCACCGCCGCGGTGAGTGAAGATCCGCAAAACCTGTTCACGGTGACCCCAGCCGCGGTGTCAGGAAAACCGGCAGCCAGCGCTGCCCACCGGGCGACGTCGCCCATGCCCTCGTGAGCGGGATTCACACAACCCGCCACGATGTCTTCGACGGCGCCGAGCGGCACACCCAGTCGGTCGCAGGCGCCCTTCATAGTCATACCCAACAAGTCGTCGGCGCGAATACCCGACAGTGTGCCGCCATAGCGGGTAAACGGGGTTCGCACACCCCCCAAAACGTAAGCCTCAGTCATCGCCATCCCTTTCGAATGCGTCGGGTCGGACGGGCTCTTGTGATTGAACCGGCCTATTTGTCCCACTTACATAGCGGCGCTTGCCCGTTGAGTCTTCGCAGTGATTTGCGCGCCGGGACAGTGGGGTCGAACTCGCGAGGTCGATGCCTCCGGCCGTGCCCACCTAAACCGCCTCGGACTGCTGCAGACGAATGACGGCAAGCGTCATGCGCAGCCGCGCCTCCTCTGGGCTACCGGCATAGCCATTCAGCCAGCAGGTCAGCTTTGAGAGTATCGTCACCGGCATTGTCATTTGGTTAGACAGGATGGCGGTGAGGATACGCTTTATCGCGAGAAAACTCTCCCCGCAGCCTAATTCGACGAACACATTCGTGCGTTCGTAACCGGTCAGACACGAAGGCGCCGCGTCGACCAGTAACCATGCCATGTCGTCGTCCGAGATGATCGGCGAGTCAGTCGTTGCGCGCGATTGCGCCAGCGAACCACGACTCGCGAAGTTCAGCGTGGTCGATGACCCCAATCGCGCAATGGCACGTTTCATGTCAGAAGCCACCGGTCTGCGCGGCGCGCCCTTGGGTTGCTCGGATAGGCGCCGGTAACCGCGACGTCGATCGATTCGGCGACACCGCGCTGAGCATGACCACACGGACCTGAGGAGTTCAAGGCGCTACCGAGCACCATATTAATTTCGAAGCCTGTGGGCATGTCCTGGTTCCCTTCCCGGTTTGCCTAGGCGACTGCTGGACCGCTGCGCTACAGCTGTGACGTGGTCCTCAGCCCGACGACATCTCTTTCCATGAGACTGCGCCCGCGTCGGGTGAATCGTCATCACCCCCACCGCCTGTTAGCCCGGGTGAATTACCGTGATGCCTTCCCAGACGAGACGATTCGGGATCGCGCACAACCGGCGCCCACCCCCGGCTGAATGCAACACATGAAACTAGAAGCGCGGTGCGTCACTTCCACTGCGCGGAAGGGACGCTGCTGATACCTACCATTCCTCGGAGCGGAAGCGGCACAGCGGCAATCGCCTCGTGGCCACCGGTGATTCTGCGGTGAGGCAGACACCCCCGAAATCGTGATGAAACACCGAGGTGCGCTGTTTGAATCGGTCAGCGACCTCAAACCCCATGGCCACCAATAGCTCGGTGCGCTTGACGATGCCGATGGCGCGGATCACGACCGCCGGATCGCCGCTGAGCGTGTCCAATCGGATCGGGATCGTGACCATCTCATAGCTGCGGCGACCGGAGCCGGGGGTGTTGGCGCGGAGGATATCGACGCAACACTTGGCGATCAGGACATCTTGCCTCAGTACTTTTCGGCGAGCCTCGCCTGTCTGCGGGTTGCGTCAATCGCGTCCGCCAGCAGCCACAGCGCCAAGCCGAGGAGCGCAATGTCTTTCATCAAGAATTCCCCGTCGGCGGACAAAATGGGAAAACCCCCAGCAGACGCCTCGCCGGTGCCGGGCGTCGTGATCATGAAGCTCAGCGTGGTCACGAAGAATAGCGAGGCGAATATGCCGCCCACCACGGACGCCTTCGGGTACCACGGCTTGACGGCTAGCAGTCCTGCGGTAATCAATTCTATCGATCCGTTCAATCGACCGAAGGCGTCGATGGATATGATGTGGTACATCCAACTCATGAATGGGCTATTGGCCACCCAATGTGAAATACCGTGGGATTCATAGTAAGTGAACTTCATGGCGCCGAACCAGGCCAGGACTATCACCAGACCATACCGCGCGACCAGGGGCGCGATGCCGGTCGGTAAAGACTTTCCGGGGCCATCAGTCCTCATAACGGTGGCCTCATTCTGTGACATTGCTGTCTCCGTTCTGCGTGTGTCGTTTCACCGCATCGCCGCTGCCGAACTCACACTGCCTTCCTTGGCGGAGGGGTTCGGCGCCGAGACGGTGACCCAGGCGGTTTGCGGCCGCGGCTCAGGTCAGCGACCACTATCGCTACGCAGCGGGTGAGTTGTCCTCATCCACGCGCGCAATTCACCCGGGTGAACTCGGCCGGTACGCTCGCCGCTCGCCGCCCGGTCAGCATCGGGCCGCGGACGCCCCGGTTCTGCAGACGACTGCGGCCTGGAACGCAGACGACCTGCTCAGGCCGCATCGCCTCGTCGAATGTGCTCTTGATGAACAACTTCCATGAAGGGCCAGTCCTAGCTGGCGGTGGGGTAGCGGGGTTAACTCGGTCCGGTCATCCAACCTCGACGACACGATGCGCGGCACCCGCAAGGTGCGAGCGGTGGCGGTCGTGTATCGCGGCGATCACCGTGGCGTGCGGCAGCTCTTCTCGTATCAGGCCAAGCATTCGTTGTGCGGTGGATGCGTCCAGACCCTCTGTCGGTTCGTCGAGCAGCAGCAGGCGGGGCCGGGCCACCAGGGCACGTAATACCGCGAGGCGGCGCACCTCGCCGCCGGACATGGCGCGTCCACCCTGGCCTACCGCGGTGTCGGGCGTGAGCTCGCCGAGACCCGCATCACCCAGCAATCGGCGCATCTCGGCGTCGTCCAGGTCGCTGTCGCCGAGTCTGAGATTTTCCGCGACGGTTCCGCAGAACAGTGGCTCATCGGCTGCGACCAGGACGACAGCGCGGGCAGGAAGCTCGTGTGATGGCTGGCCGTCGAGCAAGATGTCATCGCTACGGTCCGAGATACGTTGAAGCAGAGTGCTTTTCCCTGATCCGGAACGACCTTGCACGATGACGGTCTCGCCCGGGTGCGCCGATATGCCGGTGGCCGGCATATCGATGCGCACCCCCGCCGTCCCGGCGTTAGAAGGCGCCGGCCGGTTTTCCCCCTTTGCTGGTGCAGCCAAAGCGAGCCTGGTTGCCGCAGCTGCCGATCCGGTCAGCTGCCGCAACTGACGGTGCGTGTCTGCGAATAGATCCACGGTGGCGATGGTCATCAGCAGAAGAAGCGTGGCCCTCGGCAGCGAAATTTCTGGTGTCATGAGCACAGCAACCACTACAACGAGTATCGTCGCCGCCTGGGCCACCGAGATGGCTGCCGCGGCCCACCGGTCGAAACGATCGGCGGCGGTGCGCTTTACGGCCGCAGACGCGATCCGGCCCGCCACCGTGGTGCGCACTTCGGCAATTGCGCCGAGTGAAACGAGTTCGTTGGCCGCCACCGTTGCCGCTATCAGCTGTGCGCGCGCCGCGCCGCGACTGCGGGCAACATCGGCGGCGAGGCGGCGTTGCCGCCGGCTGACATGTGTTTCCATGGCGACGATCACCGCGGCTCCCGCCGCGAGGAGGGTTGCGGCGAGCGGGTTGATCGCCGCAACGACGGTCGTGCTGACGGCCACCGTCACCGCGTTCGCGGCAAGCGGCAGTACGGCGCCGGGCAATGCTTCGACCACCGCGTCGCCGTCGGCCATTGCGCGGTCGAGTAGCTCGCCGGATGCGAACCGCCGCTGCGCGGCGACTGGGAGCGCCGCGAGGTCGACGAACAGTCTGCGGCGCAGCCGAATCAGCCACTCCAGACTGATCGCGTGAGCGCTGAGCCGTTCGCCGTACCGCGCCAGGATTCGGGTAAGTGCAAATGTTCGCACACCGCCGCTGGGTGCATAGACCGAGAAGACAGTGGCCGAACCGGCGATCGCGCAGCTCGCAATCAATCCGCCCGACAGCGCGAGCAAGCCGACGGTCGCGCCCGAGGCGAGCAGCGACAGGATCGCCGTGGCCGCCAGGCGAGCGAGGGTCTTACCACCAAGTAGGCCCAAGTAGTCCCGCAGCGCTGTCACGACGGCACCGATTGACACGCTTGGGTCACCAGCAAATCCGCATCGACGATCTCCCATTGCTGATCGGCGATCTCGGCAACTGCAGGCGAATGAGTGGCGATCAACACCGTACGACCGCGGGCCGCCTCGACCAGCGTGTCGACCAGTGCCGCTTCACTTTCGGCGTCCAAGTGCGCGGTCGGTTCGTCGAGCAACCACAGGCCCGCGTCGCGCAGCAAGGCGCGTGCAATGGCCACCCGCTGCGCCTCGCCGGTCGACACCCCCCAGCCGCGTTCACCGATCGGGGCATCAAATCCAGTTGGTAGCCGAGCGAGCAACGTGCCCAACCCGGCCCGCTCGGCAGCATCCCACAACGCTGCTGGGCGGGCGTCGGCGCTGCCGAGCCGCAGGTTGTCGGCAAGCGTTGCGGGCAGGATCACGGTTTGCTGCCCGATCCAGCTCGCCGCTCCGGGCTGCGGACGCCGCCCGTCGATTTGCACCAGTCCGGATGCGGGTTGGATCAGCCCGCCCACCGCGGCGAGCAGTGTCGATTTACCCGCGCCGGACCGGCCCCGCACCACCACGCTGGTCCCGGCCGGGATGACCGCATCCACGGAATCCAAAACGGGCGCCGCGCCATATCGCACACAGATCCCAGCCAACGTCACTCGTGGCGCGTGACGAATCACGTTCGCTCTCATGGGCGTTTTCGACGCGCTCAATTCAGCCAGTGCTGCGACCGCGGCGACCGCTTGTTCCCGCGCATGGTGGGCGGAGCCGAGGTCGCGTAGCGGGGCGAAATAGGCTGGTGCCAGCATCAAGACGAACAGGGCCCGTCCGAAAGTCAGAGCGCCGGAGCCGGGGATGTGGACATATCCGAGCAGGGTGAAGCCGCAATAGATCGCGGTGATCGCGACGCCGAGGGTGATCACCACGTCGAGCACCGCACCGGCCACAAGTGCGCGGCGCAGCACGGTCATGGTCGCCCGGTTGAGGTCGCGGCCGGCTTTGGTGATAGACCTTTGCTCCGCCGGTATGGCGCCTAGCGTGCTGAGCGTGGGCAGACCGCGAAAACGGTCCAACAGCCGCGCGGACAAGGCTCTGGTGGCAGCTAGTTGGCGTGCCGCCGCGTCGTGGGTGGCCAGCCCGACCATCCGCACGTTGACGGGGATGATCGGGGTTGCGGCGGCCAGCAACACTGCCACCGGCCAATGCGCGACCGCAGCGGTGATCAGGATTACCGCGCAGCACCATGGCGTGGCGCGACGTGCCGGCGTGAAATGGGCATGATGCTCACCGATCTGGCTGGCCAACTCGACCGCCCGGTGTGCCGGCGCTGTCGGGTCCGACATGCTTGCGCCGAGATCTCGGTCGAGGACTGCAGTGGCGACCGCGGCGGTGACGGCCGCACCACCGGCGTCGGCGTGACTGCGCGCCCAGGTCTCGCATGCGACCCGGGCGATCGCGACGCCGAAAAAGAGCGCCACCCCAGCCCATAACCCGTTTCGTCCGTCACCGCGGTACGCCGCGGCGACGACGGCGACGAAAGTTGCCCATTGTGAGACCAAGAGAGCGGACGCGACCGCTTTGGCGAGGGTGGCCCGGCGAAAGTCGGCGTGGCCCGGCGCACCCAGTTGGTGCATCCGAATGTGTTGGGCCTGGCCGATTTCGGCCACGGCGTCGCTATTCGGCATCGGCGTGCCGCAACTCGTCGCGCAACCACACCACGGCTCCGCCGATGACGATCAACACCAGCGCGACGAGGGTTATGACGAGGCCGGTCGGGGTTTTGCTAAAGACCCCGACGCTGACTGCGGCAATCAGCACCCCGACAACGATCCACATGAGATTTGCGGCCCAGCGCAGCATTTTCGGTCTCTGCCTGGGATGCCGTCCAGGCTGAGCCGGACTGTAGGACGCCGTCGAGGCGACGCGGCCCGATCCGGCCAGGGCCACAGTGGCCGACGGTTCGCGGTACTTCCCCCGGAAGACCCGATGTGCGTACCAGCTGAAAAACAGCAAGACCGGAAGACTAAGGGTCGACGCGATCATCAGGAAGTTCAGTGTGCCCGCCGGCGCCTTGGCCTGATCCACGGTGAGGCCGGGCGGCAGCGCAGTCGGGTAATACAGCAATGCCAGCGCCACCAAGCCGAATGCTTCGGCTGCAACGATCCCGATCATGGGACGCTCGTCAGGGCGACGGCCGAACGCCCACAGCGATGTGGTGAGACCTGCCAGCGCCATTACCGCGGCGATAGCGGCAAGCACGTTCGCCGCCGTACCCGCCGCACCGATGCGCACCGGTGTCAATGGCACCAACAGTGCCGCGCAAGCGAGCGTGAGGATGCCGGTAGCCCGGGTGAGCAGACGGCCCAGCGACGCAGCCCGGGCCCGCAAATTGCCGGTGGTCTTCAGCTGGACGTACGCCGCGCCGGCGGCGCAGTACATCACGACCGTGGTGACACCCGTCAGCAAGGCATAGCTGGTCATGAAATCGAAAGTGCCGCCGGAGAATTGACCGTCGTTGACGGCGATCCCGCTAAGTGCCCCGCCGATCGTTACACCTTGTGCGAACGCCGCAACCAGCGATCCCACGCCGAACGCCAAGCCCCACCCTCGGGGCACGCCGACCGTGTCGGATACCCTCTCGATTGCTGCGCCGCGAAACACCAGCGCCAGCAGCATCACGACGATCGGCACATACAGCGCGGGCAGTGCGGCGCCATAGGCGGTGGGTAGGCCCCCGAAAAGCGTTACCCCGAAAAGGATCAGCCACGTCTCGTTGCCATCCCATGCGGTCGCCACCACCTCGATCAGTTCACGGCGGGTATTGACGTCCCGTTCGGTGAGGAACAGCATCCCGATGCCGAGGTCGTATCCATCCAGCACCACGTACATGCCCAGGCAGAACACGAGCACCAAGCAAAACGAAATCGTTGCGGCCATCACGCCTCCACGGCGGCGATATCGTCGGCGATGGACGCTGAACCTGGTGGCCCGATCTCCAGATCGTGCGGGTCAGGTCCCCGCCGCACCGTCCGCACCACATAGATGATCCAGGCGCCGAACAGCGCCAGATACAAGACCAGGAAAGTGAAGAACGAGGCGAGGACCGCGGGTGAGGCGATAAGGGAGACGCCCTGATCGGTGCGCAGCATCCCGTACACGAGGTAGGGCTGGCGTCCCGTTTCGGCCGTCACCCACCCACCGATGATGGCAACGACACCCAGCGGTGTCAGCCACAGCATCAACCGGTGAAACCAGCGCGCGATGAACAGCCGGCCTCGCAGCCGCAGCACTACGCTGGTGATCGCGGCGAACAGCATGACAGTGGCGGCGTAGAACATCACCCGGAATCCCCAGAACACCGACCAGCTATTGGGCTGTCGATCCCGGGGAATCTGGTGTTGGCCGGGCAACGGTGTGTGGCCAGACAGGTCGCCGCTGATCATGCTGCCCATCTTGGGGACGCTGATCTGCATTCGGTTGCGCTGATGTGGCTGGTCAGGAATCACGATCAGGTTGTAGCCGGTGTTGGTCGAATCCCAATCGCCCTCGAACGCAGCGAACTTCGCCAACTGGTGGTCTTCATCCATGAAACTGACTTTGTCGCCGTAGAAGAACTGGACAGGGATGAGCAGCGCAAGAACTCCCAGCGCGATGGAAAACGTGCGCCGAGCGAACTCGTCGTGTCGCCGGTTGATGAGGTAATAGGCCGCGATTCCGCCGACAAACAGGGCGGCCGAGATGATCACGGCCAACAGCATGTGCGGGAAGCGCAATGAGAACGACGGGTTGAAGATGATCGACCACCAGTTGTCGGGCACGAACCGACCGTGGTCCCTGCGGTAACCGGCCGGGGTCTGCATCCAGGAATTGGCGGCCAGGATCCAAAGGGTCGACAACACCGTGCCCAGTGCAACCATGCAGCACGACACGAACATCGTTCGCGGTTTGACTCGACCGTCGCCATAAAGCATCACGCCGATGAACGCGGCTTCGACGAAGAACGCGCTCACCACCTCCATGCCGATGATCGGCCCCAAGACGGGCCCGGTGGCGCTGGCGAAACGCCCCCAGTTCAAACCCAACTCGAAGGTGATCACGGTTCCGCTGACCACCCCCAGCCCGAACCCCACCGCGAATATTCGCTTCCAGAACCGAAAGATCTGCAAGTAAATGACCTGACCGGTGCGAAGGTGCAGACCATAAACGACCGTCAAGAACACCGACAAGCCGACCGTGATGGCGGGGAACGTCATGTGGAAGACGATCGTGATGACGAACTGCCATCGGGACACATCTAGAAGGGTTGGCGACACTGTTTGCGCCCCCTTGAATCGATCTCGGGCACCCGGCAATCACCTTCCGTAGGCGTGGCCGCTAATCGGAGACGCGGCGACGCATAACTTGTCAATGGTGGCCCTGGCCGCGGTGTCAGAAAATCGGCAGCCAAGCTGCCCACCGGGCGAGGTCGCCTATGCCTTCGTGGGCAGATTTATGACGCTGCCCCCGCGTGGGGTGAATTGTCATCACCCCAATTGTCTGCTCGCCCGGGTGATTGATGTGAGGCGCTCTCGACGCGAAAATTCGTGACCGACCACATCTGGCGGGGGTGCGGGCAGGCGAATTACAACAGGCCGAGTTCTGCACCCGGCTGACCGCGGCGCTGCAGTGCTCGACGCGGCGCTTGCGGTACACCCGCGCGTTGGTGGCTCTTTACGGTATTGAGCGAGACGTATAGCCGGCCGGCGATCTCACGTCGCTGCGCGGATGTTGCGGTTCGGACGTCCCTGGACATCACTGTCGAGGGCTCAGTTGTGATCAGCGAGTGCGCGGAAGCGTCCGACTACCTGGGTGCGCGGCGTCCCACTGCGCATCGATGCGGGTCACGCGGCGATTCTCCATGACGAACCACAGCGTTCCGGCGACCGCGGCGAGAACGGCGATGAGCACCGTGGTGGAAAGCCATTCGTAATGCCGGTAGGCAGCGGTTGCCGCCGTGCTGATCAGCGCGACCGTCGCTACGACCAGCAGGATCAACCCCGGCCAGAAAAAGTTGTCCTTCATCGTAATACCCGCGTGCGGTTGCGTGGTCCGGGAGTGATCCGTCGGATCGTCATGAGTGTCTCCCATCACCGCTCCTTCCGTTGTTGGACGAGATGTCAAAATTTTTGCTCACAGCGCGGACCCCGACATGCACAATCTCGACACGAACCACCCCACGTACATCCGTTAGCACAGGCGTGTATGTGGTCAGGTCGAGTCGGGCCCGTCGCGGATGAGCAACTCGGGCAGCGTGATTGCCCCAATCGTTGTCACGAGCCACACGACAACCGTCGTGGCTAGCCAGGATGCAATGCCGACAATAGTGAGCCCGTGTGTCGATACCGACGCGAGGATCAACGCGACGATCGTCAATGCTAAGCCGGTGCCCCCAAGGAGCAGCGACGCGTACCGATTGGGCAACTTCAAGATTGATAGGGACAGCATCGCCTGCGTTACCGCGAACACGGCTACCGCGACGATGAATCCCGCTACCGACAACGAAACTCTGGGAACAATCCAAGCCGCAACCAGTAGTCCGATCGCCCACGATGCCAGAAGCCCAAATGCCCGCAGCAGGATTTGCCTGCCGGCACCGGCTCCGGCGCGCCCACCGGTGACGGCGCTGCCGTTCCCATCGACGGCGTTGACCGAGGCTTGCGGCCTCATGGCGGCATCGCCGGCGCAGGCGGCGACCCTTTTGGCCTCGAAGCCTCTAGGCACGTCCTGGTTCCCTTCCCGATCCCCCTGGCGGCGGCCGGGGCGGTGCTCTTTAGCTATGTTCATGAGCCCGCCGACATCTGCTCTTCGATGAGGCTGCACCCGCGTAGGGTGAATCGTCTTCACCCCGACCGTCTGTTCACCCGGGTGATTAATGAGAGGCGTTCTCAGGAGCCATGATTCAGGTTCAGCACTGTCCGGCAAGGGCCCGGGCAGGCCATTACAGCAGGCCGAGTTCTCGCGCCCGGCTGACCGCAGCGCCGCGGTGCTCAACGCACAGCTTGCGGTACAGAGCGCGCTGATGGGTCTTCACGGTATTGAGCGAAACGTAAAGCCGCGCACCAATCTCACGTCGCGACAACCGGGTAGCGAGCAGCCGAAGGACCTCGAGTTCTTTGGGCGTCAGTGCCTCACCGGCCGCGCAACCCTCGTGGCGCGAAGTCACTGCGACGGGCGCGCGCCGCCGCGCCGAAGCGCGCAGTGGCGAGCCAATGCCAGCGTCCGCGCAATCGCGCATCAGGGTTTCCACCTCTTCGAGCATGGCCTTCGCGGTCTGGTGGTCACCGAGGTGCTCGAAGACATCCGCCCTGACCAGCAACGTCTTGGCGATCTCGAGGATCGCACCACCTTGGCGGGCCGACATGAGGGCCATGTCGGCGGCGGCCACCGCTGCGGCCGCATCACCACGCATGGCGAGGACCTCGGCCGCGGCGAGCGACACCATCACGTCCACGAAGTGCTCCCCGTCGGCCAGGTCCCGGGAGCTACCGGATGCCCGACGGATCCGCAGTTCGGCGTCTGCGAGCTGACCCTGCTCGGCCGAAATCAGCGCCAGATAGCCCAACGCGTAGCTGCGGGTGCGACGATCGCCCACCTTCTCGGCCAGCCGTACGGCCCGCCGGAAAGCGCCTTGCGCCTCGTGGGTGCTACCCGCAAAGTAGAGCGCGGACCCATAGACGGAGTAAGCGCTAGCTTGACCCTGGGGCGCTACGCCGAGATCGAGGCTGATCGCCCGGCGAGCCGTATCAAGCGCAGCGGCGACTTCGGCCTTTTTGAAGGAGTGAGTGGCGCGCAACACGACGGCTTGAGCGCTGATGCCGTCACCGTCATCCGGGGATTCGGTCTCGACTGCGTCGATCCACTTGGCGGCATCGTCAAGTTGACCCGCGTTCAAGGCGATCCAGGCCCGCGCCACGCACAGCCGCGAATCTTGTAGAACGGTCTCCTGGGGAAGCAGATCGAGGTAACCCGAAATGGTCGAGGAGCCGCCGCCGTTGAATTCGTCGACCCAGTCCGCGGCGATCAGATCAGCACTGCGCGCGATGTCACCGGCGGCGATCAGGTGGCGTAGCGCCTCATCGATCAGCCCCTCTTCCTCGAACCAGGTCGCGGCCCGTCGGTGCAGATCGGCGACGAGGTCGGGCTCGCTGCGACGCAACTCGGTGCGCAGCAACTCCGCGAACAGCTGGTGATAGCGATACCAGCGGCGCGACATGTCCAGCGGTGCCACAAACAGGTTTTCGCGTTCGATCTCTTCCAAGACCGAGGCAGAACCAGACGTTTGCAGCACCGCGTCGCACAGCGGTCCGCTGAGTCGTTCCAGGAGCGAGGTACGTAACAGAAAGCTGCGCACGTGCGGTGGCTGGCCGTCCAGCACCTCGGCCATCAGGTAGTCGACGATATGGCGGTTATCGCCTGCGAACGTCTTGATGAACGCCGTGGCGTCAGCACGCCCGGCCAGCGAGAGGGCGGCAAGGTAGAGCCCGGCAGCCCACCCTTCGGTGCGTTGGTGCAGTAATTGAATGTCCGCGTCTGCCAGACCCAACCCGAATACATCGTTCAGCAGATGCTGCGCTTCGCTCGCTTTGAAACGTAAATCGTCTGTTCGCACCTCGGCAAGATCGCCCCTGGCCCTCAGCCGGGCCAACGGCAATATCGGGTCAGATCGGGTCGCCAACACCAAGTGAAGATCCGCCGGCAACCGGCCGATGAAGAATGCGAGCTGCTCATGAACCGCTCGATTCACCACCAGGTGGGCGTCATCAAGAATGAGCACCATCGGTTCAGCGATCGTGTCCAGATCGTTCAGCAGGGTAGGCAGCACGACCTGCATTGGGTCGGCGCCCATCGCTAGGAGTTCGACCGCGCGAATCCCCATCCCGGGACTGACCTGCTGCAGCGCGGCTACCACGTACATCCAAAACCACACCGGGTCGTTGTCGGACGTATCGAGCGACAGCCAGCCAAACCGCTGGTCTTCACCCGCGCTCAGGGCCCACTGCGCCAGGACTGTCGTCTTGCCCCAGCCAGCCGGCGCGCTCAGTAGAGTCAGCTTGCGGCGGCGTCCCTCCGACAATGCGTCTAGCAGAGCGGTCCGTTGAACGAGGTCGGGCCCGATGGCCGGAACATGTAGCTTGGTGCCGAGCAGAATTGCTCGCGCAGCAGTTTCTCCGGGGCCGCTGTCGCGACGCCCGGCTGTGCCGGTCACGTCCGAACCGCGCCAATTCCTTGAACCGAGCGCTCGAACGGAAATGTTCGGCGTTGCCGCGTCGTGGTCGGGCGTGGGCCTATCGCCATCCCAATCGTTTCCCGCAGGGCCGGGCGGGCTGGTTATGCCCCGCAATCGCGGTGACCCAATTGAATCAGATGCGTTCTCCGCGGTTACGTTCGGCGCATGCTGGCCGTCCCCGTTTGGGCTGGCGGACCAGCGTAGCGCCAACGGCTCGAGGATTTCCTCGTGAGCCGCGCTCAGGTTGTGGCCGCTCACCGTATTTCTCCTCTTCCCATCGATGGAATGTCCCTGGCGCCCCATGACACCGCAGCGCGCGCTGATCATGCGCGTCTCAACATGGAGTGAGTAGGCATCTCGAAGTAGAGACGCCGTGGGGGCGCCGGCGCGCGCCGCGGTGTCGTCTTGGGGGTCTCATGGTCGGTGGTTGACCAACACGTATCCGCCGACACCGAACACCACCGGCAGCATCATCAACATTCCCAACACCGTGCTCATCATCGTTTCCTCAATTCCTCTGTCTCGTCGCTGCTCTCGAAGCCGGTGATAGGACGGCGGCGATATCGTGGCGATCCAGAGCTCAATGACTACGTTGGCAGCCCGGCACCGCCGCCACCATCGACCAGCGGGTGATCTTTAGTGCGGGGTCGGTGTATACCTAACGACCCCGTTCTTGACGGACTGGTCAATACGAGCTGCGTGTGCGTTGCGCTGAAGACATAGTCGACTGAAGGGTCCGGTAAGGCGACTGCACAGGCACCCGCACAGACGTCGAAATCGATCAGCTGACGTAAGGCGGAGGTTCTGCCTGCCCGGGTCATGACGCTCGCTCATCAACTTCGACGGATGAAGCCTTGGATGCCGAATCGCAATGGTCGATGTGGTAGTCGCCGGCTGGCGGGTTTTCCGACCGCACGGACGCCAGAGCCGCGCCACCGGCGGCGATGGCGGAGCTGATGGCTTCGGTGACGACCTGGGGGATTTCGTGCAAAAGCGTGTGCCCCGCGGTGGGCCGGTGGATGAGGGTTGCGCCCGGGATACCGTCGGCGAGCTCGCGGGCGTGCCACATCGGGGTGAGCTTGTCCGCTCCTCCACTGATGATGGTCGTCTTGGCAACGATGAAGCCCAGCGTATGAGAGCAGTCGTAGTCTTTTAGACCGCGTAGGAAGCCGACCTTGGTCGTCGAGGGCGTGGTGTTGATAGTGGCCGCTGACTTAGCGACCAACGATTTCGGAGCGGCTTCACCGTATCCGCCACGCCTGGTTACCGCCGCGCACACCGGTCGGGAGAGGAATTGAACTATCCCATCGGTACCTGCGCGAGGCATGCGGTGGACGAGGTGGTAGAGCATGCTTGTCGCGGGGGTGTTCAGCAGCCGGCCGAGGCCGTGTGAGCCGAGATTTCCCGCGGCGGTCGCGATGAGAACAAGGCTCTCCGGCTCAACGGGACGGTTGCTCGTTGGCCGACGAAGATACGCCAAGGCCGTCATGCCGCCCATTGAGTGCCCTACCAGGGTGAGCGGGCCCGTAACCCCAAGCGCAACCAGCAGTTCGGCGAGGTCGTTGGCCAGTCGGTCGATCCGGTATGTGTGCATTGATGCATTGCCCGAGTCACCGTGACCGCGGTGGTCATAACTGATGATACGAACCTTGTTGCCCCAGCGACGGATCAGCTGCGCCATCTGAATATCCCAGGACTGTTTGTTCAAGCAAAAGCCGTGGAGAAGCACGACTGTATGAGCGGCGGTGTGAGATCCCCAGTCGCGAACCGACAGCGAGACGCCATCGCTGGTGGTAACTGTGCGATGGCAGGCCAGCGACTGGCGTGCGCCTGGCATTCGCCTGCGGCTGCTTCGCATGGGTGGCGTCTTTGGCGTCGTCACTTCGTTACCAGACATGGCGCGCTCTGGATATGCAGTGCTGCTTGCTGATTCGTCAATCAAGCTGATGTGAACGGCGGTCATGGGGACACCATCGCGTACCCAGCGACACCGAATGCCACTGGCAGTTTTGCCAGCATCCCATGCGCAGCATTCAACATCGTTCGCTCTTTCCTTTGTGTGCTCACCGCAACGGTGTGGCGTGATTACGCCATCGCTTTGGTGTGAGAACGTGATCAGTTGTCGTTTACTACGGTCGTCGCGCGGACAGCGCAAAACCATCGCCCGAGGATTGATGTTTAGGGCCGAAGGGGTCTAGTACTAGGCCGAAGCGCTGAACGCGGCCGTGACAACAACAGCATTCGCTCATGAGCGACGCGAGCCGTTGCCGATTCTGAATCATCAAACCGTCGCTCAGGTTTGAGCGTGATTGGTTGTGCTATCGCAACTGGATTCGGACATCGTCAGGCCATCGGGGTGGCCGACAACGTCTACCAAAGAGGGTCTGCGGTTATCTGCAGCCATGCCCTGAATTCCCATTGCTCATGTCGTCTTCGTGCCCGCCTGGCACTCAACCGCTGGATCGTGGCTGCAAGTTGACCACTGCGCGCGCGTCGTTCCTGTGTGCCGGCATCGATAACGCGGCGTGCGGAATCGGCAATCGGGCTGAGCCAGCTCGCGGTCACCGTGACACCATCGCGTACCCGGCCACCCGGAACGTCACCGCCAGCATTTCGCATGCTGCGTCCAGCATTGTTCGCTCTTCCCCTGGTGGGCTCACTGGCGGGGCGTACGGCTGCGCCTCGATCGTCGCTCGGTGAGCACTTGATCAGTTGTCGACTACTACGGTCATCGCGCGGACCGCGCAAAACCATCGCCCGAGGGTTGATGTTTAGGGCCGCATGGATGCAGTACTAGGCGGCCGCGTATTTGACGTGTCGGTCAATCAGCGCCGCGGACGAGCTGTGCCAACTGGGCACGCGAGGCAACGCCCAGTTTGGCAAATGCATTGTGGACGTGGGTCTTCACCGTATGGGGGGAGAGGTGCAGCTCGGTGGCGACGTCGCGGTTGGTCGCACCCTGTGCAATCAAGTTGACGACCTTGAGCTCGGAGTCGGTGAGGCTGTCCCAGCCCGTTTTGGCCCGTGGCTGGGTGACGATGCGACGTTCCACGCCTAATCGGCGCAGCGCGCGGCCCACTCGGCGGGCATCGGCGATCGCTTCGCATTCCACGAAAGCGTCGAATGCTTTATTGAGGCCCTCGATGGCCTTTGCGTCGCGTCCGGCGCGCGCTAGTTCGCCCGCGGCGTCCTCGGCGGCACCCGCGTGAAGAAGCGGACGCCACGTGCCCAACGCGTCGGCCGCTTCCAACAACGCATCGGCGTCACGCTCCAGGATTCCGCGAGCCTGGTGCGCGACCGCCGCGAACAACGCCACTCCTGGGCGCTCGCGTTCCAGCACCTCGATGCTCTGCAGGACCCGCGCGCGCAGTCCGGCGTCGCCGGCCGCGATGGCCGCCCGTGACATCAAGATGAGCTGATCGAACACGTTGGGAAACAGGGGTGTGATTACACGCACGTTCTGGCCCCCTAGCCAGCGCACCGCATCGTGAACGTCGCCGCGGTGCCACGCGGCAAGAGCGATCACGTAAGCCGCGCCGCAGGACAACAACGGAGAGGTGCTCGAACACAAACCGAGCGCCTCAGATACTAGGCCTTGCAATAACTTTCGATCACCTGTCCGCACGGCCACCTCAGCTAGAACGAGAATGCGCTCAATGTTGACCTCGGTACTGTTCGCCCATTCGCGCCGGGGCAAAGCCTCGATGGTGCGACGGGCATCGGCCAGACGGCCCTCCGCAGCATGAACCATCCCGCTCAGGTGGGTCCAGCCGGGAAGCGCCATCGCGTTACGTTCGCGATGCGCTTTTTCGGTACCCTCGGCAACCAGCGCGCGGGCTTGCTCCAAGCTGCCCACGCAAACAACCAGACCCGCGCGGCGCTTGGCCGCATACACGGCGCCGAAGGTGGCCTCGCCGTCGCGCGACAGCACTTCCACCTCGTCCATGCGCCGAAGCGCGCGCACTGCATATCCATCCTGATAGTCGATCAGGGCAAGCGCGGTGTCACTGACGATCCGGGCTTCCAAATCACCGGTCGCCGTTGCCGCGGCCGCGGCCAGGCTCACTACCGAGGCGTCCGACTGCAGGCCATTGACCACCTCGAAGTAGGCAACCCACGACTGGTGGCGTGCCCTGGTGATGTCGTTGATGCCGACCAACTGCAGCGCGCGACGGATTTCGGCAATGCGTTGCTCCGGGTCCTCGGTCCCAGCGGCCACCTGCAGCCGAATCTCGGCTTCGTCGTCTTGCGACAGCTGCGTTGCGAGCGCGCTGTCGGCAAGCCCTTGGGCTTCGTCATAACGGGTCGCCCGGTTGAGCCACTCCACCGTCTCGGCGACGAGGGGCCCATAGTCGGGGTCGTGGGCTGGCAGTAGTTCGAGCGCGCGCTTGCTCAAGTCCGCGGCCGCGCTCGCATCGCCGCGGCCAACCGATTGCGCGGCTTGGCGCAGCGCATCGATGGCTTCCCGGTCTCCCGCCTCAGCGCTGCGCGCCAATTGGGTGGCCACCTCGGCCGGGGCCGTACCCATCCCCAGCATGACCGACGCCGATTGGCGCTCCATCGCTCGCCGCAGCGACTGGGGCAACGACTGCCGGGTGGCCTCGCGCAACAGGTCATGCCGAAACCTCAGCTGCTCACCGTCTTCGACGAAAAGATTCGCGCGCACCGCCTCCTCGAGCGCCGACAGCAACGACGCGGGTGAGCGTTCCAGCATCGCGGCCAACAGCCCGGCCGAGAACCGGTCCGGCAACACGGCGGCCACCCGCACCACCTCTGAGGCCTCGCCGGACAGCAGGTCCAGCCGTTGCTGCATCGTTGCGCCCAGGCGCCGCGGCAGCTCGTCCCCGGTGACTTTCACACGGCCGCCAGAGAGAGTGAGCCGGCCCTCCTCGCCCAGCCCGCCGACCAGCTCGGTGACCAGAAACGGATTGCCGTGCGCCTTGGCGGCCAGATTCAACAGCGACACATCGGCTTTCGCCCGCACGGCGTCTTGGACCATGTCAATGACGGCGTCCGGTGTCATGGCCGCCAGCCGCACGAAGGTGGCGTTCGCGCGTTGCAGCACCGACAAGGTCTCCTGCATCGCAGGCCCGCCGGCCCCGGTGCGGGCGGTCAACACCCACAACACCGCCACATCCGCGCGCACGTTAGCAAGCGACCGCAAAGCCAACAGCGTGGCGTTGTCGGCCCAGTGGATGTCCTCCAGCACAATCGCCAGCGGGGTTTGCGCGGCCGCCGCATGAATAGCGTCGGCTAGATCGTGCACCACCCAATAGCGCAAATCGGCAGACGTGCCCAAGCTACGCAACGCCTCAGCATCACCGATAGGGGGATCCGCGCGCAGTGTCGCCATGAACAGCGAGAAGAATGGCACCGTCTGCTGGTATTCGAACGCCTCACCGAATAAGGTGCGCACCCCGCGCTTGTCGGCCAGCGCTAACACTTCGGTGAGCAAGCGGCTCTTGCCGATGCCCGGCGGCCCCTCGATGACCAGCACGCCCCCGCGCCCCTGAGCCACCTCGGTCACCAATGCGCCGATCAGTTTCAGCTCGCCTGCCCGGCCCCGAATCGGCGGCGCGACAAGGTGCGGGCCGCCGACATCAAATAGGCCAGTTGAAGGCCCCACCGGGTTTTTGTCTCCCGTCTACCGGACTGCATTGCAGTGCCCGCCATTGTAGGCCTGCCCGCCCACACCACCCGATCTGCTGTCGGTCAATCAGTGCCGCGCATGAACTGGGCCAATTGGGCGCGGGAAGTAATGCCTAGCTTGGCGAACGCGTTGTGGACGTGGGTTTTCACCGTGTGGGGGGAGAGGTGCAGTTCGGTGGCGACGTCGCGGTTGGTCGCGCCCTGTGCGATGAGGTTGATGACCGTGAGTTCGGAGTCGGTGAGGCTGTCCCAGCCCGTTTTCGCCCGCGGGTGGGTGACGATGCGACGTTCCACTCCTAGTCGGCGCAGCGCGCGGCCGACCCGGCGCGCATCGGCAATCGCTTCGTGGCTTGTGTAGGTGTCGAATGCGGCATTGAGGTGAGCAACCGCCGCATCGCCACGGCCGATGTGAGCGAGCTCAGCGCCGGCGTCCTCGGCCGCGCTTGCAAACAGAAGCGGGCGCGCCGACGAGTGAAGCAACTCCGCGGCGGCCACCAGCGCCTGGGCATCGTGTTCGAGGACCCCGCGGGCATAGCCGGCCAGCCCTGCCAACAGCGGCACCGCAGGCCGCTCACGCTCCAGCACCTCGGTGGCCTGCAAGACCCGTGCGCGCAAGCCGGCATCACCGGCGGCCAGAGCAACTCGCGCACCCAAGATCAGCCGAACGAATGCATGGGGGAAAAGTGGTGTCCCCAATAGGGTGACCTCGCCGAGCCAGCGCATCGCGTCATGAACGTCGTCGTGCTGCCACGCCGCCAGTGCGAGCACATACGCCGCTCCTCGACGCACCGCGGCTGAGCCGGCGGCGTAAGCATCGCGCGCGTCGTTGACCATGTGCTGCAGCAAGTTTCGATCGTCGGTGTGCACTGCCACCTCAGCCAGAGTCACCATCCGCAGTATGTCGGGCTCGGTCGCACCCGTCGGCTGTGGTGGCGGCAATGACTCCGTGGCGTCGCGAGCGGCCGATAGCCGGCCCGCAGCGAGGTGGACAATCCCACTGAAGACGGCCCAGATAAAAAGGGCCATCGCGTTGCCTTCCCGCTGGGCTTGCCCGATGCCGCGGGCGACCCGTGCCGTCGCGTCGTCCAACCGACCGACCACCGCCAGCAGGTTCGCGTAATGCATTGCGGCATAGGCAAAAGCTAAGGCCGCGTCGTTCGTGGACGTGGGCGGGGAAAGCTCTTCGAGGCGGCTTACGGCGCGGCCTGTGTACCCCTCACCTGCGTCGAGCACAGCGACGGTGACATCGGCCATGATCGTGGCCTCGAGATCACCGGTGGCTGCGGCGGCCGCGGCAGCCTGGTCGGCTGTCGTGCGCCGTTGCCCACCTTGGTCCTGCAACGCCACGTTGTAGGCCAACCACGCGAGATGCCGTGCCCGGGTGACCTCGCTGATGTCGCTCAACTCGAGCGCGCGCCGATTCTCCTCCACGCGCCGCTGGGTGTTGTGCTTGGTGTGAGCCGGGAGCCGGAGGCGAATCTCGGCCTGTTCTTCGGGCGAAGCCGCCTGCGAGAGGGCCACGACGGCCAATTCTTCGGCATCGTCGTAGCGGCCGGCCCGGTTGAGCCACTCCACCGTGTCGGCGACGAGGAAACCGTAGTCGGGGTCGTCGGCGGGCAATAGCTCCAACGCGCGCATGCTCAAGTCGGCGGCCGAACTGGCGTCGTTGTGGCCAACCGATTCCGCGGCTTGGCGCAGTGCCCCGATCGCCTCGCCGTCTCCTGGCTCGGCACTACGCGCCAGCTGGGCAGCCACTTCGGCCGGCACCGCCCCCATCCCGAGCATGACCGACGCCGATTGGCGCTCCATCGCTCGCCGCAGCGACTGCGGCAGAGACTGCCGGGTGGCCTCGCGCAATAGATCGTGCCGAAACCTCAACCGCTCACCGTCTTCGACGAAAATATCTGCGCGCACCGCCTCCTCGAGCGCCGACAGCAACGAGACGGGCTGGCGGTCCAGCATCGCGGCCAGCAAGCCGGCCGAAAACCGGTCCGGCAAAACTCCGGCTACCCGCACCACCTCCGAAGCATCCTCGGAGAGCAGGTCCAGCCGCTGGTGCATCGTTGCGCCCAAACGCCGCGGCAGCCCCTCTCCGGTCACCTTCGCACGGCCGCCGGAAAGAGTGAGCCGGCCCTCCTCGCCGAGACCACCGACCAGCTCGCTGACCAGAAACGGATTGCCGTGCGCCTTGGCGGCCAGATTCAATAGCGACACGTCGGCTTTCGCCCGCACCGTGTCGCAGACCATGTCGGCGACAGCGTTCGGCGCGATTGCCGGCAATCGCACGAATGTGGCCTTCGCGCGCTGCAGCACCGACAAGGTCTCCTGCACCGCTGGCCCGCCGGCCCCGGTGCGGGCGGTCAACACCCACAACACCGCCACATCCGCGCGCACGTTGGCAAGCGACCGCAAAGCCAACAGCGTCCCGCTGTCGGCCCAGTGAATGTCCTCCAATACGATCGCCAGCGGGGTCTGCGCGGCCGCCGCATGAATCGCGTCGGCCAGATCGTGCACCACCCAGTAGCGCAAATCGGCCGAGCCGGCCAGTCCGCGCAACGCCTCGGCGTCTCCCACCGGGGGATCAGCGTTCAGCGTCGCCATGAACAGCGAATAGAACGGCACCATCTGCTGGTATTCGAACGCCTCACCGAATAAGGTGCGCACCCCGCACTTGTCGGCCAGCGCTAATACTTCGGTGAGCAAGCGGCTCTTTCCGATGCCCGGCGGCCCCTCGATGACCAGCACGCCCCCGCGCCCTTGGGCCACCGCGCTCACCAGCGCGCCGATCAGTTTCAGCTCGTCTGACCGCCCCCGAATCGGCGGAGTGACCAGCCGCCGACCGCCGACGTCAAAAATGCCGGTTGGAGGCCCCACCGGGTGTCCTATCTACCTACCGTTCACCGGATTGTCGCTGCAGTGCATGTCATTGTAGGCATGCCGCCGTCAGCTATCCGATTTGCTGTCGGTCAATCAGTGCCGTGGATGAGCTGCGCCAATTGAACCCGAGACGCGATGCCCAGCTTGGCGAAAGCATTGTGCACGTGTGTCTTAACGGTATGGGGGGAAAGGTGGAGCCGTTGCGCGACGTCACGGTTGGTCGCGCCCTGGGCAATCAGGTTGACCACCTTGAGCTCGGACTCGGTCAGGCTGTCCCAGCCCGTTTTTGCCCGCGGGCGCGTGACGATGCGACGTTCCACTCCTAGTCGGCGCAGCGCGCGGCCGACCCGGCGCGCATCGGCAATCGCCTCGCGCTCGATGTAGGTGTCAAATGCCGCGTTCAGCTGGTCAAGCGCCTCAGCAGTGCGCTGCGCACGAGCCAACTGGCCGCCGGCATCCTCGGCAGCGCTTGCGTAAAGAAGCGGCCGCCCCGACGAGCGAAGCAACTCCGCCGCCGACACCAAGGCCTCGACGTCACGTTCGACTATCCCGCGGGCGTATCGGGCGACTCCCGAGAACAGCGGCAGCGGTGGCCGCTCACGCTCCAGCGCCTCGGTGGCCTGCAGGACGCGCGCGCGCAGGCCGGCATCGCCGGCGGCCGAGGTAACCCGCGCACTCAGGATCACCAGATCGAAGACCTCAGGTGTGAGAGGTGTCCCCAGAAGGGTGATGCCGCCGAGCCAGCGCATCGCGTCATGGACGTCGTCGCGCTGCCACGCCGCCAATGCGAGCACCTGCGCCGCCGCCCGACGTACCACAGAGGCGCCGGTTGGGTAGGCGGCACGTGCGTCATTGGCCACCTGCTGCAGCAGGTTTCGATCATCGGTATGGACCGCCACTTCGGCCAGCAGCGCCAGGCGAATCATGTCCAGGTCGGTCGCGCCTGTCCTCGGCGAGCGTGGCAGGGATTCCACCTCGGCACGAGCTGCGGACAACCGGCCCGCTGCGAGATGGACCCACGCATCGATGTCAGCCCAAATGCCAAGGGCCATCGCGTTACCTTCCCGGCGAGCTTGCTCTGTTCCATTGGCGATCTGGGCCGCAGCGTCGTCCAACCGACCGATCACTGCCAGCACGTTGGCGTGGTGCGCTGCGAGCAAGTCATGGGCTGGCGTCGGATCACTCGCGCCGGCCAGCGCGCAAGCCTGCTCGAGGCGGCGCAGGGCCCGGCCCGCATACCCGTCCGCACAGTCCAGACAAGCAAGCGTGACATCTGCCACGATTTTCGACTCGAGATCGTCGGTTGCTGCCGCAGCTGCGGCGGCCTCGTCGGCCGCCCCACGTTGTTGCCCAGGTTGGTCGTACAACAGGTTGTAAGCCAACAGGGCCAGATGGCGCGCCCGGGTGACCTCGCTGATGTCGCTCAACTCGAGCGCGCGCCGATTCTCTTCCACACGCCGCTGGGCGCTGTACATGTTGATTGTCGGGAGCCGGAGGCGAATCTCCGCCTCCTCCTCGGGCGAGGCCGCCCGTGCGAGCGCCGCCACGGCCAATTCTTCGGCCTCCTCGTAGCGGCTGGCCCGGTTGAGCCACTCCACAGTTTCGGCAACCAGCGAGCCGTGCTCAGCGTCATCAGTGGGTAACAGCTCCAGCGCGCACTTGCACAAGTCCGCCGCCGCACTCGCATCGCCGCGACCCGCGAACTGAGCGGCCTGCCGCAGCGCGCCGATAGCCTCCTTGTCCCCGGGCTCCGCGCTGCGTGCCAGCTGGGTAGCCACCTCGGCCGGGGCCGCCCCCATCCCCAGCATTGCCGACGCCGATTGGCGCTCCATCGCCCGGCGCAGCGACTGCGGCAACGACTGCCGGGTGGCCTCACGCAATAGATCGTGACGAAACCTCAGCCGCTCACCATCTTCGACGAAAAGGTCGGCACGCACCGCCTCCTCGAGCGCGGACAGCAACGATGCCGGCGAACGCTCCAGCATCGTGGCGAGCAAGCCGGCCGAAAACCGGTCCGGCAGCACTGCGGCCACCCGCACCACCTGTGCCGCTTCACTGGACAGCAGGTCCAGCCGCTGGTCCATCGTTGCGCCCAGACGCCGCGGGAGCCCGTCTCCGGTCGCCCCGGCACGGCCGCCATCGACAGTGAGCCGACCCTCCTCGCCCAGCCCGCTGACAACCTCGGTGACCAGAAACGGATTACCGTGGGCCTTGGCGGCCAGATTCAGCAGCGACGCATCGGCTTTCGCCCGCACCGCGTCACAGACCATATCGGCGACAGCGTCCGACGTCATGGCCGCCAACCGCACAAATGTGGCGTTCGTGCGGTGCAGCACCGACAACGTCTCCTGCACCGCCGGGCCGCCGGCCCCGGTGCGGGCGGTCAACACCCACAACACCGGCGCATCCGGACGCACTCCGGCCAGCGACCGCAGCGCCAACAGCGTGCCATTATCGGCCCAATGGATGTCCTCCAACACAATCACCAGCGGAGTCTGTGCGGCCGCCGCATGAATCGCGTCGGCCAGATCGCGCACCACCCAGTAGCGCAGATCCGCCGTGCCGCCCAGCCGGCGCAGCGCCTCGGCGTCTCCCACCGGGGGATCGGCGTGCAGGGTGGCCATGAACAGTGAGAAGAATGGAACCGTCTGCTGATACTCGAACGCCTCGCCGAATAGTGACCGGACACCGGCCTTTTCGGCGAGCCCCAGAACCTCGGTGAGCAAGCGGCTCTTTCCGATGCCCGGCGGCCCCTCGATGACCAGCACGCCCCCGCGCCCTTGGGCCACCCCGGTCACCAGCGCGCCGATCAGTTTCAGCTCGTCTGACCGCCCCCGAATCGGCGGAGTGACCAGCCGCCGACCGCCGACGTCAAAAATGCCGGTTGGAGGCCCCACGGGGTGTCCTATCTACCGGATTGTCACTGCAATGCGCGTCATTGTAGGCGTGCCCACGTCACCTACCGATTTGCTGTCGATCAATCAGCGCCACGCGTGAGCTGCGCCAACTGGACGCGGGAAGTGATTCCGAGCTTGGCAAAAGCATTGTGCACGTGGGTCTTCACCGTGTGGGGGGAAACGTGAAGTTGTTGCGCGACAGCGCGGTTCGTCGCCCCCTGGGCAATCAGGTTGACCACCTTGAGCTCGGACTCGGTCAGGCTGTCCCAGCCCGTTTTTGCCCGCGGGCGCGTTACGATGCGCCGTTCCATGCCTAAATGGCGCAGCGCGCGACCCACCCGGCGCGCATCGGCAATCGCCTCGCATTCGATGTAGGTGTCAAATGCCGCGTTCAGCTGGTCGAGCGCCTCAGCATTGCGCTGCACACGAGCCAGCTCGCCACCGGCGTCCTCGGCAGCACCGGCATAGAGAAGCGGCCGCCCCGACGAACGAAGCGACTCCGCCGCCGACACCAGGGCCTCGATATCACGCTCGAGTATCCCGCGCGTCTGTTGGGCGATTGTGGCGAACAACCGAACCCCGGGACGCTCGCGTTCGAGCACGTCAACGTCGTCGAGAAGATGCGCTCGCAGGCCGGCATCAGCGGTGGCTAACGCCACCCGCGCGGTCAAGGTCAGCTGATCCAAGACGGTCGGCAAGAGCGGCGTCACGAGTAGCGAGATGTCGCCACCGAGCCAGCGCACCGCTTCACGAACGTCGTCGTGCTGCCACGCCGCCAGCCCCAGCGCGCCGGCCGCGCTGCGACGTACGGCAGGTGAACCATCGGAGTAGGCGCCGTGCGCCTCGGTTAGCAACTCTTGCAACAACGTTCGGTCGTCGGTGCGCGCGGCCACCTCCGCCAGCGTGAACATGCTCATCGCGTCGACCAAGGTCCATCCCGTTCGCTCCGGCGTTGGCAGCCACTCGGTAGCGGCGCGGGCAGCCGACAACCGGCCCGCAGCCAGCTGCACCACCCCCGAGGTCATGGCCCAGATATGAAGCGCCATACCGTCGCGTTCCTTCTGGGCTTTTTCTGTGCGACACGCGGCCAGCGCCGCGGCATCTTCCAACTGTCCAACGACCGCAAACAGGTTTGCCAGATGAACCGCAGCGAGATGATGAGCGGTCATATCGTCCGTGGGGGTCAAGGCTTGAAGTTCCTCAACGCGGTGTAAGGCGCGGCGCGCATTCCCGTCCGCGCAGTCCAGGCAGGCGAGTGCTATTCCGGACAGAATGTTGGACTCGAGATCGCCGGTGGATGCGGCAGCGGCCGCTGCCTCATTGGCCGCCATGCGATCTTGTCCGTGTTGGCCGTACATCGCCAGGTTGTATGCCAGCCATGCCCGATGTCGTGCCCGGGTGACCTCGCTGAGATGCGGCAACTGCAGCGCACGGCGGTTCTCTTCGATGTGTCGAGTGGTCGCCTCGGTAGTTACCGTCGGTAGCCGCAGGCGAAGCTCTGCCTCTTCTTCGGGCGCCAGTGCGGCAGACAGGGTGGTGCTGGCCAGCCGTTGCGCCTCCTCGTAGCGTGTGGCCCGATTGAGCAGCACGATCGTTTCCGTTATCAGTGGCCCACGTCCGGGGTCTTGGGGGGACAGGAGCTCGAACGCGCGCTTGCTCAAATCTGATGCGGCGCTCGGATCGCTATTGGCCAGCGACTGTGCGGCTTCGCGGAGCGCGGAGATCGCGACCTGATCGCCGACTTCAGCGCTACGGGCGAGTTGGGTTGCGACCTCCTCGGACGCCGCCCCCATGTCCAGCATGATGGTCGCCGACTGCCGCTCCATCGCTCGACGCAGCGACTGGGGCAACGATTGCCGCGTCGCTTCGCGCAGCAGATCATGCCGAAATCTCATCTGATCACCTTCTTCGATGAGTATGTCGGCGCGGACTGCCTCTTCTACCGCCGGCACGAGGGCGGTCGGCCGGCGTTCCAGCATCGCGGCGAGCAGCCGGGCCGAGAACCGGTCTGGCAGCGCTGCGGCCACCCGCACGACTTGGCTTGCAGCGGTGGAAAGCTGGTCGAGTCGTTTCTGCATGGTGTCGCTGAGCCGTCGCGGCAACACGTCTCCGGTGGCTACCGCGTGGCCGCCGCTGACATCGAGCCGGCCGTCCTCGTCCAGTCCAAGCAGCAGCTCGGTCAACAGAAACGGGTTGCCGCGCGCCTTATCGGCCAGGTTTAGCAGCGACGCGTCCGCGCTGGCTCGCACGGCGTCTTGCACAATGTCGGCGACCGCGCACGGTGTCATGGGCGTCAACCGTAGAAATCTGGCATCCTCGCGTTCCAGAGTGCTCAGCGTCTCGCGAACGGCCGGCCCGCCCGCGCCGGTTCGCACGGTAAACACCCATAGCACCGGGGCACCGGTCCGCTGTGCGGCCAGCGACCGCAGCGCAAGCAGTGTGGCGTTATCCGCCCAGTGGATGTCCTCGAGGAGAATCGCCAAGGGCATTCGGGACGCGGCCGCCTGTATCGCAGCTTGCAGATCGCGCACCACCCAGTAGCGGTGATCAGCCGAAGTGGCCAAGTGGCGAAATGTCTCGGCATCACCGACCGGGGGATCCGCGCGCAGGGTCGCCATGAACAGCGGGGAAAACGGCACCATCCGCTGGTACTCAAACGCTTCGCCGAATAGCGATCGAACACCGGCCTTCTCGGCGAGCACCAAGACCTCGGTCAACAAGCGGCTCTTTCCGATGCCCGGCGGGCCCTCGATGACCAGTACGCCCCGGTGCCCCTGCGCGACCGCCGTGATCAGCGCGCCGATCACCTTCAGCTCGTTCGCCCGCCCACGAATCGGCGGTATGCGCATCTGTCCCGGTCCGCGACGGGGCTTATCGCGCTGGGCGGCCGCCGCAGCATGTGTCGCGGGTCCGAGCCTTTGCTGCGACGAACCCGGCACCTTCGCGCGCCCCGGGGTTCGGGGACGATCCGAGGGACCATACCTGGCGGCAGCCACCGCCTTCACGCTCATTGGAGCCTGCTGACCCTGGTCAAGCCGCTCCGACTCCCCGACAGACGTCATGCTGCCACCTGGACTTCCACCGACAGATAGTCGGCCAGGCCGTATGTTGCAGGCCAATCACCATCGCGCACCGCTTGGCCGAGCTCCTCTGCCAATGGGCTGCAGGCGCCCAACTCCGCCAGCCATGAGGCCACCGTCGGCGCAATTTGGTCTGCTTGGACGCGTAAGGTGCGGCCGTCGTGTAGGCGATCGGTCAGCTGAAAAATAGTCATTTCTCCATGCCTTTCGCTGGGTCACCGGGTGGCCGGTGTATTAGCTGACATGACCCATGACACCGCCGCGGGCGGAAGGTGAGCGTCTCAAGATGAGGTGAATGCGCGTCTCAAAATGAGACACCGGCTGACCGACTGAACGCCACGTGTTCACGTCTCGGCCATCTCCTTTGCAAATCCCCTCGACGTCGGGACTCGTCGCCCCGTCTCGAGCATTGATTGCGTCAATGAGCCAAGCGTGCGGCAAGGTGCTCCGCGTTCGCATCGGCCGATGCCTAGTCGGCGCGCCAGCATGCTGACCGTCAGTGGTCGCCGTCCGCCGCACTGGCTGGTCAATGACAGCGCCTCCATTGACCAGTGGATGTGCCGGCTCCGACCCGGAGGGTCAGATTTGGGATTCGCAGGGCTTAATGAAGCTGACTGCGGGAGCTGATACCAAGCTTGGTGAAAACTTTGCTCAGGTGATACTGAACTGTTTTGGCGCTGATGAAAAGGCGCGCGCCGATCTCGGGGTTGGTCAGCCCCTCTGCGGCTAACCGCGCGACCTGTTCTTCCTGCGGCGTCAGCTTTGCGCCAGTTGCTGCGGATGTGCGCTTTCGAGCCGTCTCGCCGGTGGCCAACAGCTCGCGGCGTCCGCGTTCGGCGAAGGCTTGCATGCCCATCGCGTCGAACATGTCGTGCGCGGTGCGCAGTTGCGCCCGGGCATCGGTGCGGCGGCGCTGTCGTCGCAGCCACTCTCCATAGAGTAGGTGCGTGCGGGCCAGTTCCACGCGCATGCGGGTACGGCCGAGCCGTTCGATCGCCTCCCGGTATAACTGCTTAGCCTCGGGAGCCTCACTGAGCAGCGCGCGAGAACGTGCCTGCACACCCAGCGCCCAATCAGTGCCGCTGGCACTGGTCATCTCACAAAGCCGCGCGACGGCGCGTGCCGCGATGTCGGACGCACCGCTGCGCGCGGCGGCCTCGATGAGTTCGATTGTGGACCAAGCAGACAGCGCAAGATCAGGTTGGTCGGCGGTGCGGAGGGCCGGGCTGAGCGCCGCCTGGTAGTTACCGATGCCGTTGTTGAGCACCGCCTCCGTCCATTCGGCGACGCTTACCCACATACCTTCACCCCGGCGTACCACGTCTCGTGTGGTGGCCTCGATCAACGCCGACGTCTCGACCTGGTTGCCGCAGAACGCGGCGAGGCTCATAGCCGGGTCGGTCGCGAGGCTGGCGCCGGTCGCTTCGGTTACCGTCTTCAATTCCTGATGGAGGGCTCCCGCGGCGGCGAGTTCACCGGCAAAGGTAAGCATCACCGCACGAGAACTGAGTGCTAGCGGCAGCTCCGCCAGCGCGCCTGCCGAACGGGCAAGCTCGACGTGACGTCTCGAGACTGCTTCCCAGCCTTCGTCATCCCACATGTGCAAGGCGGCGATGCCGGCCAGCCACAGGAATTGTTGCTCGTCTTGTGACACGTCGCGGCGGGCGGCGCTCACGGCGCGACCCAAGGTCGGCAGGCTCGCCGCATAACCGTCGGTGAAGTTCGCGACGAACCCGTCGAGAAGAAGGTCCGAGAGGGTTGGACTCGGCGGTGGCGGCGACGTCTTCGCTGCGCGTGCGACCTCGACGACCCCGGCGCCCACTGCCAATCGGCCGGCGAATACCGCCGCCTGGAGGGCCTGCAGATAAGTCGTGCGAGCAGCAGCGGCCTGGATCGGCTCGAACCGCGCAGCCGCTTTCAACAACAGCGGTGGGGCGTCGCTACCTCGGCCGGTTACGAATGCCAGTTGAGCGCGGACCAGGTCAGCGCGGGCATCCTGAAAATCGGTCGATGGCCCGGCCTCGGCAACCGCCAGCAGATCCTGCGCGACGTCGAACGCGCCCGCATCGACCTCGGCTGACGCAGCGGCCAGCGCCCGCTCCACGCGTTGCGCGGGGTCGCGCGTAAGGATGGTCGCCCGCTCGAGAAACGCGGCTGCCGCGGCCACACCGCCACGCGCTCGGGCCCGACCCGCTGAGCGTTCCAGTTCCGCGGCGACGTCCTCATCTGGTCCCACAGCCGCCTGGGCCCGGTGCCACGCGCGGCGGTCAGGATCGGTGTCCGGATTGGTCGCGTCCGCCAACGCCCGGTGCACCAACCGCCGTTCGGAAACCGGCGCAGACCGGTATGTCGCCGATCGGACGAGGGGATGCCGGAAGCGCACCCAGATGCCGAACTCCGCCAGACCGTCGGACATCGCGGGTGCGGCGGCGTCGACGCCGATGTCGAGGCGTGCGGCCGCGCCCCACAGGAGTGCCGGATCACCGGTCGGATCGGCGGCTGCGATAAGTAGCAGTCGGCGGGTCTGCTCGGGCAAATTAGCAAGGCGGCGCTGGAAGCTCTCCTCGATACGCCCGGAAAGCCTTCGCGCACTGGGGATTCCAAATCCGCCGGCCAGCTCGTGGGTGGTCAGATCGCGAGGAAGCTCAAGAAGCGCAAGCGGGTTGCCGCCGGTCTCTGCGACGAGTTGATCGCGGACCCGCTGATCCAGCGGTGCGGCCCACGCTCGGTCCAGCAGCGCCCGGGCATCGCCATCGTGCAAACCGCTGACTTCCATCATCGGCAAATTGGGGAAGCCGGGGTCGGCCGCACGAGTCGCCATGATCATGGCAACCGGTTCGGCGACCAGGCGCCGGGCCACAAACGCCAGCGCGTCCGCCGAGGCACGATCGACCCACTGCAGATCGTCGACCAAGCAGACCAGGGGCTGATTCTCGGCGGCGGCGGCGGAAACCAGGCCCAACACCGCCAGCCCGATCAGCAGTCTGTCCGGTGCAGGCCCGGTGCACTGGGCAAACGCGGTACTCAGTGCATCGCGCTGTGGTGCCGGGAGATCGTCGAGGCGATCCATCAGCGGTGCGCACAGCTGGTGCAGCGCTGCGTATGCAAGCTCCATCTCGGACTCGATACCCGCCGCGCGCACCAGGCGGTAGCCGGCCGCTCGGCTCGCGACATAGTCCATCAACGCCGACTTACCAACACCCGGATCACCATGCAGGACCAGCACCCGGCTGTCTGCCGACCGCACCGCCTGCAGAACTCCGTCCAGCAGGGTGCACTCAGTGCGGCGGTTGATCAGGTCCATGGCATGCAGATGGTCGCCTCTTCGCCGCCGTGTCGCCAGACGTGCTTTTCCTGACAGTGGACTGTGGAAGATCCCCAGGATACCGCCTCGTACCGACCGATCGGCGCTGGGCGATGCACGTGGGTGCAATTAGCTGACGTGACCCATGACACCGCCGCGGACGTATACTGGGTGCCTCAATCTGAGCAGGCTTGCGCGTTTCAACCGAGGACGCCGGCATCTGGGGGTCGGCTGCACCGCGCGGTCGGAAGCGAGGTGCATGCGTCGATGAGTTTGCGCGCCGACGTCCGCACCGACCTTCGACGGGTGCGGGAACGGTTCTTGTGCGAGGGGTCCTTGGAGGCGGAGACGTTGCCCCCAAGCGTCCTGGACTCCTGGCGTCGGTCCCAGGCCATGCGGGTTCACCCCGACCGGCTCGATTTGCCCTATGTTCGGCAGCCGGATACCGACTCGCGCCTAGCCCACGCCGCGCAGCCTGTGCTACAGGGGATCACGCAGGACGTGACCATCGAGGCGATGTCGGTCATCCTCACCTCGGCCGACGGCGTAATCGTGGAGCGCTCGGCGTCGGAACGAGCCCTCATGAAAGCACTGGATTCGGTCAGCCTCGCCCCCGGCTACAGCTACGCCGAGGAATTCGCCGGTACCAACGGGATCGGCACCGCGCTCGAAACCGGACGGCCCACGGTCATTCGTGGCGGCGAGCATTTCGTCGGGTCCTTGGGCGAGCTTGCCTGTGCTGGTACGCCGATCCGTGACCCGGTAACTCAACGGCTCGTCGGCGTCGTTGATCTCACCTGCTGGGCCAGCCGTTCGAATCCGGTGTTGTTACCGCTAGTCAAAAGCCTGGGAAGCCAGATAGAAGACCGACTGAGAGAGTCGGCGCACGCCAGCGAGATCGCGCTTCTGCAGGCGTATCGCGACCAGGCGCGACGGTTCCCATTCGGTGTGCTGGCGATCGGCGGTGATGTGTTGCTGATGAACCGCTACCTGCGCCAGACACTCGACACCAATGATCAAATCGCACTGCTCGAACACGCCTCGGATCCGCTCAGCTCCACGCTGCCGGGCACCGCGCTGGCCGCCCTCCCGAGCGGGCGCATCGCCAAGATCACTGCTGCCGACCATGCGGAGATCCGTGGCAGAACTAACGTCGTTTTCCATGTGCGGTTATCCACCGAGGCAACGGCCCACCGTGTCGGGCCTCCCCAATCGGTCGTGTCGCACATTCCCGGCCTCGTTGGGCGCAGCAGCTCATGGCGACGCAGTTGTGAGCAGGTCGAGCGATGTTGCCGAGATCGAGATTGGGTAATGCTAGAGGGCGAGAAGGGATCTGGACGAGCCAAGCTGGCTCAGGCTGTCGCACAGTACGTGCACCCGACCAAGACCGTGCGGGTAATGCGGGCTGAAACATTCCCGACGCCAGCTCTTTTCGTCGCCGAGATAGTGACCCAAACCGATGGCGATGACTTTGCCGTGGTGATTTCCGGCGTGGATTGCATCGACGAGGAGACGCTGGCAGCGATGGTTCCGGTGTTGCGATCCCGTGCGTGTCGCGGATGGGTCGCAGCGACGATGAGTTTGTCGACGCCTTCACCGACGGTTGAGTTGCTGCTGCCGTTGTTCACCCACACCGTGACAGTGCCCGCGTTGCGGCACCGGATTGAAGACATCGAGGTATTGGTGCCGTTGCTGTTGCGCGAACTGACCTCGGGCACCGATGTGCGCCTTGATGCCGCTGCGATGCGTCAACTCAGTAAGCTCCCCTGGCCGGGTAACGTCGCACAGTTGCGGCGAGTTGTTGCGGAAACCATTGCGCGGCAACGTTCAGGCGTCATCGGTGCCGATAAGCTGCCGCCCGAGTGTCGATCGCTTGCGAGGCGCAAGCTCACCCAGATGGAGGCGCTTGAGCGAGACGCCATCGTCCGCAGCTTGGAGGACAACGACGACAACAAACTGAAGGCTGCGTCAGCCTTGGGTATGTCGCGGGCAACCATCTATCGCAAGATGCGGGATTACGGCATTGCCTGACCCGCCAAAGCCATATGGTGACCGCGAGAAAGGGGCGAGGTAGCTCGAGGATGGGGTCGCAGGCCAGCCGAACGACCGAATTTCAGCGTGTCAGGGAAAAGTTTCTGACCATGGGGTCTGTTGACGCGGTGCGCCCAATCGATGGGGACATTCTGCAGCCCAGTGTCCTGGACTCCTGGCGTCGGTCCCAGGTCCTGCGCGTACACCCCGACCGGGTCGAGCTCCCGTATGTGCGTGAACCCAATGTGAACTCGCGGTTGGCGCGCGCGGCCGCGCCGGTGCTGCGGCGCGTCACCGATGATCTGGCTGCGCAAGCTGTCAGCGTTGTGCTGACAGCAACCGATGGGGTGGTGGTTGAGCGGACCGCCCCGCAGGTGTCCATCCTCAACGCGTTGGACAGGGTGAGTCTCGTACCGGGCTATAGCCTGGCTGAAGAGGTGGCGGGCACCAATGGAATCGGCACCGCACTGGAGACTGGGCGCCCCGCGTTCATCCGAGGCGGCGAGCATTACGTCACCATGTTCACCGGTTTCGCCTGCGCGGGGTCGCCGATCCGGGATCCGATAACGCGCAGGATAATCGGCGCTGTCAATCTGAGTTGTCTGGCCGACGAATCCGATCCGCTGTTGCTCGCGCTGGCCGCCAGCGCCGGTCGCCAAATCGAGGATCGCATGCGGCTGGTGGCTCATGAGGGTGAGACCGCGCTGTTGGAGACGTACCTGCAGCAGACGGGGCACTCTTCGAGCGGTGTGCTCGCGATTGGTGGCGACGTGGTGTTGATGAACCCCTACCTGCGCCGGGCGCTGGACGGCAACGAGCAGACCGCGCTGCTCGAACACGCCTCGGATCTGCTGAGCTCCACGTTATCGGGCACGGTGCTGGCTGTCCTGCCAAGCGGGCGCATCGCCAAAATCACTGCTGCCGACCGCTCGACGACGCGCGGTGGCCGAACCAATGTCGTTTTCCACGTTGATTTTTCAGCCGAGACCGACTCGCACCCGCACCAAACCGGCCGGCCGGCGAACACTCGAATCCCCGGTCTGGCAGGTCACGACAGCGCCTGGCTGCGCTGCTGCCAGCAGGTGCGCCAGTGCTGCCGCGACCGAGACTGGGTAATCCTCGAAGGAGAGAAAGGATCCGGCAGGTCACGGTTGGCGCAAGCGATCGGGCAGGATGTGAAACCGGGCCGAACCGTCCGGACGATGCGTGCCGAGACATTTCCCAGCGCCGCGCGTCTCGTCGCCGAGCTGGCTGCTGAGTCCGACGACGAGGACTTCGCAGTGGTGATCGCCGACGTGGATGAAATCGACAAAGACACACTCGAATCGATCACCTCGATCCTGGCCACGCGGGCAGGCCGGGGATGGGTCGCGGCGACCAAAAGTTCCGCGCCTCCGTCAGCACCGATCAAGCAGCTGCTGCCGCTGTTTACTCATACCGTCACCGTGCCGGCGCTGCGACACAGGATTGACGACCTCGAAGAATTAGTGCCGCTGTTGCTGCGCGAGATCACCCGGGGTGCTGAGGTGGAGCTGGCACCCGCCGCTATGCGTCAACTGAGCAGGCTGCCGTGGCCGGGCAACGTCTCGCAGCTGCGGCGGGTTTTAACCGAAACCGTTGCCCGCCAACGAACGGGCATCATCAGCGCCGACAAGTTGCCACCGGAATGCCGCTCCGTCACCCGGCGCAAGCTGACCCAGATGGAAGCGCTCGAGCGCGACGCGATTGTCCGTAGCCTGCAAGACAACGGCGGTAACAAGCAAGAGGCGGCTCGTGCCCTGGGAATGTCGCGGGCGACTATTTACCGCAAGATAAACGACTACGGCATCGCGTAACGTGATTCGCTTTTCGGCCCTAAAGGCATTGACCGACAATGATTCGCGGAGCTCGGCGTGGGTATGCCGGTCGGCCGCAATCCTTTGCGCAACCCGATGAGCGGCCGACCGCTTCCCACCGATTCGCACCGAGTCGCCGTCGACGATTAGGCTGCCAGCCTCGGTCGACGCGATCATGCAGTTGCGGATATCCCGCTTGCAGCAGGTTTCGTCGGCTGATCGTGATGTTCGAATAATCGGCGAATCACCCGGGTGAATCCTTTCACCGGGTGATGACCACTCATCCCACGTCGGTTAATCCTGGCTTAACAGATCGCGAGCGGACGGTACGTGAATCCAGCCATGTACCGGATCTGCGTTCGGGGCCGCAAAGCCAGCAACGTGTCGCGATGACGGTGAAAAACCTTACTGCGTTGATCACCGCGGAACCCATCGCCACAAATGGAGAAAATCAGATGAAGCGTCGCCAATTTCTACGATCGGCTGCTGAACACGGCTCGGCCGCCGCGCGAAGCCCGTGGCTGCCGCATCGAATACGGGACGCCACCGCCCTTGCCCGGCGTTGGGCGCATCGCAATGGAGATGCCGCGATAGACGCCGTCCGGGCGATCGAGGATCAACTTCACGGGTTGCAGCCCATCTGCAGTGCCCAGCGGGTGTCGACCGGCAGTGCCTGCGGTGCGCCGGCGGTGGCCGTCGCCGAGATACACGCCGTTGACGGATGCGACCAGATGGGGCTGACCCCGGATGGCGACCTCGTCGAGACGCTCTGTCAAGCTTGCCTGTCTACCGTGCGATGGGCGATGGCGACCTACGTGGGTGACAAACGCGAGATGGCGTCGCGATGCGGCACCCGCCCGGCATGCGCCACCTGCGGGCGTCCCACTGGATGCCTGCGCAGTGTCTTTTCTGTGCGCCCAATCGGGCCTGAGGGGCCGGCATCATGACCCGGCTACGCGTCGCTGCCCTGTTTGTGGCTGTGGTTTCCGGTGATTACGCGGCCCTCATGCTGATCAATGGTCAGCTGATCGATTTCGGCGTCACCGCCGCCATTTGTGCTGGATCGTCGGTCACGGCCGGGGTGATTGCCTATGCGGGCTGGCGACGCCGCAAGGCGGTGGCGCGGGGACGAGCGGCCGTCTGGGAGCGCCGTGACAAGCAAGCGGCCGCCGACCAACAATGCCCGTTGTGCGGAGCCGCTCGCCAAAAACCAAGTGAGTCACCCAGATTCGTTGACCGGCAAGGCGCGCGCTTGTGCAGGGCATGCGCGTCGGCCCTTAACCCAGAGCCCGCACGATGAACCCGTGGCGGAAGTGTTGACATGAGCGCACCCGCCGCCGTGTCGGGTTCGGCGCCCCCCGGTCAAGGAGTGGTCCGGGCACGAAAAGCTCGACGGCGCCCGGTCCGCGCGGCTTCCGTCGTCGGCGTCAGGCTGCCGCTGCCGCATTGCACCGCCCGGCTTGTCCGTGCCTCACTGCCACCCAGCGGCCGCCACATCCGCGAAGCGACCCGGTAGCCAAGGGACCCTGAGGTTTTCGAAGATGGATTTCGGGGCGTTGCCACCAGAGATCAACTCCGGCCGCATGTACTCCGGGCCTGGCTGCGGATCGATGCTGGCTGCCGCAGCAGGGTGGGGCGCGCTGGCCGCCGACCTATATTCCACGGCGGCCTCCTATCAGTCGGTGATCTCGGACCTGACCGGAGCGGCATGGCTGGGTCCCGCGTCGGTGGCGATGACGGTCGCCGCCGCGCCCTACGTCTCTTGGCTGACAACGACTGCTGCGCTGTGCGAGCAGGCCGCTACTCATGCCACCGCCGCCGCAGCCGCCTACGAGGCCGCGTTTGCGATGACGGTGCCCCCACCGATGGTCGCCGCCAACCGCACTCTGTTGATGGCGCTCGTCGCGACGAACATTCTCGGCCAAAACACCCCGGCGATCGCGGCCACCGAAGCCGAGTACGCAGAAATGTGGGCTCAAGACGCCGGGGCAATGTATGAGTATGCCGGCGCGTCCGCTGCCGCTTCGGCGCTACCGCCGTTCACCTCGCCCCCGCCCACCACGAACCCGGCCGGGGTCGCCGGCCAGGTTGCTGCAGTCGCGCACGCCGCCGCCACGTCAGCCGGTACGGGCACCCAGACCATCATGTCGACGGGCTCGCAGCTACTTTCCGCGGTACCCAACGTCCTTCAGGGACTTGCGCTGCCCACGGCCGCCGCGCCATCACTTTCGTCGTTCTCGCAATTGCTCAGCTTGCTGAGCCCGGTGAACCTGGCCGTTTCGTCGGCGGCGACGTCAATCACGTCGACGGGCACGGGCGGGTCGTATGCGGGCCTGGGATATGCGGTGCGCTACGACGCAGACGGTGCCAGCAAGATGGATGCCATTCTGGAACGTTTGGGGGCGCTGCCCGGCGGCTCAGCGCCCGGATTCGCGCTATCGGGTTCGGCAGACCCGGGGCCGGGCTACGGTCCGGCACCGGCATTGACAGCGGGTTTGGGCCGGGCCTCGTCGATCGGCGCGCTGTCGGTGCCGCCGAATTGGACCGCGGCCACTCCGACGATCAGACGCGTCGCGGTGGCATGGCCGGACGTCCTCCCCGGTACCGCCCCGACGATTCTGACATCGAGCCCGGAAAACCTGCTCAATGAAATGCTTTTGGCGAGCACGGCCGTACGCAGCATCCGCGGTGCTCCCCGTCAGGGCCGCCCCACCATCACCGTCACCGTGACGCCGCGACCGCCGGATGGCCACAGCTGGGGCTGATACACCGCGCTTCCCATGGCAGACCCCTGGCTCTCGCCGCCCGTCCGGTCGCTGGGCAGCCCAACTTTGACGGCGCCCACCCCGACGTATTTCGATCTACCCAATGACACCTTGCACTCACCCGGGTGAATTAGCTATGCGGGTGATGACGACTCACCCCGCGTCGGTGAATGCTGAGTCAGCAGCTGGCGGGCGGAGGGTCAAGTGCAGCGGACGATGTATCAGATCTGCATTCGAGGCCGCGTGACCGAACGGCTCGGGTCCGCATTGGAAGGGATGCGCCTGGAGGCCGGTGGGACCGAAACCGTGTTCACCGGTGAAATCCGCGATCAGTCACAGCTTTACGGACTCCTCGACCGGGTCCGTGATTTAGGCCTTGAGCTCATCAGCGTGCAACCGCAACCCTTGGCTCATCCGACAACAACCCACCTCAGGAAGGACCTGTAATGCAAGCCATCACTGTTTCAGATCGTGACGCCGGTGTCGCTGGCCTGTCGCTGGCGGAGTTGCCCTACCCCGAGGCTGCCGACAACGACGTCGTCGTGCGGGTACACGCCGCGGGTTTCACGCGCGGGGAGCTTGACTGGCCGCACACATGGATCGACCGCGGGGGAAGAGACCGGACGCCGAGCGTGCCCGGTCACGAGCTGTCTGGCGTGGTGGTTGAGTTGGGGTACGGCACCACCCTTTTGACCGTTGGTCAACGGGTATTCGGGCTCGCCGACTGGGCCCGCAACGGGTCGCTGGCGGAGTACGCCGCTGTGGAAGCCCGTAATCTCGCACCGCTGCCGATGGACATCGACCATACTGTGGCCGCGGCACTGCCGATCTCCGGATTGGCCGCCTGGCAGGGCCTGTTCGACCATGGCCGTCTCGCCGCCGGACAAACGGTTCTGATCAACGGCGCCGTCGGGGGGGTCGGGTCGATCGCGGTGCAGCTCGCTCGCGAGGTCGGTGCGCGCGTCATCGGTACCGGCCGTACCGCAGACCGAGACCGGGCGGGGGAGCTCGGTGTGCACACCTTCCTCGACCTGGAGGCCGAAAAGTTGGAGGACGCAGGTGAAGTCGATGTCGTGTTCGACGTGATCGGCGGAGACATTCTGGACCGCTCGGCCGCTCTGGTGCGCGCCGGCGGGACGCTCGTCACCATCGCCGAGCCACCGAAGACCCAGCCGCATGACGGGCGGGCAATTTTCTTCCTTGTCGAAGCCGATCGGGCCCAGCTCGCCGAGATCGCCGCGCGGGTACGGGACGGACGCCTCAAGCCGGTGGTCGGCGCCGTGCTTCCGCTGAGCGAAGCTCCCGCAGCGTTCGCCCCCGGCAAGCGCATCCCCGGCAAGACGATCCTGCGCGTCGCCGAAGACTGAAAAGGAACCTCCAGTGATGCGACGGCGTGTACGCGGGCAACCACTCGTCTCTGATGTGCCACCGAGACGCGGTGGACCCGCGTGCAGGTCAACCAAATATGTTGGTGCACGTAAGGTTCTACAGGCATGTGACGTTGGCGCGGGTGCGGGTGCCGGTGCCGGTGACGTTGCGCGGCGAGTCGCCAAGACATCCAAAAGTGAGGCAGCTTTAAAATGGCCTTGAAGATATTACTCGCCGCACTGACTACCGCGGTGATGCTTCCGCCCGCCGCTCACGCCGAGCCGGCACCACAACATTCGGGTCAGAACCCAAATGTCCGCGTGGTTTTCAATCAACCCAGCAATATTCCGGGCAAATCAGTTGAAGCAGTGGCCGTCAGCTATCCTCCCGGAGCTAAAAGCGAGGCGCACCACCACGCGAAATCGGCGTTCATCATGGCCTACGTGATTTCCGGAGCGATCCGCAGCCAAGTCGAAGGTGAACCTGAACGTGTCTATCACCCCGGTGAGACGTGGAGCGAAGTTCCCGGCGCGCACCACACGGTCAGTGAAAATGCCAGCGCCACCGAACCCGCTGAGTTACTCGCGGTCTTCCTGATCGATACCGGAGACGGCCCACTCACCACCGATGACCCCACCGGAACTGAGCCGCCGCGTTAGCGACGCACGATGCGCACGGTCGGCACCAACAACTGAAGACAGTCTCTAAGTGCGGCAATACGACAGCGGAGGGAGCCCGTGCACATGCCAAGCGCCATCCGGGTTGTCCGGATCGCACTACGCTTGTCGCTTGCGGCCGCCTTTCTGTCCGCTGTCGCCGACCGATTCGGTTGGTGGAAGCCGCTTGGGCAGGGTAGCTGGGGGAGCATGGCCGCCTTCGCCAACTATGCCCGCCAGCTTGTTCCGTTTGCCTCTGGATGGCTATTGGCCGTCATTGTCTGGGCTGCCACCACCATCGAAACGACCCTGGGGATTTTGCTCCTGACCGGCTGGCGGCCGAAACTTGTTGGCATGGCAAGTTGTTTGGTGCTCATAGTATTCGGGACCGCAATGGCGGTATCTCTGGGCGTGGAAACACCGCTTAGTTACAGCGTCTTCTCCGCAGCAAGCGCAGGCGCTGCGTACGCGATACTTGGCACCGCACCGCCGCCGCACACCACTGAAACCACCACACAACCAGGGCGCCTTGTCTGCCGATCATGTGGCCGTAACCACGATCTTCGTTGGTCGGAAGCGAGGGTGGATGAAAACTGGTAAATACTTCGACGTTGTCGTGATGGGCGGCGGAGTGGGCGGCGTAGCCGCGGTACGGAAGCTTGCAGCGGAAGGCTTTGCGGTAGCGCTCGTTGAGGATCGTCTGGTTGGTGGGGAGTGTCATTACTGGGGTTGCAACCCGAGCAAAACACTGCTTCGCCCGATCGAAGTGTTCAATCTCGCAAGGGCAGTTCCTGGTGTGCGAGAAGCCATTTCGGGCGAAAGACCAGACGTTGCGGCCGTCTTCGCCAAGCGCGACATGATCATCGAGCATCTCTCCGATCAAGATCGAACAGTATCGTTGCAGCAAGCCGGTGTAGCAGTGTTTCATGGGTCCGGCCGGCTGAGCGGTGAACGAACAGTGCGCGTCGCGCACGCCGACGACACCGAAACCGTTTTGGAGGCACGCCACGCGGTCATTCTGGCCACCGGAACTCGTCCCAACGTGCCCGAGATACCTGGGTTGGCGCAAGCGCGCCCGTGGACCAATCGGGACGTAACGACCATGACGCAAGTGCCACCACGGAGCCTGGTGGTGGGTGGCGGTCCGGTCAGCGTCGAGTTCGCGACCATCCTGAGCGGTTTGGGCTCCGCGGTAACACTTCTGGTACGTGGGGACACAGTACTTCACAACTGCGAACCCGAAGCCCGCGAGCTGGTCGCGCAGTCACTGCGAAGCAAAGGCGTCACGATTCACTTTCAGACAGAGTTGTCGGCGGTTACCCGCCCCGTGGCGGGCGGCCCGGTGACCGCAGCTTTCAACGACCAGACCATCGAGGTAGACGAACTCGTCCTAGCGGCCGGACGACGCACCAACACCGAGAGCATCGGCCTGGAAACTGTCGGCCTGTCAGGCGGTGAATCCGTTTTAGTGAATGACCATCTCCAGGCAGTCGGCGTCACAGGCGGTTGGCTCTACGCCCTGGGAGACACCACCGGGCGCGCGCGGTTGTCTCATATCTCCACCTATCACGGCCGTCTCGTGGCCGAAATCATCGCGGCCCGGGCGGCGGGGCGAGAATTGAGGGAAAACGAGTTGGCGGCCCGCGACGCGGGCAGTCTTGCGCAGGTTATCTTCACCGAGCCTCAAATAGCCTGGGCGGGGCGCACGGAAAGCCAGGCCCGAGCAGAAGGGTTCGCGGTTCGGACGCGAACTGCCCATTACCCTGGGACATTGTCGTTCCTAGCCCTTTTCCGGGATGGCTTCGAAGGATGGGCGAAATTGGTCATTGACGCCGAGACCAACACACTGCTCGGAGCGACGTTCGTCGGCCCGGAGTTCTCGGAATTGATTCAGGCGGCCACCTTGGCCATCCTCGCGAAGGTCCCAGTCAATCTCTTACGCCATGCCGTCGCGCCACATCCAACGGTCAATCAGGTCTGGGATCTGCTACTGGCCCAAGAGTCCGAACTTGTCCCGAGACCGAACAACGGGGGAGCAGAATGTGCAGAAGGACGCACGAGCGAATCACCTTATCTATCAAGCGCTTTAGATCTTGGCCGTCGAGAGTAACCAGAATCACGTACGACCGGCCGGTAGTCTCACTGTGGCCATGCTTGTAGCGGGGGTAAGCGCGCTCGGCGGCGAAGTGGAGATGCTAGAGGTGGATGAGCCACGACCGTTGGCTCCCGACGAGGTCCTCATTCACGTTCGCAGCGCCGGAGTTGGCAACTGGGACGACATCATTCGCACCGGCGGTTGGGACGTTGGCACGAGACCACCACTAGCGCTTGGCGTCGAGGCCGCCGGGGTCATCAAGGCCATTGGCGCCCACCCGAACGGTTTCCGTATCGGCGATGAGGTGCTGTGCCACCCTGTGCCGCTGCGTGACCAAGGGACGTGGGCCCCACTTTTAGTTGCACCGGTCGGATCGCTCGCCCGCAAACCGCCCGCGATCCCATGGGAGATGGCGGCGATCTTTCCGGTGCCGGCGTTGACTGCCGAGCAGCTGGTCGGCGAGGCGTTGGCCCTGCACGGTGCAGAGACGTTGCTCGTCAATGGCGCGGGCGGAAGCACGGGCGGGCTCATTGTCCGGCTCGCGGCCCTGCGCGGGGTTGATGTGCTCGCCACCGCCAGTCCCCGCAGCGCCGAGCGGGTCCGTGGGTATGGCGCTCGCGAAGTAATCGACTACCGCGATCCGCTCTGGCCACAACACGCAAACGCGTTGGCGAAAGGGTCCATCCACGCCGTCGCTAACGCCGCCCCCGGGGGTGCTGCTGCGGCGATGACCGCCCTCGCCGATGGTGGCCGTCTGGCCACCATCACCCCCGACCCGCCCACACCCACCCGCGGCATCTGCGTAACCGCGGTCTACGTCCGTTCCGACGGCGCTCAACTCGCCCGCCTCACCGAACTACTCGACTCCCATCGGTTGCGCATGCCAATCCCGCGTTCCTGGAATCTAGATCGGGCCGCGGACGCCCTCGCACAGGTCGTCGCAGGCCGCGAGCCCAACGGAGTGGTCCTCTCGAAAGACATCTCACGACGTTAGGCCAGCCGCCGATTTCGTCGATAGTGACGCCGGTCGGCTGCACATACCTCATGCGACGCGAAAAAGACTGGCAATGAGACTGATTGACCCACGGCGGAGCGCGCTGTGGTGAGCTCTGTGCGAGTGCAATCGGTGTCGGTGGTGACGCTAAAGCTGAGCGAATTCGCGAGCTCTGTCGCACGCAACGGGTGTGGCGCCCAGTCATCGTCGCGCGCAAACCGGCTTCCGCCGTGATGGTGCGCGACGCGGCGCCGACCAGCCGTGGATGGTGGTAGCGGGATGGTGTCCATGCTCGCATTCCTCGACTCCACCGTGATCAATGTGGCTTTGCCGGCCACCGAGCACGACGTCGGCGGCGGCCTGGCGTCGCAGCAATGGATCATCGACGGCTACCTACTGGCAAGGGCGGCCGCGATTCTCCCCGGAGGGTCCATTTCGGATCTGTTCGGACGCGTTCCGGTGGGCCGTCTGTTCGGTAGTGGTCGTTACACGCTCAACGAAAGGTCATGGTGAAACGCATTGCACGCAGGTGCTTGATGGCTCTGGCGGCCACTGCGGGAATCAACTCGACGGCTCTGGCGTTCGGCTAGCGGTGGCGCAAGCGAAGGAATGCCCTAATATCAGCCCGTCGACATTTCCGAAGCGGGGTGCACGGTGTTGACGCTTATCAAGCGAATATGGGTACCGCTGGTTGTGGTCGTGGCACTGATCATCGGCGGCGTCGCAGTGGACCGACTCCACGGCGTCTTCCCGGGACCCGGCTTGCCCAAACCCGATCCCCGGGACGCTACCCCGCCGTATGCAGCCAAGACCGCCATCTACGAAATCCTGGGACCGCCCGGGACAACCGGCGTCGTCAACTGGATGGATGCCGAGGCACTCCCGCAAAAGGCCAACTTCACCACGTTGCCGTGGTCTCAGACGATCGTCGCCGAGATGCCCGGCATCTTCGCTTACGTCGTCGCTCAGGGCGACAGCCCCTCCATTGGCTGCCGAATCACCGTTGACGGCAAATTGGTTGATCAACAGCAGGCCACCACGCGCAACGCGCAAGTTTCGTGCTTGGACAAATCCGCATGACCGACAACACGAGCGACACGGACGACACGACCGACACCGACGAGATTCCGGTCGCGCCACACATCGAAGTCGCGCGAAAACCGCGGCTAGCCCACACCATTCGCGTTCTGGCGCTGCCGATCGTCGTGATCTGGCTGCTGATCGCCGTCGGCGTCAACGTGTTCGTGCCCCAGTTGGAAGCGGTTGCCGAGGACGTCTCGGTGCCGCTCTCGCCGTCCGACGCGCCGTCGGTGACCGGGATGAAGCACATCGGGCAGAAATTCAAGGAGTACGACTCCGACAATCTAGTGCTGGTGACCCTGGTCGGTGATCATCCCCTCGGCCAGGACGCCCACCAGTATTACGACGATCTGGTCAACAAGCTGCGACAGGACCACGAACACGTCGAGCACGTATTGAATTTCTGGGGACAAAGATTCACGGCGTCGGGTGTCGAGAGCCACGACCATAAGTCGGCTTACGTCCAGGTAAACCTGCGCGGCGACCAAGGCGGTGCGGTCGGGGACAAGTCCGTTTTTTCGGTTCGCAAGATCGTCGCGGACTCAACGCCGCCGCCCGGGGTGAAGGCCTACGTCGCGGGCCAGGGAGCCCTGACCGCCGACACGATCGTGGTCGGCAACGCCAGCCTGTTCAAGATGACGATCATCACCATTGTCATCATCGCGATCATGCTGATGTTCGTCTATCGATCCATCGGCACCGTGCTGTTGACGATGCTGATCCTGTTCGTCGGACTGGCCACCGGCCGAGGCGTAGTCGCGCTATTGGGCGCAACCGGCATCATGGGGCTTTCAACCTTTGCCGTCAACTTACTGACGGCACTGGCCATCGCGGCGGGGACCGACTACGCGATATTCATGGTCGGCCGCTATCAAGAAGCCCGCGAACGGAAGCTGGACCGCGAAGCCGCGTATTACGACACCTTCGCCGGGGTCAGCAAGGTAGTGCTGGGCTCGGGTTTGACGATCGTCGGTGCGCTGGCCTGTCTGCATTTCACGCGCCTGCCCTACTTCAGTTCGCTGGCGTTTCCGTGCGCAGTCGGTCTGCTGGTCGTCGTTGCCGCCGGGGTGACCCTGACACCGGCCCTCATTGTGGTCGCGAGCGGTTTCGGTCTATTCGATCCGAAGCGAAAGTTCAACTACACCCGGTGGCGCCGTCTAGCGACGGCCATCGTGCGGTGGCCGGCACCCATCCTCGCCAGCTCGGTCATCCTGGCGATCGTCGGGGCGATCGGGTTGATGGGCTTCAATCCGCGCTACAACGACCTGTACTACCTACCGAAGAGCGCGTCCTCGATCCAGGCTTACGACGCGGCCGATCAACACTTCACCCAGGCCCGCTTGAACCCGGACATTCTGATGATCGAATCGGACCACGATCTGCGCAATCCGACCGACATGTTGGTCCTGGACAAGGTCGCAGGAGCCATCTTCCGGGTGCCCGGCATCGAACGGGTACAGAGCATCACCAGACCTCTCGGGCCCCCGATCCAAGACGGATCCGTTCCGTTTCAGCTCAGCGTGCAAAGCGCGCCGATCCGCAGCAACCTGACTTACCTGAAGGATCGCATCGCCGACATCAAGAAGATCGTCGGTGACCTGGATACCCTGATCTCCCTATTAGAGCGCCAGTACGCGGTGACCCAGAAACTCGCGAACGCCGCGGACGACAGCGCGAAAACCGCGGGCAACACGGCGGCCATCACGGACGAGATCCGAGACCATATCGCAGATTTCGACGATTTCTGGAGACCGATTCGCAGTTACTTCTACTGGGAGAAACACTGCTTCGACATCCCGATCTGCTGGTCGCTACGGAGTTTGTTCGACGCCCTTGACGGATTCGATCAGCTCGCCGAGCAGTTCCACAATCTCACCAACGACCTCGGCGACACGGCGAAAGCCACCCGCGAACTGCTGGCGATCATTCCTCAGAATATCGCCACCTCGAAGGCGATCCGTGACACCACGATGACCATCTACAGCACATTCGACAATCTAGTCGATCAATTCGACCGGCTGACCGATACGAACGCCGTGATGGGCAAGTCCTTCAACGACTCTCAGATCGAAAGCCTCTTCTATCTGCCGCCCGAGATCTTCCAGAACCCGGACTTCCTGCTCGGTCTGAGTTTGATGGTATCGCCGGATGGCAAAGCAGCTCGCTTCATCATCACTCACTCGGTGGATCCGGCGACGACGCCCGGAATCTCGTCCGTCGATCAGGAACGCCAAGCGGCCAAGGAGGCGCTGAAACTCACCTCGCTCCAGAACGCCGACATCTACCTCGGCGGTACCGCCGCAACGTTTTACGACATCGCCAACGGCGCCAAGTACGACCTGATGATCGCCGGGGTGGCCTCAATCATGCTGATCTTCATCATCATGGTGATCGTCACCCGCGCTTTGATCGCCGCGGCCGTCATCGTCGGCACGATCGTGATGTCGCTGGGGGCTGCCTTCGGGTTCTCGACACTGATCTGGCAGCACCTTCTCAATTTCCAGTTGCACTGGGTGGCAACTGAATTCGCGTTGATCGTGCTCTTGGCGGTGGGTTCGGATTACAACCTGATGCTGGTGTCCAGAATCGAGGAGGAGATCGGAGCTGGTCTGAAAACTGGACTCATCCGCGGCATGGGTCTCACCGGCCCGGTGGTGACTGCCGCCGGTTTGGTGTTTGCTGTCACCATGGCCACGATGATCACCAGCGATCTGCGGGCGATCGGTCAGTTCGGCACGACGATCGGGCTCGGCCTCCTGTTCGACACCTTCGTAGTCCGATCGCTCATCACCCCGTCGATCATGACCGTGATGGGGCGCTGGTTCTGGTGGCCGAAGCGGGTACGCGTCCGCCCGGCCAGCGAGATGCTTCGGTCCGTCGGGCCGCGCCCGCTGGTTCGTGCACTGTTGCACCAGCCGCGGCATGCGCTCGCGCGAACGTAGTTTGTTTGCCGTCGAACTGAAACCAGCACAGATTTGGGCCGATGGGGCGTACCCTAGCCCTTATGGTCAAGGTCAAGACCTGTGTGCATTGCGGCCATACGTTCGATCCGAACGACCGGCAGCGCGACCTGTCCGATCCCGACTGGCTTCCGGCCGCATCAGTCTATTGCTCGCATGATTGCAGTGACCGATTCCATTGCGAAGTGGGGCATTGCTGCTCCACCCACGTGAAAGAGAAGGCGCGGCGCGAAGCCGCCAAGGCGTCGCACTCCAAAGCGTAGACCGATCGGCGTCGATCCAGTACTGCGCTGCGCGACGACGGCAAACAACCTTTTCAGTGCCCTTGAGCTCGCCGAAGTTGTCCAACCTCCTCGCATCCACCCTTCGGTCCGCCGTGGCGCGCTAGTCACCCGGGTGAACCGGTCGCTGGGGTGATGACAGCTCACCCCGCGCGGCCGCAGGCTCAGTACGACCACAACCGAGCGGGATAGTCGGCCCGCTAGCGGAGCGTCCCAGTGAGGCCGTTAGGCGTTGTCGATCGAAGATCGGCGGTCCAGTCGAAGCCGGTAATAGAACCAGGAAGGACCCCGAATGCATTTTGAGGCCAAGAAGGCCGTCGTCGTCGGCGGCAGCGCCGGCATCGGCCGGCAGTCCGCGACCGACGTCGTGGATCACGGCGGCAGCGCGGTGATCGTCGGACGCTCGAAAAACCGGGTGGACGATACGGTCGCGGAGCTGACGAGCAGGGGTGGTGAAGCGTGGGGTATCGCCGCCGACCTGACGGATCGCGCCGCTATCGCCGATGTGCAGCGCGAGCTTTCCGAACAGCACGGCGACGCGACACTGCTCGTCAACGCGGCCGGATTCTTCATCCCCAAGCCTTTTCTGGAGTACGACGAGCAGTTCTACGACTCGTACCTGGAGCTCAACTATGCCCTGTTCTTCCTGACCCAGACCGTCGTTGACGGCATGATCGGCCGGGGGGAAGGCGGCTCCATCGTCAACATCGGCAGCATGTGGGCGCATCAGGCCGTTGGCGTGACCCCGTCGGCCGGGCACTCGATGCAAAAGGCCGGACTGCATGCGCTCACCCATAACCTGGCCATCGAGCTTGCCGGGCATAAGATCCGCGTCAACGCGGTCGCACCGGCCGCCGTGAAGACCCCCGCTCTGGAGCGATGGGTCCCGAAGGATGAGATCGACTCGACGCTTGACGCCTTCGCGCCGCTGCATCCCCTGGGACGAGTCGGCAGCGCCGCCGACGTCGCCAACGCGGTCATCTATCTGCTCTCCGACCAGGCCAGCTGGGTCACCGGCGCGATTCTCAACGTCGACGGCGGCTTCATGGCCGGCCGCAAGTAACCCCATGGCGACCTTGGTCGACGGTGAATCAGCGCGAAAACATCTGGCGCGCTGGACAATCGACCGCGCACTCAGCTTAGGGGCATCCGTGTCACACGAATACAACGCAACCTGGCCGCGGTCGACGCGTTGAACCGCGAGAAGGAGAGATTGCAGTGACAAACGACATCTTCAGGCCGGGCGGCCCGCCGGCCAAGTCTGTTGGCCGCACCGAAGGCAAGTCCGTGTTCCTTGGGACGGTCGGTGTCCGCCACATTCTCGATAAGGTTCAGGCCGAGGGGCGTTTCTCCGTCCTCGAGCATCCCATGTCACCCCGAGCGCTGGCCTCAGCGCTTCATCGCCACCGCAACGAAGATGAATACAGCTGGATCATCGAGGGACGCGTAGGCGCTTTGCTTGGCGACGAGGTGCTCTACGGCGGACCCGGTGATTTCATTTTGAAGCCGCGAGGCCAGTGGCACACATTCTGGAACGCCGGTGATGAGCCCGCGCGCATCCTAGAGATCATTTCCCCCGCAGGATTTGAGCAGTTCTTCGACGAGCTTTCTGACCTCGGCGGTGTGGACAAAATATCGACGGAGGCCCTAGATGAACTCTGCGGGCGGTACGACCTGGAGATGGATGTCGACAGCATCCCCGAACTATGCAAACGCTTCAACTTGAGATTTCCCGGCGAACCTCTTTGACGCGCGACAAGCACGCCACCGGAGGGCCTCTGTGTGGTCCACCGCTGAGCCATTACACACCGAATAAAACCCCACATCACCAGGAGTCTCGAGATGACCACGATTTCCCGTATCCACACCGGAGTGGCCGATCACATCGGCAAATATGCCGACGCTGTCGCCGTATCCGGGAGCGGCACATACATTTTCGTCGCGGGAACGCCCGGGGTACGTGAAGACGGCACCTTGCCCGAGGACTTCACCGACGAAGCCCGGCAGTGCTGGGCCAATGTCGAAGACGCGCTCGGCAAGGCCGGCGCAAAGCTCACCGACATCGTCTACATGCGCCAATGGGTCACCAGTCGTAACAATGCGGCCGCCTACCTGGCGGTGAGCAATGAAATCATCCGCCACGAGCCCGCCGGCATGTTCAGCATCATCGACGGGCTGGTGTGGCCCGACATCCGCGTTGAAGTCGAAGTCATCGCCATCCTGCCGGCATGAGCGATTACCCCATCGTCGACTTGTCCACCGACGCCCTGCTGACTACGACCCGCTCCGTGCGCAAACGTCTCGATTTGACCAAACCTGTTCCCATCGGCCTGATCCGGGAATGCCTGGACATCGCCGTGCAGGCACCGACGTCGTCCAACGTCCAGAACTGGAGCTTCATCGTCGTCACCGATGTCGAACAGCGTTGGGCAATCGCCGATGTGTACCGCCGCACATGGGACTGGATCGTCGCCTCCCCCTTCGCGGTCGCCGAGCGGTTCAAGGACGACCCCGAGCGCAATCGCCAGCAGCGCAAAGTGTCCGACAGTGCCACGTATCTCGCTGAGCACATTGGCGAGGTGCCCGTCTTGATGATCCCGTGCGTCGAGGTCATCGACGGTGACGGCACGCTGACGGGCGAAAACGCCAACCAATATTGGAGTTCCATCATGCCCGCTACGTGGAGCTACATGCTCGCGGCGCGTTCTCGGGGCTTGGGAACCACCTGGACCGGGGTGACCATAATGGCCGATGAGGAGATGCGGGCCATTCTCGGCCTGCCCGACAACGTCTATCACGCCACAACCATCCCCACCGCTTACTACACCGGCACGACCTTCCGCCGTGCCAAACGGATTCCGCTCGACGACGTGTTGCATTTCGACCGGTGGTGAGCGGCTGACGAAGCTTCCGAGGAGGACAACAATGGACGGCGATTACGACGACCCGGGACCCGATAATACGCTGGGCCCCAGCGAATCCCTGGACTCCGACGAGGTGCGCAACGACGATGGGGACATCGTGGTCGACGCACCATTGCGCTGGATCTCGCCGGTGGAAAATCTGACGCTGGACAAGCGACTAGCCGCTGAGGAGCCCGAGCTTCGCTACACCGAGGACCCGCCGCCGTGGCCCCGGCGCCACCGTGGTCAGGTCAGTGGGAGCCCAAACGATGGTGCGTCGTTTTACACCGTGGCGCGCGAAGAGTTTGACGAGGACGACGAGGACGTCGGCTGACCCAGTAGCGAGGACGCGAGGGTGGTTGTAAGTGTGTACCAGCCGCGGCGTCCGTCTCGGGGTCGATAAGGCATGAAACGCGTTGTCGTAACACGAGTATTGGTTGAATTAGCCGAGCGCTGCCGCGTTAGCGGCTTCGGTCGCTGCATACGAAGCTGCGCTCGTCCCGAGGGTGGTTACGAACAGCTGGTGGATAGCCGCCGCCTGGGCACCGATCGTCTGGTAGTTCTGGGCATGCGCGGCGAATTGCATCGCCATCAGCGCCGACACTTCATCAGCTGCCGCAGGTATCACCCCGGTGGTCGAAGCGGCCGCGGCAGTGTTTGCGGCGACGGCGTCCGAACCGATAATCTGCAGGCTATCAGCCGCTATCGTCAGCATCTCCGGCTGCGCGGTTAGGAATGAATTGTTCATCTTTGCTCCTGCCCTGGCGGACCCGATGCGTGCTGGAATGATTACGCTGTTGCGAGCCGAACCACGGAAATGGTTGTGCCGGTGAGAGTTTGTTAGGCCCAGCTGGAGCCGACGGCAGCATCTGTGCTTGCCATGTTGCTGCCGGCCGCGCGCACTTTGTTGCCGTGGGCGTTAGCTTGTTCGTAGATCACTTGAAAGTTGCGGCCCAACTCGGTGATGAATTGCTGACATGCCGTTGACCCTGCGCCGCCCCAAAAATCCCCAGCGGCAAGCACATCACGAATAATGGCCTGATGTTCGGCCTCCAATGCCATGGCTTGGGCCCGGATCGTGGCGCCGTGCGCATCCACGTCGCCGAACTGGTAGTTTATTGTCATTGTCGGTGTTCTCCTATCGCGGGACATACCGCTTTGGCTAGCTGCTCAGGATCTGCTGGGATTCTTGCTCTTGCTGCTCGTAGTTAGTGGCGTCGCGGATCAGCCCGTCGCGCACTCCGTGCAGCATGTTGACAATGTTGCGGAAGGCCCGATCCATCTGGCCCATGGTGTCGTAGGAGGTGATCTGAGCCATGCCGCTCCAGCCGGCGCCGGCAATGTTTTGGCTCGACGCCCACATCATGCGGGCAGCGTCTTCCACGGTTTGGGCGTGCACGCCGAAACGTCCCGCCATCGCCCGCAGCTCATGCGGGTCAGTCATAAAACGTGTCACAGGCATTGAATGTCTCCTGAAGGTGTATTAGCTGATGTGTTGCGGCCCGCGATGATGCCGCCATCGATGATGAGAATTGCGCCGGTGAGCCAATTGATCTCATCGGACGGCAGATATGTCACAGAGTTGGCAACGTTGACTGCGGCCTGTCGGCCGCTGCTGGCACTGCCGTCGACGACGATGACCTTCTTGGCCTCGAAATGCATGTGCGCGCCTTTCCAATTCTCAGGCGGCTGCGACTACTGACGGGCTCAGCTGAGTCGCCTCGCAGACGGGATGACAATTCCCTCCGGTCCTGGTGGTACTGAGACTGCAGGCAGGTGGGGTGAGCTGTCATCGCCCAAACCAGCTATTCACCCGGGTGAGCGCCGTCATCGAAGCGCGCTGAACAAGGTGGCCGATTCGCACTTTTCGGGCGACTTCGGTGATTTAGGTCTGCACGAGCGACCCTCGTGTGCCTGGCGCGGTCGGCTAGGGGCTATCCGGAGCCGCCGGCGCGGCGGGACGCGACACCGGGCGGAGCAATCCCCGATACTCGTCGGTGACCAGGTCCTGGTATTCAGGATGGCGCAGAATGTAGTCACCCGTAATCTTGCATCGCGGAACAACCGTGTGTCCGGCCCTCCGGATCAGTGTCAGCACACCGCCGATCATCGCAGACGACACACCCCGACCACGCCACTGCGTATCGACGTGGGCGGCCATCAACACGATGTGTCCGCGGTAGCGGCGGTAGGGCTGTCGACCGATCACCTGGTGGTCAACAGCGGCCTCGAACCGGTCTTCTTCGGCGTTGTCGGTGACAATCGTCCGGAGTCCATCGTGGGCATTGCATTCGACACTGCCCATCGGCGTTGGCGTTTCACTCACAGTCAAATATTCCTTCCATGTCACAACATGCGGGAGCCTGGCGAGGACGGCTGGCGGTCAAGGGCACGCGACACCTCAACTCGCCCCACACCACATGCACTCAAAGCTTCGATCCCTGGGGGCGCGGGCCAATCCAGCGGGGTAACCAGGGATCCCGTCGCGTGTTCCTCCGGCCCGCGCAGACAGGGTGAGGCAGTCGGAATCGTCCTTGGTCATTCCACCGACAATACTCCGCGTTTTCGCTAACTGGGTCTAATGCCCCAGAGGGATCGCCAGTCGGGCTATCGGTGCCCTCGGGTAGGCGAGTATCGGCCGCCGATATCGGCCAAGCAATCAGCGATGCAGCCGCGTGATCCGAGGCTGCGCTCAACGCCCAGCAATCGGCCGGTCAACTACATTCTTCCGCAACCACTTCCACCCGAAACTGCCATAACTGTTCAGTCATTTGGGCTACCGTCCGGAATAGATCGCCGGGTCAGTCCAACACTGCCCGCATCTTAAAAACTACTGGGTTGACCTACCCAATAGCGCGTGTAACAATCACTCGAGAAAACCGTTGGGATTCTCGTCCACCTCCGGCCAGAGCTCATTCCTACATCGATCGGTGGGACGAACACCCACCCGCGCCGGCGGTCTTCAGTCCAGGTCGGAGACTGACCGCCGCGAGGAATGACCCAATTCTGAAAGGTTCATTATGAAGATCGTTGTCATCGGCGGTCGTGGGCTGATCGGCTCGAAAGTAGTGTCCAAGCTCAGTGCGCAGGGACACGACGTGATCGTCGCCTCGCGTCGGACGGGTGTCGATTCACTCACCGGTGAAGGCCTCGCCGACGCCCTCGCCGGTGCGGAGGTGCTGGTCGACGTCGCCGATTCACCATTGTTCGACGATGAACCCGTGCTGCACTTCTTCACAACCACAACGGCGAATCTTGTCTCTGCTGAACGGGAAGCGGGAGTCAAACACCACGTCGCGTTGTCCGTAGTGGGCGCGCAGGTCATGCCGGACAGCGGCTACAACACGGCAAAGGCAGCTCAGGAAAACCTGATCAAGGATTCGGGCCGGCCTTACTCGATCGTGCGAGCAACTCCCTTCTACGAATTCGCGGTTGGCTTGGCCGATTCCGCGACAGATGGCGAGATCGTCAGGCTGCCGCACGCGATGTTTCGTCCTATAGCCGCCGACGACGTCGCGACCGCCGTGGCCCGCGCGGCTGTCGGACGTCCCATCAATGGGGTAACGGAGATCGCTGGACCCGAAACAATGGGGATGGACGACTTTGTCCGCACGGGCCTCGCCGCCATCGGCGATCAACGACAGGTCGTGACTGATTCTCAGGCGCCGTACTTCGGTGCGGTGATCGACGATCACACGCTTGCCCCCGACGACAAAGCCACCATCTTCACAACCCGCTACTCCGACTGGATCAACGCATACTCCGGCCGCGCTCAGGAGAATTAAAGGACGGCAAGCGAATTGATCACGCCTGCCGTGATGTTGCTTGCACGGCGGGGAGGTTCCAAGTTCCCATCGTCCGCTCCGTGCTTCACGACCAGCAGAGAGATCACAAATGCCGCAGGATACGACTGAGTCCAAATCGGAATCCACGATGAAAGTAGTCCAGGAAGTGCGGTCACCGTTGATTCCTGGCGATGCCCAGGTGATGACTGTGCTCATCAACCATCCACCGGGCGCCCCTGGCTACCCGCCACATCGCCTTCCTGGCGGTCCGGGCTTCGGTTACATGATTGACGGTGAGATGTTGTTCGAGATCGAGGGCGAGGCGCCACGCGTTCTCCGCGCCGGGGATGCGTTCTGGGGACCCGGTGGCGACGTGATCCATTATCGGGACGCTAACAACCGGACTGACGTCCCTTGTCGCTTCGTCCTCACATTGTTTCGCGTGCCAGGGAAACCGATGATCGAACGGGTGACCGAAGAGGAGCTTGACGAGCGGAAGGCGCTGCGCGTCACCGATTGAGAAAGCATCTTTATAACTGCGGACGACCGGGACTGGGTCGCCAGCTGGCCGGGTTTGGAGATGCTGGTCAGTAATGCGGGCCGGGAACACACCGGTGATGAGTATCGAAATCTGGTGCAGCAGGCGGGCGTTCACATGACGTGAATAATGCCGACGGCCTCGCCGTTCAGCATGGTGGAAGTCGACGCGGCTTAACGCACCGATATGAGCGTAGGCGGTGGTCTGGTTTATTTCGAGATAGCATCCAATCCTGCTCGGGCCTGGTCGATTTGGTCGAAGGTGTATGTCACGATGGCGGATACCGTCATCGCTTCGCCCTTGCGGGCGAGCGACTCGTAGGTCTGGTCGGTGAGGACCTCACGGAGGTGAGTGACCGCGGTGACGAGTTCGGGGAATCCCGACACTGTCACCGGATTGAGTGCCGCGAAGCCGGCGATAGTGGTCGCCGCTTCGTACCGTCCGAGCCGGTCGAGAAATGCTGCGAGGAGGGCCAAGGGCAGGTGCAACATGCCGACGTTGCCCGACTCGTGGAATTTGCGAATAGCCAACGCGGAGAACTCCAACGCCTCCAACGGGTTCCCATGTTGCGCCGCAAGCCCGGACAGCGTCATCAACAATTGTGTCTCGATCAGACGGTTGCCACTGTCCTGCGCGATGGCCAGCCCCCGGCGCTGAGCCTTCAGTGCCTGGTCGGCATCCGTGTCGCGGAAGACCCACCCGTAGGCGAGAAGCGCATACGCCAGCTCGCACGGATTGGGAATCGCTTCGGCGGCATCGATGAGGCCATCGGCGGTGACCATCGCCTGGTCGTTGGCGCCGGTAACCGTGAGCCACAGTATGAGGCTTGCCCAGGTGGCTGTATTGGTGCGACCACCGCGTGAAAGCCGGGCTCGGCATAGCTCGACCGACCGCTCAGGTTGGCCAATCGACAGGTATGAACTGCCGAGCCAACTCTCGGCCGCGTCATACGGCGCCGTATCACCGCCCCCGGCGATGACCGACGCTCCGATGTCGCTGTAGCCGACAGCCTCCTCGATGCGCCCTTGGAAAAAGCACTGGCTTGCCATCACGCACAGGGGAGCGAGCCGGGGATGGTTGACGGCTCGGGCGGGTTCGATCATCTCTTCGGCCCAGGCCAGTGGCTCGTAGTTTTCGACAAGGAAGCCGAGAAAAGCCGAGCACGCAGCGATAGTCGCGCCCGCATCGACGTCGGCGTGATCGGCGGCCCACCGAAACGCGGTTCGCAGATTCGCCAACTCCATTGCGAACCAGTCATACGACTCGCGTTGGCGCGGGCTGTCCCACAGGTCCATGACGTCGGCTTCTCGTCCGGCGAAGTAGCGTGCGTGCGCTGTCCGGACCGCCTCTGCCGCACCGCATGTGACGAGTTGTTCCTCAGCGAACTGGCGGATCGTTTCCAGCATCGAATACCGGGTCCGCCCGCCAGACCGCGCGGCGAGCACGAGTGACTTGCGCACCAAAGCGTCGAGTGCCTCCAGCACGGCGTACTCGTCGCGCTCAGCTGATCCGGCTACCGCGCAGGCACTTTGGAGGTCAAACCCGCCCGCGAACACCGAACAGCGTCCCAGCAGCGTCTTTTCGGTGCCATCGAGAAGGTCGTAGGACCAGGCCACTGCGTGGCGCAGGGTTTGGTGGCGTTCCAGGCCGCGCCGCGAGCCGACCAGCAACCTGAACCGGTGATCGAGACGATCGCGCATTTCACTGGCGGTCATCGACGCCATCCGCGACGCCGCTAGCTCGATGGCCAGTGGAATCCCATCCAGACGTTGACAAATCTCGGTGACCGCGGCGGCTTCACCGCCGTCGACTAACGAGAAGCCCGCCGAAGTGCCTTGGGCGCGTTCGACGAACAGCCGCACCGCTGCGGAGTCGATACCCGCCGCCGAGTCCAGCGAGCGCACCGGCCACACCTGCTCGTCGGGGACTCCGAGCCCCTCTCGGCTGGTAGCGAGGATTCGTACCGTCGCCGACTGCGCGAGTATGGCCTCGATCAAATCGGCGGCCGCATCGAGAACGTGCTCGCAGTTGTCGAATACCAACAGCCGAACCCGGCCCTCCAACGCGGCGGCTAGCGACTCGCTCACGCTCTTGCCGGGCTGCTGTATTACCCCCAAGACCGACGCAACCATGTCAGGCACGGCTGCGGGATCGGTTACCGCGGCCAGTTCGAAAACCCACACACCATCGGGGTACTCATCGGCCAGTCGTGCCGCGACCTCTAACGCCAGGCGGGTCTTACCGACCCCACCGACGCCGGTCAGCGTCACCAACCGTCGCGCCTTGACCGCCGCTGCGATGTCGGCGACCGCTGCCTCGCGTCCGATCAAACTGGTGGTCGCCGGCCGCAGGTTCCCGGGCGTTGTATCGAGCGCTCGCAGCGCCGGAAAGTCGGTGGCCAAACCGGGCGCCCTCACTTGGTAGACCCCGACCGGCATCGGCACATCCCGCAGCCGACGTGGCCCCAGGTTGACCAGGTCGATTCCGCTGACCAGAACCGCCGTCGATTCGGCCACCAGGATTTGCCCGCCGTGCGCGGTGGACATGATCCGCGCCGCACGGTTCAGCACAGCTCCGAAGTAATCCCCATCCCGCAGCTCTGCCTCCCCGGTGGCCAGCCCCATTCGGACCGGCAACTCCAGTTCGCGCTGGGCGGCGATGGCCGCATTCACCGCCGCCCTTGGCGACGAGAACGCTGCTACCGCGCCATCACCGGTGTGCTTGATCAGGAAGCCACCATTGGCCTCAATCGCCGAGCGCAACACGTCATCATGCGCGGCGAGTGCGGCCCGCATAGCGTCGGCGTCGGCTTCCCACCGACGGGTGGACCCCTCCACATCCGTGAACAGAAAGGTCACCACCCCCGAAGGGGCCACCCCCGTAGGCATCCGCAAAGGATGTCATACAAAGCCCTGCTCAGGCGGCTATTCGCAGCCAATGTTCGAGACTTTCGCAAGGCACCCATTCCGAAGCGGTGAGTGAGTCGCAGTCGCAGTCGACGAACCGCGCTTCGGGTCCGCACGGCGGCAGGTTCGGCCGGTGGCGAGGCGGCGGGTGGTGGTGCACCGGCGCCGCGGGATGGTTCGACGTCACCCTTCAAGCGATCGGCGTCGATGGGTCGTCTCGTCGCCCGGAGATTTCGTCCGCCGGGAATCAGTACTTCCGTATGTCATGACATCCTCGAGGACGCCAGCCTGGCGTTGGTGGGCCACCGATTTGCGCGTGATCGTGGATTACGCTCGGAAGCCCCGGGCCATGCTCAACCACGCTCGGCCTGCCCATAACGATCGGGGACCTGCCAAAGGCGAACGCGCTATTAGCAGGCATTATACATCTGATTGCTGACCCGCAGCCCGTGCTAATTGAGCTGAAAGATCTTAGGCCAGGATGTGTAGTAATTATTTTCTTCTAAGTTAATTGACTAATAGCGCGAATATAGGCAAGCGAGCGATCAATGAAAGTAATAAATACTGATGTACTGGTCGGAACTCAGTAGGTCCGTAAATTATTGCTTTCACCAGGTAAAGGCGACGGCCTACTGGTACTGGGCAGTAGTGGTTACTGAATGCAGGGGTTCCGCTGAAACCTCGGACAGTCGCATCTGTAGGAAAAGATGTGCGTGGCCGAACTGCCCTTTCTCAATGCTTTACTTTGGTCGGCGGCAGCAAATAACTATGGACTTGCTTAGAACATTTAACAGCGTTGCTGGCTGACCGAAGAGGTGTTACCTTCGCTATAAGAACGCTCGGACCAGCGGGTAAGTGGGAGATATCGGTCAGCGTAATCGCCGAGGCCACCGTGATCGTCGGCGAGCAGTCGGAGGGACGAACGGAATGTATGTGAAGCGTGTGGCCGGGGCGGCCATTGCCGCGGGTCTTGGCATCTCGGGACTGACGGTGGGCGAGGGGCTTGCCAACGCAGTCCCGTTGAATCCGCCCTGCGAAAAATGCGTACCAAGCCTCGGCGGACCGGAATTGGGTCCGGTTCCCGAGGGCCCCGGTCCCGGCGGCCCGGGGCCGGGACCAGGCCCCGGGCCGGGCCCTGGTCCCGGTGGACATGGGGCGGGCGGACCTGGGGTGGGACCGGGCGGCCCTGGTCCCGGTGGACATGGACCTGGCGGACCTGGGCCGGGCGGACCTGGGGTGGGACCGGGTGGCCCTGGTCCCGGTGGACATGGACCTGGCGGACCTGGGCCGGGCGGACCTGGGGTGGGACCGGGTGGACCGGGACCTGGCGGACCGGGACCCGGCGGACCTGGGCCGGGTGGGCATGGTCCCGGCGGACCTGGGCCGGGCGGACCTGGGGTGGGACCGGGTGGACCTGGGCCCGGTGGACATGGCCCTGGAGGACCAGGGGTAGGACCGGGAGGACCAGGAGTCGGACCCGGGGGACCCGGGCCGGGTGCACCGCAAGCTCGATTCCAGCCGTACACGCCGAGAGGTGCTTTCGATAGGGGCAATGACCGGGTGGGGGGCCCGTGGGATGCGCCTCGCGGGTTCAGCACACCCGACCACGGGGCGCCGCCTTGGCCGCGGCCGCGAGGGTTTGGCTGGAATGATGGACCTCCGCCCGGTGCTCCGCCGCCGAACTGGTTCGGGCCGCCGCCTCCGGGTGGCTGGAACGGACCCCCGCCGCCAGGTGGTTGGAACGGCCCGTGGCATGGGCCGCCGCGCGACATCGCCCTGGCACGGGGCGACTTCGGGCCGTTTAATTACTACGGCTACACCGCAATTCCGGTCTTCAATCCAGTTTTCGGTGGATGGGGTTTCTGGTACTTCGGTGTCTGGATTCCGCTGTATTAGGCCTTGAAGCCTCGCTGGACACCTTCGTTGCCAGAGCAACTGCTCCTTAACCCAGCAAGGAAACTCTTAGCTTCCTGGCGCCGTTGACACGCATGATCGGGTCGCCAGGTGGGTACGCGGCTGAGTGAACGATTGTTCCGCAGCGAAACGGTGGCCGTCTCGGCTCGGTCGCGGGTCGCCTCGTTTGTTTCGAAGGCAAAGGTTCGACCGACTAAGCCACGGTCGTCGCCGGGAGGAGTTTCTGATGCCCGAGGTCCAACTTCACCACGAGGGACACCCGCGCTATCGCCGGATGGTCCGATTCGACTGGTCCGAGACGCCGCTGCACTGGGTACCTGACGACCCGTTCTCAACGCACATGATGAACGTGTTGCATCTGCTGCTACCCGAAGGGGAGCGGCACTTCATCAAGGCCGTCCTCGAGGCGTCGTCGCTGGTCGATGACCCGGAGCTGGAGGCGGCGATCAAACCGTTCATCCAGCAGGAGTCCTGGCATGCCTGGGCGCATCAGGTGGTGCTCGACCATTTGGCCGAGCAGGGCATCGACACCAAGCCGTACACGTCGCGGCTGCGGAAGATGCTGTCGGTGGCGCTCGGTGATCCGCCCAGGTGGTTTCCGCCGGCGATGAAGCGGTGGTGGCTGTATCGACGCCTGGCCGACGTCGCAGCGCTGGAACATTACACCGCGATGTTGGGCCAATGGGTACTGCAGAACCGAGGTCTGGATTACGCGGGCACCGACCCGATGATGCTTGATTTGCTGCGCTGGCACGGCGCCGAGGAGGTCGAGCACCGCTCGCTGGTGTTCGACGTCTATCAGCATGTGTGCGGCAACTACTTCATCAGAGCCTTCTCGATGCTCATGACGACGCCGCTGTTTTACGGGTGGTGGATTGCCGGAGCGAAATATCTGATGGCTCACGATCCGACCACCGACCAGAAGTGGCGCTGGCGCGACTGGCTGCGTGCGGCCCGCGAGTACAAGCTGCCCGGCCCCTGGCAGCTGATGGTGACCCAGCCCGCCAGGTATATGCGGCCCCATCATCATCCCGGCCCCGAAGCGGTCACGACGATGGCGGTCGAGTACATCAAGAAATCGCCGGCGGCGAAGGCCGCCCGCGAACGGGCACAGTCAGAAGGAAAGGTCGCAGTGCGATGAAGGTTTCGGTGGACCTTGATACCTGCGATGGCAACGGCGTTTGTATGAGCCTGTGCCACGAGGTTTTCGACGTGCGAGAAGACGGGCTACACCTGCTCCAAGAGCAGCCCCGGCGGGAGTTGCGCGGACCGTTGAAGGCCGCCGAAGTGTCGTGCCCCACCCAGGCGATCGTGGTGGAGGACTGACGCGATGCCGAGTCGTCAGCTCAACGAAGTGGTCGTCGTCGGCGCCGGTGTGGCAGGGATGCGGGCAGCGGAAACGCTGCGACATTACGGCTTTGACGGCGCCCTTACCATCGTGGGTGCCGAACGGCAGGCGCCGTATCATCGGCCGCCCTTGTCGAAGAAGCTGCTCAGCGGTCAGGTGCACCGAGCGGGCGTCGACATGGCGCTGCAGCTAGACATGGAAGCGCGGGTCTTCAGAGGGGCGACCGCGGTTGGTCTGGATGTATCGGCACGTACCGTCCGGGTCCGCGACGAGGGTCAGAACCTGTCCTTGAATTTCGACGGAGTTGTCATCGCCAGTGGCGCTGAACCGCGCGAATGGCCGGGCGGCCCTACCCCCGATGGGGTGCTCCTGCTGCGGACGGTAGAGGACTGCTTGGCGATCCGAGAGCGACTCGGCTCGCGTCCTCGTGTCGTCGTGGTAGGGGGCGGCTTTATCGGCAGCGAGGTGGCTGCGACCTGCCGATCGTTGGGCCTCGATGTTGTGCTTGTTGAAAAGGCCGCCGGACCGCTGGTTCAAGCGTTGGGTACCGAGCTGGCGCCTTATTGGGCGAAGCTGCATCGCGAACATGGGGTGGACCTGCGCGTCGGCGTCGGTGTCGACGCATTCGTCGGCAACGGGCGGGTGGAAGCAGTTCGACTCACCGACGGTTCGCAGGTCCCAGCTGATGTCGTCATCGTCGGGCTCGGCGTTACTCCCGCCACCGCCTGGCTGGAAGGCTCGGGTCTGCATCTGGACGACGGGGTGGTCTGCGATGCCACCGGTGCCGCCGAGGGCAACTCCGGCGACGGCAACGTGGTCGCCGCCGGGGATGTGGCGCGCTGGTGGCATCCGCTGTACGAGCGTCATCTGCGTACTGAACACTGGGATGACGCGGCACGGCAGGGCGAGGCGGCGGCGCGCACACTGCTGGCCGGGCCGGAGCACGCCGAGCCGTTCGACGCGGTGCCGTATTTCTGGTCCGACCAATACGACATCAAGCTTCAGATGCTAGGTGTGCCAACTGATTACGATGCCGTCGAGGTCATCGAAGGCAATCCGGACGCCGGGGAGTTCGTCGGCGCCTACGGGCGGGGCGGCCGCACCATCGCGGTGCTCGCGACGATGCCGGGGCGGGTTCATGCGTATCGGGAGGCTCTCGAGAAGCGCGCCGAATTCCCGCCGAGCTTGCCGGATTAGCAAAGGCGAACGCCCGCTACCCCACATGGCCCGGGGGTGACTCGAAACACGCCTTTTTGGGTACAGCATCCACAACAAGTCGATCGGGCCGACATAACCGCATACGCGACGACGGCAGAGTGCGTACCGCCGAGGGACGGAGTTTGACATGCATCGCCCCGACACGATCATCGAAATTCATCGTGAACGCGTGCAGGATCAGACGGTCGAGATGTTCAGCGGCGACAGGTACACGCAGTCCGTCGACGGCACCGGATACGCCGCGACGGCCACCCTTGATCTCACCCTGGATCGTGTCTGGTTCATCCTCGACTCTCATCAGCGGCTGTGGCAGGAGGAAGCCGACGGTGAACCTCGCGACCCGTTGCGGCACTTCGCGATAGACCTGGTGATTTTCGATTCGAAGATCGTTATCGATTCGGTGACCTGTATCCCGCTGGTGTCGCTGCCCCCGGCCACCATCACCATCCCGGATGGTCCGCGTGCCGGGGAGTCGCGCGAGATTCCGTACAACGAGATTCCGCTGTTCGGGCGGTTGACGATTCACGAGCAGCTCGAGCCGCACCAGATAGAGCCGGACAAGCAGACGATCGCGCTGAACTTCACATCCCAGGATGCACCTGTGCTGGCGGCCGCCCCTTTGCCGGACCCCCACGCCGGGTGGCTGTTCGGCCCGCACATCGAGCGCCGTGACGACGGGGTCACAGTGTTTACCGGACAAGATCCGCGGATCAGCTGGGAACTCGACTACGCCGAGGCGTACTGGATAACCCACAGCATCGCGGGGGAGCTGATGGTGAACCTCGAGAAACTGCAGCACCCCGGCCTCTCCGACGAGGAAGCCAGAACCAGGGTGCTCGACTCGCTTGCCGCCCAAATCGCCGATGCGGTCCGCCCACAACTGGAGGCAATGGGAGACAACGGGATTCAGGCGCTGTTGCCGTCGCCGGTGGACGTCGACCCCGAGGCCCGAGACGACAGCACGGTCAAGGAACTCGATGCCATTGTGCAACGCTTCGACGTCGGCGAGGCCGTCGAGGAATCCATGGTGGTGCAGCTGCAGACACTGCGCGAATTGCCGCCCGGTGAGGAGCTGCCCGCGTCGGTCCTCGCCGAAAACCCTCGTGAGAGGGCGGCTTTGGCCGCCACCGGGTGGAGCATTTTGCGGCAGGTCCGTAACACCGTGATGAACAGCTTCGATCTCGACGAGAGCGACTTCGACCCCGACGCGCCATGCGCGCTGGCGGGTCCGAAGACCATCAGCATCGGCGGGCAAGACCGCTGCCTCGACGCTCTCGACGCCGATATTGTGCCGCGAACCGAGAACGGCCGACTGGTCGTCGACGGCACGGTGAGCGCCGAAACCAAGCTCTACGACTTCAAGGCCACCTTCAAGGTGACGTACGAAATGGGCCTCGGCGACATCCCGCGCGACCCGAAGGGGAAAGAGCTGCAACGAGAGGACGTGGACACCATCGAGGTTCTCGAACAAACGCTGAGTCTGGCCGGTCAGAAGAAGCGCGCCCGTCAGCTCAGCTCCGAGGAATACGAGGCGGAAGTCAAGCGAATCAGCGCGCGATTCGATCGGTTACCGCGAACCGTGGGGGTGCGACCGGCGCAGAACTCTGAGCCGGACGTGAATGCGGACTTCAGCCTGACCACAGCCGGCAAAGTGGCCACGGCTGCAGGTGCGGCGGCTGTCGTCGGTCTGCTTGCGCTGCCGGTGACCTGGGTAGCGGGGGCTGCTGGGGTTGGAGCCGCCGGGGCGGGCGGATTGTTGACCCTGGCGATCGCGCAGTACATCACCACCGTCCTGAGCATCGACTGGTTCGGCACCGGCATCGGTTCTCGTCAGGTCAAGAAATCCCTGAACGACCAACCCGAGGGCACATCGCTTCCACCGATCGGGATGCCGGTCGACCTGGACCTCAATCGCCAGCGCCTCGCGGTGTACTTCCGTCCGGTGCCGGCGAAGTTGTGGATCGATTGCGTCATGGTTGATGCGGACGGCGACGAGGACGCCGATGGCGACACCATTCGGGTCATCGGTGGCCGGTGGCCTACCGATGGCCACCCGTGGCGGCTTTCGCACGATGACGCCGTGTTGTTCGTCGACGGCGACGAACTGGACCTTCTGGTCGATCCGGCCAGTGGAGGCGGCGACGAGTTACCGGTTCGCGTCGGCACCGAAGAGGACGGACGACGCCGCCTGCGGGTTGAGAAGGATCCCGACACGCTGCGCCGGCTTCGGCAATGCTCCCTTGACGCCGGCAAGGCGCGAGAATAAGGCGCAAGAATAAGCGGGACTCATCGGTAGCGAGACGGCGCGAATCTGCCGATCAAGCGCGGCTCAGCACAAGGCGGCGGCCGAGAACCACCCGCCAGCCACAAGCGCGATGAAAAGGGCCGCGGTGGTTTGGCCCATGACCGCGGCCGCGATCACGCCCACGATCGCGCAGACAAACACCGTGACAGTCACGATGGCAACGAGCAGACGGTGTGAATTGACGGCCGCGCCGGCACGGGGGGTGATGACGGCTTTTCTGGGGCGATCCACGTCTACCATGAAATCTCCTGCCTTGTGACGTGCGCAACATGCCATGCCAGGATGTGCTCTACATCACAGTCTGAGGCGACTGATAGCCGTTCCCATGCGACGCTCGACAGGAAGACGGTGCCGCCACGGCGAAGCGGATTCGAACCGGCGGGCCGAGTTCCCCGCCCGGTTAGGCCAAGGTTTCATAACGGTCACTGGCAGCGTCGGCCACGCCCTCGGCACGGCGAGGGCGTAATCGACGGGTAAACCATTCGCGCCGATCACGCCCTCGCCGTGCCGAACCCAACACGCGAAACCGCTTCGCGGCATACACAATTGGACCGCAGCCACAACAGGCGGCGCCATCCTCGGATGGTTCGGCGCAACGGGGGAGTCCAGTCTCGCCGCAATATAGCGAAGCGCGAGTCGCACCGGCCGACGATCCCTCGTTATCGGACTGCGATCACCGATTAGGTTTTCGCCTCGACGCGCATTAATCTTGCCCGCGGTTCGTTCGCGACTCACCGAAAGCAGCCATGTCTGTTCAGCCCACTCTGCTGCGCCGCCAATCGTTGCGCAGTGCCCGCCGACAGCGGGTCGCTCCCCGCGTGAAGTGTCCGATGGTCGGTCAGTGCTTCGATATCGAAATCACGCGCGACGCGGACGGATGGATGATCCGGATTCCCGAGATCGGCCGGGCCACCCGCGCCACCAGCCGGATCGCCGTGGAGCCGGTAGCACGCGAATGCATCGCGACCTGGACCGGCATCCCCATCGGATACGTCGCCGTGTACGTCACGAGCGAGACCAGCTAGTTTCCTAGCCGCCCGACGCGATCGCGATCGATTTCGTGTCGAGGTAGCCGTCTAGCCCTTCGGGCCCGAGTTCTCGGCCGTGACCGCTGGCTTTGACACCGCCGAAGGGCGCAAACGGATCCATGGTGTAGCCCTGGTTGATGCCGAGGGTGCCGGTGTGAATCCGGGTGGCGAGTGCCAGGGCCCGGTCGGTGTCGTTGCCCCAGACCGACCCGGCCAACCCATAGTCGCAATCGTTGGCGATCTGGACTGCCTGCTCCTCGTCGCGGTACGGGATGACCGTGATGACGGGGCCGAAAATCTCTTCGCGCGCGATCCGCATGGCGTTGTCGGCGGCCGCGAACAGGGTGGGTTTGACGTACCAGCCGCGGTCGAGTCCGGCGGGCATGTCGGTGCCGCCGACGATCAATCGCGCCCCCTCCTGCTGACCGGCGTCGATGTAGCCGCGCACCCGTTGCTGCTGGCGACCAGAGACCAGGGGACCGAGCTGGGTCTCGGGGTCGCTGGGGTCGCCGACGCGAAGGCCGCTCATCTCGGCGGCGAGCGCATCGACGTATTCGTCGTGGCGGGTTTGGGGCACCAGAACGCGTGTCAGCGCATTGCAGATCTGCCCGCTGTCGGACAAGCTGGCCGATCGCACCCCGGCGGCGACCTTTTCCGGCGCCGCGTCGTCGAGAACCAGGGCCGCCGACTTGCCGCCGAGTTCGAGGCTGACCTTGGTGAGGTTGGTCGCGCAGGCCGCGGCGACGGCGCGGCCCGCCGTGGTGGAGCCGGTGAAGGAGACCTTGTCCACCCCGCGGTGGGCAGCGAGGTAGGCGCCCAGCGCGGCGTCGCCGGGGAGCACGTTGACCACGCCAGATGAGAGGCCGGCCTCGTCGAGCATCTCGCCCAAAAGCAGCGCGTCCAACGGGCTTTCGGGTGCGGGCTTGAGCACGACGGTGCAGCCGGCCAGCAGCGCGGGCAACAGTTTGGTGACGATGAGGGACTGGGGCGACCAGGAGATCTTGGTGCGCTATCTGCACAAGGTCGCGGTCGACTGGGTCGAAGCGTACCGCCGCGAACAGGATTCGGTAGGAGTGTGACCACCGAGCAGACCATGCTGCCCAGCGCTTTCGCTGAGCTGGAGGCCTACGCCCAAACCTGGTGCTTGGCAACCGAAACCGAGCGCTGGAATGCCCGCGTCAACGCGTCGATGTCACAGCTGCGCGACTTTTACGACGCGTTCTTCCCGCGGCTGGAAGAGGCGATTGACTACTGCGACAAGTTTCCCCTCGACGCCTTGCCCGACGACGCATTAAACCTGCTGCACATGATCTACTCGCTGATCATGGTTGCCATGGCGGTGGAGATCATGCATCAACCCGCCCCGGTCGACGCCGCCGACGCCGTCATGATCCGAACCGACGGACCGGTGCCCTAAGCGCTCGGCCCAAGGCCGGCGCACCATACATCCCCGAAAGGAGCGACCATGGGTCTGCTCACCATCACCAAACTCACCGAGTCCGTCGGCGCCGAGGTCGTGGGCCTGGAGCCAGGCGCACTGGCAAGCGACGACTCGGTCGGGGCAGCGGTGCTGGATGCGTTGGAAGACAACGGGGTTCTGGTCTTTCGCGGTCTGAGACTCGACCCGCAGGCTCAGGTCGGCTTCTGCCGCCGCCTGGGCGAGATCGACCACTCTTCCGACGGACACCATCCGGTGGCCGGCATCTACCCGATCACGGTGGACAAGTCCAAGAATGCCTCGGCCGCCTACCTGAAGGCCACCTTCGATTGGCACATCGACGGCTGCACACCGCTGGGTGACGAATGCCCGCAGAAGGCCACTGCCCGACAAGGTCTACAGCCACAGCTGGTCGATCGGCGACACGGTCATCTGGGACAACCGCGGCGTGCTGCACCACGCCGCCCCCGACGATCCTGATTCGGAGCGAGAAATGCTGCGCACCACCGTGCTCGGTGACGAGCCGATCCAATAGCATGACCACGGCCGACCAGCGTCCGCCACGCCTGACACCGTTGCCCGCCGACGAGTTGGACGAGAGGGCCCGCTCGGCACTCGCGTCGCTGATTCCGACCGAGCGGGCGAATCCCGTTGGCGCGGGCAATGTTTTGTCGACCATGGTCCGCCACCCCGACCTGACCGCGGCCTATCTGCCGTTCAATGCCTACCTGCTTACCCGGTCGACCTTGTCGCCCCGGGTGCGCGAAGTCGCGCTGCTGCGCGTGGTGCACCGCAGCAAGTGCACGTACCTGTGGTCGCACCACATCCCGATCGCTCTGCGCGCCGGCCTGACCGAATCCGAGCTCGAGGACATCTGGTCCGGCCGCTGTGCCGACCGGACCGATCAGGCGGTGATCAGGGCCGTCGATGATCTCACCGCTGACAGCACGATCAGCCATGCGATCTGGGATGCCCTGGGCGCGTTGTTCACCCAGCAGCAATGCATGGATCTGACGTTCACCATCGGCGGATAGCTCTTGCTGGCTTTGGCCGTCAATACGTTCGGCATCCAGGAAGAGAATGGGTGATCCGGCGGACGGCGCCGAGGTGAGGTGGCTTTCGAAAGTGCTAGCGTCCGCGCTAGCGCATCTGCGAGTCAGCTCATGGCCGGCGCCCGGTGCCGGTGTGGCTTCTGGCGCGTAGGGCCCTAACCTTCGCGGGACAAGGCGGCGCGCGGGCACTCGGCGATGGCCTTATTGACCAGCGCCTCCTGGTCGGCGGGCACCGGGTCGGCGATGACCACCGCGTACTCGTCGTCGTCGAGCTGGAAAACGCCCGGTGCGATATTCGTACAAAAGGCGTTGCCTTCACACCGATCCAGGTTCACTACTGCCCGCATGAAGATCCTCCTTCAGGTTCCCTCGATCCAAACTCCGGAGGTTTTTACAGTACCGCTTGTGTAAACGCCAGCCTAGCGTTGTGAGCTTTCAGGTCGATTGATCAAAATGCAGATCAGGGCTGCCGCAGCGGGCGGGCACGCACCAGCGTGGGCCACCAGAACCACGGCCCCAGGATCCGCAGGATGGCCGGCACGACAAACGAACGCACGATCAGCGTGTCGAGCAACAGACCGATGCACACCGTGGAACCCACCTGGCCGATCGTTCGCAGGTCGCTGGTGAGCATGGCCAGCATGGTGAAGGCGAACACCAAACCGGCCGACGTCACCACACCACCGGTGCTGCCGAGCGCCCGGATGAGGCCGGTGTGAATCCCGCCGTGCAGCTCCTCTTTGACCCGGTTGATCAACAGCAGGTTGTAGTCCGACCCCACGGCCACCAGGATGATGAACGTCAGCGGTAGGACGAGCCAGTGCAGGTGCAGGCCGACGAGGTGCTGCCACACCAGGACCGAAAGGCCGAACGCCCCGGCGTAGGAGAATGCGACGGTGCCGGGAATCACCAACGCCGCCACCAGGCTGCGCGTGATGAACAGCATGATCAAAAAGATCAGCACGAACGCCGCGATGGCCGCGATCAGCAGATCCGACATCGCGTATTGCTTGATGTCTTTGTCGTTCGAGCCCGAACCGCCGATATAGACCCGCGCGCCGGCCAGCGACGTCTCTTTCAGGATCGTCTTGATTGCGTCGGGGAACTGTTCGACGTGCTCCACACCTTCGGGGCCCATCGCGTCGCCCTCGTGGGTGACGATGAAGCGGGCCGCCTTGCCGTCCGGCGACATCATCAGCTTCATGCCCGTCTTGACGTCGTCGTTGTCGAAGCCCTCGTGCGGGATGTAGAAGAAGTCGTCGCTGCGGGACTTGTCGAAGTCGTTGCCGACGTTGATCAGATCGTCAAACGTCTGATCCGTCTGGATGGTCTGCAGATCCGCCGATCCGTAACTGTTGATCAACTTCGACTGCAGTGCCTCGGTGTCGTCTGCGGTGGCTTTCAGCTGGGCGATGATCTGCGGGAAAGCCTTATCGACCTCCACGAGGGAGACCCTGGCGTACTTGATGTCCTCGGCCAGGTGGTCGATCTGGTCGAGCCCGTCGAACAACGACCTGAACGACCAACAGATCGGGATGTCGAAACAGTGCTTCTCCCAATAGAAGTAGCTCTTGATCGGCCGGAAGAAATCGTCGACGTTCGCGATCTCCTCATTGATCTCGTTGCTGACCCTTTCCAGGTCCTCGACGGTGAGCACCGTCTGGTGCAGCTCGTCGGAAACCTTCTGGAAGAAGCCAATCTCCTTGCGCAAGACCGCAACGGAGTGCGCCTGGATCTCGGCTTGCGCATCGGTGTTGGAGTTCTGCTCCCTGTTGAACGGGAGTTGTTGTCCGTTGCCGCTGCCTTGCGTGGTGAACAGGTACGGGATGCTGGCGTGCTCGAGCGCCCGGCCCAAAGGCCGCGTCATGCCTTGGACCATCGCCACGCCATGCAATCGGATCAAAGCCCTGGCGACGCGATCCAGCGAGATGAAGTCGGCCGAGTTGCGCATGTCGTGGTCGGTCTCGACCATCAGCATCTCGGAGAACAGCTTGCTCTTGGGGAAATGTCGATCGGCAGCCTGAAAACCCAGATTCGCGGGCGCGCCGGCCGGCTGGTACTGCCGATCGTCGTAGTTCTGCCGGTAGCTCGGCACGAAGATCGCCCCGAGCATGACGACCGCGGAGCTGGCCACCAGGATCGGCACCGGCCAGCGCACCACGCTCGCCCCGATGCGCCGATACAGAGTTCCTTTGGCGCTGGTTCTCGGGTCGAACATCCCGAAAAGGCTGCCGACGGTCAAGACTGCCGGGCCGAGCGTCATCGCCGCCGCGATGGTGAACAGCATGGTGATCGCGACGGCCGGCCCCATGGTGTGGAAGTAGTTGAGGCGCGCAAACGTCAAGCAGTAACACGCGCCTGCGATGGTGAGGCCGGACCCGATGATGATGGGTGCGACACCCTTGTACGCGATGTAGAAGCTGTCCTCCCGGCTTTCGCCCGCCTGTCGCGCCTCGTGATATCGGCCCATCAGGAAAATGCCGTAATCCGTTCCCGCGCCGAGGGTCAACGCGATGACAATGTTCACCGCGAACGATGACAGTTCGATGTACCCGTAATGCCCAAGCGTCGAGACAACGCCCTTCGCGACGAGCATCTCGATGAGGACTCCGAGCAGGGGCACCAGCAGGATGGCGGGGCTGCGGTACACCAGCAACAGCATCACGAGGATGAGGATGATCGTGACGATCGTGACGTTGTTCAGACTCGCATTGGCGATAGCGAGTGTGTCGGAGGCCAGCGGAGCCGCGCCGCTGACATAGACCTTGAGCCCGGGCGGCGGCGGATCCTTCTTGATGATGTCGCGGACGGCGTCCACGGATTGGTTGGCTTGAATCTGGCCGATGTCCCCGGCGAGACGCAAGAGCACATAAGTGCACTTGCCGTCGACGCTTTGCGCCCCGGCCGCGGTGAATGGCTTGCCCCACAGATCCATCACGTACTGCACATGCTTGGTGTCGTGCTGGAGACGGCGCATCAAATCGTCGTAATACCGGTGATCTTGGTCGGCCAGCGGTCGGTTCGCCTCGAACACCACCATGGTCAAGTTGGTCGAGTTGGATTCGTGAAACTTTTCACCGATGTGCAGCAGCGCCCGCTGCGAGGGGGCGTAGTGCGGGACCATCGGCCCGGCGAGCTCTTCTGCGACCCGTTCCACTTGGGGCATAAAGGTATTCGTAGTGACCGCGAGAAGACCCCAAAAAAAGATGATCGGTATCGCCAACGCGCGCACCATCCGGGGGATGAAGGGACGTTTGACCCGGGGCCCGTCGAGGCGATGGTCGGTCACGCCGACTTCACCCTGCACTGGACGTCGGCGTCTTGATGCTCGCCCGATTGCTCGTCGCGGACAACGCCGTCCACCAACATCCGGCAACCCACCTGACCGCCATGGACGTGCACCGAAATGCTGCCGGATGCCACTGAAAGCGTGGTGGTCTCCGTGTGGGACCACGGCAAGGACGTGATATCAACCTCGTGCGGATGGCCATCGATATCGACGTAGACGAGTTTCCCGCCTTTCCCGGCAGAACCGAACACCTCGTAGGTAATCCGTTTGAGATTGAACTGCTCGGGCGCCTGCGGGCCGTTGACGGTGATGACGGGCTCCGGTTCGGAGAACTGATGCACCTTGTACATGCACAACAGACCCACTCCGACCGCAATGACGGCGACCACCGGCATCCAGATTCGCGAAAGAACCGTCCGCCCGACTGAGCGAGGGCTCATCCGATCACCTCTCGTGACCCGGTACGCACACACGTGTTCGTGCCCCCGCCCTCGCCCTCGTGCCGTCAAATAGTAGACGGTTATGTGCCCAATGGGCCATATGATTGTGCATAGACCAGCAACAGCGCAACCCGGACGCAACCGCGAAGGCCTGCCGGCCCCATCCGGCTGCCCGCGACCGCACCGGAACGCCGCGCGTTGTCCGTCGTCAGGATGCTTTCTTCAGCCGCCGCTTCAACCGCGCGTGGCGGCGAATCTGAATGGCCAGGTTCGTCGAGGTCAGCATGGGGATCACCCCCAGGAATGTCCGCTCGGAGGGAGTCGCTCCATGCAAGTGGTAGAGGCTGCCGAAGACATAGAAGCAACCCAACATGAATAAGGCACCGGGGATGCAAAGGGCCAGGAACGAACCTCGATCGGCAACGACTTGCCTGGCGTAGTCCAACTCGTCTCGCGACATCGGTTCGCCTTTGCGCACCTTGTGCAGAACCGCCTTGGCGCTCCCGATTCCCTCGCTGGCCGGAGCGGTCGTTCGGCGTTCCAATCGATTTACGTATACGCCAGCGACGGCCGCCAACATCAAGGCCAGGACGAGGCTAAGTGCGGTCAGCAGACCATATAAATACGAACTCATTTCCAGTCCTTGCTTCGCCGTGGGATCACCGAAGGCTCGCGCAGAACGCTACCTCAACGACCGGATGTCGGTGTTTTCCGGAGTACCGCTCCGTGATCACGCCAACGCGATCAAAGGCCGATGTCGCCGCCACCGCCGGAATCGGAACCGCTTTAGTCCCAACTGCCCCCGGAGTCCCCACCCGCCACCAAACCGACGATCACCGCCACCGGAGTGCGGCGTCGCTGCGGTTAGTGCGCGCCGGCCAGATTCAGCGTCACCACCCCGGCGATGATCAGTCCGACGCCGACGATCTTCGTCATCGATATCGGCGAGCCGAGGAAGAGCACGGCGATCAGCACGATCAGTGCGGTACCGATCGCCGACCACAACGCGTAGGCGACGTCGGTCTGCATGCCGCGCGAAATCGACACCGCCAGCAGCGCGAAGGAGACGGCATAGCCGATCAGGCACACGACGGTCGGCCACAGTCGGGTGAAGCCTTCGGTGCTTTTGAGCAGGCTGGTTGCTATCACCTCTGCGAATATGGCGCCGAGGAGAAGGAGATAGGTCAAAACGCCTCCTTTGCATACCGAGGTACACGTACGTATTTACATGACGGGGCGTCGAATGGACGCCGCTGACGAAGGGTTGCGCCGTATGACGCATGTCGCGCATCCAGTGGAGTTCGATGTCGGCGAGGTGATCGGGGAGCGGGCGTCACTTGCGGCGACGTACTACCCTGCCCGCGGCTGCGAGCAGGCTCCCGCGGTGCTGGTCTGCCTGCCGGGCGGTACCTACAGCCGCGAATACTGGGACCTGGACATCCCCGGCCACCACGGGTACAGCTTCGCCGCCTTCGCCACCGAGAACGGTTACGGCGTCGTGACGATAGATCCCCTGGGCACTGGCGAAAGTTCGCAGCCCGCACGCGATTTCGACTTCGGCGATATCGCTGCCACGCTGGCGCGTGCCGTGTCCGCGCTGCCGGACACGATCGGCAGCCACGCGCCGCCGGTCGCCGTGGCGCACTCGCTCGGCGGGTACCTGGCCATCACTCAGCAGGCCCTGTTTTCCAGTTACGCCGGGCTGGCGGTGTTGGGATGCACCAACCAACACGTCGCGCCACTGAACCTGGATGCGGCGACCATCGGGCGCTGTGCCACCTCACAAGGCCGCGCCGAGCTTGCCGCCGAAATATTGTCCGCCCTTCCGCAGCCGTATTTCGAGGGGCCGCGCGAGCACCTGCAGAGCTGGTTTCATCTCGCCGACGTTCCCGCCGATATCGTCGCCGTCGACTCCGTCACCGCTAAATCGGTAGTACCCCGCGTGTTCGGCACCGCGATGGTTCCCGGCGTCGTCGCCGAGCAGGCGGCGCGGATCGACATCCCGGTTTTCCTTGGCTACGGCGTGGTCGACGTCTCTCCGGATCCCCGCGCCGAGGCGGCCCTGTACCGAAGCAGCCCCGATATCACTACCGTGGTGCTGGCCGACAGCGCGCACTGCCACAACATGGCATCGAGCCGGCACCAGCTGTGGCGACGCCTGCTCGCCTGGGTCGCGACCGTAACCTAGCCTGCGTGACGATCAATCTCGACCAAAGACTGGCCCGCCACGCCCCGACCGTACTCAGCGTGTATCGGTGCGTCTACGGTTTGCTCTTCGCCGCGTATGGCTCGAGAAGCGTCTTTGACTGGCCCGTCCGCTCGCCTGTTCCTATCGGGTTCGGTTTCTGGCCGGAGTGGTATGCAGGGGTGATCGAAATCGTCGCGGGCCTGCTCATCGCCGGCGGGTTGTTCACCCGCGCCGTCGCGTTCGTCGCCTCGGGGGAGATGGCGGTCGCTTACTTCTCGATTCATCAACCCAAGGCGCTTTGGCCCGTCGGCGATCCCCCCGCGGGCAATGGCGGAGCTCTGGCGATCCTCTTCTGCTTCGCCTTCTTCCTGCTCGTCTTCTTCGGCGGGGGCGCCTACTCCCTCGATGCCTTACGGCGGAGGAGGGGCCCGTCGCGGCTTCGCCAACCGACGACCGACTGAAGCGGCAAACCCTCGCTTCCCCTGATCCGGCGATAATGGCATTCTCTGATGCGGAGAAGCCGTTTCCAGCGGGTTCGGAGAGGCGGAAGATGAGCGCACAACGCTGCGACGCGATGGTGGCTCTGGTCACCGGAAGCAGCCGGGGCCTGGGCAGGGCGATCGCCGTACGGTTGGCCGAACGCGGAGCCACGGTGGCGTTGACCGCCCGCACGATGGACCCCGATCCGAAGTACCAGGGGTCGCTGAGCCAGACCCGCGACGAGATTGTCGGTGCAGGTGGGAAAGCCATTGCGGTCCAGGCGGATCTATCCCGATCCGAAGACCGGGAACGGCTTTTCGCCGAAGTGGTCAGCGCCGTGGGCGCACCCGACATTCTGGTCAACAACGCCGCGGTGACGTTCCTGCGCCCTCTCGACGGGTTTCCCGAGCGGCGGGCCCGGCTGATGATGGAAATGCACGTGCTCGGGCCGCTGCACCTGTGCCAGCTCGCGATACCGGCGATGCGCGAGCGTGGACGCGGCTGGATCTTGAACGTGACCTCGGTGGGAGCCGACCTGCCGCTCGGGCCGCCGTTCTCGGAATTCGACCGGACCGCGGGCTTCGGCATCTACGGTACGGCCAAGGCCGCACTCAATCGATTAACGAAAAGCCTTGCGGCCGAACTATACGAGGACGGAATCGCGGTGAACGCGGCCGCCCCGTCCAATCCCGTGGCCACGCCCGGCGCGGGCACCCTCGACCTGGCCAAGACCGACACCGAGGACATCGCACTGATCACCGAAACGGCCTTCCGGTTGTGCACGGGTGATCCGAAGACCCTGACCGGACGCATCGCGCACACCCAGCCCTTCCTTGCCGAGGTCGGCTGGACCGCGCCGGCGGGCTGAATGGCCGAGCTCGATGCCGCGGAGCTGCGTCGGCGACTCGACGGCGCCCGGGTCGTGGACGTCGCTCCGCTGTCCGGGGGAGCCTCCAGCCTCACCTTCGCGGGTACCAGGGCCGGCCAACGTGTGGTGATCAAAGTCGCGCCGCCGGGTGTCGAACCGGTTGCGCATCGCGACGTGCTGCGCCAGGCCCGCATCATCAAAGCGCTTAAAAACACCAGTGTTCCGGTGCCGACGGTGCTGTGGGAGGACGCTGGGGATCCGCCCGGCACACCACCGCTCTACGTGATGACGCATGTCGACGGCGAGTGTGTGGAACCGCTGTTCGACGATTGCGCGCCGGCGCCAGGTCTCGGCGACCGGTATCGGAATGCCTGCCGCGCCATGGCCGCGCTGCACAGGCTCGCGCCGACGGACCTCGGGCTGGGCGATGAACCGGTGGTCGATGCAGTCGCCGAAGTTCACCGGTGGTCCGACACGTTGCGGACCGTCGAGGAGGCGCTGGCCCCCGATTGGCCGAAAGTGCGCGACGCGCTGTTGAATTGCCCACCGAACGCGATGACGCCCTGCGTGGTGCACGGTGACTTCCGGCTGGGCAACCTGCTCGCGGTGGGACCACACGTCAATGCGGTGATCGACTGGGAGATCTGGTCGATAGGCGATCCCCGCATCGACGCGGGCTGGTTCCTGATCAACTGCGACCCGGATACCTACCGCCGGGTCGGCCCGGCCGACGGCATGGTGCCACCGATCACCCAGCTCGCCGAGCTATACCGGTCTGAGATGTGCTGCGAGGTCAGCGATTTGGCGTGGTTCATGGCTCTGGCGTGCTTCAAATCGGCGGCGACCTGGTCGCTGATTGTCAAACACAATCGCCGACGATCCGCCCCGCGAGCCGAATTGGAAGATATGGCGGCGGTTTTGCCGAGACTGCTGGACCGCGCCAGGTCGATGCTGGGTTGGCGGGATGGCCGATCAGCCGCAATGGGCTGAGAGATTTTGGCAAATCATTCCGACGTTATTCCAGTCGCTCGGGATGTCGTTTGCATCATCGTCGATCGGGTTGGTCAAGGTAGTCGGGAACTGTACGGGCCATTCGTCAATCCCCGGGATGTCGGGCTGCTGGCCGGGATCCGGATTCGCGAGCGCTGTCCCTGTGCCGAAGGCCGAAGCCGCAATGACCGTCGAAGCCGCGACCAATAGGCGAGCGCACCTGTGAGATATCATCGCCACCTCTCCGTGATCCGCCGGATACAGGAGATTGTCGAAACGCTAATGGCGATTCTACATTGCATGAGAGTTACGAACGAACAACAAGTTCGGATTGCCGGCCAGCAAATTTCACGCGCCGAACTCGACCCTGCGTACGGTTTCGCCCGTGAGGCCGGTAGCAATTGTCGTCCGTCGTGCCGCGGCTATTGCCATTTGCCTCGCCATGTCGATGATCGCGGCACCTTCGGCCGATTCTGAACCCCAGTCGGGTACCACGCCACCCGATGCCGCGCCACCCGCCGAAGGGGCGGTGCCCTCGAATCCTCCCGCGATTCTGAATACCCCTGACGGCTGGACGCTGGGACTGGGCGCCAAGGACGAGATGCAGGTTCCGGTGGCACCGCTGACCACCGCGATTTCGTCGCGCGAATATGTGTCCAGCGGCATTTTCGTCGGCTCCCTCAGAGGGCCGGAAGAGCCGCACGGCCTCCTGGAGGTGGGTTACCAGATCGGTTGCGGAATCGACATGAGTACCTCGAACGGGGTGATCATGGAGGGCGGTGCCGGCATCATCCCCGGCGTCAGCCCAACGTTCGACGCCACCGGCACGCTGCCGCCGCTGTTGCCGTTCGTTTCGACGCCCATCAACGGTGTGATGAGCGTGGGACTCAAGCCCGGCTTGGTGATCGTGGTGCCAGTGGTCAAGAAGCAGTTCAAAGGTGCAGATCCCTGGGTGATGATCAGCAACTTCCATGTCAAGATCGACGGCTGCGTGGGTCAATCATTCATCCGCTCCTATGCGGTGCTGACCCGGGTGACCGACCTCTCCGACGTGGTGCTGTCCTACGTCGGCGTCACCAAGGCCGTCTGAATTGGGCTGGGCTCAGCCGCGCGGGATGCCCGCCAGCTTGTCCGCGAATTTGGCCTCCGCGGCCGCGCGCAACCGCAGCAGATGTTCGGAGGGAAACAGATCAGGTGCGGGTTCGCGGTCTTTCAGCAGCAGTCGCGCCAGCGTGACCTTGTGCACTTCGGTCGGGCCATCGGCCAGCCCGAGCACGAACGACTCCACCAGATACTGCACGAACGGCATCTCGTGGGTGGTGCCCAACGACCCGTGCACCTGAAGCGCGCGCGATGACACGTCATGCAGGACCTTCTGCATCATCGCCTTCACCGCTGAGATATCGGCCCGCACGGCCTTGTAGTCGTTGAATTTGTCGATCTTCCAGGCTGTTTGAAGGGTCAGCAGCCGGAACGCCTCGATTTCCATCCACGAGTCGGCGACCATCTCCTGGACGAGTTGCTTGTTGGCCAGCGCCTCGCCCTGGGTGTAGCGCGACACCGCTCGCTCGCAGATCATGTCGTAGATCCGGCGGACCAGACCCACGGTGCGCATCGCGTGGTGAATCCGCCCGCCGCCCAGGCGGGTCTGGGCGACGACGAACGCCCCGCCGCGGGGACCCAACATGTGATCGGCCGGCACACGGACGTTTTCATAGCGGACATAACCCTCGCGCCCACCGCCGGTCGGCTGGTAACCCAGCCCGACGTTGCGCAGCACGTTGATGCCGGGGGTGTCGCCGGGAACGACGAACATCGAGTAACGCTCATAGGGCGGCGCCTCGGGATCGGTCATCGCCATCACGATGATGAACGACGCCATCGAGGCAAACGATGAAAACCATTTCTCCCCGTTGATGATCCAGTGATTCCCGTCGAGCACCGCGGTGGTGCGGAATACCTTCGGGTCGGCCCCGCCCTGTGGCTCGGTCATCGAGAAACACGAAATGATGCGGTTGTCCAACAGCGGCTCCAGGTAACGCTCCTTGAGCTCGGGTGTGCCGTAGTGCGCCAGGATTTCGCTGTTGCCGGAATCGGGAGCCTGTGAACCGAAGACGATTGGTGCGCACTCCGAGCGGCCCAGGATCTCGTTCAGCAGCGCTAACTTCACCTGGCCAAAGCCCGGGCCGCCCAGGTGTGGGCCCAGGTGGGTGGCCCACAGTCCGCGCTTCTTCACGATGTCCTGCAGCGGCGGGATCAGCGCCTGACGCGCCGGATCATTGAGATCGTGAGATTCCTTGACAATCAAGTCGATCGGTTCGCACTCTTCGCGCACGAAGTGCTCGACCCATTCGAGTTGCCGTGCCCACTCGGGGTCGGTGGAAAAGTCCCACGACATGCGCCGTCCTCTCTGGGTTGGTCACTCTGAGCCGCTTTGGGCCACCACGCCGGCATCTTCGAGGGCGGTGATGGCGTCGGTGTCCAAGCCCAGCCCACGCAGCACCGCACGGGTGTGATCCCCCGGCAACGACGGCGGCGCGGGAGTGGCCGGAATGGTTCGGGAGAAGCGCGGCGCCGGTGCGGGCTGGGTGATGCCGTCGAATTCGATGAAGGTCTGTCGCGCGACGTTATGCGGATGTCGCGGTGCCTCGGTAAGCGAAAGCACCGGTGTCGCACAACATCCCGGCGTGCCGAGCAGGCGCGCCCACTCGGCACGGGACTTCTCGGCGAAGCGCGCGGCCAGCGCGTCCCGATGGGCCGCCCATGCTTCTGGGTCGTCATCGTCGTGGGGCACATGCACGTCGAGCCGGCCGCACAGCTCGGCGTAGAACTTCGGTTCCATGGCGCCGACGGCTATGTGGCCCCCGTCGGCCGTGGCGTACGTGCCGTAGAAGTGCGCCGCCCCGTCGAGCAGATTGTCTCCACGCCGGTCGCGCCATGTGCCGGCGGCAAGCATGCCAAAATACGGTGTCAGCAGGGCTGCGACGCCGTCGACCATCGCCACGTCGAGGACCTGGCCCACACCCGACTCGCGCGCCTCGAGGATCGCGCTCAGCAGCCCCACGGCCAGAAGCATTCCGCCGCCACCGTAGTCGCCGACCAGATTCAGAGGCGGTATCGGTGATTCGGCGGTGCCGATGGCGTGCAAGGCACCCGTCAGCGCAAGGTAATTGATGTCATGACCGGCATGACCGGCCAGCGGCCCGTCCTGTCCGTAGCCGGTCATGCGGGCATAGACGAGGCGGGGATTGCGGTCCCGTAGTGCGTCGGGGCCGATGCCCAGGCGTTCGGCCACCCCGGGCCGGTACACGTCGACGAAGGCGTCCGCGGCGGCGGCCAGCCGATGAACAAGGTCCGCGCCTCGCGGATCTTTGACGTCGGCGGCGAGTGAACGCTGGCTGCGGCGGACCGTGCGGTCGACTGGTGGCGGGCCGTCAACGCCCGCAAGCGCATCGATGCGGATGACCTCGGCGCCCAAGTCTCCCAACAACATTCCGCAAAACGGGGCGGGCCCCAATCCGCCCATCATGACGATGCGCACACCGCGCAGGGGACCGGTCATGAAGACCACTTTGCGCGACGCTCAGCCGCCTCGTCGGTCGCGTGCGAAATCACCTGATTGCGGTTTTCCAGTTCCATCGCCGACGCCAGGCTCGGGGCGTCGGCGTTGACCTGGAGCGCGCGCTTGGTCAGCTGCGCGCCGAGCGGCGCATGGCTCGCGATCAGCGAAGCCAACTCCACCGCGCGTTCGGCCAGCCGATCCGGCTCGACAACCTCGCTGACCAGACCGCGCCGGTCCGCCTCGGTGGCCGACACGGTGCGGCCGGTGAGCATCCAGTCGGCGGCCACGCTGGTCCCGACGATGCGCGGCAGGTGGTAACTCATGCCCATCTCGGCGCCCGAGAGCCCCAGCAAGATGGCGGCATTACCGAAAGATGCCGCCGCCGAGCAGATTCGGATGTCGGCCGCCAGGCACAGCGCGAACCCGGCGCCCACGCAGGGACCATTCACGGCGGCGATGACCGGCTGCGGCAGCGCCCGCACCGCTTCGGCGAGGGCGGCCATCCTTTCCTGAAAACGCATCCGGTCCAGCGCGGGTGCGCTCGCGTCCAGCATCGAGGGCCCGAAGTCGCGCATGTCGATGCCCGCACAGAACCCGCGTCCGGCGCCCGTCAGCACCACGGCGTACACCGCGGGATCGGCCGCCAAATCATCGAGCGCGTCCTGCAATTCGGTCAGCATCGCCTCGTCGATGGCGTTGAGCCGCTGGGGGCGATTGAGCCGCAGGATGGCGACCCCGCCGCACGGGCGGTCGAGCTCCACGGTGTCGGGCATGGTCAGACCCGCTCGATGATCGTTGCCGTGCCCATCCCGCCGCCGGTGCACATGGTCACCAGTCCCGTTGTCAGGCCACGACGTTCGAGCTCGTCCAGCACCGTGCCGATCAGCATGGCGCCGGTGGCACCGATGGGGTGCCCGAGCGCGATCGCTCCGCCGTTGACGTTGACCACCTCGGGGTCGATGTCCAGATCGCGCATCGTCTTGAGCGGGACGGCGGCGAAAGCTTCGTTGATCTCCCAGAGATCGATGTCGGCCACGGTCATGCCGGCCCGCTCGAGGCATCGCAGAGCCGCCGGCCCGGGGGCGGTGAGCATGATGATCGGCTCGCTGCCGATCGCCGCGGCGGCCCGAATCTGCGCACGCGGCGCCACCCGATGGGAGTGCATCCAGTTCGAGGAGGCCAGCGCCACCGCGGCGGCGCCGTCGACGACCCCGGAGGAATTACCCGCATGGTGCACGTGATCGATGCGGTCGATGCCGGGATAGCGCTGCAGACATATCTCGTCGAAGGTGCCTCGCTCACCATCGGCACACGCGGCGCCCATCGAAGCGAAGGCCGGTTTGAGGCGGGCCAGCGATTCGAGGGTGGTGCCGGGGCGGGGATGCTCGTCGCGCTCGATGCAACCGTCCGCTGTCGGCACGTCGACCAGCGAACGTTTGAAGCGCCCCTCCTCGATGGCGGCGCTGGCGCGGCTTTGGCTCCGTGCCGCGTAGGCGTCGACCCTCTCGCGGCTGAACCCCTCCAGGGTGGCGATGAGGTCAGCCGAAATACCCTGCGGGACAGTCGGATACATTGCGCGAAGATCCGGGTTGTTGCCGTCGATGGTCGGGATGCCCGCCGTGACGTCCCAGCGCGACATCGACTCGACGCCGCCGGCGATCACCAGATCCTCACTGCCCGCGGCGATGCCGGCCGCCGCAACGGTCACCGCCTGTTGGCCCGACCCGCAGAATCGGCTCAGGGTCATCCCGGGAACGCTCTCGGGCCACCCCGCCAGCAGCACCGACAGGCGCGCAATGTCGTCGCCATGGTCTCCGCTGAGAATGCCGTTGCCGGCGATCACGTCGTCGACGTCGCCCGGATCGAAGCCGACCCGCTCGGCCAGCACGTTGAGGCATCTCGCGAGCAGGGCTTGCGGATGCACGCCGTGCAGTCCGCCGTCGGGGCGGCCGCGACCACGAGGCGTGCGGACCGCGTCGAGAATCCAGGTGTCGATGATGGACTCCGATCGTTGTGTTTGGCGGCACTCGGTCCGGTGACACCGGCACAGGTCACCAGCGATCGTAATCCGTCTCTCGACTGCCGAGAACTACCTTCTCCGAATTGGCGAAGCTGTTTCCATGCGAGGCCTCGAGAAGAGGCGAGCGCGTTCCTCTGGTCACATCCGCCTCACTACCCCCCCGGTAAAGGATGTAGGTTTTTGCCCACCTTCGAGCGACATGACCGCGAACACGGGAAGTGAAGGCCGCAAACACGTGAAGGCACAACACGCGGGCGTCCTGGCGTTGTCGCTGAAAGGCGGACACTTGACACAGCCCTGCCGCGGCCGTGACGGGAGGGACCGATGTGGCGTCCACCCGCACTCGCGCCGTCGTCATGACTGAACGCCCGTGCAGCGCCGAGGGCGGGTTGGGCACGCAGCGAAGCCGCTCGTGCTCGTCTTCGCGCGCGCAGCAGGAAAGGAAAGCGTTGGCGCACAGACTAACTGGCGCGAATACGCGCCGATAGGGGCGGACGTGTGGTCGCTTCGGTCAGGCTCCCGCCCCCGGCGCGACGGGATCAATCGCGCCCTACTCGCGCATAAGCAGTCCCGTAGCGGGTAGCCCGGGCGCCATGACCAAGATCGGATACTTTCTCACCTGCGAGCAATTCGGCCCGAAGGAACTCATCGACCAGGCCAAGCGTGCGGAGGACGCCGGATTCGAAGCCTTGTGGATCTCAGACCACTACCACCCCTGGAATGACGAGCAGGGCCAGAGCCCGTTCGTATGGGGTGTGATCGGTGCGCTGTCGGAGGCGACATCGCTGCCGGTCAGCACGGCCGTCACGTGCCCGACCATCAGAATCCACCCGGCGATCATCGCCCAGGCGTCGGCCACCGCGGCCGTGCAACTCGACGGACGCTTCGTGCTCGGGGTGGGCAGCGGCGAGGCCCTCAACGAACACATCCTGGGCGATCCGTGGCCACCCGCGGGTGTGCGCCTCGAGATGCTGGAGGAGTCCATCGACGTCATTCGCAAGCTGCACAAGGGTGGTGAGGTAAGCCACCACGGCAAGCACTACGAGGTGCAGGAAGCGCAGGTCTACACCCGGCCGGAACAGCCGGTGCCGATCTACGTCTCCGCGTTCGGCCCACAGGCCGTCGAGTTGGCCGCCCGCATCGGCGACGGGTACAGCATCGCCATGCCCGACGGCGACCTGGTCAAGCAATTCCGGGAGTCCGGCGGCGGCGACAAGCCCGTGCAGGGCGGTACCAAAGTTTGCTGGGACTCCGACGCCGACGCTGCGCTGAAGACCGCGCACCGGTTGTGGGCCAATGAGGGACTGCCCGGGCAGACTTCACAAATCCTGCCTCGGCCCAAGGATTTCGCCGCCCTGCAATCGCTGGTGCCGCCGGAAACCGTCGCCGAGAGCGTGGCCTGCGGACCAGACCCCGACAAGCACGTCGCACAGGTCCGCGAATACATCGACGCCGACGTCGACGAAATCTACGTGCAGCAGATCGGCCCCGACATGGACGGGTTCTTCGCGGCTTGGCAGCGCGACGTGTTGCCCCGGGTGCGCGGCTAAGGCTCAGGCGATTCGGTGATACGCCAATGGACATGGACGTTGCCCTTGACCTCAGTCGGTCAACGCCCGGCCCACGATCTGTTGATCCGGCTCGCCCACCGCCTCGACGTCTTTATCGTCGTAATCGGTGTTGGCGAGCAGGTAGCGCATGGCGTTGATCCGGGCGCGCTTCTTGTCGTTGCTTCGGACCACGATCCACGGAGCGACATCGGTGTCGGTTGCGTCGAACATCGCTTCCTTCGCCGTGGTGTAGTCATCCCATCTGTTCACCGATTCGATGTCCATCGGGGAGAACTTCCACTGTCGCACCGGGTCCACCAAGCGGACGGCGAACCGGGTGCGTTGTTCGGCCGGCGATACCGAAAACCAGAACTTGGTCAAGATGATGCCGTTGTCGACCAGCATCTGTTCGAACGGCGGCGCCTGCTGCATGAATTCGTCGTACTGCTCGGGGGTACAGAACCCCATCACCTTCTCAACGCCGGCGCGGTTGTACCACGACCGGTCGAAAAGCACCATCTCACCGCCCGACGGCAGATGGCTGATATAGCGCTGGAAATACCACTGGGTCTTCTCTTGCGCGGTCGGCTTTTCCAGCGCCACAACCCGCGCGTTGCGTGGGTTGAGGTGCTCCATGAATCGCTGGATGGTTCCGCCTTTTCCGGCCGCGTCGCGCCCCTCGAACACGATCACATGCCTACCGCCGACGCGCTTGTTGTGCTTCTGCAACTTCAACAGCTCGATTTGCAGCCGTCGCTTCACCCGCTCGTACTCCTCGCGCGGCATCCGATGGTCGTAGGGGTAGCGCTCGCGCCAGGTTTCAACGTGTTTGCCCTCCCGGTCGAGTAGCACCGGCGTCGTCGTCCCAGTCGTCGACGGTGTAGCCGTGTTCCGGGGTCGACAGCGTGTCCAAATCTATGTCGGTCATAGTTCGACCCTATCGCTGCCGTAGCGACGAGTCATCGACCTTCGAAAGCCGGACCGTCGAACCGATCACGAGTGATGAACTCGGTGACCGGCCGGCGGCGCAGTTTGGTCAGTTGCCGCGCCGGTTTTCCGAGCGGCACGACCGCGGCCACCGCGTGCGCGTCGGGAATGCCCAGCAGTCGACGGACTTGTTCTTCGGCCGCAATCGCCATGGTCGTGATGGTGCCGCCGAAGCCCTCGCTGCGCGCGGCGAGCAAGATGTTCCAGATCAACGGGTAGACCGACGCACCGGCCGCGAGGCCGACCCGATGCAGATCTTGATCGATGGCGGCGACAACAGCCAGGTCCACCGAAACAACCAGAACGACAGGAGCTTTGGCGATCGGTGCGACGAACGTGTCTGGGACGTCGGTTTGGTCGATGACTTCATGCGGCACAGCGCTGGGATGAATTGAGTTCCAAGGGTTTTCGCCCGCCTGCAGCTGAGCGAAGTAGCGGCGGGCCGCGGTCGCGCCCAGTTCGGCGAGTCGCCGACGGGTATCCGGGTCGCGCACCACGGTGATGTGGGCGCCCTGCCGGTTGCCGCCGCTCGGTGCGAACCGCGCGTTGTCGAAGACCCGCCACAACACTTCGTCGGGCAACGGGTCGTCGGTGAATTCGCGCGCCGCGAAGGTCGTTCGCATGACGTCGTATAGCTGCATGGCTGAATGGCTCGTCAGCTAGCGGACGCGCAACGCCCCAGGCGGAAGGTGCGTTCGAACCCGGCCGGCTGCGTCGTCAACGTGACCTCCACCGCACCGCTGGGGGCGATGACGTAGCGCTCCTCGACATCGGGTCCGTCCATCCACCGGCCGACCGGCTGACGCCCCAGGTCGTCGTGGTGGCGCAGGGCCGGGTCGAACGGGAACAGCACCGGGTCATACGGCGTGACGTCGCCGTCGGGCCGCCCGTTGACCAGGCGGCTGCATTCCACGAACCGGAAGTGCCCGATGTTGTGTGCCGCTCGATACTTTCGCTTCACCACCAGCGGGGATTGCCCATCGGCCGGAAGCGAAACGTCCTTGCACACGATCGGGTCGAAGACGACCCCGGCACCGGCTTCGGCCTCCCGGAATACCCCGAAATTCCTCGAGAAGCGTTCGGACAGCGCGAAACCGGACTCCCTGTCGAGAAAGACTGCAAGTCCGATGGCTGTGGCGGCGAACGGGTGCGGCGAGCGTTTCACCCGCTTCTCGCCGAAGGTGCTGCGCATCATCCGGGACACCAGCGGGAAACCTCCGGCCCCGCCGACGACGTAGATGCCGGCCACCTCCGACCAGTCCACATCCTTGCGACCCCGCGCCGGGTCGTGCAGCACCCGACTGAGCAGCCGCGTCGTCTGGTCGACCAGCGGCGCGCACACCGAGTAGACCTCGTCGATGGGGCATGAGAACGGCGGCCGATCAAGCGGGGACAGGTCCACCAGGAAACGGCGCGTCTGCGGCCCGACCGCCTCCTTGCGCGCGGCGCACTCCTCGGCGAGCAGGGCGCGCTGGGCGGCGTCGAGTGCGGGCAGGTTCGCGCCCGCCGAGACGAACTCGACGATCGCCTCATCGAAGTCGTCACCGCCGAGGCGCTGGATGCCTTCGCTGATGACGACCTCGTTCGCGTGCCCGGTCATTTTGAGCAGCGACGCGTCGAACGTGCCGCCACCCAAGTCGTAGATGAGGACGTACTCGCGCTTGGCGGTGATGGTGGATCGGTACCGGTGGGCGTATTCCAGGCTCGCGGCGGAGGGCTCGTTGAGCAGCGCGACGACGTGAAAACCGGCCGCAACGTAGGCATCCAGGGTCAGCAGGCGCTGGGCGCTCGACGCGTTGGCCGGCACGCTGATCGCGGCTTCGATGGGTTCGCCCGGGGCCAGGGCGACATTCGAGTGCCGCTGCAGATCGACCTTCAGCTGGGCCAAAAAGCCGGTGAGCAGGTCGGCCAGGCGATGATCACGGCCGGCCAGGGTGACCTCGGTCTGGGGTCCGGCGTCGTTGAGTAAGCGTTTGAACGAGCGCAGCACCGACCAACCCCGGTCGTGGCGGACGGCGGCGGCCTGTGCGCCGAAGCGCAACTCCCCGGCGGGATTGGCGGCGATGAGCGAGGGCCACGCATCCTCGCCCTCGAAGGAGACGACGGGATAGTTGCCCCGGTCGACGGCCGCGACGACGGTGTGGGTGGTGCCAAAGTCGATACCGACTCTCATCGCGCAAGTTTAGGACCGGGCCGCGCAGTTCGGCACGATCTTTTCGCGGCGCGCCCTGCGCTTTCGGTCAGTCCTCGAAATGGCGCTCGTAGTCGTTGCGCTCGAGCCGCCACTGCAGGTTGTAGGTCCCCACCGCGAGCAGCATCATCAATCCGACGCAGGCGACGCTGATGATTGCGTTCACAGCCGGTCCATTTCGCGTGCCATGCGGGCGTTCTCGAGGTAGGCGTAATGCCTCACGTAGGGGTGTCGCGGCCGATTCGCGTCCGCGACCATCTGCCGCAGCGCGGCAGCGATCCGGCTGCCGAGCGGCGCGCGCCGCGTCTCCTGAACGACGGCGGTGCCGAAGAGCACCTGCTGGGTGCTGATCAGAACCTCTGCGCTCGCCGCCTCGACCGAGGCCGGTTGCCCAGTGGGCTCGTTGACGGTATCGGGTGCGGTCCGGAGCCCCGTTGGCGTGACCAGCATTTCGTCCACCTTCTTCGCGTTGCGGTCCCGTTGACCAGGTAGGTCGGCCGGTGATGGACTCAACGTACGGTCGGCCATCACCAGTTGACACGCGTAGTCGACTACCTATTCGTGCGTGATCGGCTACTGCACTTCGGTCAGGTCCGGGGGGCGGTCGACGGTGGCGCCGGGATTCAGTACAGCGCGCGCACGGCGTCGATCGTGTCGGCTTCGGCCGGGCTCTTGTCGTCGCGATAGCGCACCACGCGTGCGAACCGCAGCGCCAGCCCTCCTGGGTAGCGCGACGACTTCTGCACGCCGTCGAGCGCGATTTCGACCACCTGCTCGGGCCGCACTTGCACGACGTAACCGTCCGTTTTGCCGACGGCGAGCTCGCTGAACCGGGCGGTCTGCCACTCCAGCATGGCGTCGGTCATGCCCTTGAAAGTCTTGCCCACCATGATGAATTCGCCGCTGGCCGGGTCGCGTGCGCCCAGGTGGATATTGGAGAGTCTGCCGCGGCGGCGGCCCGATCCCCACTCCACCGCGAGCACCACCAGGTCCAGGGTGTGCACCGGCTTGACCTTCAGCCAGCCCGCTCCCCGGCGGCCCGCTTGGTATGGCGCCTCCGGTGCCTTGGCCATCACCCCCTCGTGTCCGGCGCAAAGCGTCGCGTCAAGGAAGGCGCCCGCCTCCTCGGGGTCGGCGGTGAGCAGCCGATCTACCCGCTGCGGCGGCGGCACCAGCGCGTCGAGGGCGGCCAGCCGCTCGGTGGCCGGCGCGTCGAGCAAGTCGACGCCGTCCCGATGCAGGATGTCGAAGAAGAACACCGAAAGCCGTTGCACAGCAAGGGCTTCGGCGATGTCGACGGAGCGGCCGAATCGTGAGGCGGTGACCTGAAATCGGTGCGGCCGGTTGTCGGGCCGCAGGGCGATGGCCTCGCCGTCGGCGATGAGGTTGTCGACCGGCAGTGCCAGCGTCGCCTCCACCACTTCGGGCAGCCGGGCGGTGACGTCGTCCAGGCTTCTGGTGTAGACGGTGACCTCGTCACCGGTGCGGTGAATCTGGACCCGCGCCCCGTCCAGTTTGGCTTCGAAAATCGTCTGTCCGCCGTGGCGTTCAATAGCATCGCCCACGCTCGACGCGGTCTGCGCCAGCATGGGGCCAACCGGCCGACCGACCCGCAGGGTGAACGCGTCCAGTGCCGAGGCTGAGCCCGACAAGGGACCGCAGAGAGTCGCCGCCGCCACCGCCGGCAGGTCACCGCCGAGCATCGCGGCTCGCTGCACCGCTGCGGCCGGGATGCCGGCCGCCTTCGCCACGGCGTCAGACATGATCCCGGCCAGTGCGCCCTGGCGTAGTTCGCCGCCGAGGAGCCGCACCAAAAAGGTCTGCTCGGCGTCGGTGGCGGCGGCGAACAGGCTACCCAGGAGCGCAGCACGGCGCGCCTGCGCGCCCTTGCCCGAAACGGCGCCGATGTCGGAGAAGGCGGCATCGACGCCGGCGACGGTCAGCGATGGGTGCGACGCCGCCGGCGGACGCGAGCGCAGCGCCGCCCACCCGACGCCGATCTGGCGCTGCCGCAATTCGCCGGAAAGCCACGACACCACGATGGCGACCACCGCGGCATCGGGTGCGGCACGGGTCAGCAGCTCGGCGATGTGGGCGACTTTCGTCAGCCGCGACGACGTGCTCCCGACGTCGTCAGACGTCGTTGCCACATCGAGAAGGAGCACGGCTGCCAGCTTGGCATGGCTCGGTGACAAGCCTTAGGAGCGGACACGCTAGCGTGCCTACGTAACGTTACAGATCGCATGAATTCTGACAACCACAAAGGAGACACCCGGATGGAGATCAGTGGCAAGAAGGTCGTCGTCATCGGCGGCGCGTCGGGAATGGGCCGGGCCAGCGCCGAGCTGCTGCACGAACGCGGTGCGGATGTCGCGATCCTCGACCGCGAAGGCTCCGACGGCAAGACCGTTGCCGAGGGCGTCGGGGGTACCTTCTACCCCGTTGACGTCACTGACTTCACCGGCACCGAAGAGGCGTTGCAGGCCGCGGTCGACAAGCTCGGCGGGCTGCATGTCGTGGTGACCACCGCGGGTGGCGGTATCGCCAAGCGGACGCTGACCAAATCGGGTCCGCACGACCTCGAATCTTTCCAGTCCGTGATCGACCTGAACCTGATCGCCACCTTCAACATCAGCCGGCTGGCCGCCGCGCACATGGCCAAGAACGAGCCCGAAGATCCTGACACCGGCGAGCGCGGCGTCATCATCAACACCGCCTCCATCGCGGCCTTCGAGGGCCAGATCGGGCAGGTCGCCTACACCGCCGCCAAGGCGGGGATCGCCGGCATGTGTCTGACGATGGCCCGCGACCTGGGCTCGGTGGGCATCCGGGTGCTGGGAATCGCGCCCAGCCTGTTCGCCACGGGATTGACCCAAGGCATCCCCGACGAGTTCGTTACGCAGCTGACCAAGGACGCGGCGTTCCCCAAGCGCCTCGGCCGTCCCGAGGAGTACGCGAAGCTGGTGGTCGCCATCGTGGACAACCCGATGCTGAACGGCCAATGCCTGCGACTGGACGCCGGGCAGCGGTTCGCACCCAAGTAGACCCGCGGCTGGGGCCCTCCTCGCATTAAGTACACTCTTTAGGCAGCCGCCCCGCTTCCCCTCGAAGCGGGGCAGGCCACCCAGCTTCAGCTCCGAGGATGCGGACCGCCCGCGGTCCGCGGGGAGCGGGACAATCAAACCCGGCTGGCATGCGGCGCGAGGAGGGCCCTCATGGGTATCGCAATAACCGACGACCATCGTGAACTCGCCGAGGTAGCCCGCGGGTTCTTGACCTCGCAGAAAGCGCGCTGGGCGGCGCGATCGCTGCTCGACGCCTCCGACGAGCCCCGCCCTGGGTTTTGGCCCAACCTGGTCGAGCTCGGATGGCTCGGCCTGCACGTCGACGAGGATTACGGCGGTTCAGGATTCGGATTGCCCGAACTCGTAGTGGTGATCGAAGAACTCGGTCGCGCACTAGCGCCCGGGCCCTTCGTGCCCACCGTGATCGCGTCCGCGGTGATCGCCAAAGACGGTACCGCCGAACAGAAGTCGCGGCTGTTGCCCGGCCTGATCGATGGAACGGTCACCGCCGGCATCGGACTGGACAGCCAGGTGCGGGTCAATGACGGTGTAGCTGACGGTGAGGCCGGAATCGTTTTGGGTGCCGGGCTGGCCGAGCTGCTGCTGATCGCCGCGGGTGACGACGTGCTGGTGGTCGAACGCGGCCGCGAGGGCGTCTCGGTGGAGGTGCCGGGGAACTTCGATCCAACGCGCCGATCCGGGCGGGTCCGCCTGCAGGACGTGCGGGTGTCCGACGACGATGTCCTGACGGGGGCACGCCAGTCGGCGTTGGCGCGCGCTCGCACGCTGCTGGCCGCAGAGGCGGTGGGTGGGGCGGCGGACTGTGTCGACACCGCCGTCGACTACGCAAAGGTGCGCCAGCAATTCGGGCGCACCATCGCGACTTTTCAGGCGGTCAAGCATCACTGCGCAAACATGTTGGTGGGCGCGGAGTCCGGGATCGCCGCGGTGTGGGACGCCGCCCGCGCGGCGGCCGAGGACGAGGAGCAATTCCGGCTGGTCGCCGCGGTGGCCGCGGCGCTTGCCTTCCCCGCCTACGTCCGAAATGCCGAACTGAACATCCAGGTGCACGGCGGCATCGGCTTCACTTGGGAACACGACGCACATCTGCACCTGCGCCGGGCGGTGGTGAGCGCGGCACTGTTCGGCGGCAGCGGCCCTTCAGCGCCGGCCATCGACGTTTTCGAGCGCACCGCTGGCGGCGTCGTCCGCGAGAACAGCCTCGACCTGCCGCCGGAAGCCGAAGAACTGCGGACCGGCATCCGCGCCGACGCCACCGAGATCGCCGCCCTGGATAAAGAAGCCCAGCGCGACAAGTTGATCGAGACCGGCTACGTGATGCCGCACTGGCCCAAACCGTGGGGACGCGCTTCCGACGCCGTCGAGCAGCTCGTGATCGAGGAGGAGTTCCGTGCGGCCGGCATCAAGCGGCCCGACTACGGGATCACCGGCTGGGTGATCCTGACCCTGATCCAGCACGGAACGCCTTGGCAGATCGAACGATTCGTGGAGAAGGCGCTGCGCAAGGACGAGATTTGGTGCCAGCTCTTCTCCGAGCCTGACGCCGGCTCGGACGCCGCATCGATTAAGACGCGCGCCACTCGGGTGGATGGTGGCTGGAAGATCAACGGCCAGAAGGTGTGGACCAGCGGGGCGCACTACTGCGCGCGCGGCCTCGCCACGGTGCGCACCGACCCCGACGCCCCGAAGCACGCCGGCATCACGACGGTGATCGTCGACATGAAGGCGCCCGAAGTCGAGGTGCGCCCGTTGCGGCAGATCACCGGTGGTTCGGACTTCAACGAGGTCTTCTTCAACGACCTCTTCGTTCCCGACGAGGACGTCGTCGGGGCGCCCAACTCCGGGTGGACCGTCGCGCGCGCAACGCTGGGCAACGAAAGGGTCAGCATCGGCGGCAGTGGATCGTTCTACGAGGGCCTGGCCGAGCAGCTCGTGCGGCTCACCGAGCAACGCCCGGATCGGTTGGCGGGCGGGCGAGTTCGGGTCGGCACGTATCTGGCCGAGGAAACCGCGCTGCGATTGCTGAACCTGCGGCGCGCCGCGCGCAGCGTCGAAGGCGCGGGCCCCGGCCCGGAGGGCAACGTCACCAAGCTGAAGCTGGCCGAGCACATGGTGGAGGGCGCAGCGATCATGGCAGCCTTGCTGGGCCCGGAGGTCGCGCTGACCGACGGCGCCGGCGCCCTGGCCGGCCGGCTGATGATGGGGGCCCGGGGCATGGCGATTGCCGGCGGTACGTCGGAAGTGACGCGTAATCAGATCGCCGAGCGGGTCCTCGGCATGCCGCGTGACCCGCTGATCAACTAGCGAGCGTCAGGCCGGTGCGAACTGCGCCGCGCCGCCACTGCCACGTTCGGGCCGCAGAGTCACGGGCATGCCGCAGCTCACCGAGTCCGGTTCGCAGTCAACGATATTGGCGGCGACCCGCAGGCCAGTCTGCTCGGCGAGCTCGACGATGGCGATGACGTACGGGGTGGAAATCTCTGGGTTGTATGGGTGATGGTTGACCGTATAAGTGAACACGGTGCCCCGCCCGGAAACTTCGCGCGCCTCGAGCGTGCCGCCGCATTCGCGACACTGGCCGCTGGCCGGATGCACCCAGCGGGTACAGCCGTCGCAGTAGTCGATGAGCAGTGGGCCGTCTGGCACGACGAATACAGTACACTCAATTGATTCGACGCGGTGCGGTGCGGTCTGACGGGCGGTGTACATTGGCGCATTTCGAGAAAGACGCGATCTTGTCCGGCATCGGGATCTCGCACATCGGCCGCCGCACCGGCATCCCCGGCCTGGAGCTGACGATGGAGGCGGTGCGCGCCGCCATCGAGGACGCCGGGCTGGCCCCGACCGACATCGACGGCATCGCCACGCTGGGTGACACACCCGCGGTGGACGTCAACGCCGAGCTGCGCATCGATGCCGCCGACTGCGGGTCGGGCTTCGGCACCGGCGGCCTGCTGTCGCCGGTGATGTCGGCCTGCCGCGCGGTCGCCGAACGCCGCGCCCGCCATGTGGTGGTGTACCGGACGATCCAGATGCTCGGCGGAACGGTCCCGGTCAAGCAGGAGGCGAACGCGTCTGCGCCGCCCCTGGCGCGGATGTTCCAGACACCCGAAGGTGAGCCGAAGCCCGCCGTCGGGGCAATGGACGACGTCAACGATCTCGTTGCGGCACACGCCTATTCGGCCGCCAACTGGCTGGCGCTCAACTGCCGTCGTCACATGGAGCTGTACGGGACCACCAAAGAACAGCTGGGCTGGATCGCGCTCAATGGCAGGCGCAACGCGGCGCTGAATCCCCGCGCGGTGTACCGGGATCCGATGACGATGGCCGATTACCTGAGCGCGCGGCCGGTCTCGACCCCACTTGGGCTGCTGGACTGCGACGTCCCGATCGACGGATCGATCGCGGTGGTGGTGTCGCATGCGGAGCACGCCGCCGACTGCCCCCACCGCGCGGTGACGGTGGAGGCGATCGGCGGGTCCGACGGCGCCGGCGGGTGGTTTCACCGCGCGGACTATCCGAAGATGGCGATGTCGGATGCCGCCGCGCAGATGTGGTCGCGCACGACGCTGAAGCCCGCCGACCTCCAAGTCGCCCAGTTGTACGACGGATTCACCTACCTCACCCTGGCATGGCTGGAAGCGCTCGGGGTTTGCGGCGACGGCGAGGGCGGACCGTTCGTCGAGGGCGCGGCGCGGATCGCCCGCGACGGGCAGCTGCCGCTGAACACCTACGGCGGCCAACTTTCGGCGGGGCGCATGCACGGCTACTGGGCCCTGCACGAAGGGTGCCTGCAGTTGCGGGGCGACGCGGGGGAGCGGCAGGTGTCGCGTCGCCCCGAGGTGGGCGTCGTTTCCGTCGGCGGCGGGCCCGTCGCGGGGTGCATGCTGCTGACCTGTTGATCCAGAGCGCGATCGAGCCGGGGATGACTGAGGAGCCAAGGACAGGCCAGGAGAACAAACTCGCTTCGATCCTCGCCCGCGACATCGAAGCCGATATCGTTCGTCGCGGTTGGGCAGTGGGCGAATCGCTGGGCTCCGAACAGGCTCTGCAGCAGCGCTTCGGGGTGAGCCGGTCGGTGCTGCGAGAAGCCGTTCGGCTGGTCGAACACCATCAGGTCGCGCGGATGCGCCGCGGCCCCAACGGCGGGTTGTACATCTGCGAGCCGGATGCGGGGCCCGCCACCCGCGCGGTCGTCATCTATCTCGAATATCTGGGCACGACGCCGGGCGACTTGCTCAACGCGCGTCTGGTACTCGAACCGCTGGCGGCATCGCTCGCCGCCGAGCATATCGACGAGGCCGGCATCGCGCGGCTGCGGGCGGTGCTGCGCGCCGAGGAACAATGGAAGCCGGGCCTGCCGGTGCCGCGCGACGAGTTTCACGTCGCGCTGGCCGAACAGTCGAAAAACCCGGTGCTGCAACTCTTTATCGATGTCCTGATGCGGCTCACCACTCGCTATGCCCTGGCGTCGCGGACGGATTCGACAACCGAGGCCATGGAGGCGGTCGACCATCTGCACGCGCACCACTCCGCGATCGTCGCCGCCGTCACGGCCGGCGATGCCGCGCGAGCCAAGACGCTGTCCGAGCGCCACGTGGAGGCCGTCACCGGCTGGCTGCAGCAGCATCACGTGGGCGACGCCAGCCGGGGGCGAAAGAGGCGCCGGCGGCTCGATGCCGAAGCGCCCGGGGGGAAACTGGCCGAGATGCTGGCCGCCACCATCGGCGACGACATCGCCGCCAGCGGCTGGCAGGTGGGTTCGGTCTTCGGCACCGAGACGGCCCTGCTGCAGCGCTATCGGGTGAGCCGCGCGGTGCTTCGCGAGGCGGTGCGGCTGCTCGAATACCATTCGATAGCCCACATGCGCCGCGGACCCGGCGGCGGACTCGTGATCGCCGAACCCGCGGCGCAGGCCAGTATCGAAACGATCGCCTTGCACCTGCAGTACCGCGGCCCCAGCCGCGAAGACCTGCGCTGCGTCCGCGACGCCATCGAAGTCGACAACCTGGCCAAGGTCGTCAAGCGGGTGTCCGACAAGCAGGTGGCGGGGTTTTTGGCCGCGCATCGGTGCGCGCCGCCGGAAAACTCCCGGCCGACGGCCGACGACGTGCGGCAGGCAATCGCCGAAGAGTTCAACTTCCACGTCGGCCTGGCGCAACTCGCCGGCAACACGCTGCTGGATCTGTTCCTCCGGATAATCGTCGAGCTGTTCCGCCGGCACTGGTCCAGCAGCGGCCAGGCGCTGCCGACCTGGTCCGACGTGCTGGCCGTGCACCACGCTCACCTGCGGATCGTCGAGGCGGTCGCGGCCGCCGACGAGAGCGTCGCCTCATATCGCCTCCGGCGTCATCTCGACGCGGCCGCCTCGTGGTGGCTGTGACGGCGTGATCACGAGTCATCGACACGGTGCCGTCAGTGAGGCGCGCCTGAATGTGACCTGCTCCGCGGTATAGCGAAGGGCCGTCTTGGGTACTGGGAATAGGGGGAGGCGTCAGCCGACCCAGCAGGGGGTTGGCGCAGGTGATCGAAAGCGAGAGCGCTGAAGTGAGGGCGGATAACGAAACCAGACAATACGGTTTCGTCCACTCCGCATCGATTTATCACTCTCAGCGGGAATTCCTAAATTTGGCAAGCCGCTTCGTCGGCGAGGGTCTGGCACAGCACGAGGCGGTGCTGCTCGCCGTACCCGCCGAGACGCTGGCGCTGCTGCGCGACGGGTTGTACGCCGGTGGCGACCCACCGGCCGACGTGCGCATGGTTGATATCACCGAGTTGGCCCGCAACCCGAGCCGGTTCATGGCAATGCAGGGCGCCTTCATCGACGAGCACCCGGACCGGCGAGTCCGGATCGTCAGCCAACTTGCGTGGCCCGGCCGCACTGAAGAGGAGTTCGTCGCCTGCACGGAACATGAAGCACTCGTCAACGAGGCCATGGACGGCTACCCGGCGACCAGCCTGTGCCTCTACGACGCGGGTCGGCTCCCCGGCGGTGTCCTGTCCGACGCGCGGGCGACACATCCGCTGCTGTGGGAAGGCGGTGTGCTGCAACGCAGCCGCGACTACGCTCCCGCCGACGTTCTGGACCGCTGCAACCGGCCGCTGGCCGCCGGTCCCGGCGCGGTCACATACATGGTCCGCAAGTCGGCTGACCTTCGGCCCGCGCGTTCCTTCGCCGTCGACTATGCGGGCTGGATGGGGTTGTCCCAGGAGAGCATCGAGGATCTACAGCTGGTCGCCACCGAGTTGGCCACCAACAGCCTGATGTATACCGGGGGCGCCTGCCGGCTGGCTTTTTGGCAAGACAACGGGCATCTGGTCTGCGAGGCGCGTGACACCGGACGACTCGACGACCCGATGGTGGGGCGCCTGGACCCCGGTCCGTCCGGCCCCGCGAGCCGCGGCCTGTATCTGGTCAACGCCATCTCGGACCTGGTGCGAACCCACACCACCAGGACCGGTACGACGATTCAGGCGTATCTACGGTTCGAGCTTGCTACCGGGCCGGCCGGGTAAGAGGACCCGAATCGGCCATCAGGCCCACGAATTCCGGACCGGGAGCGCCTGCGGCGACGGGCTATTCGCTGCCGAGTGAATTGCTGCCCAGATCGATGGGTGAGTTTCATGTGCGCTAGCGCCGGTGATAGCGCACATGAAACTCGGCCCTGCCGCGAGGCGCCGCTCGGCGGTCGCGGACGTGCTACAGGGGACGCAACACAATCGGCATGCCGTCTTTCGGCACGGGCATGCCGCCGTAATCCCACTCGCATGTGTAGCCCGGTCGGGGTGGCTCGAGCCGGTACCTGCGCAGCAGGCGGTGCAGGATCGTCTTGATCTCCAACTGCCCGAACGTCATCCCGATGCACTTGTGCGCGCCGCCGCCGAAGGGCGTGAACGCGTAACGGTGCCGCTTGTGCTCGTTGCGCGGCTCGGTGAACCGCTCGGGGTCGAATTTCAGCGGGTCGGTCCACAGTTCGGGCAGCCGGTGATTCATGCCCGGGTAGGCGATGACGTTGGTACCCTTCGGGATGAAGTAGCCCAGCAGCTCCGTGTCGCGCACCGTTTGACGCATTGCCCACTGCACCGGCGTCACGATCCGGATTGATTCGTTCATCACCAGATCCAGCGTCTCCAGCTTCTCCAGCGAATCGATGTCGAGTGGCCCGTCGCCCAGGCGATCCGATTCCTCGCGGCAGCGCTGTTGCCATTCCGGGTGGGAAGCCAGGTGGTAGGCCATCGTTGTCACCGTCGACGTCGATGTGTCGTGCGCGGCCATCATCAAAAAGATCATGTGGTTGACGATGTCGTCGTCGGAGAATTTGTTGCCGTCCTCGTCTTCGGTCTGGCACAACACCGACAACAGGTCGGTGCCCGGGTTCGCGCGCTGCTCCTTGACCCGCTCGCGGAAGTAGTTCTCCAGCAGCTCACGCGCCTTGAGCCCGCGCCACCAGGTGAACGGCGGCACGGGAGTGCGGATGATCGCGTTGCCGGCGCGCGTGGTGACCGCAAAAGCCTTGTTGACCTTGGTCACGAGATCGTGGTCGGTTCCCGGCTCGTGGCCCATGAACACCATCGACGCGATGTCGAGCGTCAGCTCCTTCATGGCCGGGTAGAGCAGGAACCGTGCGTCATTGGCCACCCAGTCATTGGCGATGGTCTGGGAGACCACCTGGTCCATCCGCTCGACATAGCTGACCAGGCGGGACCGGACGAAGGCCTCCTGCATGATCCGGCGGTGGAACATGTGCTCTTCGAAGTCCAGCAGCATCAGACCGCGGTTGAAGAACGGCCCGATTACCGGCACCCATCCCTGCTGGGAGTAGTCCTTGTTGCGATTGGAGTAGATGACCTGGGCGGCGTCCGGGCCCAGGGCGGCGACGCCGGGCAGGACCGGCGAGTCCCCGAAGACCACCGGACCCTTGGTCTGGTACATGTGCAGCAGGTAGTCGGGGCCGCCGCGCAGCATCTCGATGATGTGCCCGATGACCGGCAGGCCCGCGTCGCCGAGGACGGCCTTGAGCCCGCTGCCCGGTGGGGGGTCGGCGAGTTTGCGCTCCGGGAACTCGGTGTTCAGCAGCCTGCGCTCGACGATCCCCATGCCGGGAAAGTTGTTGATGGATGGCGTGAACCGGCGCCGCGCCTGATCCAGCAGGTAGTGCGGGGTGCTGATGGTGGCGGTCATGAACGCTCCTTTGCGTGCCCTCTGGGTGACGGCCGTCACTGATTTCATAACCTTCGCCGAAAAACTTGACGGCTGTCAAGTTTGCTTTTTTCGTGGCGTGGTGCAAGGTCAGGGAGTGACCAGCCACCCCGCCACTCCAGAGCCGGGCGCACGACGGCGTGGCGACAAGCAACGCCAGGCGATCTTGCAGGCGGTACGCGAACTGCTGCAGGAGAAGCCGTTTGCCGAATTGTCGGTCAGCACCATCAGCCTGCGGGCCGGGGTGGCGCGGTCCGGCTTCTACTTCTACTTCGATTCCAAGTACGCGGTGCTGGCACAGTTGATGGCCGAGGCCGCAGAAGAACTCGAGGAGCTCACCGAATACTTCGCGCCCCGACAGGCCGGCGAATCACCCGAGCAGTTCGCCAAGCGGATGGTTGGCAGCGCCGCGGCCGTCTACGCACACAACGACCCCGTGGTGACCGCGTGCAACGAGGCCCGCAACACCGATGTAGAGATCCGCAACATGCTGGATCAGCAGTTCGAGGTGGTGCTGGGCCAGATAGTCGGGATCGTCGAGGCTGAGATGAAGGCGGGGACGGCCAGTCCGATCAGCGACGACCTTCCGACGCTGATCCGCACCCTGGCCGGCACCACCGCGCTGATGCTGACCGGCGACCCGATCCTGACCGGGCGCGACAGCGACCGTGACCGACGGGTGCGCCTCCTCGAGCAGTTGTGGCTGCACGCATTGTGGGGCGGTCGGTCCTAGGGCGGGTGTTACCGCCGGTATCGTCACGGCAATGGCGCAGAGGGGATCCGGGCGGTCTTTCGCGGGAAAGCGGTGCCTTGTCACCGGCGCGGCGAGCGGCATCGGCCGCGCCACCGCGTTGCGGCTGGCAGCGCAAGGTGCCGAGCTCTATCTGACTGACCGCGACAGCGATGGCCTCGAACAGACCGTGGCGGACGCGCGGGCACTGGGCGCCCAGGTTCCCGAGCATCGGGCGCTCGACATCGCCGACTATGACCAGGTGGCCGCGTTCGCCGCCGATGTCCACGCCGCACATCCGAGCATGGACGTCGTTCTCAACATCGCCGGCGTATCCGCGTGGGGCACCGTCGACCGGCTGACCCATGAGCAGTGGAGCAAGATGGTCGCCATCAACCTGATGGGGCCGATCCACGTCATCGAGACCTTCGTCCCGCCCATGGTGGCGGCTAAACGCGGCGGGCACCTAGTCAACGTGTCCTCTGCCGCCGGGCTGGTGGCACTGCCTTGGCACGCCGCCTACAGCGCCAGCAAGTACGGATTGCGTGGCCTGTCGGAGGTGCTGCGCTTCGACCTGGCCCGCCACGGCATCGGGGTCTCGGTTGTGGTGCCGGGTGCGGTGAACACCCCGCTGGTGAACACCGTGGAGATCGCGGGGGTGGACCGGGAAGACCCCAACGTCGCCCGGTGGGTGAAGCGGTTCGCCGGCCATGCCGTGTCGCCGGAAAGGGCCGCCGACAAGATCCTGGCCGGGGTGGCCAAGAACCGATACCTGATCTACACGTCGGTCGACATCCGCGCCTTGTATGCGTTCAAAAGGCTTGCGTGGTGGCCTTATAGCGTGGCGATGCGACAGGTGAACGTGATTTTCACCCGCGCGTTGCGGCCCGGCCGGCCGACGATGCAGGCCGTGCAGCGGGCTGAGGAGGAGGCGGACTGTCAGCCCTAGCCCGCCCGCGCTAGTCCGGCATTACCAGCTCGAGACGCACTCCCAACAGCCGGACGGGTCGGTCGAGCTCGAATAGGTCGAGAACGCGAAGGGCCGCGGCCACGATGACGTCGCGATCGGTGCTGGGCGCATCGAGCTTGCGGATCTTGGTGCGCGTGTAGAAGGTTGCCGTTCGCACGGTGACCGCCACCCGGATCACGATTCGGCCCGTCGCCGACACATCCGCCAGGGCCCGCTCCGCTAAATCCGTTACGGCCCCGTCTATCTCGGATCGATCGGTGAGATCGCGCGGAAAGGTGACGACATGGCTGCGCGAGCGCGGCACCCACGGTTCGGCGCTGACCTGGCTGTCGCCGCCGCCCTTGGCCAACAACAGCAGCCACAGCCCGGTGCGCGGTCCGAACGTGGCCGTCAGTAACCCCGGATCGCAGTGGGCCAGTTGCCACACCGTCGTAATGTCAAGTTCTGCAAGTTTTTTCGCCGTTTTGGGTCCGACGCTCCATAGCGCGTCGACCGGACGATCGGCCATCAGGGGCATCCAGTTGGCATCGGTGAGCACAAAAATGCCGCCCGGTTTCGCGAAGCCGGTGGCGACCTTCGCGCGCTGCTTGTTGTCGCTGATGCCGACCGAGCAGGACAGCCCGGTCTCCGAGGAGATGACGCTGCGGATCTGCTGTGCGACCTCGCTCGGATCCTGTGCGGTCACCGCGACGTAGGCCTCGTCCCAGCCCCAGACTTCGACTGGATGCCCCAGGTCGCGCAGCACACCCATCACCTGATCGGACGCCGCGTCGTAGGCTGCCGGGTCCGAGGGGAGGAAGGTCGCCTCGGGGCAGCGACGGGCGGCGGCACGCAGCGGCATGCCCGCCCGCACGCCGAACTCCCGGGCCTCATAGGAGGCGCAGGTGACGACCTTGCGGGGTTCGTTCGGGTCGCCGCTGCCGCCGACAATGACCGGCAGCCCGGCCAATTCGGGGTGCCGGCGCAGCTCGACCGACGCTAAGAACTGGTCGAGGTCCACATGCAAGACCCAAGCCGGTGCCACGGCGGGCGCGGCGTTCATCGCCCGCAAAGCTTGCGCGCCAGGCTTTCCCACGCGTCGCCCAATGTCGCCAGGGTGTGACCGCCCTCGGCCAGTTGGTGCTCGACGTAGTCCACGTCCAGCAGCGCGAGCAACGCGTCGGTCTGGGCGTCGAGATCACCGGTGGATTCGGCGGCCTTGAGCAGCACCCGCACGTGCGTGCGCTGCACCATCGCCGGTGCGTTGTGCCGGTTGTGTGGGTCGCGGTTGGCCGCCGACAGCAGTTCGCAATGGTCGTGGGCGAACCGGATCCGTTCCCGGCCGAACGCGACCAGCCGATCGGTCGGCGGAGCACCGGGGCCCAGAGGCGGCGGGCCGAACAGGAACGCCTGCTGAACAGCTTGTTCGTCCTCGTCCAGCAGCACCATCATCAGGCCGGCCCGGCTGCCGAAGCGACGGAACAGCGTGCCTTTGCCGACTCCGGCGGCCGCGGCGATGTCGTCGGTGGTGACGGCATCGGCGCCGCGCTCGGCGACCAGGCTTCGGGCAGCCCGGAGGAGCAGGGCGCGATTGCGCGCCGCGTCACCCCGTTCCTGGTGCACAACCCGCGGGGCGCACGCGTACACCTCGCCCGACTGCTCGCTCACTCCTGCACTTTAACGCCGAGGGAACAAAGCGGACTATAGTCCGGTTAGTGCATGCGAGGATGTACACCAAGACCGAAGGGAAACTTCAAGAGTGGCAATCAAAATCTTGGCGTTAGTGGGAAGCCTGCGGGCGGCGTCGATCAACCGCCAGATCGCCGAGTTGGCGGTGGCGGTCGCCGCCGACGACGTGACCGTCACGATCTTCGAAGGGCTTGGTCAACTGCCGTTCTATAACGAAGAGATCGACCCCGCGATGAACGCCGGAGCTCCGCCGCTGGGCCCGGTGGCCGCGCTGCGCGCCGCCGCGGCCGACGCCGACGCCGCCTTGGTGGTGACCCCGGAGTACAACGGCAGCTACCCGGCCGTCATCAAGAACGCGATCGACTGGTTGTCCCGCCCGTTCGGCGACAGCGCGCTGAAGGGCAAGCCGCTGGCGGTCATTGGCGGATCCTTCGGCCAGTACGGCGGAGTGTGGGCGCACGACGACACCCGCAAATCCTTCGGCATCGCCGGCGCACGGGTGGCGGAGGCGATCAAACTGTCGGTGCCGTTCAAGACGCTGGAGGGCAAGGCACCGGCCGAGCACGCCGAAGTCTCGGCGAACGTGCGTGACGTGGTGGGCAAGCTGGCCGCAGAGGTCGGCTGATTGGCAGAAGTCGACAACCCACTCGCCGGGCGAGCAGCGAGGTTGGCACAACCGAATAGCAAAGCCGCCAGCTCCGGCTGGCGGCTTTGCTGGCTGCGGGCGGTCCCAGCGCGGCCGGCGGCGATGTCGGTGGTCGCTGATATACCGGAACGCATGGCCCGCCCCGCCGCGATTTGTGATCTGCGACACGCCGAACGGCGGTCCAGATCTGCTCGCGACCGAGCTCGCGACCAGGGAATTTCAAAATTGTTATTCAGAACATCTTGTATCTCGACATCTTGTCACCCACTAGGTGTAGTGTTTCGAGCACCGGCAGATCCCAGGATCACCAAGCAAGCCAGACTCGGTGGACCCCCCGAAATGGGCGTCGACAGGTCATTCGACCTTGACCGCCGCACGACGGGAATCAAGGGGCCTGACGGATCGCTGAACGTAGCAAAGACGCAGTCCAAAAGTAGTTGCCAGTCCGTTGGGTCCCCTCTTCCGCAAAGGAGCGGCATTCTATGAACGTCACCGTGTACACCAAGCCGGCATGTGTGCAGTGCAGCGCAACCTATAAGGCGCTGGACAAGCAGGGCATCGCCTTCGAGAAGGTCGACATCTCGTTGGACGCCGAGGCGCGTGACTACGTGATGGCCCTGGGATACCTGCAGGCTCCCGTGGTGGTGGCAGGCAACGACCACTGGTCGGGTTTCCGCCCCGACCGCATCAAGGCGCTGGCCGCGGCGGAACTGAGCGCTTAAGGCAAGACGTTAGGTAAGGAGGTTGCGGTGCAGTCGCGCAACCCGGATTGGATCAGTGGCGACCCGCTTCGCCCGGCTGCGCCGCGCTTGCGATCGCCACTGGATCGGATCAGTGGCGACCCGCTACGCCCGGCTGCGCCGCGCTTGCGATCGCCACTGGTCTATTTCTCCTCCGTGTCGGAGAACACCCACCGCTTCGTGGAGAAGCTGGGGATTTCCGCCACGCGGATACCGCTGCATGGCCGCATCGAGGTCGACCAGCCCTACGTCCTTATCCTGCCCACCTACGGCGGCGGGCATGCCACTCCCGACCTCAACGCCGGCGGTTACGTCCCCAAGCAGGTCATCGCCTTTTTGAACAACGAGCACAACCGGTCGTTGATCCGCGGCGTCATCGCCGCGGGCAACAACAACTTTGGCGCCGAATTCGCCTACGCGGGCAACGTGATCTCGCGCAAGTGCGGCGTTCCATACCTCTACCGCTTCGAACTGATGGGAACCCAGGACGACGTGGATGCCGTCCGCGCGGGCTTAGCCGATTTTTGGAAGGAACAGACGTGTCACCAACCGTCGCTGCAGAGCCTGTAACCACCGGAGCCCACGCGTTACCGGGGGAAACGGATTATCACGCGCTCAACGCGATGCTGAATCTCTACGATGCGGACGGCAAGATTCAGTTCGATAAGGACCGCGAGGCCGCGCACCAGTACTTCCTGCAGCACGTCAACCAGAACACGGTGTTCTTCCACAATCAGGACGAGAAGCTCGACTACCTGATCAAGGAGAACTATTACGAGCGCGAGGTTCTCGACCAGTACAGCCGCAACTTCGTCAAGACGCTACTGGACCGCGCCTACGCCAAGAAGTTCCGATTCCCGACATTTCTGGGTGCGTTCAAGTACTACACCTCCTACACGCTGAAGACGTTCGACGGGAAGCGTTACCTGGAGCGCTTCGAGGACCGCGTGGTCATGGTCGCGCTGACGCTGGCCGCCGGTGACACCGTCCTGGCCGAGAAGCTCGTCGACGAGATCATTGACGGGCGATTCCAGCCGGCCACCCCGACGTTCCTGAACTCGGGCAAAAAGCAGCGCGGCGAGCCGGTGAGCTGCTTCTTGCTGCGCATCGAAGACAACATGGAATCGATCGGGCGATCCATCAACTCCGCACTGCAGCTGTCCAAGCGCGGCGGGGGAGTCGCGTTGCTGCTCAGCAACATTCGCGAGCACGGCGCCCCGATCAAGAACATCGAGAACCAGTCCTCGGGCGTCATCCCGATCATGAAGCTGCTCGAGGACTCGTTCTCCTACGCCAACCAGCTCGGGGCCCGGCAGGGCGCGGGTGCGGTGTATCTGCACGCGCATCACCCCGACATCTACCGGTTCCTGGACACCAAGCGCGAAAACGCCGACGAGAAGATCCGCATCAAGACGCTGAGCCTGGGCGTGGTGATTCCCGACATCACCTTTGAACTGGCCAAGAAGAACGAGGACATGTACCTGTTCTCGCCCTACGACGTCGAGCGGGTCTACGGGCTGCCGTTCGCCGACATCTCGGTCACCGAGAAGTACTACGAAATGGTCGACGACGCCCGCATTCGCAAGACGAAGATCAAGGCGCGCGAGTTCTTCCAGACGCTGGCCGAGCTGCAGTTCGAGTCCGGCTACCCCTACATCATGTTCGAGGACACGGTGAACCGGGCCAACCCGATCGACGGCAAGATCACCCACTCGAACCTGTGCTCGGAGATCTTGCAGGTGTCCACGCCGTCGGTGTTCAACGACGACTTGTCGTACGCCAAGGTGGGCAAGGACATTTCGTGCAACCTGGGGTCGCTGAACATCGCCAAGACGATGGACTCTCCCGACTTCGCGCAGACCATCGAGGTGGCGATCCGCGCGCTGACGGCGGTGAGCGATCAGACGCACATCTGGTCGGTGCCCTCGATCGAGCAGGGCAACAACGAGTCCCACGCGATCGGGCTCGGGCAGATGAACCTGCACGGCTACCTGGCCCGCGAGCGCATCCTCTACGGCTCCGAAGAAGGCGTCGACTTCACCAACATCTACTTCTACACCGTGCTCTACCACGCGCTGCGCGCCTCGAACCGCATCGCGATCGAGCGGGGGACCAAGTTCGGTGGCTTCGAGAAGTCGAAGTACGCCTCCGGTGAATTCTTTGACAAGTACACCGAGCAGGTGTGGGAGCCGGCCACCCCGCGGGTCCGGGAGCTCTTCGCTGAGGCGGGTATTCGCATTCCGACACAAGAGGATTGGCAGCGGTTGAAGGAGTCGGTGCAACAGCACGGCATCTATAACCAGAACCTGCAGGCGGTCCCGCCGACCGGCTCGATCAGCTACATCAACAACTCGACCAGCTCGATCCACCCGGTGGCGAGCAAGATCGAAATCCGCAAGGAAGGCAAGATCGGTCGCGTCTACTACCCGGCGCCGTATCTGACCAATGACAACCTGGAGTATTACCAGGACGCCTACGAGATCGGCTACGAGAAGATCATCGACACCTACGCCGCGGCCACCCAGCACGTGGACCAGGGGCTGTCGTTGACGCTGTTCTTCAAGGACACCGCCACCACCCGCGACGTGAATAAGGCGCAGATTTACGCCTGGCGCAAGGGAATCAAGACGCTGTACTACATCCGGCTGCGTCAGATGGCTTTGGAGGGAACAGAGGTCGAGGGCTGCGTGTCCTGCATGCTCTGAGCCCGGTGGCTCATCACGCAGTCAGGCTTGTCACGCCTGGCCCCTTGATGAGAGCCGCTGCTCGTTCGGCAATACCGTAGACGGTTGCCATCGGGTTCATTGCCGGCAGCGAGGGCATGACGGACGCATCCACGACCCGGAGTCCAGTGAGGCCGTGGACGCGAAGCTCGTGATCGACCACTGATTGCTGAGTGCGCCCCATGGCACAGGTCCCGACCGGGTGGAAGTAGGGGCCTACCGTCTGTTTGACGAAGTCCCGCAACGCTTTCCTGCTGCAGGCGTGGGGCCCCGGCGCAAGTTCCACGCCACGCCAGGCACTCAATGCGGGCGCGGTGCCGATCTCTCGGGCTATGAACAGACCGTCCACCAACGTCTCCAAGTCACGCGCATCCCCGAGGTAGTTCGGGTCGACGACGGGTGCCGCTTCAGCGGCCGCCTCCGCCAAACGCACGCTGCCGCGACTGAACGGCTGCATGGCAGATACGCCTATCACGTAGACATTCGGTAGGTCGACTCCGGCCAGGGCGCCACTGTCCACCAATAGAATCTGTAAGTCAGGCGCCAAGCCGGCACGTCGGGAGCGGATTACGCCCATTATTTCGCCGTGGTTGTTCCGCGGCGTCGGAATAGGCTGTGGTGCTTGAACTATGACCCCGGTGAACGGATGGTCTTGCAAGTTCGATCCCACACCCGGCAGGTCAAGTACAACGTCGATGCCGAGGTCGCGCAGATGGCCCTGTGGACCGACCCCCGAAACCATCAACAGCCGCGGCGAGCCGATCGCACCGGCGCACAGCAAAACTTCGTCCGCCATGGCTATCGTCGGACCTTGACCGGCGGCGCGGTACCCAACTGCGGTACAGCGACCGTCGGCGATATGTAGCCGATGCACGACGGCATCGGTGACCAGGGTCAAATTCTCGCGAGGAAACACAGGCCACAGGTAAGCGTCGGCCGCGCTCTGCCGGCGACCATTGGAAATGGTCACATCCGGCGCTGCAAAACCTAGCTCACATCCGCTGCTCAGGTCTTGGGCAACCGGATGGCCACGTTGCGATGCTGCGCGCAGCCCAGCCGCAAGTACCTCGTTCGGTGACTCCACCGGAGCCACGTGCAGGGGCCCTTCCTTCCCGCGCAACGCGGGATCACCGTCGCGCGCATTCTCGCTCGCTTTGAAGTGAGGCAGGAGATCGTCGAATTGCCAGCCGGGGGGCCAATCGGCGTAACTATCGCGGTGGCCGCGGCCGAACATCATGCCGTTGATTGCCGAGGACCCGCCGACACCACGCCCCAGCGGTAGATGCACCGCCCTGCCGGTTGCCGCCTGCACCGTGGTGAGAGTCCCGCTGTCGGACGAACTTCCGATCAACGTCGGCCATTGCGGCGGCTGCGCGCTGGCCGGCGGAAGGGTAGCGCTCCCCGCCTCGAGAAGCAAGATGCGGACGTTGCTGTCATCGCTCAGCCGGCGCGCCAAGACGCACCCGGCGGTACCTGCTCCTACGACGATGAAGTCGTATGACTCGAATTTTGGCAAGGCCTGGTCTCCCATCAGGCCCTGAGGCCCAACCGATTTCGTTCAGACATTGACTTTCGGACTATCAGCGGTTCGATGATTCGTCGCCGATGCCGAGCACCATACGACGGCGAGTGGCGGGCCCTCAAGACCAGAGGTCACGGCCGGCATCCCCACCGCGTATTCCGGCCATCGGCCGCGTTATGCGGGTAGACGCGGGGCGCCCATCTCCATAGCTTTAGTTCACAGAGCGGCCAGTACGAGCGAGACTCGTTTGGCGCATAGCTGACCGTCCAACTTCGAGAAGGATCTAATTTCGTGAAGCTCACTGAGCCTCAACATTACTCAGCAAGGAGCAAAAAGCCCAGCTCGGCGACATCGACGACCTCCGCGCGTGTCCCGATGGGCGTTGGCGGGATGGGGGTATAACTGCGGCGCTTCGCCCCCCATTTGGTCGAATGATCGGCTCACGCCACTGCGTGAGCACCAAGCACGTCGAAACTGTTGCCAGCAGATGGAATCCGCGTCGTTGGTGGAGCCCGGGCTGGGTTCGTGCTTTGCATGTTGTCCAACCCCCTTCGGAAGGTCACATCAACCATGGTCGTTTCTGCAGGTCGACTGGTCAGCCGGCTTTGGCTGCCAACGCTTGTGATCGCCGTTGCCGCTATGGCGGGACTCATCATCGACTCCGTTCACGGGAGCTTCGGCTCGCACGACAGAACACGAAGCCCGGGCAACAAGTTCTCGATAATGCAGTTCAATCCGAAACGCATCGAATACGAGGTGTTCGGCGATTTGGCGGGATGGGGCAGAGCCAGCTATTGGGACGTGAACTCTCAACCCGTGGTGGTCGACTTCACGGCCTTGCCATGGACGCACACGGAAGTAACGATTTTGACCACGGCCACCGCCGATATCATCGCGCAGGTGGCTGGCGGAAACGTCGGCTGCAGGATCACCGTTGACGGGCTGGTGCGCTCTGAACACGTCGCGACCGGCGAGCATGCCGGAGTCTGGTGCCAGGTGCTGTCCGCATGATTCATGACAACGCGACCATCGATACGTCTAAACCGTTTGTCGCGCGGGCCATCCGCAAGTTTTGTTTGCTCGTGGTACTGGCCTGGGTCGCGCTCGTGGTGCTGGTCAACACGATAGTCCCGCAGCTCGAGCCGATCACCGAGGCGAACCGAGGGCCCCTGGTTCCGGTGGACGCACCCTCGTCACATGCGCTCATCCACATCGGAGAGGTGTTCAAAGAATCCGATAGCAACAGCCTGCTGATGGTTGTGCTGGAGGGCGCGCACAAACTCGACGAATCCGACCACTCGTTTTACAACAAGCTGGTCGCGAAACTGCAGCGTGACAGACACGTTCAATACGTGATGAACCTATGGGGAGAAGGAACGACCGCTGCAGGAGTGCAGAGCAATGACGGAAAAGCCTCTTACACGCTGGTGCGGGTTGCTGGTAACCAAGGATCGTCGCTGTCGGATGAGTCGATCCATGCGGTGCGAGATTTGGTCTCGCAGATCAGCGCACCACCAGGACTGAAAGTCTACGTCTCGGGTGCGGCGCCGCTGTCGGCGGACATGCTCGAGGTCGGCAACAAGAGCCTTGCCACGATCATGTTCGTGACCATCATCCTGATCACCGTGATGCTGCTGATCGTCTATCGTTCGATCACGACCGCGCTGCTCATCCTGTCGATGGTGATGATGGAATTGATCTGCGGGCGTGGCATTGTCGCCTTTCTCGCGTTCCACAGGTTGACCCAGATATCGGAGTTCGCCTCGAACATTCTTGTCTCCCTGATCCTGGGTGCGGGCACCGATTACGCGATCTTCTTGATCGGCCGCTACCACGAAGCACGGCATGCCGGCGAGGACCGCGAAACCGCTTACTATTCCGCTGTGAGCGGCGTCTCCCACGTCATCTTGGGATCTGGTCTCGCGGTGGCCGGCGCAACATTCTGCCTTAAATTCACCAGGCTCAACTATTTCAATACCTGTGGCATTCCCTGCGCCGTGGCCATGCTCACCGCAGTCACGGCTGCCTTGACATTTGGTCCGGCTCTACTCGCTCTGGGTAGTCGCTTCGGTGCATTCGAGCCGAAAAAACGGGCCGGGGAAGGGATTTGGCGCAAAGTCGGAACGCTGGTCGTGCGCTGGCCCGGCCGCGTCCTGCTGGCGAGTTGCGCGGTAGTGCTGGTGGGGTCGGTCACTCTGCCCACCTACCGCCCAAATTATGACGACCGGCTTTACATCGCCGATAACATCCAATCCAAGCAAGGGTACGCGGCGAGCGACAGGCACTTTCCCGTCAGCAGGCTCAACGGCGATATGCTGCTGGTGGAATCCGATCACGACATGCGGAACAGCACGGACATGATTGCCCTGGACCGCGTGGCGCGCAGTGTTTTTCACACGCCCGGCGTGGGGATGGTCCAGAGCACCACAAGGCCGTTGGGGTCCCCACTCGAGCATTCGTCGTTCACCTACGCCATGGGGACGATGGGAACGAAGATCAAGCAACTCCTACCGTTCCTCACTGACCTCAACACCCGGCTTACCGACATGGCCGCCGTCACCGACCGCATGACGAGCCTGATGCGTCAGCAACAGGAGCTGACGTCACAACAGGCCGGAGCGGCTCATATCGCCGCCGACGCCGCCCGAGGCATGAAGGACGTCACAGAATCACTGCGGGATAACATCGCCGACTTCGACGACTTCTGGCGGCCGATCCGGAGCTATTTCTATTGGGAGAAGCACTGTTTCGACATCCCAATCTGTAATTCGATGCAATCGCTGTTCGACGCGACCGACAAGATCGACCAGTTAGCGGACCAGATGGACAAAAATCTCAAGGCGGCAATGATCCAGGATGCCGTCACGCCCCAACTCGTCGACCTCCTCGGCCACAACGTGGAGTCTCTCGAGGAGCTACACAAGATCATCCTGACCGAGCACAACACGATAGTGCCGCAGTTGGCTCAGCTTGATGAGCTGAGCCGGCAGATGATGGACCTCGGGTATGCCTTCGACAGTTCCAAGAACGATGAATTCTTCTATCTGCCACCGGACGCATTCAGCAATCCTTATTTCCAGATCGACTTGAGATTCTTTGTCTCCCCAGACGGCAAGGCCGCGCGATACATGGTCTACCACGACGGGGAAGCCCTGACCCCCGAAGGGATCAAACACGATCAGACCTACCTTCCGGCAGCAAAGGAAGCCTTGAAGGGCACCGCGCTGGCCGGAGCCCGGGTGTATCTCGGAGGCGCCGCGGCGACGTATTGGGATATCCAGGAAGCGGCGAGAATGGACCTGATCATCGCGGCCACAGCAGCTTTCGCATTGATCTTCTTGGTGATGTTGCTCATCACCAGAAGCGTGATCGCGGCCCTGGTCATCGTTGGAACAGTGGCATTCTCCTATTCCGGCGCATTCGGACTGTCAGTCCTCGTGTGGCAGCACTTCCTCGGTATCCCACTGAGCTGGTTGAACCTGCCGTTGACCTTCATCATCCTGGTCGCGGTTGGTTCGGATTACAACCTCCTGCTCATCGTCCGCTACCTGGAGGAAAGCAAAGCAGGCCTCAACACCGGTCTGATCAGAGCGGTGGCCAATTCCGGCAAGGTGGTCACCACCGCCGGACTGGTTTTCGCAGTCACGATGACGGCGATGGTTTCCAGCGACCTGGTCAACATCGGCCAGATGGGTTCCATCATCGGCCTGGGTCTGCTGCTGGACACGCTTATCGTTCGTTCGTTCATCACGCCCGCGCTCGCGCGCCTGCTCGGGCCGTTCTTCTGGTGGCCCAGAGTGATTCGCACCAGGCCCGTGCGCAGGAGTACCAGACGGCAAGCCACCTTAGTCGGCGCAACCGTCGGGCCGTGAACGGTGTGCAGACAGTTACCACGCCGAGCGTCAGATCCGGAACCCCAGTTGCCTGCCCGCAAATGTATCCCGATACGAAAGAGGTTGTCCGCCATGAGCGTCGATGACGCGTCCTTACCACCAGTTCGGCCCGACGCCACCGCAGCCCTGGCAACGGCGGTGGCCGGGTCGGTTCTGCTGCCGGGTGATGCGGGATATGACGACGAACGCGCGGTTTTCAACCTCAATCACGAGCTCCTGCCCGCTGTGATTGTGGTGGCGCACAGCGTGATTGACGTTCGGGCGGCCGTTCGTTTCGCGGCGGGACAGCGCCGGCCGGTTTTGGTGAAAACTACCGGCCATCAGGTCGTCGGCACGGCACAGGGTGCCGTTTTGATCACGACCCACAAGATGAATGGTGTCGTCATCGACAGGGTGGGCCGCACCGCGAAAGTCGGCGCCGGAGCCATCTGGGCGGAGGTTGTCCAGAAGGCCACCAGGGTCGGGCTGGCACCGTTGAATGGGTCCAACCCGACGGTGGGGGTCTGCGGGTACACCCTCGGAGGCGGTCTGAGCCCGACCCTGGGCCGCTCCCACGGTTACGCTGCGGACCACGTGCGTTCGCTTGACGTGGTGACCGCAGACGGCGAATTGCGCCATGTTGACGCGGAATCCGACCCCGAGCTGTTCTGGGCGCTGCGCGGCGGCAAAGGTAACTTCGGGGTGGTCACGTCACTGGAATTCGATTTGTTCCCGGTGTCCCGCCTCTACGGCGGCAGCCTTTATTTCCCGGGGGAGCGGATGGCCGACGTGCTACACGCCTGGGCCGCGTGGCACCCCCACACGCCGGAAACCATGGGCACGTCTTTCGCCGCGTTGCGGCTGCCGTCGATGCCTGGGGTGCCCGACCAGTTACGTGGCGTCTTCACTGTGGCTTTGCGGATCGCCTACACCGGCACGGCCGAGGACGGCGAACGAATGGTGGCGCCGCTGCGGGCGATAGCTCCGGCGATCATGGACACGGTCGCGGAGATGCCGTACAGCGACGTCGCATCCATCCACAGCGAGCCAACCAAGCCATTGCCCTACTACGAACGCAGCATCATGTTGCGGGAGTTCCCCGCCGAGGCACAGGATGAACTGGTCGCACTCGTCGGTCCGGATTCCGACACAACGATGTGGATAGCTGAATTGCGTGCCCTGGGGGGCGCATGGGACCGGGAGCCGGCGGTACCCAACTCGGTGGCGACCAGGGGCCTGCCATATGTCTTGTTGGGCGTTGAAGTTGGCCCGCTGGCGGAGGAGCAACGGCTCAAAGAGTCGGTCGCAGCGCTGCTCGACGGCATGGCGCCGTGGCGGGGCGACCGGCGGCTGGTGAACAACCTTGCTCCAGACGAAGCGGGTGACGGGCTCGCGATCTACGGTCGTGAGCGCTACGAGCGCCTGGCGGCCGTCAAAGAAATGTACGACCCGACCAACATGTTCCGCCTCAACCACAACGTGTTGCCGGCCGTCGGAGCACCGACGGTCGCCTGAACACGTTCGTGGGTCAGCGCGGGCGAATCCTGCGAGGTTAGGATCGCCCAGATCTCTTGGCGCCATGACGGATGTTGCCCCAGAACGGATGAAGTAACGAAGATCACTGCGTGCGCCGCCCCAGCGGAGCGATGCGGTCCCGGCGTCCTAATAGAATTGCCGAATCCGAATAACGGGGCGGGCGCGGCCCGCGGTAGCGCCACCAACGGGAGCAATCATGATCGAGAGTCTCCGCATCCGGACGGATACCTCCGATCCAGACGAGGCGCGCACTCAACTCACGTCCGCCTACTGTCCCCACCGGTTGACCGTCGGCGGCAGCCTGTCAAGGTTCCGGGCGCGGCATGCGGAGGGGGGCGCCACGGGGTTCGGCGTCAATTCCACGTCCTTCGGATCCGGTACTGCTTGGGTTGATCCGCTGCCGTTCGACGAGTTCGTCCTTGTGTCACAACAGATTAGCGGGCGCTTCGTGGCCCGTGCCGGGCGCGCCGAACGGCTCGTGCCGCCCGGCGAGCACGTGATCCTGGATGCGCACACTGTGTACCAGCTGCGCTGGGAAGAAAACTGCAACCTGTTCAACGTGATGCTTCCTCGGACGGAATTCGAGACGGCGGTTGCCGAACTCGTTGCGATGGATGAGCCGGGACCGATCCGAATACCCTTGAGCCGGCGTCCGTCGAAGACGGGAACGATGGCTGTTGCGAAGATGATGCACTTCCTGCTTCGTAATGCCGGGCCTAGCGGACTCCTGACGTCCGGGGCGCTACTGCGCGGCCAGTTGATTCGGACGTTGGTGGCCAGCGTCGTCGAGGCCTATCCCGAGATCGCTCACTCCGCCGGCATGTGTCCCGGCGGCAACGTCCGACCGGCGGCCCTCCGCCGCGCGATCGCCTATCTCGAGGCGACCGCCGCCGAGGATGTCCGCATAGGTGACGTCGCGGTCGCGGCGCGGGTGAGCACTCGCGCCCTGCAGGAAGCTTTCCGCAAACACCTCGATACGACTCCGATGGCGTATCTGAGATCTGTTCGTCTCGCCCGCGCGCATACCGATCTGCGGCAGGCCTCCGTCGAGGAGGGAGTGACCGTCGCGGCCATTGCCTACCGCTGGGGGTTCGGCAACCTGGGCCGGTTCGCCGCCGATTACCGCAGACAATTCGGCCGGTCTCCCAGCGAGGTGCTGCGGGCAGCGTACTGAGATGGCCGCAGAGCTCTGCGCCAGTCTGCCCAGGTCAGAAGCGGCGACGAGGTAAAGTGCTTGACGTGGTGAGAATGCCTCGACCTTCTAGACCCCACCCCAGCGCCAAGCCCGGGGCCAAGGTCGACGCGCGCAGCGAACGCTGGCGCGAGCACCGCAAGAAAGTGCGCAACGAAATCGTCGACGCGGCCTTCCGCGCGATCGACCGCCTCGGGCCCGAGCTGTCGGTGCGAGAAATCGCCGAGGAGGCCGGCACCGCCAAACCGAAGATCTACCGCCATTTTCACGACAAATCGGACCTGTTCGAGGCGATCGGGGAGCGGCTGCGCGACATGCTGTGGGCAGCGATCTTTCCGTCCATCGACCTGAGGACCGACTCGGCCCGCGAGGTGATTCGGCGCAGCGTCGAGGAGTACGTGATCCTGGTCGACAAGCATCCCAACGTGCTGCGCGTGTTCATCCAGGGCCGGTCGGCGGCCACCCCCCAGGTCCTCAACGAGGGACGTGGAATCACCCTGGCCGTGGCCGACATGTTCGACAGCGAGCTCAGCGAGATGGAGCTCGACCACGCGGCGGTCGAACTCGCCGGGCACGCGGCGTTCGGCTGTGCCGCGTCGGCCACCGAGTGGTGGCTGGGTCCCGAGCCGGACAGCCCGCGGCTGATGTCGCGCGAGCAGTTCGTCGCGCATTTGACGACGATCATGATGGGAGTGATCGTCGGCACCGCCGAGGCCCTGGGTATCACGATGAATCCTGACCTGCCGATTCACGACATGGTGGCCGGCAACCCGGCTGTGAGCTGAGCGAGCAGCGCCGTTGACAACCGTCGCGGCCATCGATAACACTCGTCCCAACCGATACCCTGGGTACTGGGTATCTGCGTCAGCCGGGGCGCAGGCGAATACGCTGGCTAACGCCGACCCGTAGGCCTGGATAGAAGGACCGATCGACCGTGACCGACGTCGTGACACAAACCGAGACAATCCCGGGGGCTACCGCCCAAAGGCCGGTGCACACGCGCGCCGTCATCATCGGGACCGGATTCTCCGGCCTGGGGATGGCCATCGCGCTGCAGAAGCAGGGCGTCGGTTTCGTCATCCTGGAAAAGGCCGACGACATCGGCGGCACGTGGCGAGACAACAGTTACCCCGGGTGCGCCTGCGACATCCCGTCGCATCTGTACTCGTTCTCGTTCGAACCGAAGCCCGACTGGAAAAACCCGTTCTCTTTCCAGCCCGAGATTTGGGACTACCTCAAAGGTGTCACCGAGAAGTACGGCCTGCGCCGCTACGTCGAATTCAACTCGCTGGTTGACCGTGCCCACTGGGATGATGACGAGAACCGCTGGCACGTGTTCACCGCGGACGGGCGCGAGTACGTCGCGCAATTCCTGATCTCGGGTGCCGGCGCGCTCCACATCCCGTCCATGCCCGACATCCAGGGACGAGACGAATTTCGCGGCGCCGCTTTCCATTCCGCGGAGTGGGACCACAGTGTCGACCTGACCGGAAAGCGGGTGGCGGTGATCGGAACCGGCGCGAGTGCGATCCAGATCGTGCCGGAGATCGTCGGACAGGTCGCCGAACTTCAGCTCTACCAACGCACTCCGCCGTGGGTGGTCCCGCGCTCGAACCCCGAGATCCCATCGGCCGTGCGCCGGGCCATGGAGAACGTGCCCGGCCTGCGCGCGATGGTCCGGCTCGCGATCTACTGGAGCCAGGAAGCGCTGGCCATCGGCATGACCAAACGGCCGAACCTGCTCAAGTTCATCGAGTCCTACTGCAAATACAACATTCGCCGCTCGGTCAAGGACAAGGAGCTGCGGCGCAAGCTGATCCCGAACTACCGCATCGGCTGCAAGCGAATCCTGAACTCCTCCACCTATTACGGCGCGGTCGCCGACCCCAAGACCGAACTGGTCACCGACCACATTTCGAGGATCACCGCCGACGGCATCGTCACGGCCGACGGCACCCACCGCCAGGCCGACGTGATCGTGTACGCCACCGGCTTCCACGTCACCGACTCCTACACCTACGTCCAGATCAAGGGACTGCACGGCGAGGACCTGGTGGACCGCTGGAACCGCGAGGGCATCGGCGCGCACCGCGGCATCACCGTCGCCGACGTGCCCAACCTGTTCTTCCTGCTGGGACCCAACACCGGGCTGGGACACAACTCGGTGGTGTTCATGATCGAATCCCAGATCCGTTACGTCGCAGACGCTATCGCGACTTGCGACAAGCTGGGCGCGCAGGCGCTGGCTCCAACCCGCGCCGCCCAGGACAAGTTCAACGACGAGTTGCAACGCAGGCTGGGCCCGTCGGTGTGGAACAGCGGCGGTTGCAGCAGCTGGTATCTGGACGAGCACGGCAAGAACACGGTGCTCTGGGGCGGCTACACCTGGGAGTACTGGCGGGCGACTCGCTCGGTCAAGCTCGACGAGTACCAGTTCTTCGGGGTTGGCAAAGGTTCACACGCCGACCGCCGCGCGGCGGCCGTTTAGAGCCGGGCCTTTGGTAAAAGACCGAAGATTGCGGCGCACGATGCGGTCCAGGACCCGGTCGGAGATGACGCGGCTGAGTCGCACGAGGATCGCAGCGTCGCGTCCGACGGTGTAGCGAGTCCGGGGGCGAGACGCGGTCGCGGCCTTGGCGATCACCTTCGCGGCGTGTTCGGCCGGAACGCCAATATCCTTGAACGACCGCGCCTGTGCCGTGACGGCCGTCGTGACATCGCCGTAGCGGGCGAGTTGGCCGGCGGTCATGTCGGCCATCAGTTCCTCCGCCGTGGCGATTCCACGCTCGGCGATCTCGGTCTTGACCGCGCCGGGTTCGACGACGACCACCTTGACGCCCAGGTCTGTGACCTCACGACGCAGGGCGTCGCTGACGGCCTCGAGGGCGAACTTCGAACCGGCATAGGCGCCGTAGGTCGGCAAGACCACCTTGCCGCCGACGGAACTGATGTTCACGACCGTGCCCGAGCTGCGCAGCAGGGCCGGCAAGAGCGCCTGGGTGATCGCAATGTGGCCGAACAGATTCACCTCGAACTGCCGGCGCCACTGGTCGATCGGCAGCGTTTCAACCGGCGCATTGATCGCGATCCCGGCGTTGTTGACCAGCGCGCGAAGGGGGCGCGGGTCATCGGCGATTCGCGCGGCGATGGCAGCCACGTTTGATTCGACGGTGATGTCGAGGATGCGCGGCTCGATCCCTTCGATGCCCAAGCCGCGCAACGTTTCGGCGTCGGCCTCGCGGCGTACGCCTGCCAGCACATGAAAACCTTTGCGGGCCAGCTCTTTAGCCGTGGCCGCGCCGATGCCGGTCGAAGCGCCGGTCACGACGATCAGTTCGTGACGGTCGGTATGCGAGGAATTCATGGCGGGCTCCGTCCGGGTGGGGGGTTTGAGTTGACGCTGTCATCTCAAAATAACAGTTGAGTTGACGTTGTCAACTGCAAGTCGGCGGCCACGCATCGGCTTATGCTCGCCGAGTGACGACACGGGCCGAGAGCGCCGCGGCGACCCGCAGGTCGCTGATCGAGGCGGCCGGGGTCCTGCTCGACCTCGGCGGGGTCGAGGCGGTCACGCTGCGTGAGGTGGGTGCTCGCAGTGGGGTGTCGCGCTCGGCGGCGTATCGCCACTTCGCCGACAAGGATGCGCTGCTGGCAGTCCTGGCCACCAACGCTTTGAGCGAATTGGCCGACGCGCTCGAAATATTGGCCAATAGCAGCGAACCGCCCGAAGAGTCGTTGCGCACCGGCCTGCTGTCGCTGATCGCGATCGGGCGCACCCGCCCGCACCTCTACCGCCTGATGTTCACCCCACCCGCCGGTGATCCGACTGAAGCGATCCGGGTGGCCGAACGCGCGCAGGATCTGTTTCTCGAGATAGTTGGTCGCATCACGGGTGCGCAGCACGCGCGACGCTACGGGGCCCTCATTTTGACCAGCGCCCACGGCATCACGGGTTTGGACTTAAGCGGCCACATGGATCTGGACAAGTGGCACACCAACGCCGAGGAACTCGTCGACACGCTCATCTCGCTGCTGCCAAGAGCCCGATGAATGCCCGCGCGGCAGCGTCCACGCCGGCCTCATCGTCGGTGGCCACCAGGTCGAGGAGCAAGCCCCGGGTGACGGCAAGCCCCAACCTCACCATCGCGGGGTCCACTGGGGCGTCGGCGATTTTCTCGACTTCGCGCAGCCAGCCGTTGACGGCACCGGGAACCATTCGCGCGAAAGGCTTTTCGCCCTGGGCAGCGCGCGCGTAGCACTCGAAGAAGAGCCGCTCCAGCTGGCGTAGGTCGGGAAGTCGAACGTCGGCCCACATCGCGGCGAAGCCGTCGGCCGGGTTCATCGGCAGATCGGGGACGACAGCCATTTGGCGGCGCTCGACCTCCTCGACGATCGCCACCAGCAGATCCTCGCGGGACCCGAAGTGGTGCAACAGCATTCGATGGCTGGTGCCCACCGCGCCGGCCACCTCGCGTAGGGAACGGTCGCCGATGCCGCCGGCGGCGAACTCTTCGATCAGCGCGTCGAGCAGTTGCCGGCGCCGCTGGGCGTCAGGAGTGCGCGCCATCGGCGCGGCTGAGTTGCTCAGACCGCGCCTTGAGGCCCCGGGCCTCCATCTCGAGGAAGCGCTTGGTCTTCTTGACCATCAACCGCCCGACCAGCGCGCCAAGTACGCCGCGCTGGTCGAGTTCCTGGCGCACCAGCGTGCCGCCGTCGGGCCGGGCGGTCACGAAGTGGCGCGCGATGACCTTCGCGCCGGGGGTGCGCTGGACCCAGGTCCAGGACGTGCCCGGGTCGACCCCGGTGACCTGCCAGACCAGCTTCTGCATGCCGGGCTGCTTGATCGCGAACCGCCGGCCCACGGCGAGGGCGGGACCGTCCTGCCCCACCAGGGAAGTCACCGACGCGGTCCACTCCGGCCAGCGCTCGACAGCGCTGAAGACGTCCCATACCAGCTGCGGTGGCGCGTCGATCTCGATGCTGTCTTCGGTAAACATGTACCAAATGGTACATGTTTAGGCCGGCCTTGCCTACCCCTTATGCGACGCGGGGGTTGAGCGCGCGTGCATCGTTATGCCGGGCCCGTTCCAGCGATTCGTCGAGCGGCGTCGCGCGGGATTGGCACGCCGGCGGGATTTCGCGTGGCTGGTCGCGCGGATCCGGTCCGGCCCGCCCGTCGGCTTCTTCCGGATCGGATGGGTGCGCCGCAGCGCGAATCTCAACGAGTTCTTCCATCCCGAGGACGTCCGCCGCGCCAACGGGCGAGGTCCCCGCAACCTGTTTCCCGCGATGGACGCTGGCCTGTGGCACAACGTTTGCCGCGGCGGCCGCTTCCTGAGTCGGCGGCTGCGCGTGTGCGGGCTCGAGATCGAGTGGGCCGAAACCAAGGAGCGGGTGACGGTTCGGCCGGGTAAACCCACGGCGCGACTCAGCGGTGGGCAGGGCGAACTCGTACTGTATCTTTTCGGGCGCCAGGGCGCCGCGCAGGTCGACGTGAGTGGGCCGCCGGAGACCGTCACGGAGGTGCTTCGCACGCACTTAGGCATGTAGGCAGTGCCGGTTCGGGCGACACGCTGAACACTACTTCTTGTGCTGCGGCGGCTTGTCGGCCCCCAGGGGTAGTGTTTGAGGTCCAAGAGCAGCAAACGATCCGGCTGCAAAAATGGCGTATGAAGTGGGGTTCTGGTGAGCGAAAACATGAAGCTGATCGACCGCGTTTCGGCGATCAACTGGAACCGACTGCAAGACGAAAAGGACGCCGAGGTCTGGGACCGGCTGACCGGCAACTTCTGGTTGCCCGAGAAGGTGCCGGTGTCCAACGACCTGCCGTCCTGGGGCACCCTGACTGCCCACGAAAAGCAGATGACCATGCGGGTCTTCACCGGCTTGACGCTGCTGGACACGATCCAGGGCACGGTCGGGGCGGTCAGCCTCATCCCGGACGCGTTGACCCCGCACGAAGAAGCGGTCTACACCAACATCGCCTTCATGGAGTCCGTGCACGCGCGCAGCTACAGCAACATCTTCTCCACGCTGTGCTCGACCGCCGAGATCGATGACGCGTTCCGTTGGTCGGAGGAAAACCCCAACCTGCAGCGCAAGGCCGAGATCGTCATGCAGTACTACAAGGGCGACGAACCGCTCAAGCGCAAGGTCGCCTCCACCCTGCTGGAGAGTTTCCTGTTCTACTCCGGCTTCTATCTGCCGATGTACTGGTCGAGCCGCGCCAAGCTGACCAACACGGCCGACATGATCCGCCTGATCATCCGCGACGAGGCCGTGCACGGTTACTACATCGGCTACAAGTACCAGCGCGGCCTGGCGCTGGTCGACGACACGCGCAAGCAGGAACTCAAGGACTACACCTACGAGCTGCTCTTCGAGCTCTACGACAACGAGGTCGAGTACACCCAGGACCTCTACGACGAGGTCGGGCTGACCGAGGACGTCAAGAAATTCTTGCGCTACAACGCCAACAAGGCGCTGATGAACCTCGGTTACGAGGCGCTGTTCCCGCGCGACGAGACCGACGTCAACCCGGCGATTCTGTCCGCGCTGTCACCCAACGCCGACGAGAACCACGACTTCTTCTCCGGCTCGGGCTCGTCGTACGTGATCGGCAAGGCCGTCGTCACCGAGGACGAGGACTGGGACTTCTGACTCGTCAGTGACCCTGCTGAATGACGCCGCCTATGCTCGGCCGCGAATCAGGTGAGGCGAGACTGCAGTAGAAGCAACCCCGGGGCGGCGAGTCGGTCGAATGCGACGGGGCGTCCGCATACTGCCGACATCAGCGCTTCTCCCGGCCCCTGGATCGCTTCGCCGTGGCCCCCGATCGATGCTGCCATGGCGAATGCCGCTGGTCAGTAAGCGCCAGAATCCGTCGCCGAAATCGCTAACCAAATGCGCGGCAACGGTTTTGACATCCCATCCAGCGCGGAGGCTCGCCGTGGACGGGCTCGATCAGGCTTCGGCACTGCCCGGTGAAGTCCCGTCCATTGTGCGCATGTCATCGTCGTGGTGGCGGAAGATACTGACGATCGCCTGGATAAACGACGTCCGGCCGACCTTCTCGCCACCCGGTAGGTCACTGTATATGTGGAGTGCTCCGCAGGTAAGAAACGACATGACCACGCTGAACACCTCAAGACCCACGTTCACGGCCTGCGTAGCGATGCTTTCGCCGCCCGAATCGGCGGGGATGCTCACGTCGCGCCCGTGCTCACCGTCATTCTCGGCTACCATCCCCGTTCCCCCGGTTGATTTACCTTGAACAGCGGAATCACGTACTCGATCAAGCTACGGGTAGGCACGCTATTCGGAGAGATGTTGCGCCTGCGTCGGCGAATAGATCCTGGGTTTGAAAGTCGCCATCACCGGCAAGCGCAGCGTTACGCCGCCGGCCACCGGCACGCGGACCATGAAGTAGACAACCTGCATGTCCAGACCCATTTGGAGGCGCATCTCCCGAAGGGGCTGAGTCTGCACCCCCAGGCCCATTCCCCGCAAGCGGGCGCCGATGCCGCGTTGAAACGACTCGGCCGGATCAGACGGCCTCGGAACGCTCGGCGCCGAATTATTCGGGTTCCCAATACTCACAGAAACAATGGGGGGTTTCCGGTTCTTCGCGGACGGAGTCGTCATGGCTCGACTGTACTCTGCAAGAAGGGCGCCGACCTTAGAAAATCACGTTGACCAGTGCCAGTAGCCCGTGGTCCTCACGAGAGCACTGCGCTTGCTGTGGCCACATGGCGCACTCGACAACCAGGCGTAACTGCCAGCGGGATCGTGCACGGCGAAGGACAGGTCTAGCCGGGTAAACGGCGTATGAATTGTCTGGACCGACTTGCGCCGCGGTAGCGCGGGCGACACGGCTGCCCTGACACTGTTGGGGTGACGAATACCGCCGCCTCTCACACCAGCAACTTCTGCCGCTCCGTGCTGCGCTGGCTGCGCGCGGGCTACCCCGAGGGCGTCCCCGGGCCCGACCGCGTGCCGCTGTTGGCGCTGCTGCGCAGCACCCCATTGACCGAGGAACAAATCGCCGAGGTGGTCCACAACATCGCCGTGAACGGCTCCGCGGCGATCGCCGACGGCGTTATCGACCGTGACGAGATCGCCCAATTCATCTCCGACATGACGCACTACGACGCCGGGCCGGAGAACATCATCCGGGTCGCCGCCAGGCTTGCGGCGGCCGGATGGCCGCTGGCCGGCATCGACGTCAGCGAAGTCATCCCCGGTGACGAGTGGGGTGAGGCCGCGGAGATCGCCGCTCGCGGTGTGGCCTCGAACAGCGCTCCGGGCGTCGCGCTGTAAGCACGGCAGCGTGCCTACAGCTTCGAGATATCGATGACGAAGCGGTAGCGCACGTCGCTGGCCAGGACGCGCTCGTAGGCTTCGTTGATGTAGTCGGGCTCGATAAGCTCGATTTCGGGCGTCACGTCGTGCTCGGCGCAGAAATCCAGCATCTCCTGGGTCTCGGCGATGCCGCCGATGTTCGACCCCGATAGGCTGCGGCGCGCCAGCGCAAGCGAGAACGCACCTACCTCCATGGGGTGTTCGGGAATGCCCAACTCGACAAGCGTGCCGTCGACGTCGAGCAGGCTCAGATAGTCATTGAGGTTCAGGTTCGCCGAGACGGTGTTCAGGACGACGTCGAAGCTGTTGCGCAATTTCTTGAACGTTTCGCGCTCGGCGGTGGCGTAGTAGTGCTTGGCGCCCAGCCGCAGCCCGTCCTCCATCTTCTTCAGTGATTGCGACAGCACCGTCACTTCGGCGCCCATCGCCGCGCCGAGCTTGACGCCCATGTGGCCCAGCCCGCCGAGGCCGATGATCGCCAGGCGGGTGTCTTGGCCGACTTTCCAGTGCCGCAGCGGGGAGAACAGCGTGATGCCCGCGCACAGCAGCGGCGCCGCCTTGTCCAGCGGCAGCGAGTCGGGGATGCGCAAGACGAAGTTTTCGTCAACGACGATCGCCTGGCTGTAGCCGCCCTGGGTCGTCGTGCCGTCCTTGTCAGTGGCGTTATAGGTGAAGATCGTGCCTCGGCTGCAGTACTGCTCGAGGCCGGCATTACAACTCCTGCACTGCCCGCAGGAATTCACCATGCAGCCGACGCCGACGTGGTCGCCGACCTTGTGCTTGGTGACGTCGGATCCGACTGCGGTGACGACGCCGGCGATCTCGTGGCCCACCACCAGCGGGTAATGCGGTGTGCCCCATTCGCCTTTGGCCGTGTGGATGTCGGAGTGGCAGATCCCGGCGAACTTGATGTCGATGGCCACATCGTGTGGACCCGGCTCACGTCGCTCGATGGTGGTCTTGGTCAGCGGTGCCGTCGGCGAGGTGGCCGCGTACGCCGAAACTGTGCTCATGAAAAATCCCTCTTCGATTCGATACGTCAACTAAGAAGTTTAGCTAGGGTAAAAGTTATTCCGCCAACGCCCGGGCGAATATCACGTTGTGACGATGTATGCGTTTTGGTCGGGCGCCGTCAGTTGATCGGTGCGTTCACCAGGCGCAAATCGTCGAGGATGCCACGGGCGGCGATCAGGCCTTCGCCTGTTTGCCATATCTCGTTGTTGACGATGTAGACCCGGTTATCCCGGTTGGCCGACAGCTTGCGCCACGGGTTGCTGTCGAGGATCGTGGCGGCCCGATCGGCGGCGGCCGGGCTGTCGCAGGACACGTAGACGACGTCGGCGTCCGCCATCGATAGGTCAGGATTCTTCACCAGGTCCGCGTCGGTGGCCGCGATCTCGATGTAGGGCTTGTCGGTGAACCGCTGAGAGGCCGGCCGGTCCACGCCAACCGCACCGAGCACGCTGGCGGGAAAGTTGTTGGCGCCGTATACCCGGATCGTGCCCGTCGTCAGCTGCACGATCGACGCCTGGAAATGGGAAGCGTCATGCCGCGCGCCGACGTCGGTGGCACGCTGGGAAAAACCGCTGATCAACCCGGTTACCGCGGCACCGCGGCCGGTTGCGGCGCCAACGGCGCGCAGGTTGTCCTGCCACGCCGCGCCCGGTGCGGCCGTGAACACCGTCGGGGCGATCGCGGTCAGCTGCGGATACAGCGTCGGCGTCAGACCCTGGGACCCCAGGATCAGGTCGGGGTGGGCGGCGGTGATCGCGTTCAGGTCCGGGTGGGAGCGGGTCCCGACCGCGGGTACGGCGTGCACCGCGCCACCAAGATACGCGGGTTGACTCGAGGACCCGTCCGGTAATGCCGCACCGACCACCCGCGACTGCAGGCCCAGCGCACATATCGTGTCGAGCTGGTCGCCGGAGAGCACCACGATGCGCTGCGGGTCGGCGGGCACCTGCACGACGTCCGGTTCGACGCCTGCGGCGTTGTGGACTGGCCGTTTCGCGGAGCCCGGTTCCGCCGCGGCGGCGTCTCGCGCGCACGAGTTGTCGGGGCGGCGGTCGTTTCCGAGCACGCCGGCGCCGGCGATTTGGGTGGTGGGGGTGACCAGGGAACGGGCCGGCGTCTCGCCGGTGTGCTTACCGGATCCGCAGCCCCCGCAGGCCACGATGAGCGCCGCCACAACCGCGGTCGTCGCGGCCGGCCGGGCGGGCCTGAGGGCGTCGAACAACACGCGTCAGACGCTAACATCCGGCCAGCATGGCGATCGCGAGCGCGGCGGAGCCGGGCGACGCGGGTCGCCACCATTCAGCCAGCGTGACGGCTCCGCGCCGACGGACACGCCGCATCGGCGAGCCATTTACGACAGTTTGTAGGACCAGCCCTGACGGCACCATAATCGACGGCTAAGATTCGTCTCAATACCGATTTTTGGGCCAGTGTCCGATCTGGATGTTTGGAGAAGCTGTTGACAGCCGAAGCGCCCCCCTTGGGTGAACTCGAGGCCGTTCGTCCGTACCCGGACCGCATGGGCCCCAAAGGGAACCTCGTCTACAAACTGATCACCACCACCGATCACAAGATGATCGGCATCATGTACACGGTCACCTGCTTCGCCTTCTTCTTCATAGGCGGGCTGATGGCGTTGCTGATGCGCACCGAGCTCGCCGCTCCCGGGCTGCAGTTCCTGTCGAACGAACAGTTCAACCAGCTGTTCACCATGCACGGCACGATCATGCTGCTGCTGTATGCCACCCCGGTGGTGTTCGGATTCGCCAACCTGGTGCTGCCGTTGCAGATCGGCGCGCCAGACGTGGCCTTCCCCCGACTGAACGCCTTCTCCTTCTGGCTGTTCCTGTTCGGCGGGTTGATCGCGGCCTCCGGTTTCATTGTGCCGGGCGGGGCCGCCGATTTCGGCTGGACCGCATACACGCCCCTGTCTGATGCCGTGCACTCACCCGGCGCCGGGGGCGACCTCTGGATCACCGGCCTGATCGTCGCGGGTCTGGGCACCATCCTGGGTGCGGTCAACATGATCACCACTGTGGTGTGCATGCGTGCGCCCGGGATGACGATGTTCCGGATGCCGATCTTCACCTGGAACATCCTGGTCACCTCGATCCTGATTCTGATCGCGTTCCCGATCCTGACAGCGGCGCTGTTCGGGCTGGCCGCCGATCGACATCTAGGTGCCCATGTCTACGACGCGGCCAATGGCGGAGTCTTGTTGTGGCAACACCTGTTCTGGTTCTTCGGTCACCCCGAGGTGTACATCATCGCGCTACCGTTCTTCGGCATCGTGACCGAGATCTTCCCGGTGTTCTCGCGCAAGCCGGTCTTCGGTTACACCACCCTGGTCTACGCGACCCTGTCGATCGCCGCCCTGTCGGTCGCGGTGTGGGCGCACCACATGTTCGCCACGGGAGCCGTTCTGCTGCCGTTCTTCTCGTTCATGACCTATCTGATCGCGGTGCCGACCGGGATCAAGTTCTTCAACTGGATCGGCACGATGTGGAAGGGGCAGTTGACCTTTGAGACGCCGATGCTGTTCTGCATCGGCTTCCTCCTCACCTTCCTGCTGGGTGGTCTGACCGGCGTGCTGCTGGCCAGCCCGCCGCTGGACTTCCACGTGACAGACAGCTATTTCGTGGTCGCGCACTTCCACTACGTGCTGTTCGGCACCATCGTGTTCGCCACGTTCGCAGGGGTGTACTTCTGGTTCCCGAAGATGACGGGCCGGCTGCTCGACGAGCGATTGGGCAAGCTCCACTTCTGGCTGACCTTCATCGGGTTCCACACCACCTTCCTGGTGCAGCACTGGCTGGGCGATCTCGGCATGCCGCGTCGCTATGCCGACTACCTGCCCAGCGACGGCTTCCAGCCCTACAACGTCGCCTCCACGGTGGGCGCCTTCATCCTGGGCGCGTCGATGTTCCCGTTCGTCTGGAACGTCTTCAAGAGCTGGCGTTACGGCGAGGTCGTCACGGTCGACGACCCGTGGGGCTATGGCAACTCTCTGGAGTGGGCGACCAGCTGCCCGCCGCCGCGGCACAACTTCACCGAGCTGCCCCGGATCCGTTCGGAGCGCCCGGCATTCGAATTGCACTACCCACACATGGTGGAGCGGCTTCGCGCTGAGGCGCACGTGGGCCGCCACGCCACGGCTCTCGAGTCGCCCAAGGGCTTCGGTCCGCGAACCGAACCCGATCGCTCGACTGCTGAGCAGTAGCGACAGCTGTCGGGAGTGAACGCGCCACCGAAAGTGTCGGTGTTGATCACCGTCACCGGCGTGGATCAACCAGGCGTGACAGCGAACCTGTTGGAGGCGCTGTCGCGGCACGGAGTCGAGTTGCTCAACGTCGAGCAGGTGGTGATCCGGCGCCGTCTGACACTGGGCGTGCTGGTGTGCTGCCCGGCCGAAGTCGCCGATAGCGCGCAGTTGCGCGATGACGTCGAATCGGCCATCCGCGAGTTGGACCTCGATGTCAGCATCGAGCGCAGCGACGACGTGACCATCATGCGCGAGCCCTCGACGCACACCATTTACGTGCTGGGCCGGCCCATTACCGCCAGCGCGTTCGGCGCGGTGGCCCGTGAGGTCGCAGAGCTGGGCGTCAACATCGACCTGATCCGCGGTGTTTCGGACTATCCGGTGATCGGTCTGGAGCTGCGGGTCTCGGTGCCGCCGGGCGCGGACGGGGCGCTGCGGACCGCCCTGAACCGGGTGTCCAGCGAGGAACAGGTCGACGTGGCGGTCGAGGCCTACAGCCTGGAACGACGCGCCAAGCGGCTCATCGTGTTTGACGTCGACTCGACGCTGGTGCAGGGCGAGGTCATCGAGATGCTGGCGGCCCGGGCGGGCGCCGAGGGCAAGGTCGCCGCGATCACCGACGCCGCGATGCGCGGCGAGCTGGACTTTGCGCAGTCGCTCGAGCAGCGGGTGGCGACGCTGGCGGGTCTGCCCGCCAGCGTGGTCGACGAGGTCGCCGATGCTTTGGAACTGATGCCCGGCGCCCGCACCACCATACGGACCTTGCGGCGCCTGGGTTTTGCCTGCGGCCTGGTGTCCGGGGGGTTCCGCCGGATCATCGAGCCGCTGGCCGAGGAGCTGATGATCGATTATGTCGCGGCCAACGAACTGGAGATCATCGACGGCACACTCACCGGCCGGGTGATCGGGCCGATCGTCGACCGGGCCGGAAAAGCCTCGGCGCTAAGGGAATTCGCCAGCCAGGTTGGGGTGCCGATGGCGCAGACCGTCGCGGTGGGCGACGGCGCCAACGACATCGACATGCTGGCCGCGGCCGGACTGGGGATCGCGTTCAACGCCAAACCCGCGCTGCGCGAGGTCGCCGATGCGTCACTGAGCCATCCTTATCTGGACACGGTGCTGCTCCTGCTGGGTGTGACCCGTGGCGAAATCGAGGCCGCCGACGCGGTCGACGGCGAGGTTCGCCGGGTGGAGATCCCGCCCAACCCGTAGCGACCGCAGCCGCGGTGCTGCCCGGGCTGGCGGGCGCGCCACGCAGTGAGGCGCACGACCCGGCAGGCATTCGAGCGTCGGGGTACGGCACGATGGTCGGGTGTCCGAAAACGGAAGCGAGTCAGCCGACCCCGATCTGCTGCTCGACTTCAGGCAGGTGTCGCTGCGGCGCGGCGGAAACGTCTTGGTCGGCCCGCTGGATTGGGCGGTAGAACTCGACGAACGCTGGGTGATCGTGGGGCCCAACGGAGCAGGCAAAACCTCGCTGCTGCGGATCGCCGCGGCGGCCGAACACCCTTCGTCCGGCACGGCTTTCGTGCTCGGCGAGCGGCTGGGCCGGGTCGACGTGACCGAGTTGCGGTCGCGGATCGGCCTCAGCTCCTCGGCGTTGGCGCAGCGAATACCCACCGACGAAGTGGTTCGCGATCTCGTCGTCTCGGCCGGCTACGCGGTGCTGGGCAGATGGCGGGAGCGCTACGAGGACGTCGACTACCGGCGGGCGATCGACATGCTGGAGAGCCTTGGCGCCGAGCACCTCGCGGATCGCACCTACGGAACGCTGTCGGAAGGCGAGCGCAAGCGCGTGCTGATCGCCCGCGCACTGATGACCGACCCCGAACTGTTGCTCCTCGACGAGCCCGCCGCCGGCCTGGATTTGGGCGGCCGCGAGGAGTTGGTCGCGCGGCTGGCCGACCTGGCCGCCGACCCCGAGGCGCCCGCCCTGGTGCTGGTCACCCACCACGTCGAGGAGATCCCGCCCGGGTTCAGTCACTGCATGTTGCTTTCGGAAGCCGAAGTGGTCGCGGCGGGATTACTGACCGACGTGCTGACCTCCGAGAACCTGTCCACCGCGTTCGGCCAAGCGATCGCGCTCGACGTCGTCGACGGTCGCTACTTCGCGCGGCGAGTGCGTACCCGCGCAGCCCACCGGAGGCCGTTATGACGCCACCCGACGAAGCCCCGCTGATCGCACGGCCGGCCGCCACGGTGATGCTGGTCCGCGATGACCCGGCGGGCATCGCGGTCTTCCTGATGCGCAGACACGCCAAGATGGAGTTCGCCGCGGGGACGATGGTGTTCCCCGGCGGCGGTGTCGACGACCGCGACCGCAACGCCGACATCGCCTGGTCCGGCCCGCCGCCAGCGTGGTGGGCCCAGCGCTTCGGCATCGAACCCGACCTGGCGGAGGCGCTGGTCTGCGCCGCAGCCCGCGAGACGTTCGAGGAGTCTGGAGTGCTGTTCGCCGGGCCGGCCGGCGACCCGGACGGCATCGTCGACGACGCTTCGATCTATGGCGATGCCCGGCAGGCGCTGGCCGACGGGACGTTGTCTTTCGCGGACTTCCTGCGCCGGGAGAACCTGGAGTTGCGCTCGGATCTGTTGCGGCCGTGGGCCAATTGGGTGACGCCGGAGGCCGAGCGCACCCGGCGTTACGACACCTATTTCTTCGTGGGTGCATTGCCGCAGGGCCAGCGTGCCGACGGGGAGAACACCGAATCCGACCGGGCGGGCTGGACGACGCCGGAGGCGGCCATCGACGACTTCTCCGCCGGCCGCAGCTTCTTGCTGCCCCCGACCTGGACGCAGCTGGACTCGCTGGCCGGGCGGACCGTCGCCGAGGTGCTGTCCGTCGAACGCCAGATCCTGCCCGTGCAGCCGCACCTGGAGATCCAGGGCGACAACTGGGTCTTCGAGTTCTTCGATTCCGACCGCTACCACCGGGCGCGGGAGGCGGGCGGCCTGGGATGGCGGCATTGAGAGAGTTCGTCAGCGTGGTGGTCAGTGACGGCTCGCGGGACGCCGGGCTGGCCATGTTGTTGCTGTCGCGCCCGCCGACGAACGCGATGACCCGCCAGGTCTATCGGGAGGTCATCGCGGCCGCCGACGAATTGGGCCGGCGCGACGACGTCGCCTCGGTGATCCTGTTCGGCGGCCACGAGATCTTCTCCGCGGGTGACGACATCCCCGAGCTGCGGACGCTGCGGGGCTCCGAGGCCGAGAGCGCGGCAAGGGTCCGCCAGGAAGCCGTCGACGCCGTGGCGGCGATCCCCAAACCGACCGTCGCCGCGATCACCGGATACGCGTTGGGAGCCGGGCTCACGCTGGCCCTGGCGGCCGACTGGCGGGTCAGCGGCGACAACGTGAAGTTCGGCGCGACCGAAATCCTGGCCGGCCTGGTGCCCGGCGGCGACGCGATGGCGCGCCTGACGCGGGTGGCCGGCGCCAGTAAGGCCAAGGAGCTGGTTTTCAGCGGCCGCTTCTTCGACGCGGAAGAAGCCTCGGCGCTGGGCCTCGTCGACGAAGTGGTGGCGCCCGACGACGTGTACGACGCCGCCGCCGGGTGGGCACGCCGTTTTCTCGAGGGTCCCCGGCAGGCGCTGGCGGCCGCCAAAGCCGGGATCAACGACGTTTTCGATGTGGAACTTCCCGAGCGGCTCGCCGCCGAACGCCGGCGCTATGTCGAGGTGTTCACTGCTGGTCAGGGCGGCGGCGATAGGGCGGATCCCGACGGCCGTTAGGCTGCCCTGCATGACCAGTTCGACCGGCGCCGTTCCGACGCCCCACGCCACCGCCGAGCAGGTGGAAGCCGCCCGGCACGACAGCAAGCTGGCCCAGGTGCTCTACCACGACTGGGAAGCCGAGACTTACGACGACAAGTGGTCGATCTCTTATGATCAGCGCTGCATCGACTACGCCCGGGGGCGCTTCGACGCCATCGTGCCCGACGAGGTGGTGCGTGAGCTGCCCTACAATCGGGCCCTCGAATTAGGCTGTGGCACAGGGTTTTTCCTGCTCAACCTGATTCAGTCCGGGGTCGCCCGGCGCGGATCGGTGACCGACCTGTCGCCGGGCATGGTCAAGGTCGCGACCCGCAACGGGCAGTCGCTGGGCCTCGACATCGACGGCCGGGTCGCCGACGCCGAGGGCATCCCGTACGAGGACAACGCCTTCGACTTGGTCGTCGGCCACGCCGTGCTGCACCACATTCCCGACGTGGAGCTTTCGCTGCGCGAGGTGATCCGGGTGCTGCGCCCCGGCGGCCGCTTCGTCTTCGCCGGCGAGCCGACCAGCGCGGGCGACGTCTACGCCCGCGAGCTGTCGACCCTGACCTGGCGCATCGCCACCAACGTCACCAAGCTGCCCGGCCTGGGTGCCTGGCGGCGCCCGCAGGCCGAACTCGACGAATCCTCTCGGGCTGCCGCGCTGGAGGCGATCGTCGACCTGCACACCTTCACTCCGGGTGACCTGGAGCGGATGGCCGCCGACGCCGGCGCCACCGAAGTGCGGACCGTCAGCGAAGAGTTCACCGCCGCGATGTTCGGCTGGCCGGTGCGCACCTTCGAGGCGTCGGTGCCGCCCGGACGCCTGGGCTGGGGCTGGGCCAAATTCGCCTTCAACGGCTGGAAGGCGCTGAGTTGGGTGGACGCCAACGTGTGGCGGCGCGTGGTCCCGAAAGGCTGGTTCTACAACGTGATGGTGACCGGGGTCAAACCCTCCTGAGCGTAGGCCTGCGCTTCAGCCCGAACGACGTCGGCTACCTGCGGTCGCACGCGGGTACCGCGGCGCTTGCGGCGATCGCCGACCTCGAACTGACCGACGCCACCCGGATCGGAGACGTCGCCGCGGCGCGCACCCAATTCGGCGACCGGGCCGCGGTCCTGGTGGAGACGGTCTTGTTGCGCCGCCGCGCCGCGGACAAGCTGGGCGAGCTGGGAGTGTCGGATTGGTTGTTCACCGACGAGGCGTTGCAGCAGGCCACCGCGGCGCCGGTGGCCCTGTACCGGGCCAGACGGCTGGCCGGCGGCGGCAGCGGCGTCGTGCACGACGCGACCTGTTCGATCGGCACCGAACTCGCCGCGCTGAGGGCCTGCGGGATTGCCGCGGTGGGCAGCGATATCGATCCGGTGCGGCTGTCGATGGCGCGGCACAACGTGGGGGAGTCGGCCTGGATTTGCCGCGCCGACGCGGTGCGCCCGGTCACCCGCGATGCGGTGCTCGTCGTCGATCCGGCCCGGCGTGTCGAGGGTCGACGGCGGCTGCGCAGCGACGACTACCAACCCGGCCTGGGCGCGCTGCTAGCCGCCTACAGTGACCGCGACTTCGTCGTAAAGTGTTCTCCCGGAATCGATTTCGATCAGACGCGACGATTGGGATTCGACGGGGAGATCGAGGTGACGTCATATCGCGGCTCAGTCCGGGAAGCCTGCCTCTGGTCGGCTGGACTGGCGCAGCCCGATGTGCGTCGGCGGGCGAGCCTGCTGGATCGCGGCGAGCAGCTCACCGACAACGACCCCGACGACTGCCCGGTGCGGTCGGTCGGGCGGTGGATCGTCGACCCGGACGGCGCCGTGGTGCGGGCCGGACTGGTGCGCCATTACGGCGCGCGGCATGGACTGTGGCAGCTCGATGCCGACATCGCCTACCTGTCCGGCGATCGACTGCCGGCGGCGGATCGCGGGTTCGAGGTGCTCGAGCAGCTGGTCTTCGACGAACGCCGGCTGCGCCGGGCCCTGTCGGCGCTGGACTGCGGGTCGCTGGAGGTCCTGGTGCGCGGGGTCCGGGTCGACCCCGACGCGTTGCGCAAACGGATGCGGCTGCGCGGGAGCCGGTCGTTGTCGGTGGTCATCGCCCGCATTGGCGCACGGAGCTCCAGCCGGGCGATGGCGTTCGTTTGCCAACCCTCCCGATAGCGCCGGTACGCTGGCGGCGTCACTGCTGAGGGTCACCGACCCGGGCTAGTCTGCGAGGACACTTCCACGATGCGTTATCTGATAGCCGCTGCGCTGCTCGCGGCGGCGGCCTTGGTGGGCTGGCCGGCCGCGGCCGAGCCGCCGTCGTGTGCCGGCCTGGGCGGCATCGTCGAGGCCGGCCAGATGTGCCGTCTGCGCGCAACCGGCCCCAACTACATGCTCAACATGAGCTTTCCGGCCGACTATCCCGACGGGCAGGCGCTGGCCGACTACATCACCCAGAACCGGGACGGCTTCGTCGCCGTCGCGCAGAGTTCCGGGGGGCGCGACCAGCCCTACCAGTTGGAGGCCACCACGGAGCAACACTTCGCCGGGCAGCCGCCACACAACACCCGCAGCGTCGTGCTCAAGTTCTTCCAGGACGTCGGGGGAGCGCACTCGTCGATCTGGTACAAGGCGTTCAACTACAACCTCGGGACCAGGCAGCCCATCACCTTCGACACTCTGTTCCTGCCCGGCGCGACGCCGCTGGACGCCATCTACCCGATCGTGCAGCGCGACCTGGAGCGCCAAACCCCCTTGGGCGCCGCGGTTTTGCCGTCGACGGGACATGACCCGACGCACTATCAGAACTTCGCCATCACCGACGATCAGCTGATCTTCTACTTCGCTCCGGGCGAGATGCTGCCCGCGCTCGGCGGGCCATTGCAGGCCCAGGTGCCGCGCAACGCCATCCCGCCGCTGGCGATCTAGTCTCGCCTGGTGGCGACCCGCTTCATCCGGCTGCGCCGCACTCGCGATCGCCACGGGTCCTGATGGTGGCGACCCGCTTCATCCGGCTGCGCCGCACTCGCGATCGCCACGGGCTCAGGCCGGTCCGGCCTGCAACTCCATCGCCACAGCGGCGAGCGCCAGCGCGACCTGCGCGACGCAACCGATCAGCGGGATGACGAAGGCCCGTCGTTTCTGCCGCACCAGGAAGTACACGGCGACCACGATGTCGACGACCAGCAGGGCTGCGCCGCCCCAGGTGCCCAGGTCCATGGCGCGGTTGATCCAGGCGGGGTCGCCGCATTTTCGGTACCCACAGGGGTCGGTGGTCATCACGAGCAGACCAAGCAGCACAAAGCTCGCCAGGTACAGCCCGCCATGGATGACCAGCAGGACCGACGTCGCCACGATGTCGGCGGCGCTGGTCCGCGGGTTTGCTGTGGTGTTGGTTGTCACGGCGCCCGGCGCCGCGGTCTCGTCGATGGGCACCACAGGGGTATGTCCGGGTCAGGCCGGCGCGAAACCGTAAACCTGGCCGTCGCTGGTGGCCGCCACCACCCGGCGATCGGTGCCAATTGACACCCCGACCGGATATCCGGTGGCCGCTGGCATCGGATAGCTGTCCAGCGTGCGACCACTGCCCGGATCGAAGACCAGCAACGACATGCCTGGGGCGCCGTTTGCCGGGGGCCCGCTGGCCACCGTGTAGCCGACGCCGGTACCGGCCAGGCTCGACGTCGACAGAGGCAGGACGTCGTCGCGGCGCCACGCTTGGTCGGCGTGATCGCCGGCATCCTTGAACGCCACCAGTTTCGTGTCGGGGCCGCCGCCGGCCACGATCAACCCCTGGGGGGTGACCGAGGGCGGCGTTTGCGCCAGGAACCCCAGCGGCGCCGACCATTTCACTTTCGCGTCGGCCGCCCGCAGCGCCCACAGTCGTTGGTCGCGGCCGTTGACATAGACGGTCGATCCGTCGGCTGACAGGACCGGGCTGGCGATGACACCGGCGCCCACGGCGTCGCTGCTCCATTCGCGGGTCAGCAGCGGCGTCTGTCCGGGGTGGTACTTGAGCCCCACTAGACCCGCAGCGGGAGCCCCGGGCTGCCAGACGCCGAGCACCACCATCCCGTTAGCGGTCGAGAAGGCGGGGGCGGCGGCGACGGGACAGCCCTGCCGGGCCGGCGTGCAATCAGCCAACCCGCGTGCGGCGTCGGTGGGGTCGACGCCGTCGACCAGGTCGAGTGGGCTGCCGGCCACCTGGCCGCGATGGGAGTCGAAGACCAGTACCTGCCCAAGGTGTGTGGCCACCAGGAGCTGGCCCTGCCCGACGAACCGCGGGGTGGTGGGCATGCCGATGACCGGCTGGCGCCACCGCGTCCACTGCGTTATCGGGAAAGACAGGAGCGCTCCGGGCTGGCCGACGTAGAGATTGTCGAAACCGTCGAGCAGCGGGCCGCCGAAGCCGCCGCCCTGGACCAGACGCACGCACCAGCGCTGCCGCCCGTTGTCGTTGTTCTCCCACTCCATCAGCGAGCATCCCGCCGAGGTCTGGGCGTTGAGGACCAGATAACCGCGCGCGCTCAGCGCCGGCCCGGCGGCCAGGCTTCCCTTTACCGATCGGGTCCACTCCAGCGAGAGCTTGGTGGCCCCGCTGGTCGTGGTGTAGCTGCTGTTGGTGGCGTCGGCGTACGGTGCCGGCCAGCCCTGCGCGGCCGACGCCTCCACCCATGAGTCGGTGTTACCGCAGGCGCCGAGCATGACCGCGAGCGCGGGAGCCAGCACTACCGATGACCAACGCCGGAGCCCATTGACGAGTTGTCGGGCAAGCACCTTCGGTTTTCCAAATCCTTATTGGGAGGGCGGGTCGCGCGCGGGCAGACCCCGCCGTGCGGCGGCAATCGAGTACAGGTGAGGGTAACCCGTGGCGGTTGGCCGGCTGGCATACGACCGCGTTAGGCTGTCCGGCCATGACGAGCATGTGGGGTGCCCCGGTCCATCGCCGCTGGCGTGGATCGAACCTCCGCGACCCGCGCCAGGCCAAGTTCCTCACGCTGGCCTCGCTGAAATGGGTGCTGCGCAACCGCGCGTATACGCCGTGGTACCTGGTGCGCTATTGGCGGCTGCTGAAGTTCAAACTGGCCAACCCGCACATCATCACTCGCGGCATGGTGTTTCTCGGCAAAGGCGTGGAGATCCATGCGACGCCCGAACTCTCGCAGCTCGAGATCGGCCGGTGGGTGCACATCGGCGACAAGAACACCATTCGCGCGCATGAGGGCTCGCTGCGGTTCGGCGACAAGGTGGTGCTGGGTCGCGACAACGTCATCAACGCCTACCTCGACATCGAACTCGGTGATTCGGTGTTGATGGCCGACTGGTGCTACGTCTGCGATTTCGATCACCGCATGGACGACATCAACATGCCGATCAAGGACCAGGGCATCATCAAGTCCCCGGTCCGGATTGGCCCGGACACCTGGGTGGGCGTGAAGGTCTCGGTGCTGCGTGGCACGTCCATCGGACGGGGGTGCGTGCTGGGATCTCATGCGGTGGTGCGCGGGGTGATCCCGGACTACTCCATCGCGGTCGGCGCACCGGCCAAGGTGGTCAAGAACCGCCAGCTCGCCTGGGAGAGTTCGGCCGCGCAACGCGCCGAACTTGCCGCGGCGCTGGCCGACATCGAACGCAAAAAGGCCGCCCGCTAACCGGCGGCCTGCGGCTGTTCGTCCACCTTGAAGTGGAAGTTGACGTCGCCGGCGTCGACGTCCGTCACGGTCACCAGCACGCCGTACTTGTCCGCGCCGTCCGTGAGCTGACATCGTAACGTCGCGCCCGCAACGCCTTTCAAATTGTCGGGGCAGGTCACCGAATCCGGTCTTCTGCCCACCTGTTGGCCCACCTGGGTGCTGATCGCGTTCGCGACCTGGTTCTTGTCGACGGTCTCGACCATGTCGAACTTGACATCGTTGCCATCGACACTGGTCACCGTGACATTGACGTTGAAGGGCCGGTCTTTGACCTTCATGTCGCAGTTGATCTGTGCCCCGACTTTCCCGGGCAGATCGGTCGGGCAGTTCACCCACTCGGGCTTGTTGCCGGCCGCATCCGTCATTTTGGCGGTGATCTGGCCGGCGACATCCTTGTTGCTCACCGAGCGTGAGGACCCAACCGAACACGAACAGGCGTCGACGCCCGCGATGAGACTGGCCGCCACGCCCGAAATCAGCAGCGTCCGAGTGGTGAAGTTGGTCATTGTCGCCTCCCGAGTGACGGTGAATTGGCTGATCCTGTCACGGTCAATCGGCTTGGTGACGACGATTCAGCAAACGTCTGGCGGCCGGTATGACCGTTGCTGTATCAAGGGCCATCAAAGGTCACTCAGGCCACATCAGTAACGTCTGCGCACTATAACCCGCTTCTCGAATCCGCTAGCGCGGGAGCTAGCGACTCCGAAAAGGCGCCCGTCAGTTCGCGGAGCCGACGCCGACGGGCAGGATGGCGAATCGCGGTCAGATGCTCTGGTAGCGCCGCAGCGCCTCGGCGCGCTCAGCGGCGTGGTCGACGATGGCCTCCGGGTAACCGTCCGGCCGCTCGCCTTTGCGCAGGTGCGCGTCGTCGGCTGAGCGCAGTTCCGGTACCCAGCGCCGGATGTAGTCGCCCGAGGGGTCGAACTTCTCGCCCTGCGTGGTCGGGTTGAACACCCGGAAGTAGGGCGCGGCGTCGGTACCGCAGCCCGCACACCACTGCCAGCCGTGCTGGTTGTTCGCCATGTCGCCGTCCACCAGCTGGTCCAGGAACCATCCGGCGCCCCATTGCCATGGCAGATGAAGATCCTTGACCAAAAACGAGGCCGCGATCATCCGCACCCGGTTGTGCATGAAGCCGGTGTCGCGCAGTTGGCGCATCCCAGCGTCGACGAAGGGAAAACCGGTCTCGCCTGCTTTCCACGCCTCGAAACGGCGGTTGGCCTCGTCGCCGGTGTCGGTCTGGATGCCATCGAAATCACCGTTCCAGTTGCGCCAGCTGGAGGCCGGCCAATGGTGCAGCACGTCGGCGTAGAAGTCGCGAAAGGCCAACTCCCGCAGAAAGGCTTGCGCCCCCCGGCCGTGCAGGTCCAGATCGGCGACCAGGGTGCGGGGATGGACGGCGCCGAACTTCAAGTGCGCCGACATGCGGCTGGTCGAATTCAGATCGGGCCTGTTGCGCTCCTTCGCGTAGCTCTGTAATCCGTTGTCGACGAAGGACTTCCACTGTTTGCGCGCCGCAGCTTCGCCGGCGGCCACCTCGAGCGCAGCGCCCGGATCGGGGATCGGGTGCTGCGCGACCCGCAGCTGCGCCGGATCCAGCCAGCGTGCGGCGGTCGCGTCCGACTTCGTCGGCTCGCGCCAGCCAATCGTTTGCCACTGACGCTGAAACGGGGTGAACACTTTGTAGGGCGAGCCGTCCGGCTTGGTGACGCGGCCGGGCGAGACCAGATACGGCGACCCCGTCGCCACCAGCGGCACCGGGCCCAGCGCCGCGCGAACCCGCTCGTCACGACGCTTCCCGAACGGTGCGAAGTCGTCGGAGATGTGCACCGAGGCTGCGCCGATCTCCGTGGCGATACGCGGAATCTGCGTGTGGGGCTGTCCTCGGGTGACCAGCAGCCGGCCGTCAAGGTCGTCGCGAAGCCGCCGGAGTGCGTCGCCAAGGTATTGCAGGCGGCGTTGCCCCGACGACTTTTCCAGGCGCGGGTCGAGCACGAAGCAGGCGAGCACCTCATCGTTCTCGGCCGCGGCAATGAGCGCCGGATGGTCACGCAACCGGAGATCGCGGCGAAACCACAACAGTGCCGGCATGATCTAGCGGTTGAGTCGCCAGATGTGCGCGGACAGGATGGTCGCGAAGCCACACCACAGCGGATAGGGCGACAATGCCAGCGCGCCGAGGGGTGTGGCCTGGGCGGTGCGCCTCACCAGATCCGCGCTGCTGGCGGTCAGTGCCGCGGCGCCGACCGCGGAAGCGCCGAGTTTGTGATAACCGAAGAACAACCAACTCCATCCGGCGTTGAGGATCAGGTTGATCGCCAGCGCCACGGTGTAGTTGCGTGCCTCGTCATGCTGCCCGGTCGCGCGGAACCGATCGATAGTTACCGCCGACGTGGCCGCGATGTCACTGTAGAGCGTGGTCCACACGGTGGGGAAGGCCGCACGAGTCGGCTGGTATGAGGGTTTGCGAAGCCGCGCGTACCACGGGGAAACGGTGTTTCGGCTGGCGACGCTTCCGGTTCCGGCGGCCGCGGCGACGGCCAGGCTGGTCGCTGCCAGTATCGACCTGTTCACGGTGTACTCCGTTCTGGTTGTTTGCGGTCAGTTTGTCGCTCAACGGGTTTCGCGCGGGTAGGGCTGGTCGGCCACCAGATCCGGTCGCCGATGAGGGCGAACAGGGCCGGGATGACCAGTGTGCGTACCACGAACGTGTCGAGCAAGATGCCCAGGCCTACGATGATCCCCAATTGGGTAAGGACGATCAGGGGCAATACCCCGAGAACGCAGAAAACAGCGGCCAAAACGATTCCTGCGCTGGTGATTACGCCGCCGGTGGCCGAGACCGCACGCACCATCCCGGCGCGGGCGCCGAACTGAGCGGATTCCTCGCGGGCCCGGGTGACCAAGAAGATCGTGTAATCCACGCCGAGCGCCGCCAGGAACAGGAAGGCGAACAGCGGGGTGGTGTTGTCCAGTGCCGGGAAACCGAAGATGTGCAGGCTCGCCCAGCCGCCCATGCCCAGCGCGGCCAGCGCACCCAGAATGGTTGCGGCCAGCAGTGTCGGTGGCGCGAGTGCCGACCGCAGCAGCGCGTACAGGACGATGAGGATGACGGCCAGGATCGCCGGGATCAGCAGCGCCCGGTCATGCGTGGCCGCGTCACGAGTGTCAAGGGCCTGTGCGTCGGCCCCGCCCACCAGTGCGCGGGGCTCGGCGGCCCGCGTCGAATCTCGCAGCGCGGCAACGATGCTGAATGCCCGCTTTGACGACGGCGGCGCGTCGATCACCACCGACCACTTCGTCAGTCCGGATCCCGATCGGCCCGATTCGGTCACCGAGACGACGCCGGGGGTGGACGTGATTGCCCGCCGCACCGGTGCGGCACGGTCGCTGGGGCTGACGACGAGTGTCGGGTTGGCCAGTCCGGCCGGGAAATGTTCGGCCACAACGTTGTAACCGGTCACCGAATCCGCGCGTATCCGGAACTGCTCGGTCTGCGACAAGCCGATCCGAGTGCCCAACAGCCCGGTCCCGAGAGCCGCCAACACTGCGATCGCGACCGCCGCGACCAGTGCGGGACGCCCGCCTACCCATTCCGCGACTCGATGCCAGCCACCGGAATCCAGGGTTTCGTCGTCGCCGGCGTGCGGGATGAACGGCCAAAACAGTCGCCTGCCGCACGCGGCCAGCAGCGCGGGCAGTATCACCAGCACCGAGATCGCGGCAACCAGCAGGCCGCATGCCGCCAACGCGCCCAGGCTGCGGGTGCTCGGAGTGGACGCGAACAGCAGGGTCAGCAGCGCCAGCACCACGGTGGCGTTGCTGGCGACGATGGCCGGCCCCGCCCGGCGCACGGCCCGGCGCAACGCCACGCGATGCGCGGAATGGTGCCGAAGTTCTTGGCGATATCGAGAAATCAGCAGCAGTGCGTAATTGGTCCCGGCACCGAAAACCAGCACGCTGGTGATCCCGGATGTGGCGCCGTCGAAGTTCAACCCGGTCAGCGACGCCACCGCCGTGCCGACGGCCGCGGCCACGCGATCGGCGAAGCCGACCACGAGCAGCGGGATCAGCCACAGCACCGGGGAGCGGTAGGTGGCGATGAGCAGGAGCGCCACCACCGCCGTCGTCACGGCGAGCAAGGTGATGTTTGCGCCTGTGAAGGCGCTGGCGATGTCGGCGCCGAATGCCGGACCGCCCGTCACGTGAGCCTGCAGGTCGGCGGGCAGACCATCGGCCGCGGCCGTGCGCAGCGCGGCCACGGCGTCGGCTAGGGCAAGCCCGGACATGTCGGCGCTGATCGGCACGACACCGAAAGCAGCTTTTGCGTCCGAGGAAGTCCTCAGAGGCGCCGTCGGCGCGATCGCTTGGGCTTGCGCCTCCTGCATCCGAGTGCGTGCGGCCTCGGCGGCGGCGACATCGGAGGGGCTGAGAACCCCACCGTCGGTGCGGCTGACCACAATGATCAGCGGGGGTTTGTCGCCCCCCGGAAACTGCTTGGCCAGGGAGTCGACCTGCGCCGATTGAGCATCGAGTGGAAGGGATCGCGGGGACTGGCCTGCGGCGGCGTTGCCGCCGATGAGAGCCATGGATGCGACACCGAGCAGGGCCGTGACCAGCGCGAGCAGCCATGAACGCCGGCCCGTCACAGCGGCGGCCACGGAATCCCACATCACCAATAAAACCCTTTCATTTTGTTAAATATTAACCGATTGAAATGATGCGTCGCTGCGTGGCAGTGCCGGCGGTGGGTAACAGGGGGCACTATGGACATTATGAACGCGGGGCTGCAGCGGTGGCGGATGCGAGGGGGGACCTGCGATGGCTGCTGACGGTGGGGAGATGAAGAGCCGCAAGCGGCGGCACATCGACGTCTGCCTGAACGAGCCGGTCGGCTATGCGGGCGTCACGAACGGGCTGGACCGCTACGAACTGCCCTACAACGCGCTGACCCAGACAAATCTGGGCGACATCGACTTGTCCACCAGCTTTTTCGGCGTCAATCTGCGGTCTCCGATTCTCATCGGTGCGATGACGGGGGGCGCCGAGCTGTCGCGGACCATCAACCGCAATCTGGCCGCGGCCGCCCAACAGCTGGGTCTGGGCATGATGCTGGGTTCGCAGCGGATCATGTTGGACAGTGCGTTGGGGGAGCGCGCCGCCGAGAGCTTCACGGTGCGCGATGTGGCCCCGGATGTCTTGCTGTTCGGCAACATCGGCCTGGCTCAACTGACCACAAGCGCGGTACCGGATCTGGCCAAGGCCCTCGACCGGGTGGGCGCCGATGCGCTTGCCGTGCATACAAATCCGCTGCAGGAGGCGATGCAGCACAACGGCGACACGGATTTCTCGGGGTCGCTGAGCCGGTTGCGCCGGACAGTCGAAACCCTTGACTTTCCGGTGCTGCTCAAGGAGGTCGGGCACGGGATCGGTGATGCGGCCGTCGCGGAACTCGTCGGGGCTGAAGGCGAATTGCCGGTCGCCGGAATCGATGTCGCCGGCGCCGGAGGCACGTCGTGGTCGCGGGTCGAACAATTCGTGCGATACGGCGAACTGCGCTATCCGCACCTGGCTGATTGGGGTATCCCTACGGCTCGCGCCATCGTGGAGGTGCGTGCAGTTCTGCCGGCGATTCCATTGGTGGCATCCGGTGGCATCCGTACCGGCATGGATGCGGCCAAGGCGATCGCGCTGGGCGCCGATGTGGTGGCGATGGCGCGGCCGCTGCTGTCCGCCGCCATCGAATCGACTGCCGCCGTGGTCGATTGGTTGCAGCCCTTCATCGACGAGCTTCGCATCTGCTTGCACGGCTGTGGGGCCGCCAAGTTGGCGGACTTGCGCGATGTCGACCTCATCCGCGTGGCCTAGGTACGCGCGACGTGGCTATCATCCTGGCGTACGGGTCGCCTGCCCTGGGGCATATGCTGCCGACTGGGGCGCTGCTGGCCGAGCTGGCCCGGCGCGGCCATGACGTTCATCTGCGCACCATGTCGGCCGGCGTGTCGACGATGCGATCGGCCGGCGTGCACGCCGAGCCGGTTGACCCGGGAATCGAAGCCATCGCCGGCAACGACTGGCAGGCACGAAACGCTATGGGAGTACTGAAGTTATCGATCGACGTGCTGTGCCGGCGGGCGGTGCTGGAGGTCGACGATTTCCGACGTGCGGTGGACGAGGTCCGGCCGGATGCGCTCATCGTGGATGCGAATTGCTGGGGGGCTTTGTCGGTCGCGGACGCCGGGAACATTCCGTGGCTGATTTTCTCGCCGTTCACCCCATACTTGCGCTCGAATGGGGTGCCACCTTTCGGTCCCGGTATGCGTCCGCTACCTGGCATCGCCGGCTACATTCGTGACGCCGGGGTCCGACCGGTCGTCAGGCATGTGTTCGACCGGCCGATGTTGCCCCGTATCAACGCTATTCGCGCCGAGCTGGGCCTGCCACCGGTGACATCGGTGGACGGCTTGTTACGACGGGTGCCATTGCTGTTAGCGGTCGGGGGTGAGCCGTTCGAATACCCGCATTCCGGCTGGGCTGGCCTCGTGCACCACATCGGTGCCTGCGTATTCGAGCCCACTCCGACGGCAACACCGGAGTGGATCGACGCCATCGATCGTCCGATGGTACTGGTGAACACCTCCTCGCTGCGGCAGGCCGACGAGGCCCTGGGACGAATCGCGTTGCGCGCGCTGGCCGACGAGGACGTTCACGTGGTGGCGACATTCCCGGCCGGCATACCCGCCGATCTGCCACGTACGGCGAACGCGACGGTACGCCGATTCATGCCGCACGCGGCCATACTCGGCAAGGCAAGCTGCGCCATCACCCATGGCGGGATGGGCACGACGCTGAAGGCACTCGATCGTGGCGTGCCGGTGTGTGCCGTGCCATTCGCACGCGACCAGGCCGAGGTCGCGCGGCGGGTGGAGGTTGCACGTTGCGGTACCCGCCTGCCGGCCAAAAGGCTCACGGAGGCGCGGCTGCGGGCAAAGGTGCGCCAGGCAATGACGATGGTCGACGGAGCGCGCCGGGTGGCCGCCGGACTCGCCGCAACGGGAGGCGTCGGCCGCGGTGCCGACCTGATCGAGCAGCGGCTACTGGGCCGCGTTGCCGGGCGGCCGGCGCACTAGCCGCCACGCTTCGCGGGACTGCGACGGCCTTTCGCCGCAGAGCGCTTCGGCTCGGCGGCTGACGCTGCGGGATTTGTTGCGGCGAGCCGCGATTCGAAGCGGGCCATTGCCTCGATCATCGACGTGAACACCCGATGCGCCGCGGCCAGGTCGCGATCGGGAAGATCGGCCAGCGCGGTGTGTAGTTCGGCGCTAAGCGGAGTGAAAAACGAGCGGGCCAGGGCCATCCCCTGTTTCTCGTAGCGCAGCAGGGTCTTGCGCCGGTCTTTGGGGTCGGGTTCGCGCCGGACGTGGCCGGCGTCGATCATTCGATCGACAAGATAGGTGATGGCGGCCGGTGACACGTCCATGCGCCGTCGCAGCTGTGCCGCGGTCAACGGTTCTCCGGCGGTTTCGGCAACCATGATGTGCAGCAAGGCGTGGAAGTCGCTGCCACTGACATCGTTCTGGCGGGCGAAGTGCCGGCCAATACGGTCGGATTGCGCAGTGATCGCGCGCATGTCGGCCGACATCGTTTTCTCGAGTTCGGCCCGGTCTAATCGCCGGTCAGCGGCGGCGCGCTTGGTCACTTACCCGCATCCTTCTTGCAAGATACGCCGGCCAGCGTATCGGCGACCGCTAATCGCGGCCGGCGAAGCGCCCCGGTGTTTCTCCTCTCGCCCATGTCGGGCAAACGCAGAGAGCAAACACGCGCGCAGCGTTCGCAGTGCGATCGGCGGCCCTCAGCCTACGGCATCCGCGGCGGGCGGCGGCTCGACCGCACCCAGCGGGCACTGTCAGGACTTCGTGGGGTCGTGGCCCCAGTTCATCAAGGAGTATCGCCACGGACTCTCGTCGACCTTGCCACGCGGACGTTGCGCCAGGTGGCGTTTGGCGTAGCCGACCACCTTTCGCATGTGTGCGTAGTCGGCATCGGTGAGGTCGGCGCGTTTGGCCTCGAGGATCTCGACGATGTGCCGGCCACTGGCGTGGCCGGTGGACTCGTCGCCGCCCTTCTTTTCGCCGACACTCTTCGATTCCTCGGTGTCGAGCCATTTATCCAGCTCGCCTGCGGTCATGTTGACGGTGTCCCGGAATTGTCGCCAGGCGGTTTCTCGGTCGTCTGTCATGGTAAGCCCCGCTCAATCCTGTTGAGGCGCATCACTTTGCGTGGCGCAGCGCATCTGGCTTGTGCACGGCATCCGCGCCCGTCTTGTCGCTGCGCACCTTGTATTGCGGGTCATCCTTGGAGGCCCGCACCGTGCGTCCGGCCGCTTCGGTGTCGGAGGTGATTTTGCCCTCCACGGTGCCCCGGACGGTGGTGCCGTGGCTTTGCCACTCTACTTTGTCTCCCTTGCTGAATTCCTTGTTGCTCATAGGGATTCACCTTTCGCCGATTCATCATTGGGGGACGCGGTGTGCGGCGGGTGGCCGGCGGTGCCCCGTCGCTTTTTCAAGCCCATCTCATGGACGTGACGGCGACCGTCGGTGAGCCGGGTTCGCACCAGCTGTTCGGTCTCTTTGAAACAGCGGTAGTAGCCGTCGTCGTACTCCTCGATGACCTGGAAGCTGCACCTGCCCGCAGGACGTTGCGCCCGATCAGCTCGCAACTGATGTGTTGCGCCAGATCGGCCTCGCCTATTTCGTTCAGTCGCGCCACCGCCTCGTCGAGTCGCAGACCGGCGCGACCGGTGAGCTGATGGAAGTAATACAGATGCCCGCGGGCGGGCCCGATCATTTCCAGCGCCTCGGTCACTCGTCCTGCGGCCTGCACAACGCCGTCGATGTCGGTGCCAGACCCATCGCTCAACACGTTCCTCCCCCGCACTGGCCTATGGCATTCCCGCCGCAGGGCGGCCCGAATCATCGAGATAGGGATTCGGTTACTCCTTGACCCAGCAGGTAAGCCTTCGGTAATAAGCGAGTGCCGTGGAGCACCATGTCGCGTTTGAACGGGTGCCCCTCGGGTATCTGGTCTGACGATGACCGTGATCGAGACTTCCCGGCGCCTGGGGCGGGCGGAGCGCAAGGCGTTGCGGTTGCAACGACGTTTGTGGCTAGCGCAGCTGGCCATGTGGCCCACCGTGGTCGTGCTGGCGCTCGTGCTCGTCGGTGGGGTGCTGTGGGTGGTGCGGCGCCGGTCAACTGACGGTCGGCATGCCGCGGCGCCCGCGGCCGACGCCCCTGCGGGCGAACAGACTCCATGAGACGGCGACGGCGGTGAACGCGAGCGCCTGCGCAGCGCCGACGCGGCCGGGCGGCACGAAATGTCCTGTCACATAACGGTCTATAAATCCGGACGTGGGCAGCGGATCCATTTCAGCGCGACGGCGCGCCCACGATTCCACTGACGTCAGTGGGCAGCGCAGCCTGAGCACCACGACTGCGACGCCCCAGGCCACCGCGGGCACGTGCAGGACGATGGACTTGGGCCAGCGCAGCGCGAGGAAACCTCCGCACGGCACGTACAGCAGGTAAGCCAGGTGAGCGCCGACGGTCACCGCGACGACAGCGACGTAGGGCTTGCGCACGGTTGGATTCTTCCACGCGTAGCGTCCGGTCCCGGGCTACTTGTGGCCGGTGCGCACTTGGTAGCGGCGTTCGGCATAGGCGAGATCATCGCGCCACAATTTGGTGGCCGCATAACGCATAATCGGTGTGATCAACGGCGCCACCCGGGAAGCGCGCGTGAAACCGGGCCGCTCTGAATGCGCGATGGTGGCCTCCAGGACGGCGGTACGCGGGCGGCCGTCGGGACTCGAACCCATTGGCGTCGCGTGGGTTTCGACGACACTGCCGGTCCCCTCCCCGTCCACGATGCGCATGACGATCGTGCGGGCTTCCGGGCAACTGAACTCCGCGACGACGGGCACTCCGAGGCGTCCCATCCGGAAGGTCACCGCCACCAGGAATCGGTCGGCCTGTTCGGTGGGAGTCGTCAGCACGTCGAGCCGGGTGAACGAGTAGGGGTGAAACCACGCGCCGTGCCACGGGTCGAGGCGGTTGGCGATGATGTCACTCGGTTCGCACACACCTACCATGCGGGCGACCGCGCTCAGGGTGTCGCCCGCCGGCCGCTGCGGAATCACCGGCCGATCCAGCGGTTCCTCCTTGCCCACCGCGTCGAGCCGCACCCAGGCCAGGACGCCGTCGTCGTGACTGGGCAACGGGCTCCAGCCGAATTCGCGAGCGCGTTCGTCGAGGGTCAGGCCGTGCCAGCGGCAGACCAGCGCGCCCTGGTGCACGGTGCCCGTGGCGAGGTCCGCCCCCAAATGGGGACAACTGCGCGGCCCCACGCACAACCGGCCCCGGTCGTCGCGCCAGGCGACGACGTCGACCCCGGCGACGCGCGTGCCGAAGGGTCGCCCGCCGGGCACCTGGTCGCTGGCGGCGAACACGTACCAGTTGCCGGTGGGTTTGCGCTGCGAGCGCCGCAGTGCGGCCTCGATGATGGCGGGTTTCGCGTCGCGATATGTCGGGCGCTGATCCGCCCATGACATGCGCGGGAGCACCTGTAGCGGCCACCCTTTGGTCCGGGTGACGGCCAGGCGTTGTTGAAGCTGTTCGCGGAACTTCATGATCGGCTGGATCTTTCGCGGTCGGCAAGCCATCGCAGCAGTGGCGACCGGCCCTGGGTGGGTACCGTGGCCAACGGGTGTCCGGCCAACCCCCATCGTTGCAGGAGTTGGTTCGCGGCGCACCAGCCGGTGGTGGCTGCCCGCTCCATGAGTGCCACCGGCAAGTCGATGCGGACGGCGTCGCCGGCCAGCAACAAGCCCGGCGTCGGCGTGGCGACCGGTGGCCGGCAAAAGTAGGAGCCGGGCGAAAACAGCGGGCAATCGCTGCGATGCAGCAGCTTCTCGTGGACGATCTGTGCCGCAGCGGTTTCCGGATAGACCCTGTGCAGTTGGCGTAGCGCGGCGGCGCGGGGCGGCTCGGAATCCAATGCGTACGAATGCAGTTCGACAACCGAACCGTGATGCGCGGCGGCCCAGTCGCGGGCTTCGCATTCGTAGCGCTCCAGCACGCTGATGTTGTCGAGTGGCTCATGGCCGGCCGTGCCCAAAAACGCCGGCCGGTGCGCCGCGACCGGGCGGTCGAGCCACAACCGGTGCACGGCGAACGGCGGCGCGGTGCGCAGTCGCGATATCTGGGCGCGCCAGTCGTCGGTGCCCAGGTCCCTCGACGCCGCGACAATCCGCTGCAAACCCGCGATATCGGTGGCCAAGACGACGGCATCGACCTCAAAGTGCTCATCTGGATCGGTAAGCACCTTGAAGCGCCGCGTCGAATCCGCGTCGATGCTCAGCACCTTGGTGGCGAGCCGGAACCGCACGCCCCGCCCTTCGAGATAGGCGCGCAACGGCTGCCACAGCGCGCTGTCATAGTTCGCCGAGGGCACGTCGAAGATCAGGCCTTCGGAGGACCCCAGGAAGTAGATGTGGAACATGGTCGCCAACTCGGCCGCGGAGAGCTTGGCGGGGTCGGCGAAAAAGCTGCGGGAGAATACCTCGAACGCCAGATGCCGTGCGGCCTCGGGGAAGCGGATGTCTTCGAGAAACGTGGCGGCGTCGGTGTGATCCAGGCGCTCATACGTGCCCGGCACCGAGACGGCGGCCAGCGGTGCGGCGGCGCGGGCATCGATGCGGGTGAAGTCACGCAGCCGGAAGGTGGGGCTGCGCGCCGCGAACACCACGGCGTTCCACGGTGGGGTACGCGGCAACCCGCGGAAGCTGTCACGCCGGCCCGTTCCGTCGATCAGCGGGTAATCCTTTACGGGAGTAAGCATCCGCAGCTGCGGGTCGATCCTGCTCAGCAGCGCGCGCAGGTTGTAATACTGTCGGAAGAACGCGTGGAAGCCGCGGTTCATAGCGAGCTCGGCGCCGCCGTCCCGCTCGGTCCAACCCCCCACCCGGCCCCCGAGGTAGTACTCGCTTTCGATGATCTCGACGGCGACGCCACGCTCGGCCAGCCCGGTGGCGGCCGCCAGCCCGGCGATCCCGCCGCCGACGACGGCCACCCGCGGGCGCGACGCCAGCGCCTTTGCATCGGGCAATCCCGTTGGCGCGGCGAACGTTCGGCGATGCCGGTCGGCTGTCATCGTGGCGCATCCGCCAGGAAGGTGTGCACAATGTTGGCTTCCCAGCCGGGCATCGTTTCGCTGTGCACCGCGGTGAAGCCGGCGTCGGCAAGGCGAGTCCGGAATCGCTCGGCGCCGTCGAACGCCAGCACGCTGCGCCACAGGTAGCGATACAACCCGGTGTCGCGGGTGCGCCACCACCCGGCGGGAATGATGATGCCCCAACACACGGCGTGCCAGATGCGGGTGGCCGCAGGGGAATCGCGCACCGAATATTCGTGCACCGCCAGCGTGCCGCCGGGGCGCAAGAGCTCGCGGAACCTGCACAGCTGGGTGTCGCGGTCGGCGACGTTGCGGATAAGGTAGGCGGCCAGGATACCGTCGAACGGTCCGGTGATCCCGTGCTGTGCAAGCTCTTCGACCGGGGTGTGCACGAAACGCACCGAACCGGGCCAGTGCTTGGCGAGCGCCGCGTCGAGCATTCCCCGCGACGCGTCAATGGCGACGATGTCTGCCTCGGGCGCGACGGCCAGCAGCGCCGCCGTCGAAGCGCCCGTGCCGCATCCGGCATCGAGTAACCGGAACCCCTTACCGCGGGCGGGAATCCGCATCCGTCGAGCCGATAAAATCAGCTGCGCGTGGTAGCCCGGGCTGGCACCGACCAGGCGGTCGTAGGCCGCAGCTCCCGCGTCGAACGCGGCCGCCAACTCACCCGGGCCCGCGTCACCCACGCGCACGCCTTCGCTCCCACAGCAGTAGCACGGCGGTGACCAACGCGAAGCCGAATAGAAAGTCTTCGACCGGGATGTCAAAGGGGAAACGCACGCCACTGAGCCCTCGATCGTCATAAATGACGATGGGGGAGCTGAGTTTGGTCAGCCAGCCGTCGACCGGGATCTGAAATCCCAGCACGATCAGCATCGACAGCCAGTACGCCGGGCGCCGAAACAGGCCGGTCCGAAATACCACCAATTCCATGGCACAGACCAGCAATACCGCCAGCGCGGCCGGCAGGGTGTAGCCAAGGCCGGTCATCGGCGGTGCACCTTTTCCAGAATGGTGGTCACGGCGTTGTAGGTCAGCAACGCGCACACGGGAATGACGAGGAAGAACAGTACCTCTTCGACCGGCACCCGGAACGGGATGCTCAGCCCGCACAGGTAGGTAGGGTCGTACGCCCACACGTGCGCGGCGATTGCGATCTCATCCCAGACCAAAAACACCACGGCCACCGGCACGACCGCCTTGATGACCCGTCGGTACTGCCGGTAGACGCCGGGGCCGAAAATTTCCAGCGGCGCGGTGATCACCAGGCACGCGGCAAGCACAGCCAGGTATTGCCACCGATCGCTCATGCGGCCCCCGATTGACGAACGCCCTGCGCACTGTTGCGCGCCCGCCACGACCGTATCAGCCCCGCACCGGCGACTCGAAGCCGTCGCGCCTTGCCGACGGTGGCGCGGTGATCGAACACGGCGAAGTCGCTTCTTTCGATGCAGTCCAAGATCTCGGAATACAGCGCGGCCGCGGTCGCTACGCAAGGTCGCGATCGGGCGGCCAGCGTGGCGATTCCTTCCGTCGCGAATTGGTAGGTTTGCCGGGCGATTTCGTGTTGGGCGGTCAGGGCCCGGCGCACCCGGGGATCGGTGCGGCGGTGCGTGTGGCACCAGGTCAACAGCTCTCGGTCGACGCCGTCGGCGGCCAGTTCGTCGGCCGGCAGATACACCCGGCCGCGCTGCAGGTCCTCGTCGACATCGCGCAGGAAATTGGTCAGCTGGAACGCCCGGCCCAGTGCCGCGGCGTACGGCGCGGCCTCCTGGGCGGACGTCACCGTGCCCAGTATCGGAAGCACCTGCAACCCAATGGCTTCCGCGGAGCCTCGCATGTATAGGTTGAGGGCCTTTCGGTCGGGATAGTCGGTGACCGTGAGGTCCATCCGCATCGAAGCCAGAAAGTCCTCGAACAGCCCGGCGCTGATCTGGTAACGCCGCACGGTGTCGGTCACCGCCGCCACCAACGGATCTTTTAGGTGAGCATCGCCGGAGAAGAATCGCTCCGACAGCTGCTGCAGCCGGCGGCTGCGGACGTCGGCGCCGACCTGCGGGTCGAGATCGTCGAGGATGTCGTCGGCGTACCGGGCGAATCCGTACAGCGCGTGCACCGGCGGCCGCTGGTCGGGCGCGAGCAGCCGGGTGGCCAGAAAGAAGGTGCGGCCATGGGTGGCGTTGAGTTCGCGGCATCGGCGGTATCCGTCGCGCAGCCGCGGATCGTCGATTCCGGCCGCGGTCAACTCGCTGCGCATCATGGCGAGCCGGCTTTCATGTCGAAGTATGCGGTCGATCGTGTGGGGACGCCGGTGACGCGGTCGGCGGCGAGCCGCCCGGAGATCAGCGTGGTCGGAACTCCGACGCCGGGCACCGTGCTGGACCCGGCGAGCACCGCATTGTCGATGCCTCGCACCAGGTTGCCCGGACGGAACGGTCCCGTCTGACCGAACGTGTGGGCCAGCGCGAACGGGCTGCCGGCCGCCATGCCCTGCCGCGCCCAGTCGGCCGGTGTGACGACATCCAAAACCGTTGCGTCGTGCGGTAAACCGGGCAGCATCCGGTCGGCGACGTGCGAGATCATGTCCTCGACGTAGGCGCCGCCGGTGCTGGCCCAATCGATGGTGCCCCGCTTTAGGTTCGGCGCCGGGGCAAGCACGTAGAGCAGATCGCGGCCCTCGGGAGCCAGGGTCGGGTCGCTGGTCGTCGGCCGCGTAACCAGCAACGACGGGTCCCGCATGAGTTGCCCGTCGTCGACGATGTCGGTGAACGTCTGGTCCCACGCGTCGCCGAACAGGATGGTGTGGTGGGCCGTCTCGGATGCGACGGCAGGACAACCCAGGTGCGCCACGACTGCCGAGGGTGACGGACGCAACCGCACCGGGCGACGCGGTGTGCGGCCCAACAACCCGTAGGTCTGCGGCAGCTCGGTGGTCAGCACCACCGCGTCGCAGGGGATGCGTCCGGACTGCTCGCTCAGCGCGGCGCTGACCCGCCCGCCCGTGCGTTCGAGCGCGGTTACGGTTGTGCCGTAACAGAATCGGACGCCGGCGTCGGCGGCGGCCGCGGCCAGTGCATCGGGCAGCGCGCGTACGCCCCCGCGCGGAAACACCACACCCGAGATGGTGTCCATGTAGGCGATCACGGCGTAGACCGCCAGGGCATCACGCGGCGCCACGCCGGCGTACAGCGATTGGAAGGTGAAGATCCGCTGCAACCGTGGGTCGGTGATGTACCGCTTGACCATTCGGTCCCACTTGCGGAAGCCGCCGATCGCGATCAGCTGTGCCAAGTGCGGGGTGAGCAGCGACAGCGGCGAATCGAAGTTCGTGGCGATGAAGCCGTCGAATTCGGTGCGGTACAACCGTGTCAGCCATTGTCGAAGCCGTCGGTAGCCCGCCGCCTGATCGACGCCGGCGAAGTCTGCCACGGCGTCGGACATCCGATCGGCGTCGCTGTGCACGTCGAGCGCACTGCCGTCGGCGAACACGGCGCGGTAGGCCGGGTCGACCGTCATCAACTCCACGCGGTCAGTGAGCCGCTCGCCCACGGCCGCGAACGTCGCGTCGATGATGTCCGGCATGGTCAGCACCGTCGGCCCGGTGTCGATCCGATAGCCGTCGATGTCGAGGCGACCGGCCCGCCCGCCGGGCCACGGCTCGCGCTCCACCACCGTGACCGCCCGCCCGCGGCCGGCCAGGTGCAGTGCCGCGGAAAGGCCGGCCAGCCCGGCGCCGATCACCACCACGTGATCTGAGCGCCCTTCGATGGTCCGCATGATCAACAGGCTCCCTGGTCGGTGCTACTCATTCAACGCGATCCGTGCAGACGGCCGCCATTTCGGCCAACGCGGTGCGAACGGGCTCGCCGATCGGCAAGTCGCTGAGGTGGTCGCGTGCGGCAGCGACACGGTCGTCGATCATCTGCTCGATCAGCTGCACCGCTCCCGTCTCGACGATCAGCGCTTTCCACCGGTCGATCGCGTTGTCGTCGAGGTCTTCCCGATCCGCGAGCTCGACGAGTACACGGCGGGCCGGCGCATCGGCCAGTTGGTGGGCGGCCACCACCACGCTTGTCGCCTTGCGCTCGAGCAGATCGCCGGCAGCGGGTTTGCCCGTTACAGCCGGCGAGCCGAAGACGCCGAGGACGTCGTCGCGAAGCTGGAACGCCTCGCCTATCGCCGCGCCGTAGCGGCCCAGCTGGGACAGCGTTCGATCGTCGCATTCGCCCATGGCCGCGCCGATTTCCAGCGGCCGGCGCACGGTGTAGTTGCCCGACTTGCGCCGTGCCACGTCGAGCACGACTTCCAGCCCCGGCGCCTGCCGCGCATCGTTGGTCAAGTCGGCGAATTGCCCGACGGCGAGCTCGGTGCGCATGGCGTCATAGCGTGGCCACGCGCGTTGGAGACGCCGGGGGTCGACGCCGCTCTCGCGCAGCATCTGTTCGGCCCAGATGAGGCAGAGGTCGCCCAGCAGAATGGCTGCCGATTCGCCGAATCGTTGCGACGGGCCCGACAGTCCGCGTTCGCGATGCCATCGGCCGAATTGCCGATGCGCCGACGGGCGGCCGCGCCGTTGGTCGGCACCATCCATGACGTCGTCTTGAAGCAATGCGAAGGCGTGCAGCAACTCGAAACTGGCCGCGGCCCGCAGGGCCGCATCGTCGGGCGGCGCGCCGCACAGCCAGCCCAGGTACACGAATGTCGACCGCAGGCATTTACCGCCACCGATGAACTGAGCCAGGATGTCGCCTGCGGCGTCGATGCGCACATCGTCCAGTTCGCCGGCACGCCGCTCGGCGACGAAATGCGCGACATCGCCCAAAATCATCCGCCGTAGGTTCGACCGCCATGCGCCGAAGTCGTCGGCGCTGAGCCAACCGATCGCCACCGGCGGCGACGCCGTTGCGGGTGAAAAAGACAAAACCTTCATATGCCCAAGCGCTCCCTCCCCGACGGTTTGGCGTGCCCAGGCGCGCGGCCAAACACACGCGTCATACCCGCTGCTGAGGCGGGCAAAACACCAGCGCCGACCGCCAGGCGCGCCCTCGCGTCGTGGCTATGACGTACCACTTATTTCAATAAATTAAACATTAATTTACTGAAGGTAATCGTTATGCGCCATTGGGCGACGACCGGTGTTCCGAGGGGGGCGCCAGCGGCCACTGCTCGGAAAAACTTTAAGTATCTGAAATGTAACCCGCATCGGCGATATGCTCACAGCGTTATGGACGCTGACGCGCAGCGCTGGGGCCGCGATGAGCTGGAGTCGATGATAACGGCCGATCTGCGGGAGCTGTCGACCGAGTCCGATCAGATCGGTCGGGTGTTCGCGCTGGTTCATAACCTGCGGCCCAATGACTTTCGTGCCCTGCTTTACATCATGGTGGCGGAGATAGGCGGGCGGCCGATGACATCGAGCGACCTCAGTCAGCGGCTGGGACTGTCGGGTTCGGCGATCACCTATCTGGTTGACCGGCTCATCGGCGCCGGCCATATCCGTCGCGATAATCACCCTGCCGACCGCCGAAAGGTCGTGTTGCGCAACGATGAATCCGGTCTGGCCACCGCGCGGTCGTTTATCAGCCCGCTCGATGCGCACACCCGATTAGCCCTCGACGACCTACCCGATTCGGACCTGAGCGCCGCGCATCGGGTCTTCGCCGCGCTGATCACCGCGTTGCGCTGCTTCCAGGATGAACTGGGCGACAGGCCGAAACCCTAGGCGCCGCAGGGAACCGTCCGACCACTACGACGCGGCGCTGTGTGGGGACTCTGGACTGAGCCGGTTTCCGATGCGCCAGGTCCGACAGGAGCCGTCGTCTGGCGCGCAGGATGTCTTCGAGGTTCTGAAAGGCCTCGGGCACCGAACCGGCGACCTGCAACCCGTTGTGATGCACGATCCGCAACAGGGGACTAACCGCCGTGCCGCCGATCACGCCGCAGTACACCCGCGCCTTGCGGAGCTCGTCGTTGAGCAACAGCAGCGCACGAAAACCCTCCACGCTGATAAAGCGCAGATGACTGAGGTCGAGCACCAAGGGGGTCTTGAGCCGGGCGAAGTTTCGGATCGCCGCAGTGAGGTCCGTCGCGTTGGAGGCGTCGATCTCGCCGTCGACGCGCAGGACCGTCCCGAGACTGCGCGCATAGACGAACAGGTGTGCTCGGCTGAAATCAGCCATGTACCGGCAGCGGGTGGGGAGGTGTTGATCCGCCGAATTTGCGGAGTGAATAGCGGCCATGAGAGCGCCTATCGACGTTCGTGAGGCGGGAGTGAAACAGTGTTTTGCGCACCGCTCCCGTTGGAGACGCAGCTGTGAACTCAACCTGTTAGCAGCCTACCGCCGAGGTGAGCGCTGAGATATCGGTTCGCCGAAACACCCAGGCCTGAGCAGCCGACACGACGCGAGCCAGATCCCTGCCTTCCAGCGCAGCTCGAGGCGGCGGGCCCGCGCAGTTCGTTTCCCGGCCTTTTGGCAAACCGCTCACGTTCGCTTTCCGACCGGATTCAAGGCCGTTTGGCCCGGTAGACCGCGGGTATACGCGTGTCGAGTAAGACACGCGATGGACCCCGGACGTGAGGGGTGATGCGTCCCATGGCAGAGCCCAGCTGCCGGCTGCGCCGGTTTGCGATCGCATCCGCGCTCACGGCGATGCTTTTTGCCGCACCGGGTCCGGCGGCTGCCGATCCGGGCAGCACCGTTTACCCCGGAATGGAGATCCACCAGGGCAGCACGGTCTGCATGGTGGGATTGGTCGAGCCGCGGTTGCGGGTCGCGTTGACCAGTGGCCAATGCGACGGAGGGCAGTCGGTAGTCACCGATCGCGACCGCAAGCCGATCGGCAACGTGGTCCTCGGCCGCCGCCAGGACGACGCAGACTCCACAGCGGAGGTGTCGATGCTGCCCGTGGAGTACGAAGTCATTGCGATCGCGCCCGATGTGACGGCCAGCGATGTGCTTCCGACGGGACGCCGTTTGGGATCCGCGCCCGGTATGCGCGCGCAACCCGGAATGCCCGTATGCCAGCTGCGCAGCGCCACCGGCCAACGCTGCAGCTCGGTCGGCTGGGTCGGCAACGGCCGCTTCGCCATCACCGACATGGTCTCCGACAGCCGGGACTACGGCGGTCCGGTCTACACCCTGACCGACGAACACAACGCCTTGATCGTGGGATTGGTCGAGGGCATCTGGAAGTCCTCGCCCCAGATCGAGTCGTGGCAGGCGGTCATGGCGCAGGTCTACATCGACAGCCACACCTACCACCCGCAACAACGGCCGCCCGCACTGCGAATGATCAGCCGGCACACAAGCGCTTCCGTGTCGCCGTGACTTTCCCCCCACCAGCGCTGGCGCGGCGGTGTTGAACGGCATGGTTTCTCCCGCCGAAGAATGGGAATCCGCCGCCGGTGAACGTTTTCGATCTTGTGGCGTTGCCGTTTCGCTTGGGCTCCGCGATCCGGGGTAAGCGGTTTTTCCACCCGATCGGGGTGCTCGCCGGGGGCTTCATCGAGCGCGTTGCCCCTGCCGCCCAAGGCTTGCCGATCGCGTCATCGGAGATTGTTGCGCGCGTGTCCAAGGCCAGCGGCACGCCAGGGGCGCTGCCCGACTTCATCGGGTTGGCCTTCCGGCTGCCCGCGCCGCCGCTCTCCGAGAAGCCGTGGGACATCCTGCTCGTCTCGTCCGGGTCGGGGGTGTTGTCACGGGTGGTGGCGCTGCGGCCGGCCACGTCGTGGAACGGTCAGACGCTGACCACGCTGATGCCGTTGCACTATCAGGACCACAACTGGTGGCTTCGGGCTCGCACCTCCAGCGAGATCGGCGGCACGGGCTTGTCCCTGGACGGCGTCCGGTCCAAGCTCGAGCGCAGCAACATCGAGGTGACCCTCGACCAAGCTTGCGGCAGAGCCGATTTCACACCCTTGGCCCGCATCACGCTGACCACCGCCATCGATCCCGACGGCGACCGGGACGTGTCGTTCGACCCCGTCCTCAACACGGCGCCCGGCTTGAGCCTGCACCCCCGGTGGCTCGCGGACCTGCGCGCCCGCGCCTATCAGCACAGCCGCGACGGCAGAGACGCCGAATAGTAGCTGCTCGTGCTGGGGAGGTAGCCGGCGTCCAAGCGGATCGTCATCACCGGGGCAGTGGCAACGTCGGCACCGCACTGCTGCGACGTGTCGCCGAAGGCGGAAACTGATTACGAGATCGTCGGCGTCACCCGTAGACGCCCGCCGCCGGACGGCGTGTACCGATCCGTCCAATGGCATCAGCTGGACCTCGCGGATCCGGGCGCCTCAACGTTTGTCGCGGCGCGCAGTGCGTGATCCATCTGGCGTGGGGTTTCCAGCCCACCCGTAACCGGCGGTATCTGGATGCGGTCGCCGTCAATGGCAGCGCGGCGGTGCTCAGCGCGGCGCATAACGCCAAAGTGCCTCAGCTGGTGCACATGTCGTCGGTGGGCACCTACGCCGCCGGGCGGTACGGGGAACAGGTGGACGAGTCCTGGTCGACCGCCGGCATCAGATCATCGGCATACAGCCGGGCGAAATCCACGGTGGAACACATGCTCGACGACTACGAACGCCGCAATCCCGATGGCGTGGGCATCACCCGGATGCGGCCCGGCTTCATCATGCAGCGCGACGCCGCACCCGGCCTGCGGCGCTACACCCTGCCCGCATACCTGGATCCGCAATGGCTGCGCTGGCTGCCCGTGCTCCCGCTGGACCGCTCGTTATGTGTGTCCATCGTGCACGCCGACGATGTCGCCGACGCCTGTGTGAAAGCTGTCGAGCGTTGTGCGCTGGGCCCCTTCAACCTCGCCGCCCAACCACCGGTGTCCCGTGACGACATCGCAAAGGCATTGCGGGCACACCCGATTCATGTGCCCTCTGCCGTGCTCGGGTTGGCGGTGGAGGCATCGTGGCGGGCGAGGCTGCAGCCCATCGACCGGGGCTGGCTCGATATGGCGTTTTCGTTGCCGCTGCTCGACACAAGCCGCGCGCGCGACGTGCTCGGGTGGTCGCCACGGTGGGAATCGTTGGCGGCCCTGCGCGACCTCATTGACGGGTTCCTCCATGTCTCGGGGACGCCGAGTCCGGTGCTGCATTCCCGGTCGTTCGTCCAGGCGATCACCCGTGATGTCAGCGATGGGCCACTTACCACGCGACGCGTGCCCTGAAAGTCCTGCCGGACTCAGCCGGTGCGCCCCAAGAGGTGACGCAACGCCCGATCCAGGTCCGGTTGTCGAAACCGATGCCCGGCGGCGGCGAGTTTGGCCGGCGCCACTCGCTGGCTCGCGCACGCCAGCTCGCGGGCGCCCTGCCCGCCCAGGAGCAGCCGCGGACCCAGCGAGGGCACGGGCAACACCGCCGGCCGGTGCAACACCGCCGCCAGGGCGGCGGTGTATTCGCTGTTGCGAACGGGTTGCGGTGCAACGGCATTCACCGGCCCAGACAACGTGGAGTCCCACAGTGCGCGGTGGTAGACGTCCACCAGATCGTCGATCCCGATCCAGGACAGCCATTGTCGGCCGTCACCAAGACGGCCACCCAGCCCGGCGCTGAACAGCGGACGCATCAGTTTCAAAGTGCCGCCGGCGGGCGATTGCACAATGCCGGTGCGCACCGGCACCACCCGCATCCCCGCCTGCTGGGCGGGCGTGGTCGCCTCCTCCCAGTCGGTCACCACCTCGGCCAGAAACCCGTCGCCGCGACCGCTGTCCTCGGTGAGAGTTTCATCGCCCCGGTCGTATCCGTAGAAGCCGATGGCCGACGCCGAGATCAGCACGCCGGGGCGACGCTCGCTGCGGCCCAGTAGTTCGGCCAGCCGCCGCGTGGGCCCAATCCTGCTGTCCCGGATGGCCTGCCGGTGTCTATCGGTGAAACGCCCGGCGATCGAGGCGCCCGCGAGATGGATCACCGCGTCGGTCCCGTCGAACAGCCTCGGGTCGGGATCCTCAGGGTTCCACCGTCGTTCATCGTCGTCGCGTGCGACGTGGCGGACCAGCCGGATCACCCGATGCCCACCGGTGCGCAGGAAGGCGGTCAATGCCGAACCGACCAGTCCCGACGATCCGGTGACGGCGATCGTCATCGGGCGCAGTCCGTTCTCGGCGGCCAGCCGGTGGGCCGTCAAGTCGTCGGCGAGCTGGCGGTGCCGGTAGACGAACATGGGCCGCAGCAGCCGGCCGGGCACTGGAGTCTCGACCCTGTCGATCACCCTGGTGCGGTTGCCCCCGAGGTCTTCGAATTCGTGAATGTGGCGCCAGCGCACCGCGATTCGCGTCGGGAGCGCGGCCAGGCCGTCGCCGCCGACGGTGTCGACGAAACGCCGCGGCGGATCATATCCGTCGGGCTGATGGACGGCGACCCAGCGCAGGCCCCCGGGCAGCGCCAGCGTGGCTCGCCCGTCCTCGAGTGAGGCGGCCTCGGTGACCAGCCGCATCGGCTGCCACGGCGGCGAAAGCCGGGCGAACGCCCCAGGCCTTGCGTACCAATCGAAAACGTCGCTGATGGGAGCGTCCACGACGCTCGAATAGTCCAGGCCCATGCCTGAACGTTAGCGCCTACCGGTTCGGCAAGGCGTGTTCGGCGATGGGCAGCCGCGCGTGCGGCTGGCGCACTCCACGCTTGGCCGACAGGTAAACCTGCGCGGTCTTGTCGGCCACCGTGCGCCAATCGAAATCGGATGTGAGTCGTTCGCGGGCGGCGTGGGCGCGCCGCTGCGCGGCCTGCGGGTCGTCGAGCACGGAGCGCACCGCGGCGGCCAGCCGGGCCACGTCGCGAGGCGGGCACGACACGCCGGTCTGACCATCGATCACCGCTTCGCCCAGGCCACCGATGTCAGAGGTCACCAGTGGAGTGCCCGCCGCCGCCGCCTCCAGCGCCACGATCCCGAACGGCTCATAGTGACTGGGCAGCACCGCGGCGTCGGCGCGATGCAGGACGGCCAGCAGCTCGGCATGTTCGAGGTGCCCAGAAAACCGAATCGCCTTGAGTACCCGGTGTTTACGAGCCTGCTCGATGAGCCAGCCCTGCTGGGTCCCCTCACCGGCGATGGTCAGTGTGGTGCCGGGGTGGCTGCGCCTGATCCGTGGCAGCGCGGCGATGAGGTCATGCACACCCTTCTCGTACTCGAGCCGACCCAGGTAGAGCAGCTCCGCCGGTCCGGTGCGCGGCCGGCGCGCCGCAAACGGCCACCGTGCCGTCTCGATGCCGTTGCAGATCACCGTGATCTCGGCCAGGCCGGGACCGAACAGCTCGGTGATCTCGTCGGCCATCGACGCCGAACACGTGATCAGCGAGTCGGATTCACGCACCAACCACGATTCGACCGCGTGCACCTGACGGCTGATCGCACCGGTGACCCAGCCGGAATGACGACCGGCTTCGGTGGCGTGGATCGTGGAAACCAGTGGCGCATCGTAAAATTGGGCGAGCGCGATCGCCGGGTGGGCCACCAGCCAGTCGTGGGCGTGCACGACGTCGGGCCGCCAGGCGCGGTTGGTGCCCGGCTTCGTCAGCGGCAGACCGGCGCGGACCATGGAGTGGCCCATCGCGAGCGTCCACGCCATCATGTCGGTGCCGAAGGCGAATTCGTGCGGGTCCTGAGCGGCCGCGATTACCCGAACGCCCTCGCTGATGTGGTCGGTGGACGGATGACTGCGTGGATCGGTTCCACTGGGACGCCGCGACAGCACGACGACGTCGTGACCGGCGGCGGCCAGCGCGGTCGACAGATGATGCACGTGCCGGCCGAGCCCGCCGATCACCACGGGCGGATATTCCCACGACACCATCAGGATTTTCACGCCGCGGCCCGCCTCATCGGGGCAACCTGCGGGCATCGAGGGCGCCGAACAGCCCGTCGGCGCGGTTCCAGCCCTCCGCCAGGCGCTGCGCGGTGTCGCGCCGCCCCGATGCCAGCGCATCGGCGATTTCGCGGGTGGCGTGGGCGTGCAGGTGGGCGCGGTAGCGGGCGTAGTCGGCGGCCGAATCCTTGCTGACCATGAATGGCCAGTCGCTGGAGACGGTGAGCAGCGTTTCGCGCAGGATCTGATCGGCGACGTGATCGCGTGGAGTGGGCCCGTCCAGGGACGCGGTCTGGGACAGCGCCTTGTCGACGGTGCTCAGCGCCATGTCGACCACTTCGCTGTTCAGCGCGACCAGATCGGCGACCTGATCGCCGGCCCACACCTGCCAGTCCTTTCCCGAACCCCACGAGCTGGGCGGCAGGGCTACCGCGTTCCCGACGAAACCGTCGGCGAGGGCGTCGTTCAGCGTGCCCACCCGGACGCCGGCCTCCGGCAGGGTCCGCAGCACCCGCTCCAGCCACGTCGGACCCTCGTACCACCAGTGGCCGAACAGCTCGGTGTCGAACGCGGCGACCACATGCGCCGGACGCCCGATGCGGTCGGACTCCGAGAGTAGGCGGTTGCGAACCACGTCGACGAAGTCGGCGACGTGGGTATCGACCGCGTGGTCGGCGCGCTCGGGATCGTAAGGCGCCTTGTCCTGCGAGGACACGTTGCGGCCCGTCACCCTGGCCGGCTTGAGGCCGGTGAGGTGGTCATAGGTATGGAAGTCGCGATATGCGGCGTGCCCGGGGTAGCCGGATTTCGGTGACCACACCCGGTAGCTGACCTGGAGATCACGCCCGAACGCGACCACATCGGTGTCGCCGACCGGCCGGCCCAGGGCCGTGTCGCCGTGTAGGGACGGGCCGTCGACCATGAAATGGGTGATGCCGGCGGCGGAATAGTCGTGCTCCAGGCCGGGCGCGTAGGCGCATTCGGGCGCCCAGATCCCGCCGGGGCTTTGCCCTTGTCGCGCCCCTAGGCGCATTTGCGCGTCGGCCAGACCCTCGCGCAGTGCGAACTCACGCAGTCGCGGCGCCAGCAGCGGTTGAAACGGATGCGCCAGCGGGCCGCCGAGCAGCTCTAACGCGCCGGCGTCGAGCAGGCTGCGCAGCAGCGGGCTGCCCCCGTGCCGCCACAGGGTGGCGAAGTCGTCCAGTCTCCGCTGCGCTTCGGCCGATTCACGAATCCCTAAGGCGCGCAATGCTTCCGGTGTGCATGCCTGGTAGCCGACCGACTTCGAGCGGGGAACGGACCGCACGCTGGTGGCCTCCAGGGCACGCAGCTGCCAGTTGGCCAGCCAATGGTGCATGCCGTCCAGGCAGTACGGGTCGTCGAGCTGCGCGTTCACCACGGGCGTGACGCCCAGCGTGATCACGCCCCGCCGGTCTTCGCCGGCCAATGTATTCAGCACCCGCATCAGCGGCAGGTAGGCCGCCGCCCAGGATTGATATAGCCATTCCTCGCCGACCGGCCAGCGGCCGTGGTGGGCGAGCCAGGGCAGGTGGGTGTGCAAAACCAGGGTGAAGAGGCCGGGAACCCGGTTCTGCGGCGTGCTCACGGGGCTACCGCGATCGCGATCAGGTCGAGGCTGTCGTCGATGTGGTGGCCGGTGGCCGCGCCTGCGTCGGCCTCGAGGAGGTCGAAGTCCCCGGTGGTGACCGTGGCGACGTCGGCAGCCAGCTCGGGCGGCCACGGTACCCCCTGGTCAGCGGCCATTGCCTGCCGGATCTGCGCGTCGATGATCGAGCCGCCGTGCCGGGCATCCAGCTCGCGAAGCCGCGGGCCGTGGAACAGGCCGCTGATCGACACGTCGGCGAAGCCGCCGTCGATGAGCAGCTGGGTCAGTTCGGCGGCGTTGAGTTCGCGGGTGTGAAAGGGGTTGACCGGGGTGTCGCGACCGGGGGAGAAGGTGATCCGGTTGGGGGTGGACATCAGCAGCAGGCCCGACGGCCGCAGCACCCGGACGCACTCGATGACGAACTGTGTTTGGTCCCACAGGTGTTCGATCACCTGGAAGTTGACCACAATATCGACCGACGCATCGGGCAGCGGTAGCTGCGCAAGGTTCGCCCGCATGACGTCCACTCGGGGGTAGCGGTTCCGGACATGGGCCACCGCGGCCTCGTCGTAATCGACTGCGATGACGCGGCGGGCGACCCCGGCGATCAGGTCGGCGCCGTAGCCCTCGCCGCAGCCGGCCTCGAGCACGTCGGCGTCCGCGCAGCGCTCGGCAAGGCGCTGGTAGACGACCTCGTGGCGGCGAAACCAGTAGTTCTCGATGTCCAAACCCGGGATGGTGCGCTCACCCGTCAGCATCATCACGGCGTCACCCGCCGACGCGGTGTCGCCGGCGGTGTGCTGCGGGACGTCAGGCACGAGTGCGCTCATTGCATAGGCAGGCTAACGCGAAGTGTCGGATTCGCGAACCGGGGAAGTGGACCCCCGCTCGCGAAGCGGCGGACGGGCTGCAGGAACGTGCACTACGACCAGCTATGGTGTGAATGCATACCGCACAAAGTTACCGGGTAGTAACACGGCCGTGCGTTGCGAAAACGCGTACCGAGGTTTCGTAGTCGATTGCTGCGAGCCCCCTTCTAGGAGGACGAACCACACTCATGACGAACATCGTGGTCCTGATCAAGCAGGTCCCAGATACCTGGTCGGAGCGCAAGCTATCTGACGGCGATTACACATTGGACCGTGAGGCCGCCGACGCGGTGCTGGATGAGATCAACGAGCGCGCGGTGGAAGAGGCGCTGCAGATCCGCGAACGCGAGGGCGGCGAAGGCGCGGTGACCGTGCTGACCGCGGGTCCCGAGCGCGCCACCGAGGCGATCCGCAAGGCGCTGTCGATGGGCGCCGACAAGGCCGTCCATCTCAAGGACGACGGCATGCACGGTTCGGATGTCGTGCAGACCGGATGGGCCTTGGCCCGTGCGCTGGGCACCATCGAGGGCACCGAGCTGGTCATCGCCGGTAATGAGGCCACCGACGGGACCGGTGGCGCGGTGCCGGCCGTCATCGCCGAGTACCTGGGCCTGCCCCAGCTCACCCATGTGCGCAAGCTCTCCATCGAGGGCGACAAGGTCACCGGCGAGCGGGAGACCGACGAGGGCGTGTTCACCCTCGAGGCCACCCTGCCCGCGGTGGTCAGCGTCACTGAGAAGATCAACGAGCCGCGCTTCCCCTCCTTCAAGGGCATCATGGCCGCCAAGAAAAAAGAGGTTACCGTGCTGACCCTCGCCGATATCGGGGTCGAGAGCGACGAGGTTGGGCTGGAAAACGCCGGTTCCACCGTGCTGTCGTCGACGCCCAAGCCGCCGAAGACCGCGGGTGAGAAGGTCACCGACGAGGGCGAGGGCGGCAACGAGATCGCCAAGTACCTGGTCGCCCAGAAGATCATCTGACCCGAGTCCCCCAAGACGAGAAGAGCGAAATAACCCATGGCTGAAGTACTTGTGCTCGTCGAGCACGCAGAAGGTGCGCTGAAGAAGGTCACCTCCGAACTGATCACCGCCGCCCGCGCGCTGGGCGAGCCCGCCGCCGTCGTGGTGGGCGCTCCCGGGACCGCCGCGCCCTTGGTCGATGGGCTCAAGGAGGCCGGCGCCGCCAAGATCTACATTGCCGAGTCCGACGACGTCGAGAAATACCTGATCACCCCGTTCGTCGACGTGCTGGCCTCGCTCGCCGAGTCCAACTCGCCCGCCGCGGTGATCCTGTCCGCCAACGCCGACGGCAAGGAGATCGCCGGACGGCTCGCGGCGCGCATCGGTTCCGGCCTGCTGGTCGACGTGGTCGACGTCAAGGAAGGCAACAAGGCGACCTATTCCATCTTCGGTGGCGCGTTCACCGTGGAGGCGCAGGCCAACGGGGACACCCCGGTGATCACCGTGCGCGCCGGCGCCGTCGACGCCGAGCCGCAGGCCGGTGCCGGCGAAGAGGTCAAGGTCGAGGTTCCGGCCCAGGCCGAGAACGCCACCAAGATCACCGCCCGCGAGCCCGCCGTCGCCGGTGACCGTCCGGAACTGACCGAGGCCACCATCGTCGTCTCCGGCGGTCGCGGTGTGGGCAGCGCAGAGAACTTCAGCGTCGTCGAGGAGCTGGCCGATTCGCTGGGTGCGGCCGTCGGCGCGTCGCGCGCCGCCGTCGACTCCGGCTACTACCCGGGCCAGTTCCAGGTGGGCCAGACCGGTAAGACCGTCTCGCCGCAGCTCTACATCGCGCTGGGCATCTCGGGTGCGATCCAGCACCGCGCGGGCATGCAGACGTCCAAGACGATCATCGCGGTCAACAAGGATGAAGAGGCGCCGATCTTCGAGATCGCCGACTACGGCGTGGTGGGCGACCTGTTCAAGGTCGCCCCGCAGCTGACCGAGGCGATCAAGGCACGCAAGGGCTGAGTCTGTCGGCCGCGAAGGCCCCCGGCACCGCGGTGCCGGGGGCTTTTGCATTCCGGCACGGCACGCACCGCGTCTCGACCACTGAATCGAATTCCGAATCCGCCGGTGCCGGTTCTAGCGGTTTCGAAGTCCGACAACGGTTCTCGGGACCGGCCGCCGACATCCATCCCCACCATCCCCGCTGCGTATCCGCCGACGGCGTTCCGGCACCGGACGCAGCTCACTTTTCGCGACAGTTCTTTCATCTCACGTGCACCGACACGTCATAGCCGCGATGCCGACTAGCTCATCAACTACGCCACGTTGGGGTTCATGAGCATTGCTTCTGTCCTCATACCCAGCGAGAAGACCACCGGTACGGCCACCAGCTCGTCGGCCGCACCCCGCTACTCCCTGTTGCTGTCCACCGACGCCGTCATGATCGAGGCTGCGCAGCGACTCCGGTATGACGTGTTCACCAGCACGCCGGGCTTCACCCTGCCGGCGGCCCACGCGGATAGACGGGACGTCGACAGGTTCGACGAGTTTTGCGACCACCTCATGGTCCGCGACGACGACACCGGTGAGCTGGTCGGTTGCTACCGCATGCTGGCGCCGGCGGGGGCCATCGCGGCCGGCGGGCTCTACACCGCCACCGAGTTCGACATCCGTGCGCTCGATCCGCTGCGGCCGTCACTGGTGGAGATGGGACGCGCGGCGGTGCGCGAAGGGCATCGCAACGGCGGCGTCGTGCTGCTGATGTGGGCGGGCATCCTGGCCTACCTGGACCGTTACGGCTATGACCACGTGACCGGGTGCGTGTCGGTGCCCATCGGCGGCGAATCCGACGAGCCTGCAGGCACTCAACTGCGCGGCGTCCGAGACTTCATCCTCGGCCGGCATGGCGCACCGCCGGAATGCCGGGTCTACCCGCACCGCCCGGTGGTGATCGACGGGAGGGCGATCGGCGACATCGCCCCGCCCGCGCGGCCCTCGGTGCCGGCGCTGATGCGCGGTTACCTGCGCCTGGGCGCGCAGGTGTGCGGCGAACCCGCGCACGACCCGGATTTCGGCGTCGGTGATTTCTGCGTCCTGCTGGGCAAAGCGCACGCCGATACCCGATATCTGAAGCGACTCCGATCGGTGGCCGTCGCTTCGGAGATGCGAACGGCGGGCGGCCGGCGATGAACGGCGCCGCGCACTCCTGGCTGCCGCGCGCATCGTGCGACGCAGGTTGTCTGGGAGCGGGCGAGGCGGTGACGCCGCGGCCGCTGCGCGGGGCGCTGCGGGTGACCCTTCGCCTTTCGCTGGCGCTGCTGCTGGCCCCGGGGCTGCCGCTGCTGGCCGTGCCGCTGCCGGGCCGCACCCGCGTGCAACGGATCTATTGCAGGTTGGTGCTGCGCTGCCTGGGTGTTCGAATCACCGTGACGGGCAACCCGATTCGTAACCTCCGCGGGGTGCTGGTAGTGAGCCCGCACATGTCCTGGGTCGACGTCTTCGCTATCGGGTCGGTGCTGCCCGGATCGTTCGTGGCGCGCGCGGACATGTTCACCGGCCCGGCCACCGCGATCGTGGCCCGCTTCCTGAAAATCATCCCGATCGAGCGGTCCAGTCTGCGGCGCCTGCCCGGCGTCGTGGATGCCGTCGCCCACCGGCTGCGATCCGGACAGACGGTGGTCGCGTTCCCGGAGGGCACCACCTGGTGTGGTCGGGACCGCGGCGCCTTCTACCCGGCGATGTTTCAGGCGGCCATCGACGCCGGCCGTCCGGTGCAGCCGCTGCGGCTGACCTACCACGATGTCGATGGCAGCCCGTCTACGGTCCCGGCCTTCGTCGGCGACGAGACCCTGCTGAGCTCGATCCGCCGCATGCTCGTCGTGTCGCGCACGCTGGCGCGCGTGCATGTCGGGTCTCTGCAGCTCCCCGGGACGGACCGGCGCGCCCTGGCCGCCCGGTGCCAATCCGCGGTGGGCGTTAAAACCCCGCGGCGTGCTGGTCACGGGCACGTGCTGGTGGCCTGAGCCAACCGGCGGGCCGGTATCGTGGGTCGCGTCATGGTCTACCTGGATCACGCCGCCACCACCCCGATGCACCCCGCCGCCGTCGAGGCGATGACGGCTGCGCTCGGCACGGTCGGCAACGCCTCGTCGCTGCACACCAGCGGCCGCGCGGCGCGGCGCCGCATCGAGGAATCCCGTGAGTTGATCGCAGACAGGCTCGGCGCGCGCCCCTCGGAGGTGATCTTCACCGCCGGCGGCACCGAGAGCGACAACCTGGCCGTCAAGGGCATCTACTGGGCTCGCCGCGACGCCGAGCCCCGGCAGCGGCGCATCGTCACCAGTGAGGTGGAACATCACGCCGTACTGGACTCGGTGCACTGGCTCGTCGAACACGAGGGCGCCGAGGTCACCTGGCTTCCGACCGCCGCCGACGGCTCGGTGTCGGCCGCGGCGCTGCGCGAGGTCCTGCAGACCCACGACGACGTGGCGCTGGTCTCGGTGATGTGGGCCAACAATGAGGTCGGAACGGTCATGCCGGCTGCCGAACTCGCCGGCGTCGCAGCCGAATTCGGTGTTCCGATGCACAGCGACGCCGTGCAGGCGGTTGGGCAGTTGCCGGTCGATTTCGCCGCCAGCGGATTGGCGGCGATGAGCGTGACCGCGCACAAGTTCGGCGGACCGCCGGCCGTTGGTGCGCTGCTGCTGCGTCGCGAGGTCGCGTGCGTGCCGCTGGCACACGGAGGTGGCCAGGAGCGTGACATCCGTTCGGGCACAGCCGATGTCGCAGGCGCGGTCGGAATGGCCGCGGCGGCCCGGATTTCGGTCGACGGGCTCGAGATCAACAGCGCTCGGCTGCGGGCTCTGCGCGACCGGCTGGTCGACGGCGTACTGGGCGGCATCGAGGATGTCAGTCTCAACGGTGTCCGCGATTCCCTGCGCCTTCCGGGCAACGCGCATTTCACGTTTCGCGGCTGCGAGGGCGATGCGCTGTTGATGCTGTTGGACGCGAACGGAATCGAGTGCTCGACCGGGTCGGCGTGCACCGCCGGTGTCGCGCAGCCCTCGCACGTGCTGATCGCGATGGGCGCCGACGCCACCAGCGCTCGCGGCTCTTTGCGACTCTCGTTGGGACACACCAGTGTTGACGCTGACGTCGATGCAGTATTGCGGGTACTGCCCGGGGCGGTGGATCGGGCCCGTCGCGCCGCATTGGCCGCCGCGGGGGCGTCCTAAGTGAAAGTGCTTGCCGCCATGAGCGGTGGCGTCGACTCGTCGGTCGCCGCCGCCCGGATGGTCGACGCCGGACACGACGTGGTCGGCGTGCACTTGGCGCTGTCCAGCGCGCCAGGCACGCTGCGCACCGGCTCGCGCGGGTGCTGCTCGAAGGAAGACGCGTCCGACGCGCGCCGGGTCGCTGATGTGCTCGGAATTCCGTTTTATGTGTGGGATTTCGCGGAGCGGTTCAAGTCGGACGTGATCGACGAATTCGTGTCGTCTTATGCGCGCGGCGAGACGCCCAACCCGTGCGTGGTGTGCAATCAGAAGATCAAGTTCTCCGCGCTGTCGGCGAAGGCCGTCGCACTCGGGTTCGACACGGTGGCCACCGGCCACTACGCCCGGCTCCGCGACGGTCGGCTGCGTCGCGCCGTCGATCACGACAAGGACCAGTCCTATGTACTGGCCGTCCTGAGCGCCGAGCAGTTGCGCCACGCGACGTTCCCGATCGGGGACACCCCAAAGCCGCAGATCCGCGCCGAGGCCGCCCGGCGCGGTCTGACGGTCGCCGAAAAGCCGGACAGTCATGACATCTGCTTCATCCCCTCGGGCAACACCCGCGCCTTTCTGGGCGAGCGCATCGGGGTGCGCCGCGGGGCGGTGGTCAATGCCGACGGCACGGTGCTCGCCGAGCACGACGGCGTGCACGGTTTCACCGTCGGTCAGCGCAAGGGGCTCGGCATCGCCGGGCCGGGGCCCGACGGCCGCCCCCGTTACGTAACCTCCATCGACGCGGAGAGCGGCACCGTGCGGGTGGGCGAGGCGGCGGATCTCGAGATACGCGAAATCGTGGGCCGGAAACCGATTTTCACCTCGGGCGTCACCCCGGCCGGCCCGGTGGAGTGCGCGGTCCAGGTGCGCGCGCACGGCGAAACAACCGACGCGATAGCCGAACTGGTCGACGGCGACCTCGTCGTTCGGTTGCGCGCGCCGATGCGCGGGGTGGCCCGGGGCCAGACGCTGGTGCTGTATCGGCCCGATCCCGACGGTGACGAGGTGCTCGGCAGCGCCACCATCGCCGGCACCACCCGCTGAATAGGGGCTACCGCGGCATGTTCGCGGAGATGTTCGTCATCACAATGTCGGACACCGATTGCGCGAAGCCGCAGAAAGTCACCTCCAGCATGGCCACCGACACAATCCGGTAGTCGCGGCCGCAGCCCCCGGGCCGCAGGTGCAGGGAGGTGGCGTCGGCGTTCCAGTCACCGACGTAGAGCTGCCCGCTCGAGCCGTTCGCGCAGTCGCCCACCGTGCTCACCAGGGCGCCGAACACGCGACGGGCGGTGTCGGCATCGCGATAGGCCGCGGCGCCTTCGGAGATCAATGCGCCATCGGGCGGGTCCTGAAACGTCGTCTTGTGGAACGCCTCGAGATCGCGCCCGAACGTTGCCGTCTCGGCGTAGATGAACCGGCACTCGCGCGGCGCGGAATCGACCAGCGCGTCGATGTCCACCGGGCTGGTCCCGTCCATCGAGGGGATGATGGTCAGATGCTCACCGGCGCCGGTGATCGCGCGCATTCGCGACTGGTCCAGCAGAATCGTGTCGACGTCGACACCCTGCACCACTCTGCGGCCGGCACCGGAGCCCGCCACGGCCGCACCGTCCACCACCCGAGTGCACGACGCTACCAGCGCCACCACCGCGCACAACAGCGGTAGCCAAACTGATTTCGCCTTCTGCGACACGTTTTCGCACCCCTTTTGGTGTTGAACCTACCCGCGCCGCCCGGCGGCACACAGACCCTGCCGACCGGCGCGTGGCGTGGCGTCGAATACGGTTGCCCGGTGAGTCTTTTCACCCATCCCTTTGCCACCGCCAGCGGCGTCGGATCGTGGCCCGGCATCGCCGCGCGCCAAGCCGCCGAAGTCGTGGTGGGTGAACTCGCGGGCGCGCTGGTGCACATCGTCGAGCTGCCCGCCCGCGGAGTGGGTGCCGACATGCTCGGGCGCGCCGGTGCGCTGCTGGTCGACGTGGCCATCGATACCGCGCCCCGCGGCTACCGGCTTGCCGCCCGGCCCGGGGCGGTCACCCGCCGAGCCATCAGCCTGCTCGACGAGGACATGGACGCGCTCGAAGAGGCCTGGGAAGCCGCCGGCCTTCGCAACGATGGTCGGGTGGTAAAGGTGCAGGCTCCGGGCCCGATCACCCTGGCGGCCGAGGTCGAGCTGGCCAACGGCCACCGGGCGATCACCGACCCCGGAGCGCTGCGCGACCTGGCGGCGTCGCTGGCCGAGGGCGTGGCGACGCATCGCGCGAGACTGGCCGGCCGGCTCGAGGCGGAGGTGGTGGTGCAGTTCGATGAGCCGTCGCTGCCCAAAGCCCTGGGCGGCGGGCTGAGCGGGGTGACCGCGCTGAGCCCCGTGGCGCCAGTCGACGAAGAGGTGGCCGCCGGGCTGCTGGACACCTGCGCCCGGACGGCGGGCGGTGCGGTGCTGCTGCACTGCTGTGCTCCCGACCTCCCATGGAACCTTTTGCAGCGCAGTGCCTTTCACGCCGTATCCGTTGATGTCGGCGCGCTGAACGCCGCCGACCTGGACGGTGTTGCCGAGTTCGTGGAGTCCGGCCGCACCGTCGCGCTGGGGGTGGTCGCCGGCGACGCCCCGCCGCGTCGCCCGTCGGTGCGAGAGGTGGCGGCCGCGGTGGTCGCGGTGACCGATCGTCTCGGCTTCGCCCGCTCGGCGCTGCGCGACCGCATCGGCGTCACGCCCGCGTGTGGCCTGGCCGGCGCGACCCCGGAGTGGGCGCGCAGCGCGATCGAGCTAGCGCGCAAGGCCGCCGAGATGTTCGCCGAGGATCCGGACGCCATCGAATAGGCAACCATTCGGTTGCGTTTCTGGGCGCACTGTGCTGCACTCATAGGCAACCAGGAGGTTGCATATGAAGATCGAGAAGCAAGTGATGCTGCGCGCGCCGCTCGAGCGCGTGTGGCGGGCCATCAGCGACGCCGAGGAGTTCGGCCGCTGGTTCGGGGTGCGCTTCGACGGGCCGTTCGTCGCAGGGGCGGCGGTGACCGCCGCGATCAGCCCGACCATCGTCGACAGCGAGGTCGCCAAGCGACAGGAGGCGCACGCCGGGGTGCAAAGCACCTGGCAGATCGTGGCCATCGAGCCGCAACGCAGGTTTGCCTACCGCTGGCGCCCGTTCGCCATCGACGCCGATGTCGACTACGACTCCGAGCCGACCACGCTCGTCGAGTTCACCCTGTCCGAGCAGCCCGACGGCGTGTTGCTGACCATCACCGAGTCCGGATTCGAGGCGATTCCCCGGGCGCGCCGGGGGCCGGCGTTCGAAGCCGACGACGAGGGCTGGGCGATCCAGACCACGCTGGTGCGCAAGTACATCGAGGACGTCCGGGTATGAGTGGTCGTGTCGCGGTCGAGGCGCCGCTCTTCGACGCCCTTGGCGATCCCAACCGGCTGCGCATCATCGTGCGGCTCTGCGACCAAGGCCCCAGTTCGACGTCGCAGGTCACCGGCGTCATCCCGGTAACCCGGCAGGCGGCCAGCAAGCACCTGCAGCTGTTGGAGTCGGTCGGGCTGGTGACCAGCAGCCGACGGGGCCGCGAGCGAGTCTGGAGGGTGCAGACCCAGCCGCTGGCCTCGGCCAGCGACTATCTGAGTCAGCTGTCCCGCCGCTGGGATGCCGCGGTGGACCGGTTGCGGGCTTACGTCGAGGACTGAGCGCGCGGTTTCGCGTCGGTGTCCTCGGATAGCCTGCCAAGGTGAGCGCAGCAGAAGCCGATTCGGTATCGCCCGAGGTTCGTCGGCAGTGGCACGACCTGGCCGAAGAGGTCCGTGAACACCAGTTCCGCTATTACATCAAGGACGCTCCGATCATCTCGGACGCGGACTTCGACGCGATGTTCAACGAGCTTCTCGCGCTCGAGGAGCGTTACCCCGAACTCCGGGTGCCCGATTCCCCGACGCAGCTGGTCGGCGGGGCGGGTTTCGCCACCGAGTTCAGCGAGGCGCAGCACCTGGAACGGATGCTGAGCCTCGATGATGTCTTCGATCGCGACGAGTTGGTGGCGTGGAACAACCGCGTCGAGAACGAGGTCGGCAAGCAGCCGTACTACCTGTGCGAACTCAAGATCGACGGGGTCGCCCTGGCGCTGGTGTACCGCGACGGCCGGCTGGAACGGGCCGCGACCCGGGGCGACGGGCGGGTCGGCGAGGACGTGACGCTCAACGCGCGCACCATCGACGACGTCCCCGAGCGGCTGTCTGCCAGCAAGGACTTCCCGATTCCCGCCCTGCTCGAGGTGCGCGGCGAGGCGTTCTTTCTGCTCTCCGATTTCGAGGCGCTCAACGCCAGCCTGGTCGAGGACGGTAAGGCGCCGTTCGCCAACCCGCGCAACAGCGCCGCGGGGTCGCTGCGTCAGAAGAACCCGGCCGTCACGGCCCGGCGCAAACTGCGGATGATCTGCCATGGCATCGGCCGCACCGAGGGGTTCGCGCCCAAAACTCAGCACGAGGCCTACACCGCGCTGAGCGCCTGGGGGCTGCCGGTGGCCGAACAAACCGCGCGGGTGCGCGGCCTTGCCGCCGTAGAGGAGCGGATCGGCTATTGGGGTGAGCACCGTTACGACCTGGACCACGAAATCGACGGTGTAGTAGTCAAAGTCGACGAGGTTGCGCTGCAGCGCAGGCTCGGGACCACCTCTCGCGCGCCGCGGTGGGCCGTCGCGTACAAGTACCCGCCCCAGGAGGCGCAGACCAAACTGCTCGACATCCGCGTCAACGTCGGGCGCACCGGACGCGTCACGCCGTTCGCGTTCATGACGCCGGTGAAGGTGGCCGGGTCGACGGTGGGGCTGGCCACCCTGCACAACGCCGCGGAGGTCAAACGCAAGGGTGTGCTGATCGGCGACACCGTGATGATCCGCAAAGCCGGCGACGTGATCCCGGAGGTGCTCGGTCCCGTCGTCGACCTGCGCGACGGCTCCGAACGCGAATTCGTCATGCCCACCACGTGTCCCGAATGTGGGACCACGCTGGCACCGGCCAAGGAGGGCGATGCCGACATCCGCTGCCCCAATGCCCGGTCCTGTCCGGCGCAGTTGCGGGAGCGGGTATTTCACGTCGCCGGTCGCGGCGCGCTCGACATCGAGGGGCTCGGCTACGAAGCCGCGACGGCGCTGCTGAAGGCCGGCGTGATCGCCGACGAGGGCGACTTGTTCGCGCTCACCGAGGACGACCTGTTGCGCACCGAGTTGTTCCGGACGAAGGCAGGCACCCTGTCCGCCAACGGCAAACGGCTGCTCGAAAACTTGGACAAGGCCAAGAAGGTGGCCCTGTGGCGCGTCCTGGTGGCGTTGTCGATTCGGCATGTCGGGCCGACGGCCGCGCGCGCCCTGGCGACCGAGTTCGGCGACCTGGACTCGATCATGTCGGCGTCGACCGAGCGGCTGGCCGCGGTGGAAGGTGTGGGCCCGACGATCGCGGCGGCGCTCACCGAATGGTTCACCGTCGACTGGCACCGCGCGATCGTCGAGAAGTGGCGGGCCGCCGGCGTGCGGATGGCCGACGAACGCGACGCCAGTGTGCCGCGCACGCTGGAGGGGCTGACGGTGGTGGTCACCGGGTCGCTCGCCGGCTTTTCCCGCGACGATGCCAAGGAGGCGATCTTGACGCGCGGGGGAAAGGCGGCGGGTTCGGTGTCGAAGAAGACCGACTACGTCGTGGCGGGCGATTCGCCGGGTTCCAAATACGACAAGGCGATCGAGCTGGGGGTGCCCGTCCTCGACGAGGACGGCTTCCGGAAGCTGCTGGCCGAGGGCCGACCCGATTCCCCGACGGAGTGAGCCGATGAGTAGCCGCTACGGCGATTCCACGCGCAGCCTCAAAGCCGCTGACGCGGAAGCCATTCCGGGGCATCCGGTAGCGCCGCAGGCGGTGCTCGCCGCCACCTACCACCTGTCCGACGACGAGACCGCCGCGCTGGACAGCTACGGCCGCGGCTCCAATCCGACCTGGCGGCAACTCGAGTCGGCGCTCGCCGAGCTGGAGGGGGCCGCCGGTGCGCGGGTGTTCGGCTCGGGCATGGCGGCCATCAGCGCCGTCTTACGCGCGCTGGCGAAGCCGGGGTCGACGGTGGTGGTGCCGGCCGACGGCTACTACCAGGTGCGCCGCTACGCCCGCGAAGACCTGGCGCCCGGCGGTGTGACGGTCATCGAGGCGTCAAGCTCGCGGATCTACGACGCCGCCGGCGAAGCGGACGTGGTGCTGGCCGAAACGCCCACCAACCCGGCGCTCGACGTGGTCGATGTGCACCGGTTGGCCAACATCTGCCGGGACCGCAACGCGCGCTTGGTCGTCGACAACACGGCCGCGACGCCCTTGGGGCAGCAGCCGCTGTCGCTGGGTGCCGACGTCGTGGTGGCCAGCGCGACCAAAATTTTGTCGGGTCACGGCGACCTGCTGGCGGGCTACGTCGGCACCAACGACTCCGAACTGCTCGCCGCGGTGGAGCGACACAGGCTGCTCGCCGGTGCGATCCTGGGTGGGTTCGAGGCGTGGCTGCTGTTGCGCAGCATGGCAACTGCCGGTTTGCGCTTCGAACGCCAATGCCAAAACGCCCGGGCGCTGGCGACCATGCTGGCCCGTCACCCGGCGGTGCGGGCGGTGCGCTACCCCGGATTGGTCGACGACCCGGCGCATCCGGTGGCCATGGCGCAGATGCGCCGGTTCGGGGCGCTGGTTTCGGTCGAGTTGGCCGACGCGGCCGCGGTGCACGCCCTGGTGGACCGCAGCGAACTGCTGATCGCATCCACCAGTTTCGGCGGCCTGCACACGTCGGTCGACCGCCGGGCCCGCTGGGGCGATCGCGTCGCCGACGGGTTCGCACGCATCTCACTGGGGATCGAAGACACCGACGACCTGCTCGCCGACATCGAACGCGCCCTGCTGGCGTCGAGATAGCGGCCGAAGCCGAAATTCGGCCGCTGCGCCCGAGCGGCTCTATCGTGGGCGTTATGACCCAGACGGCGGACCGGTACACGCAGGCATCTCCGTGGTCACCACGAGAGGCCGAGATACTGGCGGTGACCCTGCGGCTGCTGCAGGAGCACGGTTATGACCAGCTGACCGTGGACGCCGTGGCCAGTGCCGCCCGCGCCAGCAAGGCCACGGTGTACCGGCGCTGGCCCTCGAAGGCCGAACTGGTGCTGGCCGCCTTCACCGAGGGCGTCCGCCAGGTCGCGGTCCCGCCCGACACCGGCACGCTGCGCGGCGACCTGCTGAGTCTGGGGGAGACGTGTGGTCGGCACGGCACCGAGCACGCCAGCACCATTCGCGCGGTGATGGTCGAGGTGTCGCGGCACCCGGCGCTCAACGACGCCTTGCAGGAGCAATTCCTCAAGCAACGCAAGGCCTTGATTCAGCATGTGCTGCGGCAGGCCGTCGACCGCGGTGAGATCAGCGAGGATGTCGTCACCGACGAGTTGTGGGATCTGTTACCCGGATACCTCATCTTCCGATCCATCATTCCGGGCCGGCCGCCCACCCGTCGCACCGTGCAAGCCCTCGTCGACGGGTTTCTCATCCCGGGGTTGACCAGAACCACCGGGTAACACGCCGTTGACCCACTTAGACGAAATGTGTACGTGCGCGTCTCTTGTGCAGTACGGTCCCGTACCGTACTGTCAAAGCTGTCGATCGCGCCTGCCCCGTCGGCAAGCCGCCCTCGCCTCGAGGGTGATCGTGTCGCCCGATAATCGAAAGGTGAACGGGTGGAAGGGATTTCGGTGGCAACCCTCGTGAAACGAGGGTGGATGGTGCTGGTCGCGATACTGGTCGTCACGCTAGCGGGATTTGCCATCTATCGCCTGCACGGTATCTTCGGCTCGCACAACACCACCTCGGCCAACGCCGGCCCCTCGAACGAGATCGTCCCGTTCAACCCCAAACATGTGGTGCTCGAGGTCTTCGGCGCACCGGGCGCGATGGCCACCATCAACTACCTCGACGTCAACGCTCAGCCTCAGCAGGTCAAGGACGCGCCCTTGCCCTGGTCGTTCACCATCACCACCACGGAGCCCGCGGTCATCGGCAACGTCGTCGCTCAGGGCAACGGGGACACCCTGGGCTGTCGCATCACCGTCAACGGGGATGTGAAAGACCAACGCACAGTCAACAAAGTCGACGCCTACACCTTCTGTCTGGATAAGTCTGGATGAGCAACGATCAACAGCCGCGGCGGTTCGTGCCGCGCACTATCCGGCGGTTCGCGTTGCCGATTCTGCTGTTCTGGGTCGGTCTGGCCGCCATCACGAACATCGCCGTGCCACAGCTGGAAGACGTGGGGAAGACCCACAACGTGGCGCTGAACTCGCCAGATGCACCGTCGCTCAAGGCGATCAAGCGCATCGGTGAGAAGTTCCACGAATTCGACACCGACAGCTCGGCGATGATCGTGCTGGAAGGCGATAGGCCACTGGGCGCGGACGCCCACCGCTTCTACGACGACATGGTTCGCAGGGTCGAGCAGGACAAAAAGCACGTCGAGCACGTTCAGGATTACTGGGGCGACACCCTGACCGCCGCGGGATCGCAGAGCAGCGACGGCAAGGCGGCTTATGTTCAGGTGAATCTCGCAGGCAATCAAGGATCGGCCTTGGCCAACGAGGGCGTCGGGGCGCTGCGCGACATCATCGACCGCCTGAAGCCGCCGCCGGGCGTCAAGACGTATGTAACCGGAGCGGCGCCACTGATCTCCGACCAATTCGACGTCGGCAGCAAGGGCACCGCGAAGGTCACCGCGATCACCGTCGGGGTGATCGCGGTGATGTTGTTCTTCGTCTACCGCTCGGTGCTCACCACGCTGCTGGTGCTCGCCACCGTGCTCATCGAAATGTCAGCCGCCCGTGGCCTTGTCGCGTTCCTCGGTAACGCCGGCGTGATCGGGCTGTCGACGTATGCGACGAATCTGCTGACATTGTTGGTGATCGCGGCGGGAACGGACTACGCGATATTCTTCGTCGGGCGCTATCAGGAGGCGCGTGGCACCGGTGAGGACCGTAAAAAGGCTTTTTACACGATGTATCACGGCACGACGCACATCGTGCTGGGTTCCGGGCTCACCGTGGCCGGCGCCGTGGCCTGCCTGAGTTTCACCCGATTGCCCTACTTCCAAAGTCTGGGCATTCCAGCCGCATTGGGCATTGTTGTCGCGCTGTTCGCCGCGCTCACCCTGGGGCCGGCGATCCTCACTCTGGGCGCCAAGGCTGGCATCTTCGACCCCAGGCGGGCGATCCGCACGCGTGGCTGGCCGCGCATCGGGACCGCCATCGTCCGGTGGCCCGGCGCCGTGCTCGCGGCGGCATGCGCGCTGGCCCTGGTCGGTCTGATCGCCTTGCCCGGGTACAAGACGAGTTACGACACCCGTCCCTACATGCCGGCCAGCGCGCCGGCCAACATCGGTTACACCGCCGCCGAGAAGCACTTCTCGCGCGCGCGGCTGGAGCCCGAGTTGCTGATGGTCGAAACCGATCATGACATGCGTAACCCGGAAAGCATGCTCGTCCTGGACAAGGTCGCCAAGGCGGTGTTCCACGTCCCGGGGGTCGCGCAGGTGCAGACCATCACCAGACCGTTGGGCACTCCGCTCGTCCACAGCTCGCTCGCCTTTGTGGTCAGCAATTCCAGCGCAGCACAGCAGCAAAACCTGACCTATCAACGAGATCGGGCCGATGATGCACTCAAGCAGGCCAACGAACTGACCAAGACCATCAACATCTTGAAGCAGCAGTACGTGCTGCAGCAGCAGCTCGCCGGTACCACCCACGATGAGACCCAAAGCTTTCACGACACGCTCGGCACCATCCAGGATCTGCGCGACAAGATCGCGAATTTCGACGACTTCTTCCGGCCGGTGCGCAGCTATTTCTATTGGGAGAAGCACTGTTACGACATTCCCGTCTGCTTCGCGTTCAGATCGCTGTTCGACGCGATCGACGGCATAGACCAGCTCACCGAGAAATTCGAAAACCTGACGGCATCCCTTGACAAGCTCGACGCATTGCAGCCGAAACTGACGGCCCTGATCCCGCCGCAGATCCAGAGCCAGCAGACCAATCGTGATCTGACCCTGGCGAATTACGCCACACTGTCCGGCATTTACGCGCAGACCGCAGCGGCGATCGACAACGCGACGGCGTTGGGGCGCGCCTTCGACGCGGCCAAGAACGACGACACCTTCTATCTGCCGCCCGAGGTTTTCGCCAATCCCGACTTCAAACGGGGGCTGAAACTGTTCCTCTCGCCGGACGGCAAGGCCGCCCGCATGATCGTCACACACGAAGGCGATCCCGCGACGCCCGAGGGCATTTCGCACATCGATCCGATTGCGAAGGCCGCACACGAGGCGTTGAAGGGCACGCCCATGGCCGGCGCGGGTGTCTACCTCGGCGGGACCGCATCCACCTATAAGGACATCCAAGACGGCGCTAAATACGACCTGATGATCGTGGCATTCGCCGCGTTGACCCTCATCCTGCTGATCATGATGATCATCACCCGCAGCCTGATCGCCGCGCTGGTCATCGTGGGCACCGTGGCGCTCTCGCTGGGGGCCTCGTTCGGTCTGTCAGTTCTGGTGTGGCAGTATCTTTTCGGCGTCCAGCTGTACTGGGTGGTGCTCGCGTTGGCCGTGATCCTGTTGCTAGCGGTCGGATCCGACTACAACCTGCTATTGATCTCCCGCTTCAAGGAGGAGATCCATGCCGGTCTCAACACCGGCATCATCCGGGCGATGGCCGGGTCCGGTTCCGTCGTCACCTCGGCCGGCATCGTTTTCTCCGTCACCATGTGCGCGTTCGTGTTCAGCGGTTTTCAAGTGCTCGGTCAGATCGGGACGACGATCGGCCTGGGCCTGTTGTTCGACACGCTCATCGTGCGCTCATTCATGACGCCATCCGTCGCAAGGCTGCTCGGGCGCTGGTTCTGGTGGCCGCAACGGGTGCGGCCCCGCCCGGCGAGCACCATGCTGCGGCCCTACGGTCCGCGTCCGGCGGTTCGTCAACTGCTGCTGTGGGACGACGATGATCCGGTGGCGATGTCCAGCGATCCGGTGACGACGTCTGGCGAGCAGCCGGTGGCGATGTCCGGATCGAAAACCCGCTGACGGGATTCGCGGTACTCGCACGGGGCTGGCCTGTGTGCCTTTCGGTGGGCCGGGGGATGGGCGCACCAAGTTCTTCAGCGCGGATCGCGCGGTCCGGTTTTGTCGGTGGTGGCTGCGATGATGTGGTCAT